>CBDBUR010000001.1:0-711217 GCA_965212115.1 Alphaproteobacteria bacterium | reverse complement strand
GCCTCAGTTGCGATATCACGATCGCAGGCGATATTGCGACAGGCGCGGGTGATCTCATTTTGAATGGCACCGCGCTTATGCTCACTGCCGCCGCCCGATTGAGCGGCAATAACATCACGCTCACAGGTGCTGCCACCGCGACCAATACAGCTCTGATGGCCATCGCGACAGGCGATTTGGCTGTGGGCAGCATCAATGTTGGCACGGCGACCCTGACGCTGACTGCGACAGGAGGCGAAATCACCACCACCGGCGATACCACGCCAACCTTGAGCGTCGGCCTCGGCAACTTTGACGCAGGGAAGCGTTTTTGGCTCTGCAGATTTGTTCATGTTCACCCTGATGGGCACAAGCCAGTCGCTGACCTTTAATACCACCAGCATTGAAACCCAGAATATTCAAGATTGGATGATTGTCCAAGACGTAGATTTAACTATCACCAATTCACGCGGCAATGTGGGGGTTGCAGCATCTATCGTCAATACGGGCGACGGCGCGCCGCGCAATATCGGCACGGGCAGCCTCACTTTGGCGAGCACAGCGCTCTCGCTTCTGATTAGCGCCGACATCACCCTCACCGGCACACTCTCTTTGACAGCGACTGCCCAAGGCGGCGCGATCGTTTTGGGTGCCTCCGCCATCGAGCTCGAGGGCGGCAGCATCGCGCTTGCCGGTGATGTGATCGGCAGTAGCAATAGCCTCACCCTGACCGCCTCGACGGCTGCAACTGGCGCGATCACCGCAGCGAGCGCCGTGACGTTCCAGGTGATGAGCATCACGATGATTCAAGATGCCGCGTTTGGTGATATCGACTTCACGCTGGAGGGTGTGGATACGCTCACGCTCACCACAAGAATAGCGGCGACGCAAAGCTTCCAAGATTGGATGTCTGTGCCCGACACGTCTTTGTCTCTTGCTTGCGCCGTCGATAATTGCGCGATCGTGATCCCAGGCGGCGCGGACATCGATACCGGCGCAGGCGATCTCACTTTGACGTCCGCAAGCACGGGCGGCCGGATCAACTTTGCCGGAGGCATACAAACACTTCGGGCCTGAACATTATGCTCACCGGCCTGATTGGCACGACAGGCACGGGCAAGAGAACGATCACCATTGCGGCCGCCAACAGCTTGACGTTCAGCGCCAACATCATTTTGAGTGTGTCAGATGTTGATGAACTCACCTTGAGCGCAAATGGCAGCATTGGAGATAGCGCCAATGTTCGAGAGATCACCGCCGCCGCACTGACCTTAGAGCAAACGGATGCGTTTGGCTCTGATCGGGAGTTCGTCTTTACGAATGAGGCCATGGATCTGACTCTGACGACATCTGGTGCAGGCGCAACAGAGACTGATCCGGCACAGCAGGCGATTCAGGATTGGATGTCAATGAGTGGCAAGACTACCGATACGTCTCTCACGGGCAGCTTTAATCTTACCTGCACAAACTGCCCAATCATCGTTGGGGGCAACCTCGGCAGAGATCCCGGCTCAATTAATTTGGACGGCAGCGAGATTCAACTCACTGCGGATGTGGTGCTGTCTGCCACAAGAGTTGCGATCACAGGCAATATCATATCAGATGACCCATTAGCGGCTAGGGCGCTGACCATCTCGACTGCCGAAACCACCGCGGCTAACAGCATCACGATTGATGGCGATATTGATACTAGCGGCGGTGCGCTCACGCTCATGACGGCAAGTTCTCATGCGCAAGATATTCAGATCATAGGCGACGACAGGGAGTTAACTGGCGGGGTGATTATGATCACAGGCGGGATCACAAGGGAGGCCACTATAAATCATCTCAGGATCACCGCTGTAGGCAATTTGACGGTGGGCGACATTGATATCAATGATGGCGTCCTCAGGCTTGCGGCGATGGCGACTTCAGATTCCGATACGACGAGCGCCATCGACTTTGGTGCCACCAGCACTCGGATTTTGGCGAGTCGCGTCATTCTGGCGCAGGCTGCCGACTTTACAGGTGATGCCAACACGCCGCCTGCGATGTTCCTGCTATATTCTGCCCCTTCTGAGCTGCTGTTTGCTTCAGGCAATCTTATTGCCGCTGCTGCTTGGGCTGATAACACGACGCCGCTTGATAATAATGGTGAGGGCAGATTCATTGCGGAAAGCGCCTTTGAGTTTGCTGCTACTGATTTCCCTGCTGGGTTGCTTCGCGGCATAGACAGCATCACATTGGACGCGGGCAGCGGCGCGATTACGTTCGCTGCGGCTATTCCTACGGCGATCACATTTCAAGCTGATCGTGTGCTCATCACAGCGGGGAGCATTGATCTTGCAGGGCGCACTTTGACAATCATCACCGACAGCGGTGCGCTCACACTCAATGGTGGTGTCAATATCATGAGCAGCATGATGGACGCTGGCGGCTTGGTTTTGAACCTCGCAGGCGGGATCACCAGCACCGATGACACCGTCGCGACGGTGATTTTGCCCAGCGTGACGATCACGCAGGCTGGCACCTTTGGCAGCACGGCTCCCCTTACGCTGGTTGGCGCCGATGGCGCAAGCACGGTTGGTTCACTGACCCTCAACACAGAAGCGGCGCAGACTGTTTATTCATGGATGATCGCCGATGGCCGGACTGTGTCGCTGACCAGCGCCGTGGATGTGACCGTGGCGACGTCGCTTAATAATGGCGGGGAGGGCGACTTCACTTTAATAAGCATGGGGGGTGTGGTTGCGATCAATGCCAACATCACAATTGGCGGCGCTCTTGATTTGAATGGCAGTACTGGGATTACGATCAGTGGCACACGCATTTTGAGCGCGGGCAGCATCGATCTTTTGAGCGAGGTAACGGCGTCAACGGATAGTGCGAACCTCACTGTCATTGCGACGGGCGATATCACGCTCAGCAACAACATCAATGTTGGCGCTGCGGGCAGCCTCGTGCTGACGGCAGGAGACACCGCGACGACAGGCAATATCTCCAATAGCGGCGCGACCCGCACGCTCACGGCGGGGACAATTGCTCTCACGCAGGACGGCGTTTTTGCGGATGATTTGTTCACGCTGGCTTCAGCTTCGGCGCTCGTGCTCGAGACCGAAGCGGCGCAGCGCATCTATAATTGGATGGCTCAAACTGGGACGTCCCTGACTTTGACGAGCGCGGCAGAGATTGTGATTAGAGGGAACATTACACTCGGCACGGGCGATCTCACTTTGAGAGGGGCTGCGATCAACATTTTGGGCTTGGCAGCCAATGCGCGCACTGTGTCTGGTGGCAACATCAGCCTTACGGCGACCGGCGCCGATGGCGTTAGGCTGGGAACGTTTGCTGATACTCCTATCGCCGATACGTTTACAGCGGAAACAGGAAGCGATCCTGTCTTTGCTCTGACGATCGAAGCGGCGGGCGCTTTAACTCTTAATAATAGCCTTTCAATCAGAGGGATTTTGACCCTGAGCGCAAATGAAGGCAGCATATCCAGCGTCGCAGATCCGACTCTGACCGCCTTGGCGATTAGCCTCACGCAAGGTGTGCCCTTTGTCCCTGACTTCCCGTTCGATTTGACTTCGACCGATGTGACGATCATTCTTGCCAATGGCGTTGAGGAGCAGATGATTGATGTTCGCTATGACTGGCTCATCGTTGCTGGCAGAGACTTGAAGATCTACATGGATGATGCCGGGGCCGTCTTGAGAATTGTCAGCGATATTGATCTTGGCGCCACAGGCAGATTGACTCTATTGAGAGCTACGGCGACGACAGGCCTGATCGAGTTTTCCGGTGTGCGCACAATAACGGCGGGTCAAATCACGCTGAACCGTCCGGCAGAATCTGACTTTGGGCTCATTCTTGGTGGTGCAATGACGACGATGCTCGAAGTGGGGAACATCCAATTAAGCGAGTTGAGTTCGGTGCTTACTTTGCGCGTGAGCACGGGTGCGATTGCGGTGAAGGCCGGTGCCACCCCGATCTTGCGCGCCGGAGAAATTAGGCTCACGCAAACTGATGCATTTGCTGCTGGCATATTCGAGATTCATGCAGCCTCACGCGCGCTGATTTTGAGCACCGAGGCAGCACAAACAGTCCACGCGTGGATGTTAGCTGATGGTCTCGGTTTGAGCCTGACGAGCGCGGTGTCGATCACGCTGAGCAATAATATCATGGGGGGCGAGCAGGGCATTGCTTTGGTGGCGCCGACCATCACGTTGAGCGGCAGCCAGATCACGCTCTCTGGTGCGACGGTTCATCTATCTGCCAATACGATTACGGGACAAAACCTCATCATTGAGGCGACAGCGGGCGACATCACGACCGCAGACCGCGACGCCGATGATGCCGACAGCAATATACCGGCCCTAACTGCCACAAGCTTGAGCTTGACGCAGAATGGTGTTTTTGGCAGTGCTGTTCTCTTTGAAGGTCTGGCAGTGGCGGCTCTCACTTCGCTGACCCTTGAGACGTCGGCAGATCAGCCGGTTGAGGCGTGGATGATTGACACAACTAATGGTCGCGCCCTAACGCTCACCTGCAATGGCTGCGCGATCACGAGCACGAGCGATATCGCGACGGGCTCGGGCAGCCTGACCTTGTCGGCGACAGAGATCAACATTGGCGGCGCGGCGGCGGCGGCGCGGATGTTGTCGGGCGGAGATGTCAGGCTTGCTTTGAGCGGCGCGAATGGCGTCAGGATCGGGTCGTTTGATAATGACGGCGATTTCACTGCCGGTGATTTTGCCTTGACGCTCATGGCATCGGGGACTTTGAGGGTGAATAGCGATGTTGAGACCGGCAGCGGTGCGCTTATGCTGACAGGGACATCAGGCATAGTTTTGGACGGCGAGGACGCAGCTTTAGGCGGCGGCGCGATCACGCTGACCGGCGTGACGACGACGACGACAAACACAAATTTGACGATCACGGCACAAGGCGATGTGACGATCAATAACAATATCAATATTGGCAGCGGTGCTTTGGTGATTGCCGCAGGCCGCGCGACAGGCGATGCTGGCACCGGCAGCATCTTATGGGCTGATGGCGCCACAGATGATGATGGTCAGCCTCTTGATCCGAGCGTTTCTCCGACGACGCCAAGGATTGTGATCACCGCGGCTTCGGTCTCGCTGACGCAAGACGGGTCGATTTTCCCTGTGTCGCGTCCTGCGACCTTTACGCTTCCCTCCGGTGCGCTGCCGCAAATTGTTTTTGACGGGGCAGAGGTCCAGCCTGTCGTGAGCGATTGGTATGACATTTTTTATGCAAGGGATATAGAAGCAGCGTATGCGCAGACGACTCGAGGGAATACGCTTAGGGTTACATTTGCGACGATTCGCAGCGCGCAAAGCATTACCCTGAGTTCACGCAGGACGATTCTTTTCAGGGGTTCCGGCCCGATAGTTTTGCGCGCGCCGGTGATCACGATCACGACGCGGACATTGAGCCTAGGGAATCGTTCGTTAACGGTCATTGCTGCAGGCGGCACGTTGACATTGAATGCGAACATTGTGGGCATCAATGATGTCTTTTTGTCGGCGCAGACGATTGTTTTTGCAGGCAATGCCACCCGCTCTGTGACAGGCGACGATGTGACCTTTATTTCATCTAATCCTGTGACGAGCATTCGCAATGTGGTGTTGACTGCCTATCGCAATTTGACGGTTGCAGCGAGCTTGAGTCTTGAGGATGACAACTTAACTTTGATAGCCGGTCAGGACCGCAGGGTGAATCGTCGCACGACGATCACAACGACAGGCGCGCTGATCTTTGAAGGCGCGTCAACGATCAGAGCCAACGCGATCACTTTGAGAGCCGACACCGCGCCGCCGAGTGGAAGTGACGTCACACTTGTTTTGGAAGCGACCGGCAATATTAGTGTGGGCGTTGAGGGGATCAATGTTGGTGCAGGCGGTGCCCTGACGCTTTTGGCGGGCAGCGGCAGCACGACCGGCAACATCATTTTGCTCACGGGCACGACGGCGCCGATGCTGACCGCCGACAGTGTGAGCCTCACGCAAGATGGCGCTTTTGCGGATAATTTGTTCACGTTGGCTGCTGTGACGACTTCCCCTGCTGCGCGCACGCGCACGGTCAATGAGCTTGAGCTGGTCACCGGCGCGGCGCAAACCATCTACGATTGGATGTCTGAAGACGGGCTGTCTTTGACTTTGACGAGCGCGGCAGCGATTGCGATTGATAGCGACATTGCGCTCGGCACGGGCAATCTCATTTTGACGGGGACAGAGGTCAACATTGTCGGCGCGGCGGCTGCGGCGCGTATATTGTCGGGCGGGAATATCGTTATGACGCCGAGCGGCACGAATAGCGTGAGGATCGGTGCGTTTGATAATAGCGGCGATTTCACAGCAGGCGATTTTGCTTTGACGCTCACGGCATTGGGCACTTTGACGCTGAATAGTGATGTTGAAGTTGGCACAGGCGCGCTCATGATAACCGGGACAGTGGGCATAGTTTTAGGCAGGCAGCGGGTCATTTTGGACGGCGGCGATATCGTGTTGACAGGCGCTATAACAACGACGATGAACACGGATTTGACGGTTGAGGCTTCGGGCGATTTGACAGTTGCAGGAGACATCGATTTGGGCGATGTGAACAGTGTAGGGGCGAGTGCAAGCGATGGCGGTCTGGTTTTGACGGCGGGCGATGGCGCGATGACCGGCACGATCACCTTTAGCGGCACCCGGGCTTTCATCGCGCGCTTTATTCGTTTGGAACAGGATGCGACGCCTTTTACCCCCAGCACGCCGCCTGTGGGTGTGACTTTCATGATTGATGGCGGTGCGCAGCCTCAAGTTTATGATGGGACAACAACAAGTGATGGGGTTTGGTTCACCGTGGGGCGGAAGACAAATGAAGTGTTTGTTCCTGGTGATGGCGATACTGTTCTTACGATTGATTTGTCTGGGAGGTCTAATTCGACGATTCAGGCATCTAGAAGCATTGTTTTAGATGCGGGCGCTCTAAATATCGAGTTCGCGGGCGGCGGCACAGGAGAGACGATTGTTCTGGAAGCGCCGGAGATTTCGATCATTGCAGGCATGGTTATGCTTGATGGCCGCGGGTTGGAGATCAGAGCTGCGGGAGGCGCGGTGACTTTGAATGCGAACTTGGTTGGGCTGAATACAGCGGCGAACATCACGTTGATGGCGGCGGAGATTCTGAGCGATGGAGCGAGCGTTATGGCGACTGGCAATTTGGTTATTGCGGCTGATTTTGATGTTGCTAACGATCTGGAGTTGGCAGCGGGCATGGCGTTAATTTTTTCTGGAGATCGGAGGCTCAGCGCTGGGGAGATTACTTTGACGGCCGCCGTCGCGCCGGATCTGCAGGTGGCGGGAGAGGTCAACAATGCAAATCTCACTTTGATCGCGCGCGGCGATATTAATATTGGCACGGCGATCAATATTGGCACGGGTGTCTTGACCCTGACAGCGGGCGAAGGCGCGGCGGGTAATATTGTCAACGGTTTTGCGACCGGCGTACCGACGATAACGGCGTTGCGCGTGGCGCTGTCACAGGATGGGGTTTTTGGCATGACGGCACCGTTGGGCTTGCCGCAGACGGGCTCATTAAGTTTAACAAGCCGCGCGTCATCGGATCAGACGGTTCATAATACTTGGATGGTTGTTGCTGGCCGCAGTCTGGCAGTGAATTCGGGTCGCAACATCCGTATTACGACGGCGACGAATAATTTTGGTTTGGGTAGTTTCACTGCGTCTGCCTCTGGGACGATAGTTTTCACCAATGCGGCGACGGAGATTTTAGCAGCGGACATCACGTTGACGACGGGTTCACGCGGCGGCATTTCGACGAACCGCCGCGCTGTGACGTTGACAGCGACAGGTAATATTCTCCTGAACACGAGCATTGGCCTTGACAGCCGAGGGCGTCTTGATGCTCGGGCGGGCAATTTGACATTGGCGGCGGTCGGCGGGATAGACTTTGATGCGCAGCGTTCGATCACGTTGAATGGGGGTGTCGTCAGGCTGACGGCGGGCGCGGTGGATCTAGCGAGCGATAATATGGGCACGGCGGTGATCCGTGCGCGCGGCGGCTTGACCTTGACCGGCAGTTTTGGCACTGGGGAAGGCAATCTGAGCTTAATCGCTGGGGGTGCTTTAAATTTTGGCGGCGGCACAGCCTCTGACACGACATCTCGCAATGGTGCGGTGGTGTTGAGCGGTTCTGTGATCACTTTGACCGGTGGGGCTAACCCGACGGCGAGCAATCAGGCTTTGACGGTCACGGCCACGGGTAATTTGACCATCAACACGAACATAGATACCGGCGCTGCTGGGGATCTGACGTTGGCCTCAGGGGGTGCGCTGCAGTTTAGGACGAATAGGGCGACGCAATTGTCAGGCGATAACATCATGCTGACGTCGTCGTCGTTGCCTCGGGCGGGTCGTCAGTCATTGACGGTTTCAGCGCAGAGGGATTTGGTTGTCAATGCGTCTTTGCACACGGGCGCGAGCACGTCGCGCAGCCGCGCGGGCGTTTTGACGTTGCGCGCGGGTGTGGCGTCGAGCGTGGGTGTTGGAGGGCTGTCGTTTGCGACGAGCGCGCCGGTTGAACTGACGGGCAGGAACATCATTTTTGAAAGCGACGGGGATGCGTCGGTGAGCATGGCGGGGTCGCATAATTTGACGATCCGGGCGTTTACCAATCTGGAGATCAGTTCGGATCTGCGTTTGGGTTCGATGTCTGGAGATGAGATGAGTTCAGTTCTTTCGCTGCGCGCGCGGACAATAGAAGTAGCCGGCGATCGAGTGATGGCGGCAGATCAGATTATTGTGCGTCAGGATGGATCGCTGTTTACAGATCAACAGCCGGCGAGTTTTGTGTCTGGAGAGCTTCGTGTGATTGCGACAGGCAACCAGCGTTATTATGCGTGGATGGGGTCAGTCGCGGATCGGTCATTGTGGCTGGAATCTAGAAGTGGCAACATTATTTTGGACGCGGCGATTGACCTAGGAGCTGGGTCTTTGACGTTGAGAGCGGCGTCGCGGCGTCGGTTGATCATTCTAGAGACGGCAGCGGATCGTTTTGTCGGCGCGGACATTACGTTGGTATCATCGGGGACGATCACGACGGGCGGTCGTGATTTGACGATTGCGGCGACGGGCGATTTGCGGATTGATGCGAGCGTCAATGCAGGGACAGGTCAGGTTGCTTTGAGCGGCGCGACATTGGTATTTGGCGGCGCGACGCGGGTTGTGAATGGCGGGGAGATCATGTTGACGGGTCGCGGTGCGCCGGCATCGGCGTCGAACCGCTCATTGACGGTTCGGGCGCGCAATGATCTGACGGTTCTGGGTCATTTGAATGCGGGGACGGGGAGTTTGACTTTGATCGGAGGTTTGAACACGCGCGTGGGACGCACGACGCAGGTGAATGCGGGTTCGCTGTATTTGGGTGTTTCGAGCGCGGGGGATTCTGTTGAGACGGTTCTCAATGGTTTGAACATCGTGTTGATCGGGGATGCGGGCGGCACATCTCGCGCGAGCACGGAGTCGGTGAGTGTTGTGGCGCGTCGCGGATTGAGTGTGAGCACGGATATATTGACGAGCGGGGATCTAGTTTTGTCAGCGGGCGCGGGTTTGGGCAGCCGCGACATGGGTGTTTTGCAGCTGCGCCGGGATGCGGCGACGCGTTTGACGGGTGCGATGATAGAGTTGAGCGCGGATCCGCGTCGCGGAGCGCTGCCTGCGGCGAGCAATCAGGATTTGACAGTTGAGGCTTCGGGAGATTTAACGTTAGCGGCGCACTTAAACGCGGGTACGGGGGATGTAGTTTTGACGGCAGGCGGGACGATCTTGCTGAGCACGGCGCGAGATGTAGAGGTTCGCGGAGATGATGTTCAGCTGCAAGGCGGAGCGGCGTCGCCTGCGAGCGGTCGGCGTTTGCGCGTAATCGCGCTCGGCGATATTGAAGTGGGGGTTGACCTCGATACGGGGACAGGAGATTTGGTTTTGACAGCAGGCACGGGGACGACGCGTGTTGGTCGTCGCCGTGTTGGGAATATTGGTGTGATCAATTTTGCAGGGGCGCGTCTCTTGACCGGGGATGTCATCACTTTAACCGGTGACACGGTTCGTGATGAAGCGGGCGCAGTTGAGATGCCTTCGGCGAGCGATGCTTTGTTGAGAGTTGTGGCGCTGCGCGGTTTACGAGTGAACACGCATATGAATGCGGGCAGCGGCAATTTGATGCTTGAGGCTGGAGCGGGGACAGGCACGCGCGAGACGGGCGTTCTCAGTTTTGGCAGCGGCGCGGTTTTGAGCGGAGCTGATATTATTCTGACATCGGATGGCGCTTTGCCGGGTCGCGGCAGCAATGGTAATTTGACGATTGTGGCGTCGGGGACGATGACCTTGTCAGCCAATTTAAATTTGGGTCGCGGCACTTTAGATTTAAGCGCCGGCAGCAATACGATCGAAGGTTCGAACACGGTTCTTTCGGTTGGGACGTTGCGTTTGAGGCAGGCGGCAGGTTTTGGCGCGAGCAATCCTTTCATGAATATTAGGCTGAACACCGGCGGGGTTGAGTTTATATCGGCGTCGAGCGCGTCGCAGACGCTGCACGAGTGGATGGTGTCTTTGGTGAGCGATCGTCGGACTTCCAGGCGTCGTCATTTGACGGTGCGCACGGGCGGAGATCTGGTGGTGGATCGCGACGTTGTGCTTGGAGGGCGTGATTTGGTTTTGGTTGCCGGTGATGGCAGCACGACGGGAGCGCTAAACTTCATGGCGGCGACTGGCGAGACGCGCCGTTTAGAGGGAAACAATGTGAATTTGCTGTCAGATAAAGGAGCGGCGACGCCAGCGGCAGGCATCAACAATTTTGACATTACGATCAGGGCTTTGTCGGGAGATCTGACGATTGGGGCGCGTGTCAATGCGGGTGCGGGCGATTTAACGCTTTCGGCCTCGGCGCGGCGGAGAACAGGTCGGATTATGTGGTCGTCAGATCAGGCGTCGTCCTTGTCAGGGGCGGCGATTTCGCTGACCTCGTCGCGTGATTTGTTGGATCAGCCGAGCGGCCAAGATTTGACTGTGACAGGGACAGGGGCTGTTTCGATTGCCACGAGCATAGATGTAGGCGCGGGGAATTTGATGGTGAGCACGACCGGCGGCGCGATTAGTTTTGGGAGGAGCCGGACGACGAGTTTGAGAGGCACGAATATCGCGTTAACTTCGAATGTGACGACGATTGCGGAGGCATCGGCGGAAGCGGGCAGTGGTCGTTCTTTGACGATCACGGCATTGGGGACATTGCAGGTGAGCGCGGCGCTTAATCTAGTTCGGCGTGTTTCTCGGCGGAGTGTTTTGCGCGGCAATTTGGTTTTGACGGCGGGCATTGGCGAGGTTTTGAGTTCTTCGGCGCCGGGTTCGTCGCTTTCGGCGGGTCGTATCAGCTTAGCGCAGGCGTCGGTGTTTGTGACGAGCAATCGCTTTGGTGTTGTGACGTTGCCCTCTGGGGGGACGTTGGAATTGGTTTCGACGTCCTCGTCGGCATTAGTTGTTCAGCCTTGGATGGTATCAGCGGTGAGCGCGCAGCATTTAATTATTCGCGCCGTGGGCGATGTGAATGTTGGTGTATCGATTGAGCTGGCGTCTGCGCGCAACCTGACGTTGGAGGCGGGCATGGGGGATGGGTCAGGGGCGATTAATTTCACGGGATCATCGGCGCTGACATTGATCGGCAATGATGTGTCCTTGACGGCTGGTTTAGCTGTTGATGGCGGCGTGAAGGCACCGGCCCCGTTTGGCCAAGATTTAACGATCACGGCAGGGGGCAACTTGCTTGTCCATGCCGATATTGATGCGGGCGCGGGGGCCTTGAGCTTGACGGCAGGGACGGCGACACGTTCGGCGCGTTCGGGTCAGATTCGTTTCAGTCCTGATCGCCTGGTGACGTTGACGGGCTCGGCGCTGGAGCTGACGGCTGATCGTCGGCCGAGTGTAGAGGGTCGAGGAGTTGGGCTGCGTCGCGCGACGGTATGGGAAGAGGCAGTGGCGTCTGATCCATTTAATGTTGCCACGAATGTTGGCCAGCTGGAGTTCATCACGACGGCGACAGCGGCGCAGGCGGTTCAGGCGTGGATGGTATCGCGAGCGAATTCTTCGGGATCAGCGCTAGCGGTTCGCGGCGCGGGCGATGTTGTTGTAGCGAATGATTTGATCTATGGACGGGGTTTAATTTTGGAAGCGGGCTATAATGGGGGCACGGGTGCGATCACTTTTGGGACGGTGGACGCAGATATGGTTCGCGCGCTGGAGGGTTCGGAAGTGACGTTGCTTTCGACGCGGGCGTCATCGCCGAGCGGTTTTGCGTTGAGGATCAGAGCGCGAGGCGATCTAACGGTTGGTGCTGATCTAACAGGAGATGGAGCGCTGACTTTGGAAGCGGGCTTTGGGACGCGTCGTGTTCGTGTTCGCGGTCGGACGCGCAGTGTAGCGAATGATGGCGCGTTGACGTTGACGGGGGCGCGGACATTGAGCGGGTCGAGTGTGACATTGACGGGTGATTTAGCGCCTGAGCAGAGCGCCGGGGTGGTTTCGATCACGGCTTTGACGGGCGATGTAAATGTCAACAGCGATATTAATGCGGGTTCGAACAATATAAGTCTGACGGCGTCGGCGGGTGCGATCAATTTCAATTCATCGCGTCTGACGGTTTTGACTGGAGGGGCGTTGAGCTTGACGGCGACATCATCGCCAGCGGCGTCGAGCGGTCAGACATTGCGATTGGTGTCGTCGAGTGTTTGGGCGGCGGCTTCGGCGACGAATCCATTTAAGACGACGACGACGACGTCTGTTGGTCAGATAGAGTTTGTGACGACATCGACTTCGGATCAGACGGTTCATGATTGGATGGTGACGTTGGCGACGTCTTCGGGCGACGCTGGTCTAGGGGTTCGCGCGCGGGGCAATGTGGTGGTGGGCAGCTCGCTTGCGCTTGGCGCAGGGGACCTAACGCTTGAGGCTGGACGGGGCACGATGGCGATGATGATGACGAACGAAATGGGTGAGCAGGTTGAAGTTCAGGTTCGCAATCCCGGTTTGATCAATTTCACTGGCCCGGCGCCGCTTGTATTGAGCGGCGGTGATATTATTTTGGACGCGCATGGAGCGGTGTCATCGCCGTTTGGTCAAAACTTAACGATCACGGCGCAGGGCGATTTAGAAGTAAATGCGGACATATCGACGTCGGGGGTTTTGGGGCTGACGGCAGGCGCGAGCACGGTAGCGGGAGAGACAGGGGAGCTGCGTTTTGATGGTCAGGGATCACGTGCGGTTGTTTTGAGGGCGAATAGTTTCATGGTAGCGGGGGATGGCGTCTCGAATGTTATGTCTGGCTTGGGGCTGCGCTTAATTTCGATGCTTCCTTTTGAAGCGGCTAATTTTACTAATTTTGAGCCCAATGTTGCGGAGCTTGAATTCAACGCGTTGTCGTCGTCGTCGCAGCCGGTTGGGGCTTGGATGGTGGTGTCAGGCGCGCGTTTGGTGGTTCGTGCGTCAGGGGATTTATCGGTGAGCGGCAATCTTGTTTTGGTTTCGACGGATCTTCGAGGCTTACGGAGCAATGGTCGTTCATTGATTCTTGAAGCGGGTTATGATGTCCCTGACTCGGGGACGAGCAATTCAGGGACGATCAATTTCATTGAAACGGTTGAGTTGGATGCGGAGACGATCATGTTGTTTGGCGATGGGCCGACAGCGACGGGTTTGGCGGGTGATGTTGTTGTACGGACTTCGTTTGATCTGACGATTGGGGCGCACCTCAATTCTGGGACGGGTAATTTGCGTTTGGAGGCGGGTTTTGGGACGCGTCGCGCGCGTGTGGGTCGCCGGACGCGGACATTGGCGAATAATGGCGACGTCGTTTTGACGGGGACGCGGACATTAGGCGGTGCTGGCATTAATTTACTTGGCAACGCAGTGATGGCGGAGGCTTTAACGGTTGAAGCGTCAGGTGATCTCACGATTGGCACGAACATTGAAGCGACAGGTGATTTAGTTTTGACGGCGGATCGGGTGAGATTTAGCGGTTCACGGACATTGCGCGGAGAGAACATCAGTTTGAGGAGTACTGGGGATCTTGAGACGCACCGTCGTCGTGAGAATGTGACCGTACGTGCGAGAGGGAACTTGACATTGAATGGTCCTCTGACATCGGGTCGTGGCAATCTGACTTTAGAGGCGGGCGCGTCGGAGACGGTCGAGACGATGATGGACGGGATGGCTGTGACGAATGTTGAGGAGAATTTTGGAGTTATCACTGTAGGGACGGCGCTGGCGACGGAGTTGCGTGGTGTGAGCGTAGTTTTGACAGCGGACGAGTTTGGTTCTGATGGGACGACTCGTCTTGAGCCGAGTGTGGGGACTTTGGCGGTATTGATCATTGCGACGGGCAATTTGACGGTGGGTACGAGTTTGCTAACGGCGGGAGATTTAACTTTGACGGCGTCGGGCAGTCGCAGCGAGTTGAGGTTTTCGTCGACGCGGTCGATTGATTTAAGTGGTGCTGAAGTATCTATGACATCGCGTCGTGCGCCGCGGCGTGGTAGTGATCAAGCGGTGCGTGTTGTGTCGTCGGGCGATTTGATGGTTCGCGCGCTGCTGAATGTGGGTTCGGGCTCTGTGTCTTTTACGGCTGCGGGCGCGCTTGATTTTCCGACGCGGACGCGTCGGGGTGTGACGACGCCGACGTTATCGATAACGGCGGGTGAGCTGTCATTTAGTCAGGGGGAAGTTTTTGATGGAACGGTGCCTGTTATTTTTCGCGGGGGTTTGACAGGTCTGGCTGTGAATTATAGCGGTGCGGGGATGCAGGAGGTTGAGGGGTGGATGGTTCGTTCGGGTATTGATGTAGAGATTGTGTCTAGCGGTGTTTTGGTTATCGGGCGTAATATTGATACAGGCACGGGTAATTTGACTTTATCAGCGGCGGGTGGATTATCGTTCACGGGGACGAGCGGTGAGCGTTTTGTTCGTGGCAACGATATTATTGTGACGAGCGATAGTGATAGCAGTGGTTCGGAGGTTGTGATGTCATCGGTTAATCTGCGGATTGAGGGTCGTGGAGATGTCACGATCAACGATGCGATCACGGTGAGCGGCGCGTCGAGCGAGTTGCGGATCACGGCGGGTTTTGACGTCACGAGGACTGTGCGTGGTCGATCGGTGACGGAGTTTGGTTCGGGCGGCATTAGCGCGACGGGTTCACCGGCATTGACAGCGGGGAGTATATTTTTAGATCAGACGGAGGATTTTGCGGTTGAGGATTCATTTGTGCTGTCGTCTACTGCGGCTGTTTCGATTACGACGCGTCGTTCATCATTGCTGACGGTTCGAGATTGGATGATAGCGTTGAATCGTGATTTAAGTTTATCGACGGAGGTGTTTGGGGACATTATATTTGCGTCGAGTTCGAGCGTTGGGACGGCGTCGTATAATTTTGGCACGGGTTCGCTGACGTTGGCTGCGTCGGGTGCGACGCGTTTTACTTTTACGGATGCGAGCGTGGTGAATGGGAGTGTGATGGTGGATGCCATGATGATTGAGGTTAATGGGAACATTGAAGCGGGCGTGCATAATTTAGAATTGGATGCGTCGGGCGCTTTAGATTTTAGCGCGGATGTGGTGAGGCTTTCGGCGCGGATGCTGACGCTCGAGGCGGGTTCATCGTCTGCGGTTAATTTATTTGTTGTGGCGACGAGCGGTTTGTCGTTATCGACCTCATTGACAGCGAGCGGCATTTTAGGGATTGACACTGGTGGTGCTGTTCCGATGTTCAATGGCGGCGCGACGCTGAGCGCTACGAGTTTTGATATTGACTTCCACTGCATGACCCAATGCAGCATCACAACGCCCTAATCCAGGGAAAAATCAATGCAATGAGGGCGAATGGCGTCGGTGCGCTGTGTGTTCACGCCACCACCCTTTGACTCCTTGTAGGTATCAAATATATCATTTTATCCAACAAGCCATATTGCAAAGCTTGAACATCGCTTCTTATGCTCTAAATCTTCCGATAGCGCTGATCTCAAGGGTATGAAATTTCGACGCCAAGTCAATCGAATTATATCTATGAGAGTATAGCAATCACTTTAGTGCGATCACCTTTTTGCAAACTATTTTTATTTTTTGATTCATCCAACGACACAATCACTTCTTTGAGAAGTGCCCCTATCTTTCTTGACTTATCTTCCGATGAGGGATGAGTATGAATAATATCTCAAAGAGAAGGAGAGGAGTTTGAATCTCTTGTTGATATTTGGTCGTATAGAATTCTTGATGCAATTAGGCAGTTTTGCAATCGCGCTCATGCTGAGCGCGGCGGTGATGGCTATGCCGCAGGGTGGGCGAATCACGCAGGGCTCAGGATACATCGAACAGTCGGGCAGCCACACCGACATCCATCAAAACAGCGATTTTCTCGCGACCCAGTGGTCGAGCTTTAATATTGCGAAACATGAAAGCGCACAGGCTCATCAGCCGCGCGCGGCCTCGCGGTTGCTGATTCGTATAGATGGCGCAGGGCCAACGAATATCTCTGGAAGTTATACCTCCAACGGTATCACGATCATAGAGAATCAAAACGGCGTCCAGTTTAGTCGCGGCGCTGTCGTTAATGTCGGCGGCCTGCTCGCGACAAGCGCGCGTATAAAGGGCATTACGAGGTCAAAATGGATGCTTGATGGTACGGGGGGTGCGGTTGTCAATCACGGGACGATCACGGCAGGGGCCGGCGGCGCGGTGCTCGCGGCGGTTCGGGTTGAAAATACCGGCACGATCACTTCTACCGGCGGCGATGTGGCGTTGGGGGCAGGTGAGGCCTTTACGGTGGATTTTGCTGGAGGTCTTGTCGGATTTGAGGTCAAAACAGGCGCGGTGGGCGCTGCGCTTGTCAATGAAGGACGAGTTGAAGCGCAAGGTGGGATCGTGAAACTCACGGCACAAGAGGCGCAAGCAGTTCGAGCGAATGTCGTATCGGTTGGCGGCGTTGTCAAGGCGACGAAGCTGGAGCGCCGCGGCGGTGTTGTGTATCTTTCTGGCGGCGGCGAAGGGATCAACGAAGTGTCGGCGCAAGTTGAGGCCGATGAAAAGGTTGAAACCACAGGCCGCTATGTCGCAGTCAAGAGCGCCGCGCGCATCAAAGCGAGCGAGATTCTCGTCGGCGGCGATTACAAAGGCGGCAACGCGGCGGTTCAAAACGCGCAGCGCACCCTCGTTGAACCCAATGCGCTGCTCGACGCCGGAGAGAAAGGCCGTGTGATTGTCTGGTCGGATGAGACAACATGGTTTCATGGCAAGATCAAAGCGCCCAACGGCTTTGCTGAAGTTTCGGGCAAAGTGAATCTCGCGGCGGTCAATCTTGCTGGCATTGATGTCGGCGTGGACGGCGCGTTATTGCTGGATCCGCGGAGGATTTTAATTGTCGAACAAGGGCCATCTAGCCCTCCCCCAGGAACTGCGACATGGTCTGGCCCGAATCAGTTAACGAACCTTCCAATAGATTCCCTCTTGCCAGGACCTCAGACACTTTACATCAACGCGTCTTTGATCTCAGCGTGGACGGGCGGCACGTTGAGGCTTGAGGCAACCGAGCGGCTCATTGTCGATTTTGCGATTACCAATACTCACAATATCGATTTGACGCTGCGGGTCACTGCAGGCAATATAGAGGTCAATCAGCCGATTAATGTCGGCATCGGCCTGTTGCGGATGACGGCAAATCGTTTGATCACCGGCGAAAACATAACGCTGACTGCAAGCGAGATTTATCTCAAACAAGGAAATCGCACGTTTTCTGAGGTTTTATTTAATTTTGATTCCTCAGTTCAAAAATTATCCTTGACCACAACAAGGAATCAGACCGTTCGCCCTTGGATGGTGGTTGAAAATAGAAGTTTGAATCTGGTTGCCACAGGGTCTTCAATCACTGTTGAGCAGGACATGAGTGTTGGCAAGGATAAAGACATTAGGCTTGAAGGTCAAAATATCTTTTTCTCCAACAGCATTGAGTTAAGGGGCAAAAACATCCGGCTCATCGGCGCAGTTTCGCAGGTTATAGATGATGATGCTCCTCGCGGACTCATACTGCTGCTTGCCGCACATCGCACTATCGTGCTGGGCGGCAATATCCTCTGGGAGGACAATGAAATCATTATGAAAACCGGCATCAGCGAGGCAGGTAACATTGGCGTTCCAGAAAACGGCGACCGCCTCACGCTGACCGCAAAGAAAGCAACCTTTGAGCAAAGAGGAAAATTTAGCCCCACGGGCCTTCCATTGGAGCTGGCGGTGGATGAGCTGCATTTGTCCGCAAACACAAAGATAGCGCATGAGGTCTATGGGTGGATGATCGCACCCGGTCGCGGTTTGAGTTTCACTAGCGGCGGCGCGATCACGCTCAATCGCGACATCAACACCGGGCCGGGCGATCTTGCTCTGTCGGGAACAGAAATCAATATCGTTGGCGTAGCGGGCGGGTTGCGCGAATTGTCAGGCGCAGCGATCAGCCTCACGGCGACCCGCTTCGATGGCAATCATATCACAACGGGAATTGTCAGCAGCGGCGCTTTTGTTCCCGCCGATGTTGATCTGTGCGTCACGGCTAGCGGTGTTTTGACAATCAGCGGCAGTATCACGACCGGCGCGGGCGATCTCATTTTAGGCAATGGTGCGATGAATGTGATCGGCGGGCGCGCATTCAGTGGTCATCGCGTCACGCTGCCTGCTGCTTCAACAGGGGAGCAGCCTCTGACCATCAATGCAACGGACAGCGTGAACTTTTCCGGTTCAGATGAAATAACGCTTGAAGCACCTGCTCTGACGATCACTGCGACGCATATTGATTTCGGTGGTCGCAACTTCAAGGCCATCATATCTAGCGGCACTTTCACGCTTTCGGCCGACATCAAAGGCGCACGCGGGATCAATGTTGGCAGAAGCGATGGCGCGGGCGATGCCACGCTCGCGTTTATCGGCGGCGCGCGCGAGATCATCGGCCAGAGCGGTGTTTCGGTCGCCATTTCTGCAGCGGAAATTACGACAAGCGACAATCATGATCTGACCATCGCCACGCTCGGCGATGCGCGGCCAATCAATTTGAGCCTATATGCCGACATCAATATCGGCAGAGGTGTTCTCACTCTGAGCGCGGGCGCGCGCGACAGCTTATCGCTCCTCACCATAGGCGCTATCTTGACCGCGAGCAATGACAGCAAGCCCTCAACGAACGACATTCCGATTTTGACCGCAGCAACGATCAAGCTGATTCAGCAGAGCAAGTTTTCTTCTACAGAAGTTTTTGTTTTTCGAGATGCAGGCGCGCTCGAGCTGACAGTCTCAGCAAATAATCAGAATGTGGCAGATTGGATGCTCGGCTTCAATCGAGATCTGACTTTAACCAACCAGACGCGCCTCTATGGCAGCATAACGATCGACAGCGCAATCGTCGCCGATGGCGAGCCAAACGCAGCGCGCAAGGTTGGTGATGCCGATCTTATATTTAATTCGGGACTCGGCAAGATTGCCGTCAATGCGAACATCAAAACACGCGGCGTGCTCACTTTGAAGACGGGCGTGAGCTCTATTGAGCTTGGCACAGGAGTCACTTTGTTGCAGGGTGCCAGCGTCGATATCGCGGCGGCTGATCAAATAACCGCAAATGGCAATAATATCCATCTGACCATCTCTGCAACAAATAGCGATTTAACGATTAAAAACGACATCAATGTCGGCGCTGCGGGCCGCCTCACGCTGATGGCGGCCAGAGGCGACAATCATGCCGCCATCACCAACGGCACAATCGCTAGAAATGGCACGACGACTCGCATACTCACCGCCGCGACGGTGAAGCTTCTTCAGCAGGCCGCGTTTGAAAATCCAGACACACCTGCATTTTCATTTACCGCCGCTGCGCTAGAGCTTACCACCGAAAAAAATCAAATCTTCCACGACTGGATGGGTGTCAGCGGCATGAATTTGACGCTCATTACGTGCGCAAGCTGTGAGATCATCTCTCATCAGAACATTGATGTCGGCAGCGGCGCGATCATCTTAAAGGCTGGCTCGATCGATTTTGGCTCTAACTCTGCGCGCACTTTGTCGGGCGCGACGTTGAACTTCAAAACCAACGCGATCTATAATCCCAACGGATTGATTCGTGTCACAGCGGCGCATGGCGCGATTACCACAACGAACTTCACCGAAGAGGGCAACAGCGCCCCGACCGTGACCACCAGAAGCCTGACCTTGGAGCAGACCGGCACGTTTGCTGATGATCTGTTCATTCTGCCGAATCAGGCTTTTTTATTGACTCTGAAGGCAAATGGCAGCGCGGCGCAGAGCGTCAAGGCATGGATGTTGAATGGCAGCACGGCGGACGGTGCGGCGGTTCTCAACCGATCTTTTTCTTTCACCGCGACCGACACGACGATCACGATTGGGCGCGACATCAATATCACTCGCAACCTTACTTTGAAGGGCATGACGATCGCATTCAGCGGTGGCGCGCGCGTGCTGTCTGGCAATATGGTCAGCCTGACCTCCAATGCGACAACCCACGATGGTCAGAACATCACGATCAAGGCAGGCCGCGATTTAAGCTTAGATATGGCAAGCTTTGATATCGGCGCGGGTGTGCTCAGGCTGACGGCGGGCGAAGGTGAACAGGCGGCGCAAATCGGTGCCATCACTTTTGCAAACTCTTTTAGTGCCGCGCTGCTCGCGCTGACGGCTTCGTCGATCACTTTGACGCAGGATGAGACGTTTTTCTCGATGACGCAGCCGGAGCGGGTGAGCTTCGGCGCGATTGTGCCGGAAGGTTTTTTTACTGGAGACGATCGCCATATCCCGAAGATCACAGCCTTGCCGTCATGGCTGACCCTGCCCGGCCTCACGCGGACTTTGGGCGCGGGATGGGCGCTAGAGATTGGGCTTAGCGATCTTGAGGGCGGCGCATTGAGCGATGGCGCGGGCAGGATTGAAAGCTCGATAGGCATTGTGCTCAATGCTGGAGCGCATGGGATCACTTTTAACGATGATATCGCCGACGATGCGGTGATCACATTGACTGCACAGGCTATTTTGATTACTGCGGCGAGTTTTGATCTTGGTGGCCGTGTTTTGAAGCTCATCGCTGCGGGCGGTGTGATCACGCTCGATGGCGGTGTCGATGGCTTGCGAATCTTTGGCACGGCCAATCCGATTGGCGCGCACGGACTAGAATTGCAGGCGATGGCCATCGAGGCAGGCAGCGGCGCGGGCGCGCCGAGATTAAATGTGCCCAGTGTTTCGATCACGCAAAGCGGCGCTTTTGCTTCAACCACGCCGTTCAAGTTTAGCCATCCTGACGGTATTGGAACTGTCGCCAAGCTCACTCTTAAAACGGCGGTGGCGGGGCAGCGAGTTCATCCCTCTTGGATGCTCGCCGCCAACCGGGATTTGACGCTCACCAATACGAGCGGCAAAGTTTTTGTCGCGGACGCAGCGGTGATCAATGATGAAAGTTTTGGTGCTCTCACTTTGACCAGCGCGATCAATAAAATCGAGATCGGCGCAAACATCACGATCGGTGGCGCGCTCACTTTGAATAGCCGCACAGCGATTGATTTCTTGGGCTCAAGCGGCATGACATTGGCATTGCAAGGCGCTACGATAATTCTCAATGGCACTCATGTTGCGTCGTCTGATGGCGTCAATCTCACTCTGACGGCAATGACCGGCGATGTGAGCTTCGAGAGCCGCGTGGCAGCGATTAAAATCAACGGCGACGATGGAACGGATGGTGAATTTGTCGTAGTAGCAAGACAAGGCAGCATCTTTGGCAATGGCACGATACCGACGCTGACTTCGCAGGCATTGGTTTCGCTCACGCAAGGCAGTTTGTTTGCAGGCGGGATATTCGATCTTACGGGCGTCGGCCAGCTGACGCTGACGACAACGGCCGCCTCCGGCACCCAGCCCGTGAGCGACTGGATGTTGAATGAAGAAGATCGAGGACTGAGTCTCACCGCCGACAGCGCCAAGATCGCGATCAAGCGCAACATTATAACCGGTGCAAACCGCGGCCTCATTTTGTCAGCGGATCAAATTCAAATCGCAGGCAGCGAGACAGAGGCGCGCATATTATCAGGCCGAAGCGTTCAGATCACCGCGCCGCATGGCGTTGCGACGGGGCAGTTTGGCCGCAATAATGTTTTTGTCGCTGCTTTGGTGGGCAATTTTGATCTTTCGCTCATGGCAAGCGGTGTTTCAAACGGAGTTTCTTTGGATCTCAATGCCGATGTTGATTTAGGCCGCCGCGGGTCAGCCACGCTCACTTTGGAAGGCCAGACTCTGACTCCGCGCGCTGGAAGTGTTATCACTGCGGCGGTCGTTTCGATCACGCAACAAGATGCCCTATTTGCTGAAGGTGCCCTTTATGATCTCTCCGCTGTGGGCACTTTGAAATTGATCACTCATGCGGGGTTGTCAACGGTTCAAAATGTCCAAAATTGGATGTTGACGCCTCAAGCGAGAAACCTCTCTCTTACATCTGACGGCGTGGTGCGCATTGGAGATGATATTGCGATCACGGGCGACTTCATGCTCAAGGCGCGCGGCGTCGATCATGCCAGCCGCAACTTGATGATCGAAGCGGGCGATATTTCAATAGATTCCGCGACTTTGATAGATTTAGACGATCATAGTCTTGTTGTCAGGGCGAGCGGCGCGCTGACGCTCGCGGCGAATATCAATGCAAGCGCGATCACCTTGACCACAGGCGCAGGAGCGATCGCCGTGATCGGCGCTAGAGACTTAACCGCCTTGACGATCCGCCTCGCTCAAGTGAATCTGTTTGGCAGTGCTGCGCCCTTTGCGGGCTTCAATGGCACGACAACATTGGAGTTGACGACCAGCGCGGCGGCAGGCTCGCAGGAAGTCTATGATTGGATGGCGGTTAATGATAGAGCCTTGTCTCTTTCGTCGGCGCGCCCGGTTGTCATTGACGATGACATTGAGCTTGGGCGCGGCGCTCTTATTTTATCGGCGGCGCGCATCAACATTGGTGGCGCGATTGGGCGCGCGCGCATTTTGTCGGGTGCTGCTGTCAGTCTTACGGCGCGCGCGGGGATTTTCATTGGAACGATCACACGCGACAATCTATTGGGCGAAATAAGCGCCTTCGACAAAGCTGTAGGAGATGATTTTGACCTCACGATCAGCGCGCAAGGCGATTTGATCGTTGCGGGAGATGTTGATATTGGCGCTGGCGCGCTGCGGCTTTCGGCAGGTGATGCCATTTCAAGAGGCAGTGCTGTTCGCGTACTCAGGGCGGCTTCAGTGATACTGACGCACGATGTCGCTTTTGCCGATGAATTATTTAATCTGCCTGCTTCCGTCGGTGCGCTGACTTTGACGGTTAATGGGACGGTCAATGGCGAGACCACGCAAGGCGTTCATCAGTGGATGTTAAATGACCAAGCCGCAAGAGGTTCTCCTGTTGCTGATAGGGCTTTTGTGCTGACCGCCGACAGCGCCGTCATAGAGATCAAAAGCGATATCAAGACCGGCGCGCGCGATTTTACTTTGTCGGCAGCGGCGATTCAGATTATAGGCGCAGCTAACGGCAGCGCGCGGATATTATCCGGCAATGTCGTCAGCCTCATTGCTGTCGGTGGCATCAACACCGGGACATTCAACAAGATCACCGGCGATTTTGACACGACAGGCGGAAATTTCAACCTTGAGATCATCGCGCGCGGCAATTTGACTTTGGGAGGCAATGTTAATGTCCATGACGGCGCGCTGTCGCTTGTGGCTGGGCGCGCGGATTTCAGAGGCGAAATTGACTTTGGGATGGGTCGTGTCATCACGGCGATTTCTGTTTTGCTGGAGAAAGGCGGTGCGGTTTTTCCTGCGGTATCGTCGGAGCTTGCGGCCTTCCAAAACAGCGCCGCCGCTGCTTTAGAGGAGGATGACATTATTGTCGTTTATACCGGACTGAACGGGGAGCAAACGGATGAAGATTGGTTCGTCCTGAGGCTGGCGGAAAACTTTATGTTGCAAACGCAAAACGATAAAGATCTTGTGGTACCCGGCACGGGCTTCATTGAGCGTTCAGGGAAGATCATTTTCAACGCGGGCGCAGGAGACATTTCTTTTGCGGCGACTTCGGGCGCGGTGATTTTGCGCGCAAATGTGATTGAGATCACAGCAGGAAGTTTCAATCTTGGGGGTGATCGCTTGACGATCGTTGTCACGGGCAGCGGCGGCGCGTTGACGATCGCGGCGGACATCACAGAAGCGTCGGTGGTTGATGTCGGCGTCGCCACATTAGCTTTCACCGGCGCTGACCGCGTGATTAGCGGCATGGGTGATCTTGATATTGTTCTCACCGCTGGAAATATCACGACCGATGATGGCCATTCTTTGACGATTCTTTCGGGCGGCGATTTGACGCTCAACAGCGACATTAATATCGGCGGCGGCGCGCTGACTTTGACGGCGGATTCAGATCAAGATGAGGCGGACGGCGCGCTTATCTTCGGCGCGGCGACTCCGACACTCACTGCAGAGAAGGTGCATCTGACGCAGGATGTGGCGTTTGGCGGCGATCTATTCTCTTTGGCTTTCGTGAGCCTTCTTGAACTTGACACCGATGAAGCGCAGACCGTCTTGGCTTGGATGGTTAAAGATGGCAGAGGTCTTGATCTTGCGAGTGAGGGTGTCATCACGATTAGGTCAGACATTGAGCTGGGCAGCGGTGATCTCACTCTGGCGGGGCTCAGGATCCGCGTTGAAGGCGCTGCCAACAATAGGCGCTTGTTAACGGGCAATGAGGTTAACCTCAGTGGTGACATCGCAATCGGCGTGATTAGCTCTGACGCCACCTTCACCGCGGTTAAGGACGGCGAAGGCAATTTTTCTTTGACCATCACTGCCGACGGCGTTTTGACACTGGGCGGCACGATCGACGTCGGTGGCGGCGATCTGATATTGACTGGAATGGACGGCATTTCTTTGTCTCTCGCCAGCACGGCGAGATTCAGCGGCGGCCACATCACGATCACGGGCGCGATCAGCAAATCGAATACAGTCAACACAAGTCTTTTTATATTGGCGCAGCACGATTTGACGCTCAATGACAGCATTGATGCTCTTCCTTCGCCTCCGGCTTCCGAGTCTTTCTTGCGGTGGCAGATTGTTTTGGCTGCGGGCATCAGCGACAGCACAGTCGGCAATATCATCACACCAGCAATTGACGGCAGCGGCGGCGCGCTCCCAGAGCTGAAAACCTCGCACATCGTGATGACGCAGGATGATTCGTTTGGCACAGAGAGAATTTTTTCTTTGGCTTCATCTGTCAATTTATTAAGTCTTACGACGCGCACGGATCAAGTTCAGCCCGTCCATGATTGGATGGATCCGGCGACAGGGTTTGAGGCTTTAATTCTGAACGCCCGCGCATCAGCCCGCATCGAGCTCGGACGCGATCTGTCAGCGAGCGGCATCAGATATTTTATTTTGCGCGCGCCGATGATTGCCTTGACCAAAGATGTCAAAGCGAAAGCGGGTTATATCTACCTGATGGGCAACATCACAGGAGACAATGATCTCACCGTTATCGTGGGTAATGACGATCCTCATATCGTGTCCAGAGTTATTTTTGGCGGTGATGTTGATCTCGGCGCGGGTGCGTTGAGCGTGTCGAGCGATGAAATTTTTTTCGCTGATTCGTCGAATGATGGCGTTCGGGTCTTTCCGGAGAGGGATTCTTTCACGCTCTCGGCGAGGGAGATCAGCCTGACCGGCACCGTGGAAGTGGGCATGATTGCCAGCACATTGAACGCGCAAAGCGGTTTAGTTCTCTACGCCGATTACGAGAGGTTTCCTAGCAGCATCGAAAGGTTCACTTTGGAGGCCGATGAAAACTTGACGATCGACAGCGCGAGCTTTGATGTCAGAGGGAGTGTGCTTGTGCTCAAAGCCGGACAAGGTCGGCGTCACGGCGGCGTCATCAGCTTTACCCAGGGGCTTGCGACGAATATCACAGCGAGTTTTTACCAGCTATTTCAAGACGGCGCGCTTTTTCCGGTTGAAGCCGAAAATCGGCCTGCGAATTTTCTTATCAATGAGCAAGGCGATCAGGCAGCGGTCACGGATATTGTCATTATTTATGAAGGCGGTGAAAAGCAAAAGTCGGTTGAATGGGCGATCATAGTTCCGGATATTCTTGAAAGAGGCGATGGCAGCGCTGAAATCATGCTCACGCGCGCTGATTTTCCAAATGGCATACTGAGTGCGATAGAAAGCATCATGTTGAATGCCGGTGCGCGCGCGATCACTTTTTCCAGTGAGATTCCCGAAGATGCGGTGCTGACGATCAAATCGGGGGTCGTCACCCTCATTGCGAGCGCGATTGATTTCGGTGCGCGTTCTTTGACGATCGTCGCGAGCGCAGGCCAGCTCACGCTTAATGGCGGTGGCCTGACCGGCATGACGATCATCGGCACGGGCGCGCTCACGCTCACAGCCGACACGGTCGGCGCTTCTGCCGGTCCGATCATTCTTGCGGATGGCTCGACCATTTTCGATGTTGCAGGCGATGTGGTTCCGATCATCAATGTGCCTCGTCTCGATATTGCGCAAAACGAAGAATTCGCTGCGCGCGTACCGATGACATTGATGGATGTCGCTTCACTCACTCTCAGCACGAGTGTCGATCAGGCGGTTCACGATTGGATGATCGCCGATGGCAGGACTTTGGCACTCACGAGCAGAGGCGGTGTGGTGAAAGTCGAGACACGGATCAATAATCGTGCGGCGGGCGGCCTCACTTTGACGAGCGCAACCAGCGAAGTTCAGATCGGTTCAGATATCACGATCGGCGGCGCGCTCGCTTTGAATGGCAGCAGAAGAATCACTTTTAGCGGCGCGCGCGCGTTGAGTGCTGATCATATTGCGTTTTCAGGTGCGGTTTATGCAAATAATACTGACCTTACGCTTATTGCGTCGCGTGATGTGACGCTCACGGGCAGTTTCAATATCGGCATATATATTGGCACGGGCAAGCTCACCTTGACGGCAGACAGCGGCTTGATCATCGCTGACAGCACTGCGCGCAAACTCACGGCAGGGACGGTCAGTCTCACGCACAACGCCGCTTTCGCCGATGATTTATTCACGTTGAGTTTTGTGGGCGCGCTTGTGTTAACGACTCAAGAGACACAGATTGTCCATGACTGGATGGTTCAAAGCGGGATGTCTTTGTCTTTGATGAGCGCGGCGGAGATTGTGATTCGGCGCGACATCGACATCGGCGCAGGCGATCTTATTTTGTCTGCGGCACAGATCAACATTGAAGGCGAAGCGCAAAGAGCGCGTTCATTGTCGGGCGGGAATATCGGCCTCACGGCGCGCGGCGCGGAGGGCATCAGGATTGGGAGGTTTGATGATGGCAGCGGTTTCACTCCGGGCGATTTTGCGCTGACGATCGATGCGGCAGGCGCTTTGACGCTTGATAATGATCTTTCGACTGGCGCCGCGGCTCTAAGTCTGAGCGCGGCTTCGGGCGACATATCGTCGCGCGCGACGCCGACACTCATCGCTGAGACGCTCAGTCTAACACAAGGCACAGAGTTTAGGCCTGATTTTCCATTCATTATCGAAGCCGCCAATAATTTGACAATCACTTTAGCACCGCGTGTTGAGCGGCAGTTGATCGATCATCGGTATGGCTGGCTGTTCGCCGAGGGCAGAGGCCTCACGATTGCGATGAGCGGAGCTTCTGCCCAGCTGAGGATTGTCCGTGATATTGATCTTGGCGCAAACAGCTTGGTTTTCGAGGCCGGCTACAGAATTGTTTTTTTTGGGGTGCGGACAATATCTGCCGACAGCATCACGCTGAACAGCGCGGTAGAATCCGATGTTGATCTCACCTTCAAGGCCGCAAGCACACTGACGGTCCACGATATCACTTTAAGCGGGGTGAACGCGGTGCTCACTTTGGATGTTGAGGAGGGCGCCATCGGCAATGGCGGCGCTGTTCGCGCGCTCGCGGCAGGCGCTTTGACGCTCGCGCAAGCTGATCTTTTTGCCTCCGAGCAGCGCTTTACGTTTGCGGCGAAGGCGCTGGAACTCAAGATTGAGGCAAGAAATCCGCGCATCAATATAGCCGATCCGCAAGTGATTTGGCCTTGGATGGTGATGGCGCATCATGATTTCACGCTCGACAGCGTCGGCGCGATTTTAATCAGCGGCAATCATATCACCGGCGCGAGAGACATCAATTTGAAGGGAACTGAGATCAGATTTGAAGGCGATCCGAACAATCCGCGCATATTGTCTGGCAACAATATCAGCCTTCATGCGACTGCTGCCGATGAAATCAGAATCTCAGCGCTGCCGCGCATTGATGGTTCCAATGTTGCAGGCGATTTTGATTTGACAATCATCGCTTCAGGCGCTTTGACGCTAATGAATGATATTTCGGTCGGCAGCGGCGCTCTGATTTTAGCCGGAGAGACGATCAATGTCGATCGCACCGCATTCGCGTTGACCGCGGGCTCAATCAAGCTCGCGCAAGACCGGGCGTTTACTTCAATCGCGCCTTTTAATTTGACATTGAGCGGCGCGCGTCCATCGCTCGAAATTGAAACAGGCGCGGATCAAACGATCCATAGCTGGATGATTGACGGCATCACCGTGCATAACCAAACTTTGTCAGTCACGAGCACAGGCCAGATCACGATTAGCAATAATATCGACACCGGCACGGGCGCGCTCACTTTGAGAGGCTCACGCCTTTCGATCACGGGCGGCGGCGCATTAAGCGGCAGGACAATCACATTGAACGGCGCGATCACATCCGAGGTTGCTTTGATCGTAAGAGCAACTGGCACACCAGCAAACGCTTTAACCCTCGAAAGCGGCGTTGTGAGCATAGCTGCCGGTGATCTGAATGCGCTGAGTTTGTCGGCGGCGATGGGGGGCATCTCGCTGCGCGCGCCGCGTCTGATCTTAAGCGGCTATAAGGTCGCGCTCACGGGCGCTATAGCGACGCCGCAAGGCATCAGCACGAATCTCACGATCATCGCGCAACACAATGTGAGGATCAACAATGAGGTCAACATTCGCCGTGGCGCTCTGGTGATTGCCGCGGGGCGGGCAGAAGGGTCGGGTGATGGCCAAACCGGCGAGATTTTATGGCCCGTTAATGTCAGAGAAAACATGCAGACCAATCAAGAGTCTGTCGTTAGGCAAAGGCTGACCCGCGATCTCTCGACAACGCCCGCGATGACCATGATAGCCGCTCTCGTGAGGCTGACGCAAGATGGCGCGCTTTTCTCGGATGAGCGGCCAGTAGCTTTCCAAAATGAAGCTGGCGATGTCATTCGCCCTAGAATTGTTTTTGACGGAACAAGAATCCAAGCTGTGATGAGCAGCTGGTATGATATTGTCTTGAATGCCGCCTATTCAAGAATTCCGCGGCGCAGCTTTGTGGTCCCGACTGCGAACATTCGCCGTTCACAGAGCATCACCTTAAACGCGGGCGCGCGCGGGACAATAAAGTTCAGAGGATTCGGTCCAATTGTTCTGGCAGCGCCACAGATCACGATCACCGCGCGGAGGATGGATATTGGCAGGCGCGCTTTGACGATCATGGCCGATCGCGGGACGCTGACCTTAAATGCGAACATTATCGGCACCAGCGGCGACATCTTTTTGTCGGCTGATGAGATTGCCTTTGTCGGCAATGTCAATCGCTCTGTGACGGGCGGAAATGTCCGCGTTGCTGCGGCCAATGTGACGAGCGCGCACAATGTTGCGCTGATTGCCTATCACGACTTGACGATTGGAGCTGATTTTGCGCTTGCGGACAATTTAACTTTGACGGCAGGACAAGATCGCCGGGTGAGAAGACAAACAATCAAAACGCAAGGCGCGTTGATTTTTTTGGGGACACGGATGATCAGCGCTAAAGAAATCACTTTGACAGCCGACGCCGCGCCAGATAAGGAGCAGGCAAGCAGCGCTGATCTGATTTTGACAGCACACGATGATATTCATGTGCGCGCGGCGATTCATGTCGGCGGCGGCGCGCTGACTTTGATTGCTTCGGGCAATATCACTTCAATCAACACGCCGACGTTGACGGCAGCAAGCATCAATATGACTCAAAATGGGTCGTTTGATGCCACAGTGTTTGATCTTGCTGACATTGTGTCCTCATTGACTTTGGAGACTCAAGCGGCGCAAACAGTTCATGCATGGATGATAGCCGCGGCGAATAACCGATCTTTGTCTTTGGCGAGCACGCACGAAATTATAGTCGCAGGTGATGTTGAGACAGGCACGGGCGATTTGTCATTGTCGGGCAGCGCGTTGACATTCAACGCTGCGGCAACATTGAGCGGCATGAATATCTCTCTCACTGGCGCGGCGACAGCAGACAATACAGCGTTGACTTTCGAGGCTATGGGCATTTTAACGCTGAATCATGATGTTGCGGCGGGCACAGGGGCGCTCACGCTGACGGGCGCGCAAGAGATTTCCTTAGGCGGTTCGCGGCAAACTTTGAGCGGCAATGCGATCACGCTGACAGGCGCTGTCAGCACGACGGCCAGCACAAATCTGACCATGCGCGCTTTGCGCAATTTGACCATCGAGGCGATCAATCTCGATAACGGCGCGCTGGTCTTGACCGCAGGCGATGGCAGCACAATTGGGGATATCACATTTCGTGGCACCCCAACCATTGCGGCTAGATCTGTTCGGTTGGAGCAAGACAGTCAATTTGATGAAGCCGCGCCGCCTGCGAATGTAATCTTCGCCATTGGGGGTAATAATGGCAAGCCTGAAATTGATGATGGGATAACGACAATTGCTGCTCCAATGGCGTGGTTCACCGTTGGTCAGCCGACGAATTTTTTGAGAGGAGAAGACAACAGGGATGCTCAAGGCAATTTGCTGGTGCAGCTTGAAGCGGGCAATGCGATCCGGCGGTTTAGATCAATCACGCTGGATGCGGGCGCGGGGGCGATTGCTTTCAGCGGCATAGGGGCAATCATTTTGGAAGCGCGGACGGTCAAGATCATCGCTGGAGACATTGATCTTGGCACGCGTGTTTTAACGATCACCGCTTCAGGTGGCACGCTGACTTTGAATACGGACCTGACGAGCACAGCAAACATCACTTTGTCGGCGGAAAAGATTGTTTTTGCAGGCGGCGCGCGCACAATTTCTGGCGCGGCGGTGAGTCTGACTTCGATGTCGGCGATCACAGGTGCGGGTGATGTGATCATGATCGCGGCTGGCACTTTGAAGATTGCAGCTGATTTTGCTCTTCGATATGAACTATCGCTGGAGGCAGGCGCTGCGGCAGCGACAGGGGCGCTGATGTTTAGCGGCGCGCGCAGTTTAAGCGGCAGCGCAATTAGGTTGACGGCTGACACAGCGCCGATTTCACCGAGCAATTCTGATTTGACGCTTATTGCGACAGGTAATATCAATGTTGCTGCGGCGATCAATCTGGGTTCGGGCGCTCTGACGTTGACAGCAAGCAGAATCGTTGCGACCGGCGCACCGTTGGTGACAGCAGCGCGTGTCGCCCTCACTCAAAATCAGGTTTTTGGCGGCGGCACCACCGGGTCTTTGACATTGATGACGAACTCACTCAGCCTATTTAGCCGCGCGGTGCACGATCAGGCGATTCATAATTGGATGATTGCTTCAGGCCGTGATCTAGCGGTTCGTTCAGGCCGCGATATCCGCATAACGGCGGCGATGAACAATTTTGGCGCTGGCGATTTCACCGCTGAGGCCGCCCGGGGGATTGTTTTCACCAATGCGACGATCATTGAAGCTGGTGATATCACATTGACTACAGGCGCGAACAATTCGATTTCAACGGGTGATCGCGCTCTGACGCTGACAGCGCAGGGCGACATCACCATCAATGCGGATATGGCTATCGGTGCAGGTGATCTGAGCTTGACAGTGGCAGGCGCGATCAATTTTGCAAAGATGCGTCCGATCAAGCTGAGCGGCAATAACATCAGGCTGGTGGCAAATATGATGCCTGAGGCAAGTGATCAAAATGTGTCGATTCGCGCCCGCGCGAACCTGACCTTGGGGGGAAGTTTTGATGCGGGCGCTGGCAATCTGTCGCTTGAGGCAGGCACAAGCGACACTCATGGCGGACTCAACTTTAGTCCCGGAGCTGTGATGTTGAGCGGCAATGTGATCACGCTGACGGGCAATCAAGTGCCGTCGCCGAGCAGTCAGGACCTGACGGTGATCGCGCGCGATGATATCAATATCAATACGGATCTAGATATAGGTATGGGAAATCTCACGCTGGAAGCCGGCGCTGGCGCAAGCATCGGCGCGCTCCAGTTCCAGACCAACGCGGCAACAAAATTGCAGGGCAACAATATCACGTTGATAGCCGACGCGATGCCGCGCGTCGGCCAGCGTTCTGTGACGATTGAGGCGCAGGGCAATCTAACAGTGAGCAGCAGTTTGAATACAGGCCGCGGCGATTTAACGTTGAAGGCTGGCCTAGCGGCAGGTGCGGGCGAGGGCAGTCTGTTTTTGGCGCCGCGCGCGTCGATCCAATTGCTCGGAGGAGATATTCTGCTTGAAGGTGATGGGGATTCGACAGCCGTCGGGACAATGCCCCATGATTTGACGATCCGTGCGCGCGGCAATCTGGATATTTATACTGATGTCAACTTGCTGCGTGGGACGAGACAACCAGATGAAAACATCTCGTCAAATGAAGATGAAACCTCTGAGCTTTTGTTGGAGGCGGGTTTGGGTTCGGAGACCGGCCTGGTGCGCATTTTTGGTGACCGCGCTTTGACGGCGAATCGGATCATCTTGCGTCAAGATGGCGAGGTCTTTGGCGCGCGGGCACCAGCGGATTTGACAGCCGATGAGCTTGTGCTTTCCAGCATGAGCACAGCCGATCAGGCTTATCATTCGTGGATGGGTGTAAGCGATCGATCCTTATCTTTGGAATCTAAAGGCGGTATTGTGTTGAGCGAGAATATTGATCTAGGCACGGGTGCACTGACTTTAAGAGCATCACGGCGCACAATTAGGTTTTCTAGTTTGATGTTCGATCGCAATATCCGCTTGGCAGGCGGCGACATTACTTTGGCCGCCGCAAGAACAATTACGACAAATGATCGAAATCTGGAGATCGTGGCAGCAGGTGATTTGAGAATTGACGCAAACATCAACACAAACACCGGAACGCTAAATCTAGAAGGCCGGACGATCATGTTTGGCGGCAATGTGAGAACGCGATTCGTCGATGGCGGCGCGATTATGCTGACAGCGATGAATGCACCGACTGATGTGATTCATCGAGCGGTGGCGATCAGGGCAAAAAATGATTTGAGGGTGAGAGGTCATTTGAACACAGGTGTGGGCGATTTGGCGCTGATTGCAGGATATAAAGGTGTTGGGTCGCTCATCTTTGATGGCGAGACGATGCTCAATGGCAATCACATCACTTTGACCGGCGACGACGCGGTTGACACCGATGGCAAAGTGCTTATGCCGATGGCAAGTGATTCTGCGGTGCGTGTGATTGCGCGGCGGGGTTTGAATATCAACGTAAATATCAATGTTGGCACGGGCGCTCTGACATTAGAGGCGGGCGCGGGGACAGGCAATCGTGATGTTGGCGCGCTGCAATTTCGGACAAATGTGGCGACATTTTTGAGCGCCGCGGCGATTAAATTGAGCGCCGATGCATCACCGCGGGCAAGCCATCGTGCTTTGACGATCTCTGCGATCGGCGCTTTGGTCATTGGTGCGGCCATCGACGCTGGTGTCGGCGATGTGGCCTTGATGGCGGGCGGGGCTATCGAGTTTAGTGCGACGCGCAATGTTTCTGTGAGCGGCAATGATATTTTGCTGGCGGCGGATGCAGCACCTCAGGCGAGCAACCGGACTCTGCGCATCACGGCGCGTGGTGATGCTGTTATTGGAGCTGATATCAACACCGGCGCGGGTGATTTGGTTCTCACGGTCGGCAATGGCGCGCGGCGCGTGAGGGGCAGGAGAGTGTCGAACACGGGCGCGATAAATTTTGTGGGCGCGCGGCGCTTGAGCGGTGATGATATCACTTTAACAGCCGACACAGCACCTGATCAAAATGCAGCTGATTTGATGATCGTCGCGCGGGGCAGCGTTAATATCAATACAAACATCGATATTGCCCCAGGGAATAATTTAGGCGGTAATTTAACATTGGTGGCGAGAGTAATTCAATTTAGCACACGGCACGCAGTCGCTTTGAAAGGCAATCATATTGTGTTGAATGCGAACGCATCGCCGCGCGCTAGCCATCACAATTTGATGATCACCTCTTTGGGCACTTTAACAGCGTCTTCCAATCTTAATGTCGGCAGAGGGGCTTTAACGCTGAATACAATTAGCGGAGCGATTGAAGGCAGTGGAAGCGTTTTCGCTGCCGGTGTCATTCGCTTGATACAGGAAGATGTTTTTGGCGCGACGAGTCCCTTTAGCGGAATCACCTTGCGCGGGACACAGGTTGAGTTCATTGTGACGTCGAGCGCGGATCAAACGTTTCAAACTTGGATGCTGGATTTGGCATCGCATCGTCAACTGCGTCGGCGTCGTCATCTGACGGTGCGCGTCGGCGGCAATCTTTTGTTGAGCACAAATATTGATTTGCGCGGTCAGAATTTGGTTTTAGAGGCGGGCTATGATGATGGCATCGGCGCGATCAACTTCATGGCTGAAGACGATGACCCGTCAATAACTTTGCGAGCCAGCAACATTGCTTTATTGTCCACCGGGGCGGCGGCCTTGAGCGCGAGCAGAGTGAATAATTTCGACATTGCCATCAGCGCGACATCAGGCAATTTAGTTGTTGGCGCAGACATCAATGTGGGCACTGGCGATCTGACTTTGTCAGCAGTGGCGACGAGGCGCCGCACGACAGGGCGAATCGTTTTGACGCGAACATCGAGATTGAACGGCAACAACATCACTTTGACGGCAGCGCGCAATCCGTCGGCGGCAAGCGATCAAAACCTGACGATTGAGGCTCTGGGGAATGTCGATATCAACACAAACATTATCGCAGGCGCAGGGGATGTGAGCGTGGTAGCGGGCGGCGCGTTGAATTTCAAGACAAACGCGGCCGTGACATTGAGCGGCCATGATATTGCTTTAGTTTCTGGCGAACTGCCGCGTGGCAGCGGTCAAGCTTTGACTGTCATTGCTGCAGGGGCTTTGGAGGTAAGTGCTGCGATCAATCTTGTCCGCCGCGCTGGGCGCCGGATTTTGCGCGGTGAACTCAGGCTGACAGCAGGTCGCGGCGCGATTGTGAGCAGCGGTGCCGCGCTGACGGCGAGGGTGATCCGTCTGACGCAGGCGGCGGCATTTGCTCACGAAAACCCGTTTGGCGATCATGTGGTGTTGAGCCGCCTGATCGAATTTGCTGCCACTTCGGCGTCTGCTGTGCAGCGGGTTTATCCATGGATGGTGATGCTGACAGAAAATGAAAATGTTTATGCGCATTTGACCATTCGCTCAGCAGGAGACATTATTGTTGATCGAGATATTGAACTAGCGTCGAGCAGCAATCTCACGCTTGAGGCTGGACAGGGCAAGAGCACCGGCGCGATCCATTTTACAAATGAGGTTTCTTTGAGCGCGAATAACATAACGTTGACGGCGGATGGCACACCAACAACCCATAATGTAGCTGTGGCTCTTTCAGCGTGGGCAGATTTGTTGATCAATGCGGATATTGATGCGGGCGCAGGCAATTTGAGTTTAACGGCAGGCACAGGGACATCAACAGGCGAGATTCGCTTCAGCACCGCGCGGATGGTCACGCTTTCGGGCGACGCAATAACTTTGAATGCCGACCGCACACCGCGTGTGCGAGGATATGGTCTGGCTTTGCGTTCGGCGTCTGTTTGGGCAGCCAGCCCTTTCATTGGAGCACGGCTCAGCCGTATAAATCAGATTGAGTTCATCACGATGGCGAATGAGGCTCAAAAAGTTCATGATTGGATGATCAGTTTGGCAGCGAGGTCGCAAGCTAATTTGGCGGTTCGCTCTGCGGGAGACATTGTTATTGCAGGCGATGTGGTGTTTGAGCGGGATTTGATTTTTGAGGCAGGTCTGGGTGATGGCAGCACAGGCGTGATCGACTTCACAGCAGCTTCGATTGTGAGTGGCCGCAGCGTGACTTTGGAGGCTGATGGGACTCTCAAGCACGGCAATGATGTGAATGTGACGATCAGGGCAGCGCGCCATCTCAATGTTGGCGCCGACGCCAATGCAGGCACAGGCGATTTGACTTTTGAAGCAGGCTTTAGCACAAGGCGCGCACGTGGCCGGAGACAAGAAAACATTGGAGCGCTGACTTTGAAAGGTGATCGGAATTTGAGCGGCAATATGATCACGCTGATGGGTGATCTCGCACCTTTACAAAGCGCAGGCAGTATAACGATCACGGCTGAAGGCAGCATCAATGTCAACAGCGACATCAATGCGGGCGCAGGCGATTTGAGGCTAACGGCCAATGGCGGCGCAATCAATTTCAACACGCAGCGCATGACAGCTTTGACCGGCGGGACGATGAGTTTAACGGCAGCCATGAAGCCAACGGCAAGTGGTCAGCCGCTTGTTTTGCGCTCGTCGGAGGTTTGGGCCACAACGCCTTTTGCAGGCGCAAACCCAGATGTCAGAGAAATTGAATTTATTGCGACATCGTCTGTCGATCAGCCCGTTTACGATTGGATTGTTGGCTTAGCCGCGCATTTAAGCGCTCATCTAGCGGTTCGTGCGGCGGGCGATGTGATGGTGGTCGGCGCGATTGATCTTGGAGAGAGGAATTTGACGCTTGAGGCCGGTTATGGCGAGGCGCCTGATGCTGTGGGCGTAATTCGTTTTATGGGGGGCGCGGCGATCACATTGAGCGGCCATGACATCACTTTGAGCGCTGATCCCGGCTTCGATGATGGCGGTAGCGCGATCAAAACGCCGCCGTTGTTCAATCAAGATGTAAAGATTGAAGCGCAGCGTCATCTGATGTTGAATGCGAATCTTTCGATGACGGGCGCGCTGTCTTTGATGGCGGGGGCAGGGATGGCTGTTGAGACAGGAGAGATGCGTTTGAGTCCGTCGCGGCGCGTTATTTTGACGGCACGTCAGTTCACACTGACGGCTGATCGGGCATCTCAGAATGTGCGGGGGCGCGCTCTGACGTTGATTTCGTCAGATCAGTATGCGGAGGACGATCCTTTTGGAGACTTTAGAACCAATGTGAGGGAGATTGAATTGATCACGACGTCACAGATGGATCAAACGCTTCAATCTTGGATGGCGGCTTTGGCGGTGAGATCGAATGCTCATCTGGTAATTCGTGCGGCGCGCGACTTAAATATCAGAGGTGATCTTATTCTTGTGACGACTCGAAGAGGCGCACGAAGCAGCAGACGAGACTTGACACTTGAAGCAGGGCGAGGGTTGTCGGCTGCGGATACCGGAACAATCAATTTTGACACAGCAGCAACATTGGATGCAAACACGATCACCCTGCGGGCAGATGGTTCAGCGCCGCGCGGCAGCGGCGATGTTGTAATCAGGTCTTCGTTCAATGTTGATGTTGGGGCTGATCTGAATGCGGGAGCAGGAGATTTAAGATTGGAAGCGGGTTTTGGCAGGAGGCGTTCGGGCAGGCGGATGCGCGCGAATACAGGCGTGTTGATTTTGGCTGGTGAGAGAATATTGAGTGGCATGAACATCATGCTTGCAGCTGATAGGACGCCTTCGCAAAATCAGAGCGCATCGAGCTTGAAAGCTATTGCGATGCGCGACATCCATGTCAATATGAGTCTTTTGGTGACGGGCGCGTTATCCTTGACGGCGGGGATGGGTGATTCCACGACAGGCGCTTTGCGCTTTTCTAGTGGCCGCGCAATCACTTTGAGTGGTCATGATATCAAATTGACAACAGATGCCACGCTACCAAATAGTGCGCATCGCCGGACGGGCAATGTGATCGTTCGCGCAACGGGAGATCTGTCGTTGAATGGTCAGTTAACAGCAGGTCGAGGGAATCTAGTGTTGGCCGCCGGATTTGGCGCGCAGAATATAGGCGTAATCAATGTGGGCGCATCTGTTGCGACGATATTGAAAGGCAATCATGTCACTCTGAGCGCGGATGCCACTGACAATAATGGCCGCGCAATGAGACCGATGACAGGCAGTCAAGCCGTAACCATTGAGGCGAGGCGCCATTTGACGCTGGATGTGGATATTATGACGGTGAACGATCTCGCTTTGATGGCGGGCACGGCGGCTAGAAATGGTGAGTTGAGATTTAGCAGATCACGGGAGATTATTTTAAGCGGCAAAGAAGTTACACTGGCGTCTGATCGCGCGCCTTCGCGCGGCAGCGACCGAAGCCTGACAGTTGAGGCTGCAGATGATTTGAATGTTGACACAGACATCAATCTAGGTTCAGGTGCGCTGGTCCTGACCGCAGGCCGAAACACACAGGCGAATAATGTCGGGGTGCTCAATTTCCGCCGTGACCGCCGCGATCGGCCATCTCAGACGCTGGCAGCGGCTTCGGTGACTTTGTCGCAGGATGAGGAGGTTTTTGATTCAGCACCGCCAGTGAGGTTCGCGCGAAGAGTGGAATCTTTGACAGTTAATTATGATGGCAACGATGCCCAAGCTGTTCAAGATTGGATGGTTTTGCGTTCAGGCATTGATCTGAAAATTACTTCGGATGGATCATTGGACGTTGAGCGCGATATTGAAGTCGGCGCAGGCGCTCTGGCTTTATCGGCGGCGCGCGGGATGGCTTTTGCGGGTGAAGGTGATGAGCGGCGTTTGGCAGCTGCGTCGATTGCTTTGACAAGCGGCTCGAGCACGACGATGATTTCATCATCGGCGCATGATCTGACCATTGATGCGCGTGGTGATGTGAGGATCAATAATGATATTGCGCTGGATGGGATAGGGCGTGTGCTTGAAATCAGAGCGGGTGCGGACGGGTCGGGCAAAGTGGAGACGCCGGCGCATGACGGCAAGACCGCGCCGAGTTTAACAGCTAGTCATGTGTCTCTTGAGCAAGCAGATGAATTTAGCGCGACGCGGCCATTCGATTTGTCGAAAGATGTGTCGATCACAACAAGGAGATCACAGCGGGTTCAAGACTGGATGGTGACAGAGGGGCAAAAACTGAGTTTGACGACGCGATCTGGGGATATCACTTTTGGCACAGGCGAGCATGATTTAGGACCTAGAGGTGAGCTTGTGCTTTCACCGGCGCGCGCAACGAAGTTTGAGGGCACCGCAGCGTTAAGAGCAGGTCGCATAACGGTCAATAGCGACATCGACGCCGGGGCCAGCGCGCTGACGGTGGAGGCAACCGAGGCGTTGAATTTTGACGCCGAAACGGTGAAAGTGTCGGGCAGAGCGCTGACGCTCACGGCGGGTTCAACACGAGCACACAATTTGTTTATCGAAGCGCGCGCTTCTCTGACTTTGGGGACAGGCACTTCGCTGGCGGCGAGCCGTGTGCTTGCGATCGACAACGGCAAAAGAGGAGTTGGCACTGTAAAGATCTTTAATTTGAAGAGGAATTCGCTGCGCGCGCCGCGTTTTGATGTTGATTTTCCGTGTCAGAACACGCAATGCCTCACCCAGACGGATTAAGTCGTAGCGCGCTGAATTGTTTGGAGTTTGAACTTTATGAAATCATTTTTTTGTCTTTTAGAAAATTCAAGTTTTTACATTTTCTTTGACTCGGCGATCAATAACGGCTATAGTCAAAATAGGGATCGAGAGAGGTGGGGAGTTTGAGCTTCTTGTCCTTATATAATATATATAATAATCGTATAAAGTTTTTATCGTCTTTAAGCGCGGTTGTGATGACGCTGACGCTGGGCACAGCGGTGGGCGCTGCGCCGCAGGGCGGGCGGATCACGCAAGGGCAGGGCCGCATCGAGCATTCCGGCACACGGACTGATATTCATCAAAACAGCGATTTTCTGGCAACCCAATGGTCGAGCTTTAACATCGCCAGCCACGAGAGTGTGCAAGCGCATCAGCCGCGCTCCACCTCACGACTTCTTGTTCGCGTCGAAGGCGCGGGGGCCACGAACATCGCCGGAAGCTACATTTCCAACGGCATCACAATTATAGAAAATCAGAACGGCATTCAGTTTAGTCAAGGTGCTGTTGTCAATGTTGGCGGCCTTTTGGCGACAAGCGCGCGCCTTTCTGGCGTGGGCGGCTCAAGCTGGCAGTTGAATGGCGCAGGCGGCGCGATAGTCAACCATGGGAACGTCAAGGCAGACGCAGGTGGCGTGGTGTTAGCGGCAATTCGGGTTGAGAATACTGGCAAGATCACCGCCACTGGCGGTAATGTCGCGCTGGGCGCGGGTGAGGCCTTTACGGTAAATTTTGCAGGCGCGCTTGTCGGGTTTGAGGTCAAGAAAGCGGTTTCGGGCGCGGCGCTTGTCAATCAAGGGACAATTGAGGCGCAAGGCGGGATCGTGAAGCTCTCGGCACAAGAGGCACAAGAGATTCGCGCGAATGTCGTTTCGGCTGGCGGAATTATCAAGGCGACGAAGATCGAGCGGCGCGGCGGCGTGGTGTATCTGTCGGGAGGTGATGAAGGTGTCAATGAAGTTTCGGGCGATGTTCAAGCCGATGAGAAGGTTCAAGCAACCGGGCGCTATGTTTTGGTCAAAAGAGGCGCGGCGCTTAAAGCACCGGAGGTTCTTGTGGGCGGCGATCATAAAGGTCAGGGCGAAGTGCAAACAGCACAGCGCACCTTCGTTGAGAACGACGCGCTGCTTGACGCTGGAGATAAAGGCCGCATCATTGTCTGGGCGGATGAAACGACATGGTTTCACGGCCAGCTCAACGCGCCGGGCGGGTTTGCCGAAGTTTCAGGCAAGGAGAGTCTAGCGGCGATCAACCTCGCAGGAATTGAAGTCGGTGCGACGGGGACATTGCTGCTTGATCCGGCCACTGTGACTTTTGTTTCAGGAAGCGGTATTTCGCCGACAGGGGCAGTTGCCATCGCTGCTGCTGATGATGCTTTTCTCGGCACGACAGGAGATGCTGGCGTCGATCTGGAAATTAATGTTTCATCGTTCGATGATTTAAGCGGCAATGTCATGATTGCGGCGCGCGAGCGCATCACGGTGAATGCAGACATTATATATCAGGCGGGCGATTTGACATTGGAGGCGGGGATAGAAGAAAATGAGGGAATCATAGAGATTAACAGCCTGATTAGTTTAGGCAGCAGCAGCAACACACTAACGCTAGAAGCGAACACCTTCATAGCCAGCCAACTTGCAAAAATTGTGGCACTGCCGAACAACGTTGCCATCAATTACAAGACACCTGGTCTCAATCATGTTCGGGAGAGTCTGTCTCATGTGCTTTTCCAGACTAGCGCCGCGGTGAATTTTTCGCCAACTTATGTCTGCGTTTCGTGCGAGACGCCGTCTGCGCCGCCAAGCGCGGTCGGCGATATGACGGTCAATAATAGCGGACTTGCGGGTTTAAGCCTCATAGGTCTAGAAGATGTGGAATTGACTGTAGCAGGAGTCCTCACATTCCAAGATGAGGAAGAGATTGATTTTTCTAATTTTGCACTTTCTTCCATTGATGCATGTTTGTTTTTGATCACGGCAAAAGAGATTGTGTTTGATGCGCCGCTCATAAATTTAATAGCTAAGCGATCTGATGTAAGCATAGTCATCAAGTTGACCGGCTCTGAGGGCAGAATCACATTCTGGGGGGATGTCACCGATTTGCCGCTAAGCATCACTTTTGGCCTTGGCGTGAGGGAAATTCGCTTTAAGGGAGGCGCGCGCCGCTTTGCTGCCAATGATGAGGTGTTTTTTGATGCTCGTCAGGTAAATTTTAACCGAATCATTGCCGATGATGATCTCACTTTTTCTTCTACGAACGAACTCGGCATGAACTTTGGGCCCGATAATGCGAATTTAGGGTTTTTTGAGGGTTGCACGACATGCAAGCTCACTTTTGAGGCAGCTGTCGATGACAGCACAAAAGAAGAACCTGGCAGCAGTCGCCGCAGAGGAGTGATTAGAAGCCTACAAACAAGCAGCTTGAAAGTTAAAAATTTTGGTGTTGTGGAGCTCAGGCAAGGTGCCAACAATTTTAGAAATGAGGTAAGTCTTCAAACTGATAATGTTGGCGCGCTCAAAATCACTTTAGTCCAGCCTGACAGCCAAACGCAGGAAATTCAGGGCTGGATGGTCCGACAAGATCGCAGCTTGACGTTGAATGTCGGGGCCTCTGTTTTAAGCGGCACGTTGAATTTTGGCATGGGAGATTTCTCCATTTTTTCGAATGAAGAGATTAGCATCAGCGGCAATGCTGCAACAATCGACGCCCATGACATCGAACTGAGCGCAGGGATCGAGTCTGAGGCAGGGGGATCTGATTTGACATTGCGCGCACAGCGTCATATGAGTGTGGGCGGAATAAATATTGCGAGCGGAAATCTCACAATAGAGGCCGGCACGACGGATCCGACGGGCGTTATCACAATTACAAACTCGCCTGTCACTGCGAGTTCCGTGAGGTTAGAGCAGAGCGGCGGGATTTTTAACCCTGATGATGATCATCGGATCGCGGCCTTCAAGGATCAAGAAGACAGCCTCGTTGTGGCCGATGTTTTATATACTGGGGATGAAACGACGCAGCCTCCTTGCGAAGCCGACACGCTCCCGGCCTGCACTTGGTTCACGCTTCTGCCCGATCCGAAATATGACATCCCCGCCGATGAAAAAGCTGCTGACGGAAGCTATGTGCTTCCGGCGACTCTTTTCCCACAGGGCATGCTTGTGCGCGAAGAGCGCATTACACTTGCTGTCGGCACGGGGATGCTGACTTTTCCTGATATTTCCGGCGCCTCGACACTGACGCTCGACGCACCGGTGATCAACATCACAGCAGGGACAATTGCATTTGCGGGAAGCACAACCTCGCTGACGATCCAGTCGGGCAGCGGGACGTTGAACTTCATGCTCAACGCGAGCATTGAGGTGGCTGGCGATCTCACGATCAATGCGGGGGTGGCGGGGACAATCAATCTGGTGGGCGGCGGCAGCGCTTACACGTTGCTGGCCGGTAGAGAGCTTACTTTGATCGCAAGCGAGATCATTTCTGACCAAAACCTCAATTTGACTGCCTCGAGCAACGATATCAATCTGGCCAGCAATGTCGATGTTGGCGCGAACGCGCTTCTGCTCATAGCAGAGAGCAGCAGCTCCGGCTGTGAGGACAACAGCTGCCGCATCAGAAATAGCGGCGCAGGCGAAAGAGGCTATACTTTGCTTGGAAACATAGTCTCTTTTAGGCAGAATCGCCAGTTTAATGGCACCCAGCTTTTTGCTTTTGACAATGGGATCAAATTCGTCAGAACATTGGACCTTTTCACGGTGTCGGCGCAGACGGTTTGGCCTTGGATGGTGATCAATGACAACGGTTCAAGCACGTTGCTCACTGCGCGCGGCGAGATAACGATCGGGGGCCTTATCGGCAGCACAGCTTCTGGCGATAAAAGAGGCAGCCTTTTTTTAAGAAGCATAGGCGGATCGGTGAATTTCACCCAAAGAGTCAATGCAGAGGGCGGCCTCGAAGTCGGCTCTATCGAGATCAGAGGTTCGCTTGTTTTGCAGGGCGAAGTCGGTGGGATTGTTATTTCCACATCAGAAGACGTATTCTTGCGAGGCGGCAGGTCAGTCAAGCTCATAAGCCCCGTCTCTGTGACTGTCAACGGCGCCGACCTCGAAATCAACACGTCGTCGAGCGGGGGCGCTGATCTCATCATCAATGGCGACATCGATCTGGGCATCGCCGACACCACAGATCCTAGTGATATTGATGCAACTTCCCTTGTCTTGCAAACGCATATAAGTGGAAGCGGAAAAATCAATTCTAGTGGGAACTACACTTTGACCGCGGACGCGATCATCCTGCGGCAAGGGGAGGCATTCTCCGATGATTTCCCATTCACTCTCGCATCGGAGGGGGCAAAATCACCTGTTTTACTGATTGAATTAAACAATGCTGTTGCCGTGCAGACGCTTCAAACTTGGATGGTCGAGGAAAATAGGAATTTAGACATTGTCATGGCGCATACGAACGCCAAATTGATCGTTGACGCCAGCTTGTTCCCGGATTTAGGAATTAATTTTGGTCGCGGTGTGGTGCAGCTGCTTCTCGCTTCTGCATCTGGAGGAGGGGCGAATGCCCAGATTGAGTTTCGGGGGAAAGAAGATGTCCGGCTCTTTGATGGGCGTGGAGACCCGTTCGTTGATGAAAGCGGCAACGTGGTCATGGGGAAGGCTGTTCGGATCAAGGCTGGCTCTTTCAGCTTGTTTAAGCCCGCGACACTCGACTCCGCGTCTGACAGCGATCTCACGATTATCGTGGATGGCAGCATAACTTTTGCAAATAGCTCGGTAGATGTTGGGAGCAACAAGCTCACGCTGACCGCCGACAATGACGGCAATGGGAGCGGTGGGCTTTCACTTTCTGCGACGATGCTCACCGCCGACGAGATCGTTTTGACGCAAAGCAGCGCATTTGAAAGCAGCGGGTATAGTTTTGCCTCTTCGGTGGCGACGCTGGCACTGACGATCATTGGCAGTGGCGTCGACCAGAGAATCCATCCCTGGATGATGGGCGGCATTTCAGGCACAAGAGCGCTCGTTCTCAACAATGAGGACGGCTCCATTCGCATTACCCATTCGGGAGCTGTTTCCGATAATTCTTTCGATAATGGCACTGGCGACATCACCTTAAACGCCGCCACGCTCTCTTTAGATGGAGATGCTGCCGACAGCAGCACTTCCGCATTGTTAGGTGGTGCGATCACGCTCACGGGTGCGCTTGATGAAAGGGCAGCCGCTGATCGTGCCAGCGGTGATAAACATTTGTCCATCCGCGCTAAAGGCAATTTGATCATCAACAGTCATATCAGGCTCAAAGAGGACAAAAAACTTCGTCTGGAAGCGGGGGTTGATATAAGAGGGGAAGAAAATGGCGATAGCGGCTCTCTGGTAAGAGTTAATACTGGCAGTTTCATGCTGGCGAATGATGTTCAGCTCTCCGGAGAGAGTATCTTTCTTGCGCAAGATGGGCTGTTTGGCGACACAGCTCTGGCGACCATCACCATCACAGGCACTGCGGAATCATACGATTTAACAAATGGAACTTTAGTCTTGCGCACGGATTCCAGCGCAGCGCAGCCGATCCACTCTTGGATGACCGAATTTAGCGGCGCAATCAACGTTATCATCAGTGCGCCAAAAGCCGTCATTACTGAGACCCTCGCTTTTGCTAATACTGGGGCGGGGGTTATCTTGCACTTTGGCGAAATCATCATCAATGTTCCTGATGATGAAGATGCCGCGACGCCTGTTTCTGAACACACGCTCAGGATCACAAGCAATGGCAGTATCCGATTTGGCGGCGAGCTCTTTACTGGTGGCACGCAATTCTTCAACGATCGAGATGGCACGATCATCGTAAATAATGGCAGCCTCGTCGTAGAGGCCAACGAAACCATCGAAGTCATTAGCGACATCACGGTCAATGATGGCGGTGCTCTGACGCTCACGGCGGGTGCGGATGATGACACCAACCATGATATTCGCGCAATCGCCGCCACCATGCCGACGCTAAGCGCCGCTTCAATTTTTCTCTCACAAGATGGAGATTTTGATGAACGTGAGTTTAACTTTCAAAATGCTGATCTATTGCACTTAACCACCGAAAGCAGCATGTTCATTAATTCTTGGATGCTTGAAGGAAATTTCAACTTGAAAATTACAAGCTCAGCCATTGGCATTTACTTTGACATTGATCTCGGCAGCCGTGATTTCACTTTGGAGGTGAAAAATTTTTTCATCAAAATTCTTTCCCCTAACGCTGACACCGCTCTGCCCGCCAGCCTCACTTTGAGTGCTGGCAACATCAATTTGCTCGGCGCTTTCAAAAGCACTGCCGACATTCCTGTTGAGATCGTCGCCCGCGGCGATTTGACGATCGGCGGCGATATATTGCTTGTTGATGAATTAGATGTCGGGAATGCAGCGCTGAGGCTCAGTGCAGGGCACGGCGATGACAGCACCGGCGACATCCTCTGGGCCGATGGCGCTACGGACGCCACCGCAAGCACAATGCCAGCAATGCCGACGGTCACGGTGAAGGCGCTGTCGGTGAGTCTGTCGCAGGATGGCTCGGCCTTAGCAAGCGATCCGGGTCCGGCGACGTTCATCCTGTCGGGGAGTGCGAGGCCTCACGGTCGCGGCGCAACGAGTCTCGATCCCGCGACGCAAACATGGTTTGACGATCCCGCGCCGCTCACCTATAGCACGCCCGCTGATAACACAGCCGAAAGACCCGGCACAAACGCAGACTACACGATTCCGGCGGCCAGTTTTGAAAATGGTCTGCTGGAGCGTTCATCGAGCATCACGTTAGATGTCGGCACAGGGACACTGACCTTCCCTGATCTGACGTCGATAACGCTGGACGCACCGACCATCACCATCAGGGCAGGGACAATCACGATTCCATCATCTAACGATTCACTGACGCTCACTTCGAGCGGCGGCGTACTGACGCTGACGCTCAATGCGAGCATTGAGGCTTCTGGTGATCTCATTGTCGATGCGGGTGCGGGGACGGTCGTTTTTACAGGCGGCGGCGGCGCTTACACTTTGCAGGCGGGCGGCGAGCTTACGCTGGACGCGAGCCAGACCACCGCTGACCAAGATCTCTTTTTGATTGCCCTCACAGGCGACATCAATTTGAACAGCGATGTCGATGTCGGCACGAACGCGCTTGCGGTTGTAGCGGAGAAAGAGAACAGCACGAATTGTCCGTCTCTATCCAGCTCCACCGGCTTGTGCCGCATCAGAAATCAAGATTATGAGAATTCTTCTGGCTCATCAGGGTCTCACACTTTGATTGCTAGAATGGTTACACTTTCGCAGCGACGCCAGTTTATTGCCGAACAGCATTTCGACTTCACCGATAACGACAGCACCGTCACTCAGTTGAATCTGAGAACGCTCACATCGCAGGCGGCGGGCGGGCAGCCTCTTCATCGGTGGATGATGGTTGACAGCGCGGCAAATACGACGCTTACCGCCGTTAACGCTTCCATCGAGATTAATACGTCGGTAGTTGTGGATGTCAATGATTTGAGCAGCAATCTCTCTTTAATCAGCGAGGGAGGGGCATTGAATTTCCATGCTTCTTTCTACATCCAAAAAGCGCTCATTTTGGAGGGCAGGATGGGAGGAGTTTCTATCAACGGAGATCAAGCCATAGTTGCCAACGCTGGACTCACAATCAATAGCAACATCTCCGCGGCTGAAGGCTTAAGCGGAATCGACCTCGCTCTCGGATCGGAGCTTAATAATGGCTTTGATATTGTCATCAATGGCAACATCAATATGGGCAGCGCTGATGGCAGTGATGCGTCTTCCATTGTGTTGCGAACGCATACGAGTGGGGGCGGGCGTATTCTCTCTAGCATGAGCTCCGTCACTTTGACCGCAGATGAAATCACTCTGCGGCAGGGGCAGGCGTTCACCGCCAAAGATGATGCGGTAAATCCTTTCCCGTTCGCCTTTGCAAGAGAAGGAGTAGGATCAAAGCCGAGTTTAACGATTAACTTAAACGCTGATGTTGCCGCGCAAACGCTCCATCCATGGATGACAAATGGTGATGTTAGCGGCCTTGCTCTAAATATGGCGCGTAATAATTCTAAACTGGTCATTGAGCGCGATATTATGTCTGCAAGCTCTTTAGTTTTGCTGCCCACTTCAGGGAATAACAGCCAGCTCGAATTCACCGGCGGCGCTCGTGAAATCTTTTTAGGTTCGGCAAGCGTGGAAGCATCACTTCAAATCGGCAGCGGGGCATCAATAACAGCCGTCACAGGAGATCTCACCATCCAGGTTTCGGGAGAAATAGATATCAACACTGCCAATGTCGGCGCGCATCGGCTCACGCTGATCGCTGACAGCCATGGTGATGAGATCAGCAGAGTTGGATTTGGCAGTAGCGCCCTGCTCACCGCCGGTGAACTCGTTTTGTCGCAGCGTGCCACATTTGAGAGCCCCGCGCCTGTAATGTTCGCCGCATCGGTGACAAGTCTGACGCTGACAATCACGAGCAGCGATGAAAATCAGAGGCTTCATGGCTGGATGATGCGCGACGGTTCAAACGATAGAGATATCGTTCTCAACAATGAGGGCGGTTCCATTTCCATTTCTCATATTGACACCGCTCCTCTTGATAATGGCATGGGCGATATCACCTTAAACGCCGCCACGCTCTCTTTAGATGGAAATAACAGCGATGGCGAGATGAGTGTTATGTCCGGCGGCGCGATCACGCTCACGGGTGTGCTTGATGAGAGCGGCAGCACGGATAAAAATAGCGGCAGAAAAAGTCTATCCATCAAGGCCAAAGGCAATTTGACCATCAACAGTAATATAACGCTCAACACTGAAGCGGCCAATTTTTTAATTCTGGAAGCGGGCGAGGGGAGCGGAGAAGGCAATTTCATGCTGGGCAGTGTGACGCTCACTGGGATATTTGTGCTACTCGTTCAGCCCGGCGCGTTTGCCAGCACAATCACCTCTAGGATCGGAACGTCCACATATTCACTTGGCTTGCTTGCAGGTTCTGACCAGATAATCCATACTGATTGGCTGACTTTTCCGATCTCAGCTTTGGTCATATCCGCGCCAAGCACCACCATCAATGCGGACCTCGCCTTCGTCAATCCCGTTCTGACGCAGCTGCACATTGATGAAATCAACGTCATGGTCCCTGCTGACGCCGCTGACAACACGCTCACGATCAGCAGCATGGGAGAACTCATTTTTGGCCACTCGCTGGAGGGTAGCGGCATGTCGCGTGATGGCACGATCACGGTGAACGGCGGTAGCTTTGTCGTGGAGGCCGCTAATGACATCTCAGTCTATGGCAACATCACGGTTGAAGATTTCATCATGTCTGACCCCGATAACAGCAACAATATGATAACGAAGAAGGGTAATCTCACGCTCACGGCGGACAAGGACAGGGATAACAATGGCAAGCTTGTCGATATTGTGAGTGTCACGCCGACGCTGAGCGCCGCTTCAATTTTTCTCTCGCAAGCTGACAATTATAATGAGTCCCGTGTGTTTGACTTCGGTGCTGAAGTTGATCTCGTAAGCTTCACTGTCACGAACGCCGCGATATTCGTCCGACCGTGGATGATTGAAAGGGATCGCAGTTTGACAATCAAGAGCGAAACTGGCGCCTTCTTTATTGGACCATCGATTGTTATGACACTTTCGGAAATTGATATCGGCAGTGGCAACCTCACTTTGGAGGTGAGCAACATCAATAGGGTCATCGGGCTGTTACAGTTTCCCGGCAACACCCCTCTAACCAGCTTTACCATGAGTGCTGGAAACATCGATTTGAAGGGCGCTTTCAACAATCCTTTCAACATTCCCGTGACGATCTCTGCACGCGGCAATTTGACGATTCATGGCAATATAAACATCGGCAGCGGCGCGACTAACAAGCTCCGGCTTGTGGCCGACTCCGACAACATTGCAGGCGGCGACATCTTATGGGCCGATAGCGATGATGATATGCCAAAAATCAACCCGACAACGCCGAGTGTCACGGTCACAGCGTTTTCGGTGGAACTGGCGCAGAATATGCCTTTTGCTCCCGACAGAGCTAGTGCGCCTTTGGGGCCGGCGACTTTTGTGATTGCGTCAGCGGATGCCCCTCTGCCACAAGCTGTGAGCCATGTGGGTCCGACCGACGCCATGACACGAATTTGGCTTATCGTGCCGCCACCGGGCTTTTATGTTATCCCCGCGATCGGCGCGAACGAGCCGACGATCTCTGGCAGCCTCAACAGAGTCGATCAAAATTACGATCTGCCCAGCGGGCTTTTTCTCAACGGTGCGCTAAGTCGCATAGATAGCATTACGTTGGACGTCGGCGCAGGGACGCTCACTTTCCCTGACCTCGCTGCGATTACTTTGGATGCGCCGACCATCTCGATCATGGCAGGGATGGTCGCCTTTGCGCGCACGGGCGGCAGCTCCTTGACGATACAGGCGAGCGGGGGCACGATCACGCTTAACGCTGACCTCAATGTTAGTAGCGATCTCATCATTAACACTGGCGCGAGCGGCACGATTAATTTTACCGGCAGTGGAAATCGCGCTTTGTCGGGCGCGGAGCTTACTTTGATCGCAGGCATGATCACCACCATCAACACGAATACTGAGACGGATGAAATCACAGACGCTGACATCAACCTCACTTTGGAGGCCAAAGCCGGAGATGTCAATTTGATGAGCAATGCCAATGTCGGTGCGAATGCGCTCGTAATCATGGCGGAAGCCAGAACCTGCGGCAGCGGCACTGAGTCATGCAGCATCAAAAACAGCGGCACACAGCGAACCTTGACCGCAAGCGAGATCACCCTTTCGCAGGATCTCGTTTTTGGCAGCGACCAGCTCTTTGTGTTGATGACCTCCGATTTGAGCCTTAAGACAGACTCGGCGCAAACCCTTCAAGACTGGATGGTGGTTGCGAACCGCAACCTCACGCTGGAAGTTGACAGCACCATTGCCAGCCACGCGCTCAGGATCATGGCGGTTTCGGCGAGCGATATCGGATTCACCTCTTCCGACCTAACCTTGTCGGCGCCGGGGGGCATTAGACTTGATGCGTTATCGGGTTCTAGCGTCTCGTTTGTAGGCAAGGCGATCACGATCACGGGCGACATCTCTGCGACTTCCGCCATTGCGATGATTTCGCTTTCAAGCGCCAATGCGATCAAAATCAACGACGATGTCTCGTTTGCTCGCGCTGCAGACACCGCTCTTCTTTTGAAGGCCGGGAGCAGTTTCGCTTCCGATGCAACGCCCACCTTGATCGCAGAAGACATCATCATCGAGCAGAGTATGGCGTTCACCTCTTTTTTCCCATTCACTCTTGAAGCCAGCGGTCTGCAAATTGATCTCCCCGCGAGTATCACCGCACAGACGCTTCAGACTTGGATGGTCGCGGCAGGCAGGGGTTTGATCATCAACACCGCGGACAGCTCCAGCAGCGTCATCACTCTTGACGCCACTTTGTTCGCCGATGGCGTCATTGATTTCGGCAGCGGTGGTTTAATCTTGTCAAACACGAACACGGCGAGCGAGATGCGCTCGATCGTGTTTAAAGGCAAAGATGAAACGCGTGCTGATGTGGCGCTCATCAAGATCATGGCGGGCGATTTCATGCTCAACGCGCCTGCGGTCTCTGACAGCAGCCTCGCCATTGAAACGAAGGATGAGATTACCTTGAACGGCAGCATAAATGTTGGGACGAGCGGTGATGGTCTTATGTTTCTTATGTCGGCCAACGATTTCATTTTTGCTGATTCTGCCATGCTCTCTGCCGATAACATCACTTTGACGAATAATAGCAGCGGCTTTGGGAAAGACGGCGGGCCTAATTTTTCCAGCAATGTGAAGACTTTGAAGATTAATGTGACAGAAAGCCTCAGTCAGAGGGTCTGGCTGTGGATGTTGGATAAAAACGCAAATGGTGGCACAGGCAGAGATTTAACCCTCACCAATATGGTCGGCTCTATTGAGCTTGCTCATGAGGGTGGCGAGATGTTGGATAATGGCAATGGCGATATCACCCTAAATGCTATGGTAGATTTTGGTGCTGGCTTCATTTCAAGCGCAAGCAGTGGCATTGCTGACACGATCATATTGGAAGGCGGTGAAATTAGGTTTAAGGGCGGCGCAATTGATTTTTCTGGTGCCGCAAATAGAAATTTAACCATCCGCGCCAAAGGCAATTTGATCTTTGAGAGCAGCGTCGTTTTCATAACTCTTAGGGATGATGGCATGACGGCCCCCGACACAGATTTAACGCTGGAAGCCGGCGTTGATACGATGGACGATGGCAACAATCCAATAGTTAATACCGGCAATATCATGTTGAATGTGGGCGGCATTGGCAGTCAAATTGGTGTGCTCACTGCAAGGAAAATAACTCTCGCGCAAGATAGCGCGTTTACCGCCGCGTCTCCGGCGACGGCATTTACGGATGTGAGCACTTTGCAATTGAACGCGCGCGTCGACCAGACGATTTATCCTGCTTGGATGGTCGTTTCGGACAGGAACTCCATCATAATTGGGTTAAGCGCCACAATTAACACCGACCTCAACGCCGCCAACACCGGAGATGTTTCGCTGATGACGAGCACGATCAACATCAATGTTTCTGTGGATGCCGCAGACCGGACGCTCACGATCACTGGGCAAAACATCACCATCAGCGGCGAAACGACTGTCAATGGCGGCAGTCTCGTCGTGAACGCCTCGAGAGATTTGACCGTTAGTGGCAGCGTCACGGTCGCGGAGTTTTCGATGGAAGATGGCGGCGGCGGCGGCACAACGATGCAGCGGGGCGATCTCACGCTCACGGCGGGCATTCTGACGGGCTGCACTGGTCCAGATAGTTGCGATGATGACAATATCTCAAACGGCGCGCCTTTTCCTGTGACGGACGACTTTGTCGCGCCGACGCTGCTTGCCAGCACAATAAGCCTTTCGCAAGATAATGCGTTTGGCTCTGACATCCTGTTTAACTTCGCGGCTGCTGTTGATTTTGTGAGTTTCACTGCCACAACTATCCCGAACAGCGGCTTCCAAGGAATCTATAATTGGATGATCGCAGTGAACCGCGATTTGAGCATTACGAGCAATCGGAGAATCTTGATCACCAATAGCTTTGACATCGGCAGCGGCGATCTCGTTCTAGATGTGAACGGCACAGCGCCCATCGCTTTGATGGATGATATTTCCAACACTGTAAATCTTTTTACTGTGCAGGCCGACAACATCAATTTTATGTCTGCGCTCAAAAGCACGCTGGGCAAAAAACTGATTGCGCGCGCGCGTGGTGATCTGACGATCGGTGGCAATATATCTCTTGTCGCTGATGATGGCGATATTGATGACAGCAATGATGTTGGCAACGCCGCGCTTGTGCTTGAGGCCGGATTTGATGACGCAACAGGAGTATCAACCGGCGACATCATATGGGGCAGCAATATCACGGTGACGGCGTTTGCGGCGAATCTAGCGCAGGATCGCAGCGCTTTTGTTGAAGACCCGGGGCCGGCGACGTTTATCCTAAATGCGGGCAGATTGCCTGTTGTCACTGGTCGCGCTTTGGGTGACATCGCTGAGCGAGCATGGTTTCACGATCTCACCATACTATCCGCCACCTATACCCATCCTGAAGATAATCCTAATGTGGACGTGCTGATTGAAACAAAAGACAGCATCATTCTTGATGTTGGTTCTCGCACGTTGACTTTCGCCGACGGCGACGGCAACACGAACATCATTCTGAGCTCGGCGGCGATCACGATTAACGCGGGCGCGATTAATTTGGGCAACAACCCCGGCTTAGAGATCATCGCGCAAGGAGCTAGGCTCACGATGAGGCTTGACTCTGCTCTCGACATTTCCGGTAGCGCGGGCGGCGCTTTGCGGATCTCGGCTGCGAATTTGATGGTCATTGGTGTAGCGCCTTCGATAAAGGCCAAAACGTTGACGCTGAATGCTCCAAGAATCACAACCGTTGAGGGCGGTGATCTTACTTTGGAAGCGACGGAAGGCCTTTTGACTTTGGCAGGCAATGTGGATGTTGGCGCTGGCGCGCTGGTGATGAGGGCACGCGCCACGGTCTCGACCTGCGGCAGTGATAGCGCTTCAGCATGCGGCGTCATTAGCAATGGGGGCACGACGCGCGAGCTTTCTGGCAGTGTGATCACGCTTGAGCAGAATGCGGTTTTTGCCTTCGACGTATTTACACTTGGCGCGGCGACGAACTCGCTGATCTTGGATACCCAAGCGGCACAGATGGTTTATGCGTGGATGTTAGTTGATGGTCTCGGTTTGAGTCTGACGAGCGCGGCGTCGATCACGCTGAGCGATAATATCATGGCGGGCGAGCAGGGCGTTGCTTTGTCGGCACCGACGATCGCGTTGAGCGGCACGAGCGCGATCACACTTTCGGGCGCGGCGGTGTCTCTGGCCGCCAACGCGATCACCTATGCGGGGCAGAGCATCGTCATTGAGGCGACGGCGGGCACCATCACCACTACGGATTTGGATTCTGATAATGCCGACGGCAATGTTCCGACTTTAACTGCCGCGAGTTTAACCTTCACGCAAACGTCGGGTGCGTTTGGTTCTGCGCGGCTGTTCAATTTTGGCAATTTGGACATAGCTTTAGACATAGCTTTGGTTTTGAGCGTCACTGCGGCGCAGGAGGTTCAGGCTTGGCTGTCAACGAATAATGATATCGCCAATGCGCCTTTGACGAGCGATTTGAGCATCACCTGCGCGAGTTGCCCGATTATGGTTGGGGGCAACCTCACGAGAAGCGCAGGCGTCATCACTTTGGGCGGCAGGAGGGTCGTGCTCACCGCGCCGATGACAGGGACTTCCTCCTCGCTGGTGGCAGCGACGGTGACATTATCTGCCGATCGGGTTGATCTCACCGGTGACATCACGACGACGACGGCGGCAAATCTGGTCATCGTGGTTGATGGCGCTGTGGATGCGACTACGCCTGCAAATAACAGCACGATAAAGATCAATGGCGATATAGATCTCGGCGACGGCGATCTCACCTTATCGGCGGCGGTAAGCGGCACCTTCATTGAGATCATCGGCGCTGTCCGTCAGTTGCGCGCCACCGACATTACCATCACCAGTGCGATCACGAGAAGCGATGGTGCCAACCTCACGATTACTGCGGCGAACGATTTGACTGTGGATGACATTGCCATCGGTGACGGCGAACTCACTCTTGAAGGGGGAGGTGACACTGCCATTGCTTTCCGCTCCGGGGTGGAGATCGAAGCGGCGCAGGTTCTTTTGATACAGCAGCAAGCTCTCTTTGGCCCGAGCGCGCCGGCGACTTTCACGCTTCCTACCGATGTTCTGCCGCTTGTTTTTTATAGGGGCGAAGCTGACCAGACTGATCACGCTTGGTTTGAGCTGGTTGATTTGATAGCAGAAGAGATTGCGCTGATTCCTGGGGGATCATTTGTGGCGCCTTCGGAGCTTCGCGCGAGTGAGAGGATTGAGTTAAATGCGGGTTCGGGTGTTTTGTCTTTTGCGGGCGACGGAGAGATTGTGATAGAAGCGTCGGAGATTTCGATCATCGCGGGCAGCGTGTCTATTGGATCTCGCGCGCTGACGATCATGGCAGATGGAGAGCTGACTTTGGGCGGCGCGCTGGGAGTTATTTCGGCGGGAGTACTTTCGATCAGCGCGCAGAGTGTGAGTTTCAATCGCAACCTGCGTCTGACAGCGACGGTCGGAGCTTTGTCGCTTAGCGGGGATTTTGTTGCTGGCAATCCAAGCCGCCATAATCTCACTTTGAGCGCACCAGCGGCCGCGACGACGACGCCGGTGGTTTTTGCAGGCGGTTCGATCAACTTCACGGGCGCGACGAGCATAGACGCGAACAATGTTTCTTTGCTTGCTGTGGGTCAGCCGACAGCGCCGAGCGAAGCGATCATGGTGGCGATCCGTGCGCGCCGCGCTTTGTTGATCGACGCAGACATTAATGTTGGTCGAGCGGGCGGAGTGTTGTCATTGCGCACGGTGAATTTTGAAAGTAATAGGAACACGAATTTTGGCAGCGGCCGCACGTTGACAGCGCTGAGTTTAGAGTTCATGTCGGATCAGCCTTTTGTGCGGTCTCCGGCGTCGACTTTAACGGTAGGCTCTTTGAGTTTATTGTATGGTGGTCGCAGCCGACAAGATTTGCTTGCGTGGATGGTGGTTTTGGGTCGGGGTTTGTCGCTGGAGGTTGGGGGTCAGCTGAATGTGGCTGCGAGCGCGCTTGATTTTGGCACGGGAGCGCTTGAGTTGGTTGCAGGACAAAACACCAATCGTCGTACGCGCAATCGGAACATCACATTTGCGACCGGCGCGTCGACGACGATCACAGCGTCGTCGATCACGTTGACGAACACGGCGGTTGCGACGGTTAATCTGGGGACGCGGGGGCTCACGCTGACGGCGAGCGGCGCGATCAACCTCAACACGAACTTGAGCGCGGCGACGCTTGCGCTCACGGCAGGCATGGGGACGACGACGGGTGCGATCGAGTTTGATGCGTCGCGCGCGGTGGTGCTGACTTCAGGCGGTGCGCTGACATTGACATCGGACACAGCCCCAGCGTCGCGTGCGCAGAGTCTGACATTGATGTCAGGCATTTTGTTTGGCTCGAGCAGTCCTTTTGTTGGTCATGCGTCGACGTCGGCGAGTGATCTTGAGTTCATCACGACGGCGAGCGGATCGCAGGCGGTACAAGCCTGGATGCCGACTTTGGCGACGAGTTCGGGCTCTGATTTTGTATTGCGCGCGGCGGGTGATGTGACCTTGAGCGGAGCGCGAGATTTTGGTTCGGGGGCTGTGACGTTGGAGGCGGGTAATGGCAATGATACAGGTGTGGTCAATTTTGATGCGACGGTGAGTACGGCCTCGAGTTTAATCGGTGGTGCGATCACGTTGACGGGGGATGCGGCACCGACGGTGAGCAACAACGCTTTAACGGTGACGGCTTCGGGGGATTTGAACATCAACACTGATATTAATGTTGGGACGGGTGATTTGGCGTTGACGGCGGGATCAGGGACAAACAATGAAGGATCGATCAATTTCAATTCATCGCGCCCGACGACTTTGACGGCGGCGGCGTTGACGCTTGTAGCGAACGCAGCGCCGGAGCCGAGCGACGCGGATCTGACGCTTTCGGTTGCGACGCTCAATCTTGGCGCGCTCATTGATGTAGGTCGCGGCGCTTTGACGTTGGGGGGTGTGGTTCCGACTTACACGGGCAGCGCGGGTTTAGTGGCGGGGAGTCTTGAGGCTCTGACTTTGGGTGCACTTGATACGAGCGCGAACAATTATGATCTGACGTTTGCGGCAGACAGCCTGACGATTACAGGCAACATTGATGTTGGGACGGGTTCTTTGTCTCTAACGTCGCGTCGTGGCGCGATCATGTTTACAGCCTCGACGCCTGGGGCTACGCTGACGCTGAGCGGTGGTATGATCACGTTGCGCCAGCAGGCGTCTTTTGGCAGTGGAGCACTAGGGGCGGTGTTATCGGCGCGCGCTGGAGTTTCGTTCATTTCGACAGGGACGAGCAATCAGACTTTGCATGCGACACTTCTTGCGCCTGTGTCAAGCGACTCGAGTTCGTTTATTGTTCGGGTAGTTTCAGTCAATCGCAGTGTTGTGGTTTCTGCTGAGAGTGTGGCTGTTGGGTCTCGGTCTTTAGTTTTAGAGGGGAACAATATTGTGTTTGGGTCTGCGGCGACGGAGATTTTAGCAGCGGACATCACGTTGACGACGGGTTCACGCGGCGGCATTTCGACGAACCGCCGCGCTGTGACGTTGACAGCGACAGGTAATATTCTCCTAAACACGAGCATTGGCCTTGACAGCCGAGGGCGTCTTGACACTCGGGCGGGCAATTTGACATTGGCGGCGGTCGGCGGGATAGACTTTGATGCGCAGCGTTCGATCACGTTGAACGGAGGTGTCGTCAGGCTGACGGCGGGCGCGGTGGATCTAGCGAGCGATAATATGGGCGCGGCGTTGATCCGTGCGCGCGGCGGCTTGACCTTGACCGGCAGTTTTGGCACTGGGGAAGGCAATCTGAGCTTAATCGCTGGGGGTGCTTTAAATTTTGGCGGCGGCACAGCCTCTGACACGACAGTTCGCAATGGTGCGGTGGTGTTGAGCGGTTCTGTGATCACTTTGACCGGTGGGGCTAACCCGACGGCGAGCAATCAGGCTTTGACGGTCACGGCCACGGGTAATTTGACCATCAACACGAACATAGATACCGGCGCTGCTGGGGATCTGACGTTGGCCTCAGGGGGTGCGCTGCAGTTTAGGACGAATAGGGCGACGCAATTGTCAGGCGATAACATCATGCTGACGTCGTCGTCGTTGCCTCGGGCGGGTCGTCAGTCATTGACGGTTTCAGCGCAGAGGGATTTGGTTGTCAATGCGTCTTTGCACACGGGCGCGAGCACGTCGCGCAGCCGCGCGGGCGTTTTGACGTTGCGCGCGGGTGTGGCGTCGAGCGTGGGTGTTGGAGGGCTGTCGTTTGCGACGAGCGCGCCGGTTGAACTGACGGGCAGGAACATCATTTTTGAAAGCGACGGGGATGCGTCGGTGAGCATGGCGGGGTCGCATAATTTGACGATCCGGGCGTTTACCAATCTGGAGATCAGTTCGGATCTGCGTTTGGGTTCGATGTCTGGAGATGAGATGAGTTCAGTTCTTTCGCTGCGCGCGCGGACAATAGAAGTAGCCGGCGATCGAGTGATGGCGGCAGATCAGATTATTGTGCGTCAGGATGGATCGCTGTTTACAGATCAACAGCCGGCGAGTTTTGTGTCTGGAGAGCTTCGTGTGATTGCGACAGGCAACCAGCGTTATTATGCGTGGATGGGGTCAGTTATGGATCGGTCATTGTGGCTGGAATCTACAGGAGGCAACATTATTTTGGACGCGGCGATTGACCTAGGAGCTGGGTCTTTGACGTTGAGAGCGGCGTCGCGGCGTCGGTTGATCATTCTAGAGACGGCAGCGGATCGTTTTGTCGGCGCTGACATTACGTTGGTATCATCGGGGACGATCACGACGGGCGGTCGTGATTTGACGATTGCGGCGACGGGCGATTTGCGGATTGATGCGAGCGTCAATGCAGGGACAGGTCAGGTTGCTTTGAGCGGCGCGACATTGGTATTTGGCGGCGCGACGCGGGTTGTGAATGGCGGGGAGATCATGTTGACGGGTCGCGGTGCGCCGGCATCGGCGTCGAACCGCTCATTGACGGTTCGGGCGCGCAATGATCTGACGGTTCTGGGTCATTTGAATGCGGGGACGGGGAGTTTGACTTTGATCGGAGGTTTGAACACGCGCGTGGGCCGCACGACGCAGGTGAATGCGGGTTCGCTGTATTTGGGTGTTTCGAGCGCGGGGGATTCTGTTGAGACGGTTCTCAATGGTTTGAACATCGTGTTGATCGGGGATGCGGGCGGCACATCTCGCGCGAGCACGGAGTCGGTGAGTGTTGTGGCGCGTCGCGGATTGAGTGTGAGCACGGATATATTGACGAGCGGGGATCTAGTTTTGTCAGCGGGCGCGGGTTTGGGCAGCCGCGACATGGGTGTTTTGCAGCTGCGCCGGGATGCGGCGACGCGTTTGACGGGTGCGATGATAGAGTTGAGTGCGGATCCGCGTCGCGGAGCGCTGCCTGCGGCGAGCAATCAGGATTTGACAGTTGAGGCTTCGGGAGATTTAACGTTAGCGGCGCACTTAAACGCGGGTACGGGGGATGTAGTTTTGACGGCAGGCGGGACGATCTTGCTGAGCACGGCGCGAGATGTAGAGGTTCGCGGAGATGATGTTCAGCTGCAAGGCGGAGCGGCGTCGCCTGCGAGCGGTCGGCGTTTGCGCGTAATCGCGCTCGGCGATATTGAAGTGGGGGTTGACCTCGATACGGGGACAGGAGATTTGGTTTTGACAGCAGGCACGGGGACGACGCGTGTTGGTCGTCGCCGTGTTGGGAATATTGGTGTGATCAATTTTGCAGGGGCGCGTCTCTTGACCGGGGATGTCATCACTTTAACCGGTGACACGGTTCGTGATGAAGCGGGCGCAGTTGAGATGCCTTCGGCGAGCGATGCTTTGTTGAGAGTTGTGGCGCTGCGCGGTTTACGAGTGAACACGCATATGAATGCGGGCAGCGGCAATTTGATGCTTGAGGCTGGAGCGGGGACAGGCACGCGCGAGACGGGCGTTCTCAGTTTTGGCAGCGGCGCGGTTTTGAGCGGAGCTGATATTATTCTGACATCGGATGGCGCTTTGCCGGGTCGCGGCAGCAATGGTAATTTGACGATTGTGGCGTCGGGGACGATGACCTTGTCAGCCAATTTAAATTTGGGTCGCGGCACTTTAGATTTAAGCGCCGGCAGCAATACGATCGAAGGTTCGAACACGGTTCTTTCGGTTGGGACGTTGCGTTTGAGGCAGGCGGCAGGTTTTGGCGCGAGCAATCCTTTCATGAATATTAGGCTGAACACCGGCGGGGTTGAGTTTATATCGGCGTCGAGCGCGTCGCAGACGCTGCACGAGTGGATGGTGTCTTTGGTGAGCGATCGTCGGACTTCCAGGCGTCGTCATTTGACGGTGCGCACGGGCGGAGATCTGGTGGTGGATCGCGACGTTGTGCTTGGAGGGCGTGATTTGGTTTTGGTTGCCGGTGATGGCAGCACGACGGGAGCGCTAAACTTCATGGCGGCGACTGGCGAGACGCGCCGTTTAGAGGGAAACAATGTGAATTTGCTGTCAGATAAAGGAGCGGCGACGCCAGCGGCAGGCATCAACAATTTTGACATTACGATCAGGGCTTTGTCGGGAGATCTGACGATTGGGGCGCGTGTCAATGCGGGTGCGGGCGATTTAACGCTTTCGGCCTCGGCGCGGCGGAGAACAGGTCGGATTATGTGGTCGTCAGATCAGGCGTCGTCCTTGTCAGGGGCGGCGATTTCGCTGACCTCGTCGCGTGATTTGTTGGATCAGCCGAGCGGCCAAGATTTGACTGTGACAGGGACAGGGGCTGTTTCGATTGCCACGAGCATAGATGTAGGCGCGGGGAATTTGATGGTGAGCACGACCGGCGGCGCGATTAGTTTTGGGAGGAGCCGGACGACGAGTTTGAGAGGCACGAATATCGCGTTAACTTCGAATGTGACGACGATTGCGGAGGCATCGGCGGAAGCGGGCAGTGGTCGTTCTTTGACGATCACGGCATTGGGGACATTGCAGGTGAGCGCGGCGCTTAATCTAGTTCGGCGTGTTTCTCGGCGGAGTGTTTTGCGCGGCAATTTGGTTTTGACGGCGGGCATTGGCGAGGTTTTGAGTTCTTCGGCGCCGGGTTCGTCGCTTTCGGCGGGTCGTATCAGCTTAGCGCAGGCGTCGGTGTTTGTGACGAGCAATCGCTTTGGTGTTGTGACGTTGCCCTCTGGGGGGACGTTGGAATTGGTTTCGACGTCCTCGTCGGCATTAGTTGTTCAGCCTTGGATGGTATCAGCGGTGAGCGCGCAGCATTTAATTATTCGCGCCGTGGGCGATGTAAATGTTGGTGTATCGATTGAGCTGGCGTCTGCGCGCAACCTGACGTTGGAGGCGGGCATGGGGGATGGGTCAGGGGCGATTAATTTCACGGGATCATCGGCGCTGACATTGATCGGCAATGATGTGTCCTTGACGGCTGGTTTAGCTGTTGATGGCGGCGTGAAGGCACCGGCCCCGTTTGGTCAAGATTTAACGATCACGGCAGGGGGCAACTTGCTTGTCCATGCCGATATTGATGCGGGCGCGGGGGCCTTGAGCTTGACGGCAGGGACGGCGACGCGTTCGGCGCGTTCGGGTCAGATTCGTTTCAGTCCTGATCGCCTGGTGACGTTGACGGGCTCGGCGCTGGAGCTGACGGCTGATCGTCGGCCGAGTGTAGAGGGTCGAGGAGTTGGGCTGCGTCGCGCGACGGTATGGGAAGAGGCAGTGGCGTCTGATCCATTTAATGTTGCCACGAATGTTGGCCAGCTGGAGTTCATCACGACGGCGACAGCGGCGCAGGGGGTTCAGGCGTGGATGGTATCGCGAGCGAATTCTTCGGGATCAGCGCTAGCGGTTCGCGGCGCGGGCGATGTTGTTGTAGCGAATGATTTGATCTATGGACGGGGTTTAATTTTGGAAGCGGGCTATAATGGGGGCACGGGTGCGATCACTTTTGGGACGGTGGACGCAGATATGGTTCGCGCGCTGGAGGGTTCGGAAGTGACGTTGCTTTCGACGCGGGCGTCATCGCCGAGCGGTTTTGCGTTGAGGATCAGAGCGCGAGGCGATCTAACGGTTGGTGCTGATCTAACAGGAGATGGAGCGCTGACTTTGGAAGCGGGCTTTGGGACGCGTCGTGTTCGTGTTCGCGGTCGGACGCGCAGTGTAGCGAATGATGGCGCGTTGACGTTGACGGGGGCGCGGACATTGAGCGGGTCGAGTGTGACATTGACGGGTGATTTAGCGCCTGAGCAGAGCGCCGGGGTGGTTTCGATCACGGCTTTGACGGGCGATGTAAATGTCAACAGCGATATTAATGCGGGTTCGAACAATATAAGTCTGACGGCGTCGGCGGGTGCGATCAATTTCAATTCATCGCGTCTGACGGTTTTGACTGGAGGGGCGTTGAGCTTGACGGCGACATCATCGCCAGCGGCGTCGAGCGGTCAGACATTGCGATTGGTGTCGTCGAGTGTTTGGGCGGCGGCTTCGGCGACGAATCCATTTAAGACGACGACGACGACGTCTGTTGGTCAGATAGAGTTTGTGACGACATCGACTTCGGATCAGACGGTTCATGATTGGATGGTGACGTTGGCGACGTCTTCGGGCGACGCTGGTCTAGGGGTTCGCGCGCGGGGCAATGTGGTGGTGGGCAGCTCGCTTGCGCTTGGCGCAGGGGACCTAACGCTTGAGGCTGGACGGGGCACGATGGCGATGATGATGACGAACGAAATGGGTGAGCAGGTTGAAGTTCAGGTTCGCAATCCCGGTTTGATCAATTTCACTGGCCCGGCGCCGCTTGTATTGAGCGGCGGTGATATTATTTTGGACGCGCATGGAGCGGTGTCATCGCCGTTTGGTCAAAACTTAACGATCACGGCGCAGGGCGATTTAGAAGTAAATGCGGACATATCGACGTCGGGGGTTTTGGGGCTGACGGCAGGCGCGAGCACGGTAGCGGGAGAGACAGGGGAGCTGCGTTTTGATGGTCAGGGATCACGTGCGGTTGTTTTGAGGGCGAATAGTTTCATGGTAGCGGGGGATGGCGTCTCGAATGTTATGTCTGGCTTGGGGCTGCGCTTAATTTCGATGCTTCCTTTTGAAGCGGCTAATTTTACTAATTTTGAGCCCAATGTTGCGGAGCTTGAATTCAACGCGTTGTCGTCGTCGTCGCAGCCGGTTGGGGCTTGGATGGTGGTGTCAGGCGCGCGTTTGGTGGTTCGTGCGTCAGGGGATTTATCGGTGAGCGGCAATCTTGTTTTGGTTTCGACGGATCTTCGAGGCTTACGGAGCAATGGTCGTTCATTGATTCTTGAAGCGGGTTATGATGTCCCTGACTCGGGGACGAGCAATTCAGGGACGATCAATTTCATTGAAACGGTTGAGTTGGATGCGGAGACGATCATGTTGTTTGGCGATGGGCCGACAGCGACGGGTTTGGCGGGTGATGTTGTTGTACGGACTTCGTTTGATCTGACGATTGGGGCGCACCTCAATTCTGGGACGGGTAATTTGCGTTTGGAGGCGGGTTTTGGGACGCGTCGCGCGCGTGTGGGTCGCCGGACGCGGACATTGGCGAATAATGGCGACGTCGTTTTGACGGGGACGCGGACATTAGGCGGTGCTGGCATTAATTTACTTGGCAACGCAGTGATGGCGGAGGCTTTAACGGTTGAAGCGTCAGGTGATCTCACGATTGGCACGAACATTGAAGCGACAGGTGATTTAGTTTTGACGGCGGATCGGGTGAGATTTAGCGGTTCACGGACATTGCGCGGAGAGAACATCAGTTTGAGGAGTACTGGGGATCTTGAGACGCACCGTCGTCGTGAGAATGTGACCGTACGTGCGAGAGGGAACTTGACATTGAATGGTCCTCTGACATCGGGTCGTGGCAATCTGACTTTAGAGGCGGGCGCGTCGGAGACGGTCGAGACGATGATGGACGGGATGGCAGTGACGAATGTTGAGGAGAATTTTGGAGTTATCACTGTAGGGACGGCGCTGGCGACGGAGTTGCGTGGTGTGAGCGTAGTTTTGACAGCGGACGAGTTTGGTTCTGATGGGACGACTCGTCTTGAGCCGAGTGTGGGGACTTTGGCGGTATCGATCATTGCGACGGGCAATTTGACGGTGGGTACGAGTTTGCTAACGGCGGGAGATTTAACTTTAACGGCGTCGGGCAGTCGCAGCGAGTTGAGGTTTTCGTCGACGCGGTCGATTGATTTAAGTGGTGCTGAAGTATCTATGACATCGCGTCGTGCGCCGCGGCGTGGTAGTGATCAAGCGGTGCGTGTTGTGTCGTCGGGCGATTTGATGGTTCGTGCGCTGCTGAATGTGGGTTCGGGCTCTGTGTCTTTTACGGCTGCGGGCGCGCTTGATTTTCCGACGCGGACGCGTCGGGGTGTGACGACGCCGACGTTATCGATAACGGCGGGTGAGCTGTCATTTAGTCAGGGGGAAGTTTTTGATGGAACGGTGCCTGTTATTTTTCGCGGGGGTTTGACAGGTCTGGCTGTGAATTATAGCGGTGCGGGGATGCAGGAGGTTGAGGGGTGGATGGTTCGTTCGGGTATTGATGTAGAGATTGTGTCTAGCGGTGTTTTGGTTGTCGGGCGTAATATTGATACAGGCACGGGTAATTTGACTTTGTCAGCGGCGGGTGGATTATCGTTCACGGGGGCGAGCGGTGAGCGTTTTGTTCGTGGCAACGATATTATTGTGACGAGCGATAGTGATAGCAGTGGTTCGGAGGTTGTGATGTCAACGGTTAATCTGCGGATTGAGGGTCGTGGAGATGTAACGATCAACGATGCGATCACGGTAAGCGGCGCGTCGAGCGTGCTGTGGATCACGGCGGGTATTGACGTCACGAGGACTGTGCGTGGTCGATCGGTGACGGAGTTGGGTTCGGGCGGCATTAGCGCGACGGGTTCACCGACATTGACAGCGGGGAGTATATTTTTAGATCAGACGGAGGATTTTGCGGTTGAGGATTCATTTGTGTTGTCGTCTACTGCGGCTGTTTCGATTGCGACGCGTCGTTCATCATTGCTGACGGTTCGGGATTGGATGATAGCGTTGAATCGTGATTTAAGTTTATCGACGGAGGTGTTTGGGGACATTATATTTGCGTCGAGTTCGAGCGGTGGGACGGCGTCGTATAATTTTGGCACGGGTTCGTTGACGCTGGGCGCGTCGGGTGCGACGCGTTTTACTTTTACGGATGGGGGCGTGGTGAATGGGAGTGTGATGGTGGATGCCATGATGATTGATGTTAATGGGAACATTGAAGCGGGCGTGCATAATTTAGAATTGGATGCGTCGGGCGCTTTAGATTTTAGCGCGGATGTGGTGAGGCTTTCGGCGCGGATGCTGACGCTAGAGGCGGGTTCATCGTCTGCATCGTCTGCGACGAATTTATTTATTGCGGTGACGGGCGGTTTGTCGTTATCGACCTCATTGACAGCGAGCGGCATTTTAGGGATTGACACTGGCGGTGCTGTTCCGGTGTTCAACGGCGGCGCGACGCTGAGTGCGGCGAGTTTTGATATTGACTTCCACTGTGTAATCCCCCGGTGTCGTATCGCAACCCCGCTGGTGCCCTCAAACTAAAGTTCTTAGGTTGTTGTGTGCTGATGAACTCACAATGAGGCGAGTGAGCTCTAGTCCTCTTTCAGCACTGCTAAAAATGCACGATGTGGAATCTCGACCTGTCCAAACTGACGCATCTTTTTCTTTCCGGCCTTCTGCTTTTCCAATAATTTACGCTTGCGTGTAATGTCACCGCCATAACATTTTGCTGTCACATCTTTGCGCAGTGCCGGAATCGTTTCGCGTGCGACAATCCGCCCTCCGATCGCTGCTTGAAGCGGAACCTTAAATAAATGTCGTGGTATTTCTTCTTTTAAAGTTTTGCACATGGCACGACCGCGCATCTCGGCGCGCGAGCGGTGCACGATCGAAAAAAGCGCATCCACCGGCTCATTGTTGACCAATATAGATAAACGAACCAAATCACCCTCCTGATAGCCCAAAGGCTGGTAGTCAAAACTCGCAAAGCCGCGACTCACGGATTTTAGTTGATCGTGAAAGTTAAAAATAATCTCACTCAAAGGCAAATCATAAATCGCCATGATTCGCGTCGACATATAAACTAGATCATGCTGCCGTCCGCGGCGGTTCTCGCATAAAGAAATCGCCGCACCCAGGTTCTTCTCCGGCGTTAATATATTTACGCGCACCCAAGGCTCTTCAATCCTGGTGATCTTCTGCCAGTCCGGCATGTCCGCCGGATTATGCAATTCAAGCTCATTATTATTTGTCAGTGTCAGGCGGTAGATCACGCCGGGCGCTGTCGAGACTAGATCAATCCCAAATTCGCGCTCAAGCCGCTCGGTGATGATGTCCATATGCAGCAAGCCTAAAAAGCCGCAGCGAAATCCTAGCCCCAGAGCCGCGCTCGTCTCCGGCTCAAACTGAAACGCGGCATCGTTCAAATGCAATCGACCCATCGCTTCTCGTAAATCGTCAAACCGCGAACTGTCCTCCGGGTAGAGCGCGCAAAAAACTACCGACTGCGTCGGGCGAAACCCAGGCAAAGCCTCAAGACCGCTGCTCACATCTTCGTGCGCTATGATTGTGTCGCCAATGCTCGCGTCCGCCACCTCGCGAATCGATGCGGTGAAATAGCCGATCTCTCCAGCACCCAGCTTGGCCACAGGTCTTTTTTTTGGCTCGAAAACACCAACTTCATCAATGAGATAGCTCTGACCCGCGCCCATCATATGAATGTTCATCCCCTTGCGCACAACGCCGTCCAAAATCCGAACCAAAACCACAACTCCCAAATAAGAATCATACCAGCTATCAATCAGCAGCATTTTCAACGAAGCCGCGCGATTCCCTTGCGGCGGCGGCAGGTGCGTAATCATCGCCTCGAGCAAAGCCTCAACGCCTCGTCCGCTCTTGGCCGAAATCTCTAGCGCATGGTGTGTTTCAAGCCCGATCACATCTTCTATTTGCGCCATCGCCATCACTGGATCCGCCGCGGGCAGATCGATCTTGTTGATCACCGGCAAAATCTCAAGATCAGCTTCCAACGCCGCCCAGCTATTGGCTAAAGTTTGCGCCTCAACACCTTGCGCCGCATCGACCAAAAGCAGTGCGCCCTCACACGCTTGCAGCGAGCGACTCACTTCATAAGAAAAATCAACATGACCGGGCGTGTCGATCAGATTCAAAATATAATCCTCATCGCCGCGACGATAATGCAGCCGCACCGTCTGCGCTTTGATTGTAATGCCGCGTTCGCGCTCTAGCTCCATATTGTCGAGAACTTGCGCGCGCATCTCTCGCTCGCTGAGGCCCCCGGTCTTTTGTATCAGGCGATCCGCCAAAGTCGACTTGCCGTGATCTATATGCGCGATCAGCGCAAAATTGCGTATATGACTCACATCCACCATTTAGCGCCTCAATCGTCCTCCCGTTTTCGACTCAATATGAGATATGATCTTTTGCGATATCTCTTCGATCTCCTCATCACGCAGAGTCGCGTGCGGGTAAAGGCTGACTTCGATCGCCAAAGATTTCTGATCCGTGCCCAATGCCTTCTCATCTTCAAACAGATCAAACAATTTCACTTCCGCTTGCCAGTCGGCCAGCATCGCGCGCGCCGCATCGATCAATTCCATCGCGCGAATATCTTGAGAGACGGTAAACGCAAAATCGCGTCGCACCGCCTGTAAGGGCGAGCGGTCAAATCGCGTTTTTTGAGTCTTTGTTCTCTTCCTCACGGGCAGACGATCCATGTTGAGTTCAAAACCCGCAACCTTCTTGTCAATATCAAGCTTTGTCAGCACCCAAGGATGAATTTCGCCAAAATAGCCGATAGGCTTGTCGCTCCCCAACATCACACAGCCCGCACAGCTCGAATGAAAATAGCCGGGAACATCAGATGTGATCGTCAATTTTGCGATGTCTATGCCGCAGACGGCGAGCGCCGTCATCATATCGGTTTTGGCCGCGTAAATATCAGCCACCGCCGCATCGCCGCGCCAATCGCGCCCTGAGCGCGACGTCTCAACCCGACCCTCACGCACCGCCGCAATATGTTGCTTTTGTTCTCCAGGCGCACCGCCCTCAAAAATCAAGCCAGCTTCAAAAAGAGATATATCGCGACGCCCCTTCGCTAGATTCTGCGCCACGCTCATCAATAGACCGGGCAATAGATGACCGCGCATGATCGCAAGCTGCGGTGAGATCGGGTTGGCAAGACGCAACTCAGCGCATTGATCTTCATCTATAAACAATCGCGCGACCTCTTGCGGCAGAAAAGACCAAGTGATCGCTTCGATCAGGCCGTTCGCCGCCAGCGCGCGGCGCGCGCGGCGCAATCGAAGCCGCTGCGATGAGCCAGCAAGATGACCGCCCATCACCGGCACAGATAAAACCGCTTCAGCCAAATGCTCCACGCCATGAAGCCGCAAAATCTCTTCAGCGAGATCGGCGACGCCTTCTTTATTGGTTCTTTGCGCAATGTCGCCCCGCCATGAAGGCGGTGACGCTCGCCAGATTTTGCCTTCGCGCTCGAGCGCGAAACCCAAACGGTCGAGAATCGCGCTTATCTTTTCCGCCGAAACTTGAACGCCGATTAATTTTTCAATCTGCGTCGGCATAAAATGAATGATTCGCTTATCATCTGAAACTTCACCGGCAACAGAAAGAGCGCTAACTTCACCGCCGCAAATATCCAAAACCATTTTGGCCGCAAGATCGCATCCTGAAATTGTTGACGCCGGATCGACGCCGCGCTCGAAGCGATAGCGGGCGGCGCTTTCTATATTTAAGCGTCGACCGGTCCGAGAAGTTGTGGCGGGATCAAACAAAGCGCTTTCAATGAAAACATCGCTCGTCGCGTCGCTGACCGCCGATTCCTGTGCGCCGATGACGCCGCCAATCGCTTGCGCCTGTTGGCTATCGGCGACAACACAGACCGCCGGATTGAGTTCATATTCCCGTCCGTCGAGCGCGAGAAATCTCTCACCCGTCCGCGCCATCCGCAGATGAATGTCGCTGTTGGGAGATTTCGCGAGTCTGTGCGCATCATAAATATGCAAAGGGCGCGCGTGATCGTGGCAAATATAATTGCTGATGTCCACAAGCGCATCGATCGGACGCAGCCCCACCGCGATCAATCTTTTTTTCATCCAATCCGGCGACGGGCGGTTTTTGAGTCCGCGAATATAGCGTCCGGCAAATATCGGACAGGCTGATTGCGCCGCAGGTGATTCATGTCGAATTTGAATTGGGTTTGTAAAGCTTTCTGGCAGAGTGATTCTTTCCTTTTCAATGAGCTCGCCCAGCCCCGCCGCCGCGAGATCGCGCGCAATGCCGCGCACGCCCGCCCAATCCGGACGGTTCGGCGTGATCTCAACATGGATCACCGCCTCGTCCAAGCCGAGAGCTTGCGCTACCTCCATATCGAGCGGGGTTTGTGCGTCGAGGTCGAGAATGCCTTGCGCCTCATCGCTGATGTTGAGCTCAGCCGCCGAGCACAACATTCCGGCAGATTTTTCGCCGCGAATTTTTGCCGCGCGCAGTTTTTTGCCGCTCGCCGGGATCACGGTGTTAATATGCGCGAGCACGCTGATCTGTCCGACGCGCAGATTAGGCGCGCCACAGACGATCTGTTCTTGATAAAGGCCTTTGTGGGTCTCGACCCGACACAGAAGCAGCCGATCGGCGTTAGGATGTGGGCGCACCTCGATGACTCGCGCCAATTCAAACCCGTTGAGCTTAGGTGGTTTGATTGCTTCTTCGACCTCAAGCCCGATCTGCGGCAATTTGGCGATGATGTCATCAAGATAAGCTTCAGTGCGCAAATGATCTTTGAGCCAGCCCAAAGTAAATTTCATCATGTTTCTCCGCTTTCAGTGAGGGGTGTGAAGCCATAATGTGTGAGCCAGTCGCGATCATTGTCGAAGAAGCTGCGCAGGTCCTCAATGCCATATTTCAACATTGCGAGGCGATCCACGCCGAAGCCAAACGCAAAGCCCTGCCATTGATCGGGATTGATCTTGCAGGCTTCAAGAACATGAGGATGAACCATGCCGCAGCCGGCAATTTCAAGCCACGCTGCCTGTCGATGCGCGCGCATATCGACCTCAAGCGAGGGCTCGGTGAAGGGAAAATAATGCGGTCGGAGGCGAATTTCGACTTTTTCATTTTCAAAAAAGCTTCGCAGAAAACAGAGCAAAACCCATTTGAGATGGCCTAAATGAATATCCTGATCAATCGCGACGCCTTCGATCTGGTGGAACATCGGCGTATGGGTTTGATCGGAATCGCGGCGATAGACTCTCCCAGGCGCGATAAAGCGAAAGGGCGGATCAGCCTGCTCCATCACGCGGATCTGCACCGGACTCGTATGCGTTCTCAGACAATTGCGCTGTCCTTGCGCATTTTCGGCGAAAAAAAACGTATCATGTGATTGCCGCGCCGGATGATCTTCCGGAATGTTCAGCGCCGTGAAGTTATAATATTCGGTTTCGATGTCCGGCCCTTCTTCAAGGGCAAAGCCCAGACGCGCAAAAATTTCGCTTGCCTCATCCATCACCTGCCAGATCGGATGACAGCGCCCGCGCATCACCGCGCCTGTCAAGACAGGCAAAGTGATATCTTTTTTTTGCGCTGCCAATTGAGCTTCAATATTTTGCGCTTGAATTTTCTCTTTCTGCCGCGCGAGCGCCGCCGTGATTTCTTGCTTGATGCGGTTGAGTTCTTGGCCTGCGTTTGCGCGCTCAGAGGCGGGCATCTCTGCGAGCGCGCGCAAAGCTGTAGTCATAAAGCCTTTGCGGCCTAAAGCTTCAATGCGCTTTTGTTCCAGCACAACCATATCGCTGATCGCGGCGATCTCGCCGATGAAACTCGAAGCTCGTTGAGCTAACTCCATCAAACTCTCCTTTTTATAAATAACTTCACAAATAACCCTCCTTGCCATAAAGCGCGGAGGGCAATTCATCTTTTCATCTTCATTGAGATTCAAACTATTGAAGTGTTGCGCGCGCCTGCTCGACTAAAGATTTGAAGGCCTGAGGCTCATGGACAGCGAGATCAGCCAGCATCTTGCGATTGATCTGAATCTCGGCGCGAGCAAGGCCGTTGATAAATCGGCCATAGGTCATATCCTCTTCGCGCGCTGCCGCATTGATGCGCTGAATCCAAAGGCCGCGCATATCGCGTTTGCGTCGGCGGCGGTCGCGGTAGGCATATTGCCCGGCGCGCTCGACAGCCTGACGAGCTGCGCGCAAAGTATTTTTGCGCCGTCCCCAATAGCCTTTTGCTTGGGTGATGATCTTGCGGCGGCGCGCATGTCGCGCTTTATGCGAAACGATGCGCGTCATCAGCGCGCTCCGTAGGGCAGAATTTGTCGCGCGAGCTTCTGGTCGGGTTTTTCAAGCAGCGCCATGCCGCGTCCGTTGCGAATCTGGCGCTGTGAGCGCTTAATCATGCCATGTCGTTTGCCGCATTGTTGCGCGCGCAATTTTCCGCTTGCCGTTACGCGGAAGCGCTTTTTCGCGCCGCTTTTTGTTTTCATTTTGGGCATTAGGGCCTCTCAATTTCTGAGATTTGAAAAGATGAAAATAGACTTGAAAATAGTCTTTTGTCGCCTCAAGCGCAAGGGGTCTAGCGTGGCGCGAGCACCATGATCATCTGATGACCCTCTATTTTGGGCTGGGTTTCCACTTTGGCGATCTCGTTGAGATTCTCGCAGACTTTGTCGAGCAGATTCTGTCCGAGCTCCGGGTGCGCCATCTCGCGGCCTCGAAATCTGAGTGTCACCTTGACCTTGTCGCCATCGGCGAAAAACCGCTTCATATTGCGCACCTTGACCTCATAATCGTGGGTATCGATGTTTGGGCGCATCTTGATTTCTTTGACCCCGAACGTCTTTTGCTTTTTGCGCGCCTCATTGGCCTTCTTGCGGATGCGGTATTTATATTTGCCATAATCAAGCAATTTGCATACCGGCGGTTCGGATTCAGGCGAAATTTCAACGAGATCAAGGCTAGCCGTTTGAGCTAGTGCGAGAGCTTCGTCAATGGCAACGATTCCTCGATTCTCGCCGCCGCCATCGATAAGCCGGATCCGATGAGCGGTGATGGCTCCATTGATCCGCGGTCCTCGAAATTGCGGTGGTTGTGTGATAGATCCGTTTTTGCGTGGTATGGCTTTATCTCCTTTGTTTGGAAGAAACTAACTCAAGAGTGCTATTATCCTATAAAAAATGACAAAAAAACAGCCCCAATTTTTAGAGTCCCAATTTTTGGATAGTCCGCAGGGGCGGCGGCTTGCCTATCGCCGCTTGAGCGCCTCGACACGGCACGACGGCGTGATCTGGCTTGGCGGCTTCGCCTCTGATATGGATGGCACCAAGGCCTCTTTTTTGGCCGCATGGGCCGCCACCGCTGCGGTCGATTTCCTGCGGTTTGACTATTCTGGATGCGGCCTGTCGCCGGGAGATTTTTATCAGGGCAATTTATCATGCTGGCGTCAAGATGCTGCCTGCGTTTTTGATCAATTGACGCGAGGGCCGCAGCTCGTTGTTGCTTCGAGCATGGGCGCGTGGATTGCGCTTCATCTTGCTGTGGAGTCTCAACGAGCAGAAAAGATCGCCGCGATGATCTTGATCGCTCCCGCGCCAGATTTCACCCATAAATTGTTGAGTGAGAAGCTTCGTCAAAAAATTATCCGTGAAGACAGACTCGCAGCCGATCACCCGTCTGGCCCCTTATCGCGCGGACTGCTCGAAGATGCACAAACGCAATTGATCATGGGCAAAAGGATCAAACTTGCCTGTCCGGTTCATATATTGCATGGACTTGCCGATGATGTCGTGCCGCTGTCCCATGTGCTCGAGCTCATCGATCTGATCGACGCGCCCGAAGTGAGTCTCACCGCAATCAAGAATGCCGATCATAGATTGTCCGAGTTTAGACATTTGCAGCGACTCAAAGACATGGTTGAGAAAATCTATCAAGATATGAGCAGCCATTCTTGATGCAATTCAGGAGCTGTTTCCTTTGGCAGGCGCTGTGCTTTTTCTGCGAGGAAAGTTTTTTGATCGGCCAGCTGCCCAAACGCCCAGATTGCCGCAGCGCGCACAAGAGGCGACGGGTCATCAAGCGCGTCTTGCGCAAGAGGCAAAAGTGCCTTGTCGTCCGAATTGCCCACAGCGATCAACACATTGCGGATAAATCGCGCGCGCCCGATGCGCTTAATCGGCGATTTAGCGAAAAACCGACGAAAGCCCGGTTCATTCAACTTGACGAGCTCGGCCAGTAAAGGCGCGACCAGCTCTTGGCGCGGGTGGAATCGTGCTTCACGCGCAACGCGCGCGAATTTATTCCAAGGACAAACCGCAAGGCAGTCATCGCAGCCGTAAATCCGATTGCCGATCAGGCGACGAAATTCATGCGGGATATGTCCTTTATGCTCGATCGTCAAATAGGAGATACAGCGCCGCGCATCAAGCTGAAAGGGCGCGGGAAAGGCTTTTGTCGGGCAGACATCCAGACAATTGCGGCACGTTCCGCAATTATCCCGATGTGGGTGTGACGAAGGCAAAACGAGATCGGTCAAAATAGCCCCGAGAAAAAACCACGATCCGAGTTTGCGCGAAACCAAATTCGTATGTTTGCCCTGCCAGCCTAATCCGGCGAGCGCGGCGAGCGGCTTTTCCATCAAAGGCGCTGTATCGACGAAGACCCTGATCTGCGCGCCATAAGCGGCGCTGATTTTTTGCGCGATGCGCTTGATCTTTTTGCCGAGCACAGAATGATAATCTTCGTTTTGCGCATAGACAGAAATTGCCCCTTGGCTTTTCTGGCTTAATATTGAAAGAGGATCATGCGCAGGCGTGTAATTCGCACCGAGCATAATAATGCTGCGCGCCTCCGGCCAGAGCAAAGATGGACTTGCGCGTTGTGCGCGCGCCATCCACGCCATCTCGCCGTGATAATTTTTTGTGAGGAAAGCTTTCAAATGCCGCGCCATGTCCCGCGAAGCCTGATCGTGCGCTTCGGTGATGCCCGCGAGCTCAAAGCCTTCTTGCTTGATCCAGGAAAAAATCTTGTCGTTTATATGAGCTGTGTGTAGTTTAGGGTTCATGTCTCTTATTGACGTCTTTCTCGTTGCTCTGGTTCAGGGTGTGAGCGAATTTTTGCCGATCTCTTCGAGCGGCCATCTGATTTTGCTCGAACATTTATCGCGCGCGGCACGGCACGGCCTCATCATTGATATTGCCGCTCATTTTGGCACATTATGCGCCGCGCTGATTTATTTTCGCAAGGATGTTTCGGTCTGTTTTTATGGCGCGGCGTCCTTTGTGGCGCCTGTGGCCGCGCCGCCCTCAGCGCGGCAGCTTGTGCTGTTTGTGGCGCTTGCGTCGAGTCCGATCGCGGTTTTAGGTTTTGCGCTGTTTGCGACCGGCTGGATCGATGTCCTGCGCGACATCAAGATCATCGCGACGGCCAACCTTGTTTTTGCTGTCCTGCTTTTTTTGGCCGATCGCCGCCCTGAGGTCAAAACCGATCTCACACAGATGGGCTGGCGTGAAGCTCTTTGGATCGGCGGCGCGCAGATGTTGTCGCTGATTCCCGGTGCCAGCCGTGCAGGCTGCTGCATCAGCATGGCGCGCGCGTTTGGCTTCTCACGATGGGCGTCGGCGCGCTTTGCGATGTTTCTGGCGATCCCTTCGATCGGCGGCGCGCTGATGCTCGCGCTGAGCAGTGTCGACGACCTCAGTCATCTCAAAGAGGTTGCGCTGACCGCTTTTTTGTCTTTTGGCGTTTCGTTTTTGGTGTTGAGCGGCTTTATTCGCATGACGCGCCGCTTTTCGCTGATGCCCTTCATCATTTATCGTCTGCTCTTTGCTTTTGCGCTTTTTATGCTTTAGATAGGTTGTATTCCAGATTAAGCCCAGGTGGCGGAATTGGTAGACGCGCTGGCTTCAGGTGCCAGTGCCCTTTTTGGGCGTGGAAGTTCGAGTCTTCTCCTGGGCACCACATTTTCTGATATAAGATAGATATGAGCAAGCAGAACATCATGGTGCATGAGGGCGACCTCCCGGCGAATATCGATCTCGTCGGCGTGCTCGCTGTCGACACTGAAGCTTTAGGCCTTGATCCGATGCGCGATCCTTTATGTCTTGTCCAGCTTGCCGATGAAACTGGCGCGGTTCATCTTGTGCGTCCTGAACGCGCAACCTACCATGCGCCGCGCTTGAAGGCCTTGCTTGAGGATCCGCAGCGGATCAAGATTTTTCACTATGCGCGTTTTGATCTCGCAATGTTGCGGCAATATCTTAATGTGCTGGCGGTGCCGGTCTATTGCACGAAGATCGCTTCACGGATCGCGCGCACGTATACAGATCGTCACGGTCTCAAAGATTTGTGTCGTGAGCTCGTCGGCGTTGATTTATCCAAGCAGCAGCAATCGTCCGATTGGGGTGCTGCAACATTGAGCCCGCAGCAAATTCGCTATGCCGCAAACGACGTGATCCATTTACACGCCTGCCGCGTTAAGCTCGATGATATGCTCAAACGCGAAGGGCGCGACAAGTTCGCGCAAGCCTGTTTTGATTTCCTACCAACGCGCATAAGCCTCGATCTCGCAGGATGGGCCCATGAAGATATTTTCGGACACTGAAAGCGCAAAAGACAAAGGCATCAAAGGCGAAGACATGCTCGATATGCTCGGCCCGCCGCCGCCGCGCCGCTTGTTTATGCTTGTGCGTTTTGGCCTTTTTTTGGGAGTTTTTGCCGTCTTGATCGCGTTTGCCGTTCTGTCTTTCTGGCCCGAAAAAAGCCGCACCCAATTAATCACCGCGTTGAGCGCGAGGCTTGGTCTGTCTTCGCCTGATCTTGTCAATCTGCGCATCCTCGGACAGGATGGTCAAGGACGCCCTTATATCATCACCGCGCGATCTGCCAAACCGAAACAAGATTCTCTGCTTCAAGGCGTGATGCTGCAAAAAGGATTATTGACCGGCGTCGAAGCCAATCTCGACATGGGCAATGAAGAAAGCTGGATGTCTGTTCGCTCGCCTGCGGGCGAGTTTGATTCAAACCGCCGCTCTTTGCGCGTTGGACCGGGCTTTGATCTTTATTCAAGCACTGGATACGAGATGCATGGCCGTTCGGCCTCGCTCGATTTGAAAACCGGCCTCATCCTCGTTGAGGGGCAAGTCAGAGGATGGGGACCGCTCGGCGAAATCACCGCTTTGTCTTTGGAATCGCGCGACATGGGCGAACATCTCCGCTTTTATGGCGGCGTTGAAGTTGTGTTCAGACCATCACAAAGTAGAACCGCAAAATAAAATGCCGAGAGAAAATAAAATTTTTATTTTATTTACTGCGTTCGTTGTTGCGATGTTCGCCGCCGCGTCGGTGAGCGCTGAGATCATTCCGGGGTTTGGCGGCAGCAGCGACGCGCCGATCACGGTCAATGCCGAAGAGCTCGCCATAGATCGCAAAGTCGGTCAGGCGATATTCTCCGGTCAGGTGGAGGCGCGGCAGTCAGGTCAGAGACTCACAGCGCGCCACATGAATGTGATCTACGACCCCGAAAAAGCTGATATTCAATTTTTATATGCTTCCGGCGATGTTCAATTCATCGGGCGGCCGCAATCTGATGCGACCACGCCCAGCGCAAGAGGCGAACTTGCCGAATATAACGTCGCGACGAAAAAGCTGATCCTGTCGGGCAAGGTGGTCTTGGAGCGAGGCGAGCATATTATCAAAGGTCAGTCTCTGGTGATCGATCTCATCACGGGCCAGAGCCTCATGGATAGCACCCAAAAAGGACTGCCAGGACGTGTGCGCGGTTTGTTCAAACGAACAAAAAAGCCAAAAAACGAATAATTAACATTATTTCCCTTTTATTTGTTAAGGTTATCTCTAGTTTCGATCATCCTCAGGGAGGTTTTCAAATGGCGGAAAATGTGATCAAAATCGATCCTCGTCGCGCAAAAGGACGCGCGCGAGAAAAACCGGCTGACCTCGAGTCGGTCAAACAGATCCGGCGCGGCAAAGCAGCAAAAATCGAAACCAGCGATAAAAAAAAGCAAAAACAAATGGGCATCCGCAAAGATGCTCTGATCGTTCACCGCCTTAATAAATCTTTCAAACGGCGTCCGGTCGTGCGCAACATTTCTTTTTCGCTCGATCGCGGCGAGGCGCTCGGCCTGCTCGGCTCTAATGGTGCGGGCAAGACAACCGTGTTTTATATGATTACCGGCCTCATCCGTCCCGACTCGGGGGATATCTGGCTTGGTGGCAAGAATGTTACCCACAAGCCGGTCTATCGCCGCGCGCGCGCTGGGTTGAGCTATTTACCTCAGGAAACATCAATTTTTAGAGGTTTGAGCGTCGAAGACAATCTGCGCGCTGTCCTTGAAGCCTGTGTTCGTGGCCGCGACCGCATCGAGGCGCGGCTCGAAGAATTATTGGCGGAGTTTTCGATCAGCCATTTGCGTCGTACGCCTGCGATTGCTTTGTCGGGCGGCGAGCGCCGCCGCGTCGAGATCGCGCGAGCGCTTGTTCGTGCTCCTGATTTTATCCTGCTCGACGAGCCCTTCGCCGGCATTGATCCGATCGCTTTGGATGATGTGCGCTCTCTCGTTGGTCAGTTGAAGAAGCGCGGCATGGGGGTATTGATCACCGATCATAATGCGCGCGAGACGCTCGATCTTGTTGATCGCGCGCTCGTCATTCATGACGGCGCGATCTTAACCGAAGGCACACCTTCCGAAATTGTTGGCGATAAGGCTGTGCGGCGTCTCTATCTCGGCGACGGCTTTGACTGGCGCGGATAACCATGAACATCAGAGATTTCATCGGGGTTGAGTCCGTCGTCGCACACGCGAAGGCCAAGACGAAAAAACAGCTTCTGCAGGAATTGTCGGAGCGCGCGGCTGAATTGACGGGTCTTTCGGCGCATTTGATTCTCGAAACTTTGCACGAGCGCGAAAGGCTTGGCTCGACAGGCATCGGCGAGGGCATTGCCATCCCACATGGAAAATTTACGCAGCTCGAAAAATTGCACGGATTATTCGCGCGTCTTGAAAGCAGTTTAGATTTTGAAGCGGTGGATGATCGTCCTGTGGATTTAGTTTTTCTGCTGCTCGCGCCGTCCAATGCGGGCGCGGATCATTTGCGTGCGCTTGCGCAAGTTTCGCGCCTATTGCGCAACCCTGATTTTCGTGATCAACTGCGCCACACCCATAGCGCCGATGAGCTGTTTGCGCTGCTCACAGCGGAAAGCTCTGTGACAACAGCGCCAGCGGCTGTTTGAGCTAATGGACGCTCATCGGCTCGAAATTATTTTGTCGCGCGCCTAAAAAAGCCGCCGCGCGATTATCCACAATGGACATTGGCGTCCCATCGGCGGCGCAGATCGCATAAAGTGGCGTATCGGCGTCGATGCCCTGCGTCAGTTCGGCGGGCAGATCACGCGCGCTGATTTCCTTGACATAGACCACGCGATTCATTCCCGCGAGAGCTAGATCAGCAGGAGAGATCTTGCGTTGATCGGTGGTTTTGATGGCTTCAGTCATTTGCAACTCCTTTGGTATACTTTATATATGGGGATAAGTTCAGCAAAAACAAGATGGCTTAAACGCCTGAAAAGAAATATAAATAGCTCTATAATTGCGCCGCGCGGACGATTCTCGGATCGGCGATGCCGAGTGCGATCTGGCCGAGAAGTTGAAGGTTGGTCTCGCTGACCATGCGATGTTGCGTCGCGATATGGCTGTCGCGCAGCCGCCTCTGGAGCGGCGAGGCGAGAAAAATAGATGTCCCACCGGCAAGTCGATGCAATTGTGCGATCACTTCACTTGAAGTCCGTGTCGCATAGATTGCTGCCAGCCGCATTTTGGCGCGATCTTCGGTGCTTGGCTGCTCGTTTTTTGCGGCGCTGTCCCAGACTTCGCACAGCGTCTGGTAAAAATAGGCGCGCGCCGCTGACAATTCCGCTGTTTGTTGCGCCAAACCTAACTGCACATAGGCTTTGTCGGCAAGGCGTGAACGTGTGCCTAAAGGCGTTTTTTCATTGGCGAGCGCTTTCAATCCCTCAAGCACCGCCGCCGCATTGCCGAGCGCACACGCCGCAATCCCTGAGGCCAAGATCCCAAAAAACGAAATCCGATAAAGCGGGCTGTTTGAATGAGGCGCGTCAGTTGCGATCGAAAAAGAATGCGCCACTTTGACGCGCGTTTGTGTCACAGCGACGTCATGGCTCGCCGAGCCTTTGAGTCCCATCACATGCCATGTATCGCGCAGCGCAATCTGATCAGCGCGGAAAACCAAGATGCGCTGTGTGGTTTTTTCGTTTTCCTCTTTGACGATGCAGCCGCCGATGAAATAATCGGCATTGTTGCTGCCTGATCCCCATTGCCAGTGTCCGGAGACATGATAATCATCGCCTTGCCGGACGGCCTCGCCCTGAGGCGCTGCGACACCAGCAAAAATCAGATCGGGCTGGGTAAAAATTTCTGCTGCCGCCTCGCGCGAAAGCCACGCGCCGCCAAGTGCTGATGTGCTGCCGATCATGCAGCACCACGCCGCCGACATATCACCCATTGCGACGGTTTCAATCGCCTCAAAAGCCTGCTGCGGCTTCATCTCAAGCCCGCCCAGCCATGACGGCGTGAATAGCCGAAATAAACCGCCGCGCGCAAGACGCACCGCTAAATCTTTCGATAGACCGCGCTCCTGCTCAATTTGAGGCGCGGCTTTTTCAAGTGTGCTGCGCATATTTTGCGCGAATGTCAGGACATCAGGCGACATGATTTGTCAAAAGAAGATTTCAATGTTAAGACTCTCCACATCAAAGAATATATTAAGAATGAGAGGTTAAATCTATCATAGGAAAAAATAAAATGTCAAAAATCCTAATCACGGGCGGGCATGGCTATATCGGCAGTCATGCGGCTTATGCTTTTCTTGAAGCCGGACACGATGTCGCAGTTGTTGATGATTTCTCGGCAGGGGTCAAAAGCGACCTACCAGACCAAGTGCGCTTTTATCAAGGCGATATCGGCGATCAAAACTTTGTCGGGCAGGTTTTAGAGCAAGAACAAATTGAGGCGGTTTTGCATTTTGCCGGCTCGATCATTGTGCCGGAATCGGTTTTGGATCCGGCGCGATATTATCGCAACAATGTCGAGGGCAGCCTTCATCTCATTGTGTCTTGTGTTGAGCATGGTGTTCGCAAATTTGTGTTTTCTTCAACCGCAGCGGTTTATGGCATGCCTGAAAACGGCATGGCGGTCGAAAATGGTGTGCCGTGCCCGATCAATCCCTATGGCTGGTCAAAGCTGATGGTCGAGCAGATTCTCGCTGATATGTCGCGCGCTCATGATCTGACCTATGCCGCACTGCGCTATTTCAATGTTGCGGGCGCTGATCCGCAGGGGCGGGTTGGTCAAAACACGCCGCAAGCGACACATCTAATCAAGGTCGCCTGTGAGACCGCCGCCGGTAAGCGCGACGGCATGGAGATTTTCGGCACCGATTACGACACCAAAGACGGCACCTGTCTGCGTGATTATATTCATGTATCCGATTTAGCCGATGCGCATCTGGCGATCTTTGAGCATCTCGAGCAAAGCGGCGAAAACGTCGTTTTCAACTGCGGCAATGGACGCGGCTATTCAGTGCGCGAGGTCATCGCTGCGGTTGAGAAAGCTGCTGGGCGAAAGATCAATGCGATGCCTGCGCCGCGCCGCGCCGGAGATCCAGCGCGATTGATCGCCGATCCCTCACTGATGCACGACCGCACCGATTGGCGCGCTCGGATCACCGATATTGACGACATTGTCGCCAGCGCTTTGGCATGGGAGACCAAAGACCATAACGTCTAAGTTTTATTTGCACACTTCGATTTCTTCTTCCACGAGTCCAAGGCTATCTTTGCCAAAAAACAGCTCATCACCGACGAAGAAGCTCGGAATGCCGAACACGCCGCGCGCGACGGCATTTTCGGTATTTTGGATGAGCGTTTGTTTGACTTGAGCATCTTGGCTCAGTTCAAGGATATGTCCGCCGTCGAGTTCTGAGTCATCCAATGATTTTTGGATCACATCTTTGTCGTCCATTTTGAGGCCGCCCTCCCACATGGATTTGAAAACCGATTTGAGATAATTGTCTAAAAAGCCGCCGCGCTTGGCTGCGACTGCCGCGCGCATGATCTGCAGCGTGTTGATCGGAAAATGCGGATTCATTTTAAATTTCACCAGCCCATGTTTTTTTATGAAGCGCAGCATTTCGAGCTGCTGATATTCAGGTTTATTCTTGATTCCTTGCAGTGCCACCATCGGCGGCTGGTTGTTTGTCGCTTTGAAAATGCCGCCGAGCAAAACCGGAACATAATCAAAGCTGACGCCAGCGCGCTTTTCGAGGTCGCCAAGCACATGATAAGCGAAATAAGCGTTCGGGCTGCCAAAATCAAAAAGGAATTCACATTTAGACATGAGGACTTCTCCTTTACCATTTTTCCATAAAAGGGCGCATATCAATTTCGTGGCTCCAGCAATCGCGCGGCTGTTGGTGCAATTGCCAATAGGTTTCGCCGATCGACACCGGATCGACAAGCTGGTCGGGCTTGAGATTATCCAACCTTCCGGTTTCAGCGAGGCGCTCGCGCACCCATTGCGTATTGACTCCGGCATCGATCACGAGATGCGCCACATGGATATTTTTCGGCCCTAATTCTCGTGCTACGGATTGCGCAAGGCCTCTGAGCGCAAACTTCGCGCTCGCAAAAGCGGCATAGCCGCTGCCGCCGCGCACACTTGCGGTCGCGCCAGTAAAGAAAATAGATCCTGCGCCGCGCGCCACCATATAACGCGCCGCCTCGCGCGCCGTGATGAAGCCCGCATAGCACGCCATCTCCCAGACTTTGCGGAAAACACGTTCTGTCGTCTCAAGCAGAGGAAAATTGACATTGGCGCCAATGTTAAAAATACAAACATCGAGTCCGCCCGCCGCCGCTGCCTCGCGCATGAACTGGGAGATGTCGTCTTCTTTGCGCGCATCGAGTCCGCGCGCATGACATATTCCGCCGTGCCGTTCAATTTCTTCTTGCAAAGGCTTGAGCTTGTCGCCCTGACGGCGGCCGACAAAGATCTCATAGCCCTCACGCGCAAAACGTTTGGCGATCGCCGCGCCGATGAAATCGCCTGCGCCAACCACCGCGCATATCTTTGATTTTGTCTCGGACATGATCTCCTTGTTTGTAAGCGCTTTGACTATAACGGAGTTTTCGCGTAGAAAATAGTTGCTTTTTTTGAGCGTTAGGGCATATTTTTTAAATGATTCTAGATAGATTGATTCTCTTTCTTTTTGGCAAAGGGCCTAAGGCCGAACAGGAGAAGGCAAAGCACACGGCTCGAAATGTTGCAGCCGCGGCAGCCGTAAACGGGCAAGTAGCGTCAGGCGATAAAACAGATGCTGCCGCTGGTCGAAAAGGTCAAAAAAGGGTCAAAAGAAAAACTCCTCGAAAAAAGATAAAGAAGAAAATTACGAAAAAAACTGCAAAAAAGAAATCCGTAAAGAAAAAAGCGAAAACAACAACAAAAGCCAAAAAGAAAGCCAAAAAGCAAGCCAAAAAAACGGTGAAAAAAATCCGCAAAGCCGTAAAAAAGAAGGCGGCAAAAAAAGCGGTTAAGAAAGCGGTTAAGAAAATCGTCAAAAAGATTCAGAAGAAAAAACAAGCGATCCGCAAAAAGACTGTGAAAAAAGGAGTGCATCGCGATATCCATGTTGTGTTTCGACGCGAGGAGAGGCAGTGGGCGCTCAGACGCGAAGGCATGACGCGCGCATGGTCGCTTCACAATACGCAGGCTGAGGCCATTTTGGATGCGCGGCAAAGAGCGCGCCGCGACAAAGTTGAGGTTATCATCCACGCCAAAGACGGCTCAATACGCGACAGCGACAGCTCGCGGTAAAGCTCAAGCGAGGTGTGTCGTTGCCTTCGCGCTATATCTTGCGACATCTTGCGACATGAAAATTCATCCTCTGATTCTTTTAGGCGGCGCGGGCGGGCGTTTATGGCCGATTTCAAGAAATTCTCGCACGAAGGCGTTTTTGTCTTTGGGCGGGGAGAAGTCTTTGGCGTCGCGAACGATTGCGCGGTTCAACGATGCGCGTTTTGCTGCGCCAGTGCTGTTAGCCAGTCAAGAGGATCGATCGCTGCTCTCCGGCACGATTGAAGAAGCGGGTGTTGCTGTTCAACAGGTTATTTTGGAGCCGCGTCGGCGCAATACTGCGCCTGCTATTGCTGCAGGCCTATGCGCGATCACCGAAGAGGAAAACAATGCGTTGATTTTAGTGGCACCATCAGATCATCTTATTGCCGATCAACGTGCTTTTTATGATGCGGTTGATCGCGCTTCTTGCGCTGCGCGCGCGGGATATATCACGACATTTGGCGCAGCGCCGACATCTGCGCAAACCGGCTACGGCTATATCGAAAAGGGCGCGCCATTTGATAGCTTCGATGGTGTCAATGCGATAAAGAGCTTCGTTGAAAAGCCTTCCGCAGCTCTGGCCAAAGAATATATTGCAACGGATCGGTTTTTATGGAACTCAGGGATTTTTCTGTTTCGCAAAGAGGTGATGGTCGCGCAATTTGAGATCCACGCGCCTGACATTCTCAAAGCCGCGCGGCGCGCTTTTGAGGGTGGCGCGAGGGATCAAAAGTTTTTGCTGCTCGCAGAAAACTTTTCCGATCTTCCCGATGCCGCTTTTGACCGCGCGATCATGGAGAAAACCGATCAAGGCGCGGTCGTTGAGGTTGATATGGGCTGGCGTGATCTCGGCTCGTGGCGCTCGGTGGGGGAGGTTTTGGCCAAAGATGAAAATGGCAATGCGATCATCGGCGGCGGCGAGGCGCGCGACAGCCGCAATTGTCTGATCTGGAATGATACCGCGGCATCCATTTCTGTGTTGGGTGTTGATGATCTTGTTATCATCGCAGTCGGTGATCGTGTTCTTGTTGTCAGCAAGGAGCAGGCCGATCGGGTTTGGGAACTCAGAAAGGATGGGCTCAAAAAAGATGAACTCAAAGAAAATTAAGCGCTTTGGAGTCGCGTTTTTGCGGCTTCATATTCTTTGGCAAGCTGATCGACGCGCGCGGCGGCTGTCTGGATTTGTTTAACCGCGCCGATGCCTTGTCCGCCGCTCCAAATATCTCTCCAAGCTTTGACATTGCGTTTTTCGCCGTCGCCGCCGAGATCACCAAAATTCATGATGGTTTTGCTTTCGGGCAGGTTATCGGGATCAAGCCCGGCGGCAGCGATTGAAGGTTTGAGGTAATTGCCGAGCACACCACTGAACAGATCGGTATAGACGATATCGTCGCCGCTTGATGCGATGATCATATCTTTATATCCTTGTGCGGCGTTGGCTTCATCGGTGGCGATGAAGGCCGAGCCGATATAAGCGAGATCGGCGCCCATTGCCTGTGCGGCGAGGATGTTATCGCCGCGCGCGATGCATCCCGAAAGCACGAGCGGGCCGTCGAACCATTCTCTGATTTCCTGCACGAGCGCAAAAGGCGAGAGCAGCCCGGCATGACCGCCTGCGCCTGCGGCGACGGCGATCAGGCCATCGGCGCCTTTTTCGATCGCTTTTTTGGCGAAGAAATTATTGATGATGTCATGGAGGGTGATTCCGCCATAGCTGTGGCAGCCATCATTGACGTCCTTGCGTGCACCGAGTGAGGTGATTGTGATCGGCACTTGATGTTTGACGCAGACATCGAGATCGTGCATCAGGCGGTCATTGGATCTATGGACGATTTGGTTGACCGCATAGGGTGCGGCGGGTTGATTGGGATGTTGTTGATTATGGCGATCGAGCTCTTCTTTGATTTGGATGAGCCATTTTTCGAGCATTTCTTCTGGTCGCGCATTGAGCGCTGGGAAAGAACCGACAATGCCCGCTTTGCATTGCGCAATCACGAGATCGGGGTTGGAGACGATAAAGAGAGGCGAGCCGATTACCGGCAGTCGGAGGTTTTGCAGAATGGGCGGCAGCATTTTTTATCCTTGAGCTTGAAGTTTATCTTGCGCTGAGGCGCGCGCCGCCATCGCAGCGGATCGTTTCGCCGTTGAGGTAGCTGTTTTCAATGATCGCGCGCACGAGATGGGCTATTTCTTTTGGGTCTCCCAGTCGTTTTGGGAACTCGACATCGCGGCTGAGCATATCGATTGCCTCAGGCGATAGGGTGCCGAGCAAAGGCGTTTTAAAGAGTCCCGGCGCGATTGTATTGATGCGCACGCCCATGCGCGCGATGTCGCGCGCGATCGGCAGGGTCATGCTGACGATGCCGCCTTTCGATGCCGCATAGGCTGCTTGTCCCTGTTGTCCTTCGAAGGCGGCGATTGATGCCGTATTGACGATCACGCCGCGTTCGCCGGCTTTGTTGGTCGGTTTGAGTCGTCCCATCGCTTCGGCGGCGAGTCGGATCACATTGAATGTGCCGAAAAGATTAACCTCAATCACTTTTTTGAATCGGGTGAAATCATGCGCGCCCTGCTTGCCGACGGTTTTTTGCGCAGCGCCGATGCCCGCCGCATTAAATACGATTCGCACTTCGCCTAATTTTTCGGCCAGCGCAACGCCCGCTTTGACTTGATCCTCGTTGCTGACATCGCAGAAGTGAAAACGCACTTCATCGCCGAGTTCTTGCGCGAGCGCCGCGCCTTTTTCCTGATCGCGATCAAAAATGACAACTTTGCCGCCGCTGCTGACAATCTCGCGTGTTGTGGCCTCTCCGAGTCCTGAAGCGCCGCCGGTGATAATGGCTACATATCCTTGAATCTGCATGATCTGCTCCCCGTAATTTGAGGCTTCATTCTATACAAAGCTCACTCTTTTTGCAAAACGCGGATAAAGTCATATATGTTGATGACTGAATGAGGGATAAGGAGAGAGGGGAATTATGTCATCTGTTTCTGCATTGTCATCGACGCCTTCGCGCGTTCCTTTATCGACGAAGCTTTATTATGGCTTTGGCTCGGTGGCCTATGGTGCGAAGCAGAATGGCCTTCTCTATTTTTTGCTAATTTACTATAATCAAGTTTTAGGTCTGCCTAATCATCTGGTGGGTCTTATCTTGATGATTGCGCTGCTTTTGGATGCGGTATCCGACCCTTTGGTGGGCTATATGTCCGACAATTGGCATTCGCGCTGGGGGCGGCGACATCCGTTCATGTATGCGGCGGCTGTGCCTGTCGCGGTGGCGTATTTTTATTTGTGGAACCCGCCAGAGGCTCTGGGCCAATGGGAGCTTTTTTCATGGGGCTTGACCTTCACGATCATCGTGCGGCTGGTCATCACGGCCTATGAGACGCCCAGCACGTCGCTGGTTGCCGAGCTCACCGACAATTATCAAGAGCGCACCAAATTATTATCCTACCGTTACGCGTTTGGCTGGTTTGGCGGCGCGGGCATGGCGATCTTTAGCTATTTGGCTTTATTCACGCCGAATGAAACTTATCCGGTCGGGCAGTTAAATCCGGCAGGCTACCAGACAATGGGTTTGGTTGGCGCTTGCGTAATTTTTTCTTCAATTATCATTTCAGCTTTGGGTCTGCACCGCAACATTCCTTATCTCAAATCGCCGCCGACGAAGAGGCCATTTAGTGTGCAGCGAGTTTTTGGCGAAATTTTTGAAACTTTATCCAACCGATCTTTTTTGGCGATTTTTACCGCCGCGATTTTCATAGCGATTGCGGCCGGCATTTCCACGAGCTTGACGCTTTATATGATGACCTATTTTTGGGAGTTTCGCGCTGATCAGATTGGCTATCTGACGATTTTGAATTTGGTTTCGGCGTTTCTGGCTTTGGGCTTTGCGCCTTTTGCGTCAAATATGTTTGGCAAGAAGCGTGCCGCGATTGTTGTGGGGCTGCTTGCTTTCACGATTTTGCCGCTGCCGGTTTTTTTGCGGATTTTGGGCTGGTTTCCGGAAAATGGCTCTGATCTTTTATTCATGGTGTTTGGGGCGTTTTTTGTCATGGATATCACTTTGATCATATCGGCATCCATTTTGCTTGCCTCAATGGTAGCGGATCTGGCTGAAGATAGCGAGATCACGACCGGACGGCGCTCGGAAGGCTTGTTTTTTGCCGCGCAGACATTTGTGCTGAAATCTTTGGTTGGTGTCGGGACGATGGCCGCGACCCTAATGCTTGTTTTGATCGGGTTTCCGGAAAAAGCTGAAGTGGGCGCGCTGCCTCCGGAATTGATCCGCAATTTAGGGCTTGCTTATGGCTTGGGGCTGCTGTTGATGTATATGACGGCGATTGTGTTTCTGACGCGCTATCGCATCGATGAAACCCGCCATCAAGAGAATCTCAATGCGCTCAAATCGCGCAGCTAGACATCATAGATGTGGTGGAGCCAGGCGGGGTCGAACCGCCGACCTCTTGAATGCCATTCAAGCGCTCTCCCAACTGAGCTATGGCCCCTTGCTGTGATTTTAGTCGTCAAGATATAGCTATAGCTGATATAGAATAATTCTCAAAATGCTTAAAATAACCCCGGAAAATAAAAATGCTGCGACAGGCGTTCAGCCTTTATGCGCGCGCCCGCTCAAGCAGTCTGTGCATGGCCGCGTTGCGGTTGTCGGGGATAAGTCGATTTCCCATCGCGCGATGATTTTCGCCGCGCTTGCGAGCGGACGCTCTGAGATCAGAGGTCTGTGCGGCGGCGGCGACGTCCACGCGACGATCAATATATTGCGCGCACTCGGTGTTGAGATTGCCGAACATGAGGGGATCTGGCGTGTCGATGGCCTCGGACTTGGAGGCTTGCGCGCGCCTGACAATGTGCTCGACTGCGGCAATTCCGGCACGACCGCAAGGCTGATGATGGGTGTGCTTGCTTCCCATCGGATCGATGCCTGTTTGACCGGAGATGAATCGCTGCGGCGGCGTCCGATGAATCACGTGATGGCACCCTTGACCGAAATGGGCGCGCGTTTTGCTAGTGCCGATCAGCGTCTGCCTTTATTTATCACCGGCACGAACTCCCCTCTGCCGATTGAATTTCGCACACGCGTGCCTTCGGCGCAGTTGAAGTCGGCGGTTCTGCTTGCCGGTCTCAGCGCGCCCGGCCAAACGACGGTCATTGAAGAGCGTCCGACTCGCGATCACACCGAGCGCATGATCGCAGGCTTTGGCGGAAAAATCGAGACCACGCTTTTAGAAAATGGCGCGACGAAAATCACCGTCAGCGGCGAGCAAGAACTGCAAGCGCGGAAGATCATCGTGCCGGGCGATCCGTCTGCGGCGGCGTTTATTGCCGCGCTGGCCGCGCTGGTCGAAGGGTCGGAGATTGTTCTTGAGCGGGTTTGCGTCAATCCGCATCGCATGGGTTTTTACGAAACCCTCAAGGAGATGGGCGCGCAAATAGAAATAATTCCCCATCAAGAGGAAGGAGATAAAGATAAAAAAGAAGTGGATGTTGATGAGCCTGTTGCTGATATTAAAATTCAAGCGAACCGACTTTCAAGCGTGGATATTTCGGCGCGCCGTGCGGTCGGGATGATCGATGAATATCCGATTTTGTCGATGGTTGCGGCTGCGGCGCATGGCTCGACGCATATGCGCGGCCTGTCGCAATTGCGCGTCAAAGAGAGCGATCGGCTTTCGGCGATTGCTGAGAATCTGCAAGCCAATGGGATCACTGCCGAGATTCGCGGCGATGATCTGACGATCATTGGCTGTGGCGGCGCGCCGCCTGGCGGAGGCCGCGTGGCTGCTTATGGAGATCATCGCATAGCGATGGCGTTTCTTGTGTTGGGTGCATGTGCACAAAAAGAAGTTGTCATTGATGATGGCCGCGCCATTGCGACGAGCTTTCCCGGTTTTATTGCAACGATGCGCGCGCTCGGCGTTAATCTTGCGGCGCCATGACCAAGATCATCACAATTGCGATTGATGGGCCGGCGGCTTCGGGCAAAGGGACGCTCGCCAAGAATCTTGCGTCGCATTATGATTTTGCGTGTTTGCAGACCGGGATGCTCTATCGAGCTCTTGCGGCGCAGATATTGAAAAGCGGCGGCGTGCCGGACGATATAGCTTTTTCGCAAAAAGTCGCTGAACATATCGATTGGGATCAGGCGCAGACAGGAGATTTACATCATTCCGAGATCGGCGAAGCGGCGTCGATTTTGGCTGTGCAGCCGGAGATTCGCGCCATCCTTGTGGCCTACCAGCGCGATTTTGCTGCTCATCCGCCGTTGGGCAAAAAGGGCGCGATTTTGGACGGGCGCGATATCGGCACCGTGATCTTGCCCGATGCGGATGTGAAGTTTTATCTCACAGCGTCGCCGGAGACGCGGATTAAGCGGCGGCAGGCGCAATTTGCGCGAAAAACGCCTACAGACAGAGCCCAAGATGGCTACCAAGATATCGCCAGAGAAATTCACGAGCGTGACCGGCGTGATCAGGCGCGCGCGGTCTCGCCGCTCGTTCGGGCCGACGACGCCCACTTGCTTGATACGACAAAATTGAGTATAGAAGTTGCATACTCTCAAGCTGTGAAAATCATTGGAGATGTTTGTGCCGCCCAAGGCGTAGATATCTAACGGAGGCTTTATTTTGTCGGAACTCGACAGCACAAAAATAGCGGAAGATTATCCTCACCCGACACGCGGTGAATTTGAAGACGTTTTGAACAAGGCGCTCGCTAATCATGAGCTGCGCGAAGGGCGCGTCGTCAAAGGTCGGGTCACGCAAATAGAAAATGACGCCGCCATCGTTGATGTCGGCCTCAAAACCGAAGGCCGCGTCATGCTGCGCGAATTCGGCATGGCGGGACAGCGCGGCGAGGTCAATATTGGCGATGAGGTTGAAGTCTATGTTGAGCGCATTGAGAATATGCTCGGCGAGGCGGTGTTATCATGCGATAAAGCGCGGCGTGAGAGCGTCTGGCAGGATTTAGAGCAAGCACATGCCGAAGGGCGCGTTGTGGAAGGAACGATCACGAGTCGAGTTAAAGGCGGGGCGACGGTTGATCTCGGCGGCGCGATGGCCTTTCTGCCGGGCAGCCAGATCGATGTCCGCCCGATCCAAAATGTCAGTGTGCTGATCGATCAACAGCTCGGCTTTCAGATTCTCAAAATAGATCGTGTGCGCAATAACATTGTCGTCTCACGTCGCGCCGTGCTTGAGGAAAGCCGCACCGTCGAGCGCAATAAAATGCTTGAGACCCTCAAAGAGGGAGACATTGTCGAAGGTGTCGTCAAGAACATCACCGATTATGGAGCTTTTGTTGATCTCGGCGGCATAGACGGTCTGCTGCATGTCACGCAGATTTCGTGGAAGCGCATCAGCTATCCGGGAGAAGTGTTGAAAACAGATGATAAAATCAAGGTTCAAGTCATTCGCATTAATAACGATACGCAGCGTGTCAATCTCAGCATGAAGCATTTAGAGGCTGATCCTTGGGAGGGCGTTGTCGAGAAATATCCGATCAACAGCAAAATCAGAGGCCGCGTGACCAATGTTACGGAATATGGCGCTTTCATTGAATTGGAGCCCGGCGTTGAGGGATTGGTTCATATTTCGGAAATGAGTTGGATGAAAAATAACACTGCGCCTGAGAAAATTGTTTCAATCTCTCAAGAGGTGGATGCGGTTGTTTTGGAAATCGATATGCAAAAACGGCGCATTTCGCTGGGCATGAAACAATGCGAGGACAATCCTTGGGCGGTGTTTGCCAGCAAAAACCCGCCTGGGACAAAAAAATCAGGTGAGGTCAAGAACATCACTGACTTCGGGCTTTTTATCGGCTTGGAAGATGGACTCGATGGCATGGTGCATATGTCGGATTTATCATGGGACGCAAACGGCGAAACGGAACTCAAAAAATACAAACAGGGACAAATCGTTGAAGCAGTGATCCTCGGGGTTGATTCGGACAAAGAGCGCATTTCGCTTGGCATCAAGCAATTATCAGGCGGTGACCTCGCCGCGCGCAAGAGCTTTAAGAAAAAAGATGTCGTCACTTGCACAGTCGTTGAGACAAAGGAAGGCGGCATTGAGGTCGAAATCGGCACACAAGGGGTGCGCGCCTTTATCCGCCGCGCCGAGTTGGCGCGCGATCGCTCGGAACAAAGGCCGGATCGATTCGCGGTCGGCCAGAAAGTCGATGCGCGCATCATGCAGTCCGATTCGCAGACTGGCAAGCTCACTTTGTCGATCAAGGCGCTTGAGATCGCCGACGAAAAAGAAGCCGTCGCGCAATATGGCTCGGCGGAAAGCGGCGCTTCGTTGGGCGATATTCTTGGCCGTGTCATGAACATCGGCAGAAAAAAGCGCGATAAAGATGATGAAGATAAGGATGAGGCCGCGCAGGATCAAAAAGATGAGCCAAATTGAGCGCCCTACTGACAGCGATAAACTTCTTGCGCTGCGGCGTCGTTTGACCGGATGGCGCATTTTTGCCGCGATTGCGCTTATTGTTGCGGCGGTGTCTTTTTTTGGTGTCGTGAAGATTGGGCAGTACCATGTGGCTCGAATCGAGGTCGTCGGCGTCATTTTTGAAGATCACCCGCGTCATGTCTTGCTGCGCAAGCTCGCTCAAGATGATAATGTTGGTGCTGTCATTGTTCATATCAACAGTCCGGGCGGGACGATCACCGGCTCGGAGGAAATCTATCAAGACTTGCGCGCGATCGCCGATGAAAAGCCCGTGATCGCTGTGATGGGCGGGGTTGCGGCATCGGGCGGATATATTGCCGCACTGGGCGCAGATCATATTCTTGCGCGGCAAACGACCATCACCGGATCGATCGGTGTTATTTTTCAATGGTTTGAGTTCACTGAGCTCGCGCAGAAGATCGGCGTCAAGCCTCATGTGCTGCGCTCTGGCGAGCTCAAGGCGCAGCCTGATATGTTCGAGGCACCGAGCGAAAAAGCTTTGCGCGTTGAGCGCGAACTCATCAAAGAGGGCTTTGTGTGGTTTATCGATCTTGTGGCGGCGCGGCGCGCTTTAGTCAAAGCAAATCTGCTTAAAATCGCAGGCGACGGGCGCGTTTTGTCTGCGCCGCAGGCTCTGCAATATAGGCTGATCGACAACTTTGGCGGCATCCCCGAAGCGCGCGACTGGCTCGCCGATGAGCATAATATCGCCGTCGATCTGCCTTTAATCGATCACGTGCCGGAATATCCCGATGAGGGGTGGTTTGGCTGGATTTTAGGCAAAACTTTGGCCAAAACTCTCAAAATGACCGGTCTTGCTGTGCCGTTGGGCGCACAAGAGAGTCTGCGGCAGCCTTCGGGTCTGCTGACTATCTGGCGACCTTGATTTTTTCTGATTCGCTTCTTTAACGCATTTGAGGTAATCTTGATCTTATGACCCGCTCGGAATTTATAGTGGCTCTGTCAGCGGCCAATCCGCATCTTATTCGCGCTGATATTATTCGTGTGCTTGATGCCATTCTTGATAGCCTCACGCAGGCTCTTGCGCAGGGTAAGAGAGTCGAATTGCGTGGCTTTGGCGTATTTAGCGCCAAATGGCGCGGACCGCGTGAGCGTCGCAATCCGCGTACCGGAAAGCAAGTAGCGGTGAGCGGCTCGTATATTCTTGTTTTCAAGTCGGGCAAAACGCTGCGCGAGAGGGTCAATCAGGGCGGTGTGGTGTCTTCACGGACAAAGTGATGTCACGATTGATCTATGCGCTGATTTTGCTTGTGTTGATGGTGGTTTTTGCCGGGTTTGCTGCGATCAATCGCGAAGTGGTCAGGGTTAATTTTGATTTCCTTTCTCCGAGGGATTCGCTTTTATCTTTTGAAGCGCCGCTTTTTCTTGTCATTGTGGGGGCGGGGCTGATCGGCATGGCTTTCGGTGTGGTCTTGCCGTTGCTCGATCTTTTGCGTAAAAAACAAAGAGCGTGGCGAGAAAAATTATGGAAGCAGGAAAACAAGAACCTCAAAGAAGGCCTCAAAAGCAGCGAAGACAAAATGGTGTAATTGGTGTCAAGATTTGCGGCATCAAAACGAAATCCGTGCGCGATGTGGCGGTCAAAACTGGCGCTGATTATCTAGGCTTCATGTTTTACCATAAAAGCGCGCGCTACATTGAACTACAGACCGCACAGCATTTGCGCAGTGAGATTCCTTCATCGGTCAAGGTGGTGGCGGTGGTCGTCGACGCCGGTGATGAACAATTAGCGCAGATCATCCAGCAGGTCGAGCCCGATATGATTCAGGCGCATGGGGCAGAAAGCCCCGCGCGCATCGAAGATATCCGCACCCGCTATGGCTGTGAAGTGATCAAAGCCATTCCGGTCGCAAGCGCGCGCGATGTTGAGCAGGCGCGTCTATATCAACGCTGCGCCGATGTGATCCTTTTCGATACAAAGACTAGATCCGAGACCAGCTCCAAAAAAGACATTTCAGGTGGTGCCGGACAGAGTTTTGACTGGCATTGTCTCGCTCATGCTGAGCTGCCGCCGCACTGGATGCTTGCAGGCGGGCTCAATGTTGAAAATCTCACACAGGCTGTGCGGGTCAGCGGTGCCTCTTGCGTTGATGTCTCATCGGGTGTTGAATCGCGGCGCGGGGAAAAAGATTCGCGCCTCGTTGCAGAATTCTTGGAAATGGCGAAAGCCCTATGAGAAAAATGAGAAAAATGGGCAAAAGAAATCAATTTCCCGATGAAGCAGGCCGTTTCGGCGATTATGGTGGCCGCTTTGTCGCCGAAACCTTGATGGCACCGCTCATTGCATTGGAAAAAGTTTGGCAAGAGGCGCAGGAGTCGGGGTCATTTCAAAAAGAGCTCGATGGGTTTTTAACCGATTATGCAGGGCGGCCTTCTCCGCTTTATTTTGCCGAGCGGCTCACACAACATTGCGGCGGTGGCAAAATCTATTTCAAGCGCGATGAGCTTAATCATACCGGCTCGCACAAGATCAATAATTGTCTGGGGCAGGTTTTGCTTGCGCGCAAGCTGGGCAAGACGCGCGTGATTGCCGAGACCGGCGCCGGACAGCATGGTGTGGCTGTTGCGACTGTGGCGGCGCGTTTTGGTCTGCGCTGCGCTGTCTATATGGGAACAAAGGACATGGCGCGGCAAAAGCCTAATCTGTTTCGCATGAAATTGCTCGGCGCTGAAGTTGTAGCGGTCGATGCGGGCTCCAAGACGCTCAAAGACGCGATGAACGAAGCGCTGCGCGACTGGGTCACCAATGTTGAGGACACATTTTATATTATCGGCACGGCGGCCGGGCCGCATCCTTATCCGGAGATGGTGCGCGCGTTTCAATCGGTGATCGGGCGCGAGGCGCGGCGGCAGATCTTAGAAAAAGAGGACCGTCTGCCCGATCGGCTTGTCGCCTGCATTGGCGGCGGCTCTAACGCGATCGGGCTGTTTCACCCCTTCCTTGACGATGACGCAGCGCTTTATGGCGTCGAGGCCGCAGGCAAGGGTATTGCGAGTGGTTTGCATGCGGCCTCGCTTGCGGGAGGGCGTCCGGGGGTGTTGCATGGCAACCGGACCTATCTTTTGCAAGATGATGACGGCCAGATTCAACAAGCGCATTCCATTTCGGCGGGGCTCGATTATCCGGGGATCGGCCCTGAGCACGCTTTTCTGCACGATAGCGGTCGGGTCAATTATATCACCGCGACAGATGACGAAGCGCTTGCGGCGGCTAAGGTCTGTGCGGTGCTTGAGGGTATATTGCCTGCGCTTGAGCCGGCGCACGCTTTGGCGCGTGTGCTGGAGATGGCGCCGAAATTGTCGCGCGATGAAATTATCATTATGAATATGTGCGGTCGCGGCGATAAGGATGTTTTCACGCTTGCGCAGCACGAAAACATCGATATTGGCTGATGCACAGGCTCGCGCAATTATTTATCAGGCTCAAGCAGGAAGAGCGCGCGGGCTTTGCCGCTTTCATGACCGCCGGAGATCCTAACCCGCAAATCTCGGCGGAGATTGTCGGCAGCCTTCCTGAGGCGGGCGTTGATTTAATCGAGCTGGGCATGCCTTTTTCAGATCCAATGGCCGAGGGGGCGGCGATCCAAGCGTCAAGCCAAAGAGCTCTTGATGCGGGCGGCTCGATGAAAACCAGCTTTGCTTTATTGCGAGACTTTCGAAAAATCGACGCTGACACACCGGTGATTTTAATGGGTTATTACAATCCGATTTTGGCTTGCGGCCTTGAGGTCTTTGCGCGCGACGCCGTCGCTGCCGGAGCTGATGGTGTCATCATCGTTGATCTGCCGCCTGAAGAGGATCAAGAGTTCAGAGAATATGCCGCGCGCGCCGGACTTGCGATTATTCGGCTAATCGCGCCGACCAGCACCGCAGAGCGGCTTGGTATTTTGCTGGAAACCGCAGCCTCTTTTTTATATTATGTTTCTATCACCGGGACGACGGGTGCCGCCCGTCCCGACTTCAATGTGGTGGATAGAGCCCTGAAACAGATTCGTCAACGAACAAAATTGCCTATTGCGCTTGGCTTTGGCCTCAAGACGCCGCAAGATGTGCAAAATGCGGCAAGCATTGCCGATATCGTCGTGGTGGGATCGGCGCTTGTCGAAAAGGTTGCCGCGAGTCATCCTCAAAACATGGTTAAAGCCGTGCGCGATTATGCCGCTGCGCTTGCTGCTGCGATCCGCTCGGTCAAGAAGGGCTAGACGATGAACTGGATCAAAAATGTTGTGCGTCCGCGCATACGGAAGGTTTTTCAGAAAAAAGACACGCCCGATCATCTTTGGATCAAATGCAAAATCTGCGACGAGATGATTTTCCACCGCGATCTTGTCAAGAGTTTTCAAGTTTGCGTTCATTGCGGTCATCATATGCCGTTGCGGGCAAAAGAGCGGCTGCATCTGCTTTTTGATGGCGGCGCAGATGAAAATTATGAGATTCTGCCGCAGCCGCAAGTGGTTTTGGATCCGCTGGGCTTCAAAGACCAGAAGCCTTACCGCGAGCGCCTCAGCGATGCGCGCGCTAAAACCGATATCGATGATGCCGTGATTGTCGCAAAGGGCAAGATCAAGAATATCGGTGCGGTGATCGGGGTTCAGGATTTTTCCTTTATGGGCGGGTCTTTGGGCATGGCCGCAGGGGAGGCCGTAATCATGGGTGCGGAAGCTGCCCTGCGACATCACGCGCCTTACATCATGATCACTGCTGCGGGCGGCGCGCGCATGCAGGAAGGCATTTTGTCCTTGATGCAGATGCCGCGCACGACGCTCGCGATTGACGCGCTGCATGAGGCGAAACTGCCTTATATTGTCGTGCTGACTCATCCGACGACGGGTGGCGTGACGGCGTCTTACGGGATGTTGGGCGATGTTCATATCGCCGAGCCCGGCGCGCTGATCGGCTTTGCCGGGCCGCGCGTCATTCAGCAGACGATCCGCGAGACTCTGCCCGAAGGATTTCAGCAGGCGGAATATCTGCTTGCTCACGGGATGATCGACATGGTTGTCGAGCGCAATCAATTGCGCGACATGCTGGCGCGGCTCTTGCATTTTTTGATGCCTCAAGCGACAGATAAGAAATGCAAAAGCGGCTAAAAAAAAGCTGGCTTGACGATATGCCCGATAGCTTTGCGCGATTGAGCGCGCTGCATCCGAAAAAGATTGATCTTTCGCTGGGACGCATCGAGCGGCTGCTGGCGGCGCTCGGCCATCCGGAGTGTGCTTTGCCGCCGGTGATCCATGTCGCGGGCACAAATGGCAAGGGATCGGTGGTCGCTTTTTTGCGCTCGCTCGCTGAGGTCGCAGGCCAAACGGCGCATATTTACACTTCACCTCACCTTATTCGTTTTAATGAAAGGATTGTTGTCGCAGGCCGGGAGATTTCCGACGCAGCCTTTGCGCAAAAGATCGCGCAGGTGGAGGAGATTAATGGCGCTGCGCCGCTGACTGTCTTTGAAGCGATGACCGCCGCTGCCTTCTTGGCCTTCAGCGAGGTTGAAGCCGACTTCTGCCTGCTGGAGACCGGATTGGGCGGCAGGCTCGATGCGACGAATGTGATTACGCAGCCGGCGATGACGATCATCACGTCGATTTCTTATGACCATCAGGTTTTTTTGGGTGAGCGTCTCGCGCAGATTGCTGCGGAGAAAGCGGGGATCATCAAGCCGGAGACGCCGCTTGTTGTGGCCGCGCAGGATAAAGACGCTTTTGATGTTATTGAAGTGCGGGCGCGGCAATGTGCGAGTCCGTTATTTTATCAGGGCAGGGATTGGCAGGTTTGTCCTCGTGAAGACGGCTTTGCTTATCAAGGGCGGAACGCGGTGTTTGATTTGCCGCTGCCCGCCCTGCGCGGTTTTTACCAGATGACCAATGCGGCCTGCGCGATCACCGCGATGGATGTTTTGCAGTTTCCTCTTTCGCGGGAGCTCATCGGTGAAGCTCTGCGAAATGTCAGGTGGCCTGCGCGATTGCAAAAAATTCCAGCCGAGCTTTTTGATGTTTCGCTGCCTGCGCACACTGATATTTTTCTCGATGGCGGACATAATCCTTCCGCGGGCAAAGGTTTGGCCGACTTTTTACAAAAGCAAAATGCCAGCAAAGATCGGGACGTTTTCCTAATTTGTGCCATGCGCGCGACGAAAAATGTCGAGGATTTTATCAAAAACTTTGAATCAATGATCACCGCGCTTTATGCGGTGCCGCTGCCGCTTTATGGACAGGTGCCCGGTGAAGGCGCGGGTGCCTATGAGCCAGATGAGATCGCCGCGCTTGCGAAAAAGTTTTCGATCACCGCGCAGCTCGGCGAAAATGTGCTTGATGCGCTCGATAAAATTTCTGCAAGCCAAAAGGCGAAACAAAACGCGCCGTTGATTCTGATTGCCGGTTCTTTGTTGCTCGCTGGTGATGTGCTCGCCGCGCTAGATTACAGCTCGGCCTCAAGCCAGCCGACAAGCGCGCTCTTGGGCTGAGCGCCGATCTTGATCGCCGCCGCCTGTCCATCCTTAAAGAGAATCAAAGCCGGAATCGAACGCACACCATATTGCGCTGGTGTCATCGGATTTTCGTCGATGTTGAGCTTGGCGACGCGCAGGCGATCTTTCATTTCATCGGCGATCTCTTCCAGAATTGGCGCGACCTGTCGGCATGGGCCGCACCACTCGGCCCAGAAATCGACAAGAACGGGCTGGCTCGATTCAATGACATTTTGGTTGAAATCATCATCGGTAATTTTTTCTGGACTTATTTTTTCTGAACTCATGGCGCTTTTCCTTGATGGGTTTGGTCTTTATTGGAGATAATCATTTTTGTCTCACGATCAAGGCTTTTTTGCTCAGCCCAGTCGAGACGTGGGATGCGCGTCCATAGGAGACCAGCGCGCACCCCCCAATCGGGGCGCATTTGCTGGATAATCAGGCGATAGGCCGCCAATTGCCTGAGATAATGGACCGGCATTTGATTGGGAGGGTTTTTGTCGGTTTTGAAATCTATGATCTGCGCCGCGCGGTTTTTTTCATCCAAAATCAGCCGATCGATCCGCCCCGAAATGACCAGAGGTTTTGTTTGAGCGTCAAACAGAGCTTCCACCTTCACTTCGGCGAGGCCTTGTTCAAAACAAAAGGCCAGATCGCTGTGCGTGATCAGTCGATGTGCCTGATGTGCCATATCCTCACACGCTTCCTTTGTGCTGTGAGGAAAAAGCTGCTGCAAGAGCGGGGTCAAAGTTTCTTCGTTCATTTTAGGCGCATAGCGCAGGGCTTCATGCATGATGCTTCCCGATAACGCCGCGGTCTTTTGCGGCACAGGCGCGAGCAAAGAAGCAGGCATTTCTGTTTTTTGCTCTTTGTCGCGTGAAAAATCCGATGGGCTGAGTTTTTTGGTGTCTATTTTCGCAGGAGCTTCGATTTTCGCCGGGATTTGAGCGGGAGGTTGATCGTCCGCCGAAGGGGGGGCGATCTTTGTTTTGTTGATGTCGGGCGGCGCGGTGATTTTTCTTTGTTTTTCGACCACAGGGAGCCAGCGCAAAGCGCTTTCTCCTTTTTTATGATAGCCGCAGACATAAAGCTGATCGCGCGCGCGAGTCATTGCGACATAGAGTAGGCGGTTTTCTTCTTCGTCGTTTTTGGTTTTGCTTTGCTCACGGAGTTTTTCAACCGCCTGAAATGGCATATCACGCATGCGCCAGAAAGGCGCGCGTTGACCTTGAGAATCAATTACGATCGGCATCCAACGGCGCAGAGGGTTGCGCGGCGGAATATCAACGAGAAAAACAATTTTGGCCTCAAGTCCTTTAGCGCCATGCACGGTCATGATTTTGATTTCGTCGTTTTCGCGCTTCATATCGCGCTTCACTTCCACCTGAGCACGCGCGAGCCAGTGGATAAATCCTTGGAGTGAAGATGTTTGAGTCTGCTCATAGGCTAGCGCGAGGTTGAGAAACTCATCGAGCGGGTCATGCGCCTCCGCGCCGAGCGCGGCAACAAAATGCGCACGCATATTTTGTACTTCTAAAATCTCGCTGAAAAACTCAAACACCGGAACGAAATCGACGCGGCGCAGCGCAAGGCTGAGAAAATTATAGAGGCGGGGATAGCTCTCCTTGTGATGGCAAAGCGCTGCCCATAAAGAATATTTTTTTCTTAATCTCGTTTGTCCAAGGGCAAGGTTCATCAGCTCCTTTTCGCTCAAATTGCCGAGCGGGCTTTTAAGAACTTCAGCCAGCGACAGATCATCTTCCGGAAGCAAAACAAATTTTGCAAGAGAGATTAAGTCCATGATTGCCAAATGCTGGTCGAGCTGCATCCGATCAGAGCCCGCCACCGGCAAACCCCGATCTTTGAGCGCGCGGATCAGATGATCCACGAACATATTGCGCCGCCGCACGAGAATCATAATATCTTTTGGTTTTGCTTGAAGCGCGACGAGATCAACGATCTTTGTCGCGATCGTCTGCGCAAGGCGTTCGGTGCCATCGGGGATGGTCTGCTTGTCATCTTGTTCAAATTGAGGCCAGATTTCAATGTAGCCGGGGTCTTTCTCCTTAATGGCGCGGTGAGCGGTGTGTTTGAGATCATCTTTATCATGGGCGCCTGCGCCCATTTCATTTTTGCCTTGTGTGAAAACTCGGTCGACCAGACTAAGAATCTCAGGCAATGAGCGGCGCGATTGAACTAGTTCAACATCCTTCCAATTTTCTTGAGCTTCCTTTGCTTTTTGCGCAAAGAATTTTTGTCTTCGCGTGAAATTATCGGGCACCACGCCCTGAAAGCCAAAAATAGATTGCTTCGGATCACCGACCGCAAATAAAGTTTGCTTTTGGCTGTCTTGTCTAGAGCCTTGTCCGGCGAAAAATTCTATCGTCAGGCGTTCAATAAGACGCCATTGTTCGGGATTGGTGTCCTGTGCTTCATCGATCAGAATATGATCAAGCCCGCCATCTAGTCTATAGAGCACCCAATCCATCTGTTCAAAGAGCTTGAGCGTTTTTGTTATCAAGTCATCATAATCGAGAAGGTTTTTTTCGGCTTTTAATCGGTTAAAGATTTTTAAAAAATCCTCTGCTAAAGAGGCGATCGCCGCTGCGAGCCTCAAGGCGCGCGTTGCGTGAGACTTTTCAACAAGCGCAAAAATGCGATTTTGTTCATCAGCTAGAAACTTCGCTATATCGGGGTTATGGTTTTTGCATTGTCCTGTGATGAGCTTCTTGCGCGGCTGATCGTTCTGCGTGAGGAAAATGCCGATATAGCTTTCAATGTGAATGTGAGGCTCACGCGCTTCAATCTGGGCGATGATTTCCGCGCCGCGTTTTTTTTCGAGGTCTTTGCCCGATTCTCGGAGAGCTTGAGCGGCTTGGCGCAAAAGTGCTTCATCGCGTTCGGCGACGATTTTTTTCCGCAGCTTTTTCCAGTTATCGTCGGGGTTGATTTTCCAATCTCGGGCGAGGCCTTTGATTTTATCTTGATAATTTTCGAGCACGTCATGCAGTTCGCGTTTTTCAGCGATGATCTCGGCGAAAATGCCGGCAAAGACGGCATCGTTCATATCTTGCGCGATGATGTTCAGAGGGCCGGTTTGTTGATTGGCTGCCGTCAAGACGATATTTTGCGCTTGCAGCATCATTTCGCGCGCGGCGGGCTCATCCATGGCGCGGAACGATGGCGATATTCCTGCTTCTATCGGAAAGCGTTTGAGTACAGATTGGCAAAACGCATGGATGGTCTGGATGCGCAGACCTTGTGATGTCTCTAAGGTGCGCGCAAATAGTCGGCGCGCAAGGCGGCGCTTATCGTCATTGGCAGGCTTGCCCTCAAGTTTTTTGATCTCTTTGTCGAGCTCGTCTTTGGCCATCAGCGCCCATTTTCCGAGCTCTTTGTGGAGGCGATCGGCCATTTCGGCGGCGGCCGCCTTTGTGAAGGTGAGGCATAAAATGCGTTCAGGAGGCACATTGTTGAGCAGCAGGCGCAGAACACGATTGATGAGCACATGGGTCTTGCCCGAACCGGCATGCGCTGAAACCCACGCAGAATGTGAGGGGTCGGCGGCGAGGTCCTGCGGATCAGTCATTGTTTTGGTTCTTTTCATCGTCAGCGGCGCTCCACGCTTTTCTCCGCGCGAGGTGATCGTAATCTTCGCTTCTTATTTTTTCAGGAGGCGCGAAGGGTTCATTTTCATCTAAATATTTTTCCAAAGTTGTCCGAATGAACTCTAGAGAATTTAGAGCGAGCGTTTTGGGATGGGAGATTTCTTTGAGCATATTTTCCCATGAAGCATCTTTGAGTTTGATGAAGGCAAGGCGCTTCACTTGCATTGCATGGATTTTTTCAAAGCCGCCTTGTTGCGCAATGATCGCTTCAAGCGGCAATTGCGGCTCAAACTGCTGTGGTTCAGGTGAGAGAATATGTTTCATTGGCGGCAGGCTGCCCGTTTTATAATCATAGATCGCGCAGCGATCATCGCCGCCGATGTCAATGCGATCAGCGCGCGCGGTTAAAATTATTTTTTGACCGCTGATTTCAACGTCAATTTTGCCTTCAATTTCAGGCAGGATTTCAGAGAAGCCTTTGCGCAAAGTATTTTTCTCAAGCAAAATAAATTGTTCCGCCATATTTTCAAAGAACGGCATCCAAAACGCCCGCACAATTTGCTGTTCTGCCTGCGCGGCATCAAAATGCTTTTTGCCCAGTGCGATGAGTTCGTCGAGCGCATCATCAGGTAGTTCGCGTGGATATTTCGCCGCAAATTTCTCAAGGATATCGTGAATGATCGAGCCGCGCTCGGTGGGTGTCGGCTCTTCGTCGATCGGTTTGAGCGGCTTGAGCCGCAAAATTCGCTCGGCATAAAATGCGTAAGGGTCAAAGATCAATTTCGTCAAAGCGCTCGCTGAAAGTTTTTTTGGCTTCGCCGCTAAGGGTGGTTTGGGCTCAGGCCTCTTGGCGGCATGGATGTCTTCGCTGCGAGGAAGCTGATGAAAAACATTCATCTTATGAGGCGCCCCGTTGATTTCATGTCCCGCGCCTTTGATAACATTTTGCAGCCGCTGCAGCCAGCGCGAAGGCTGTTGCGGCGTGCCATCGGCGCTTTTTTTCGCGCGAGTCAGCACGAGCTGCGGCGCGGCGAGATTTTGTTGAAAATCATGCGCGGCTTGGCCTGTTTGGGTTTCGGGCGCAGCCAGCCCCAATTGCTTGCGCATGGCGCGGTTGAGCCATGGATCGGCGGTGATCTGCGCCGGCCACACCCCCTCATTGAGCGCGCCGACAATCACAAGATCAGCAGATTGCAACCGCGCCTCAAGAGGGCTCCAAATATGCAGGCGACTCTTCAAACCCGCGCGCGGACGAAATACCGGCGCCGTCGTCAACAGAGATTCAAGCAAAAAAGGATAGGCTTTGACTTTGATCGTTTTCACCGCGTCGCCATATTCGATGAGGCGGCGCAGATGATCGGCGATCGGTCGTCCGGCATCATGTTCCCAGAGCGCTTGGACGAAATTGCCCGCGAGCGCCTCAGCACAGGCAATATGCGCTTTGAGCAAGCCGATAAAATCCGCTTCCGGATTCTGCGTCAAAGACGCAAAAGGAGCGAAGATTTCTTCAAGCTCATTCATCAAAAAAATGAGATCGTCGTCTTCGAGTTTTTGTTTGATCGCCGCGAACCCTTTGGGCGCCGGTCCGCGCAGAGCGCAAAGTTCGATCTTGCGGATTTTTTGCCGAAACTGCTCTCTTGTTTGCTTGCCGCGCGCTAAAGGATGTTTGACACAGCTTAAAAACGCAATCGGCGAAAAATCCGAAATAACAGCTTCGGCAATCAGCATCAAAAAAACAAATACAGGCAGGCTTGTCAATTTAACGCCCGCAGAATCATCAATGTCGATGTTCCAGATTTTTAACATCGCAATAACCCGCCTTGCCAGCGCGCGATCATGAGTGATGAGCGCGGCGGTTGCGTCTTCTTGTTCAAGATTTTCGCGCAGCATTAAAGCGATCACGGCAGCTTCTTCACGGACATTGTCGGCTTCGATCAATGTGATTTGATCGAGCGCTTCGCGGAGGTCATCAGGAGGCTTGCTGATATTTTGCTGCCAGCGATCTGTGGTTTCAGTCGGGCGCAAGGTTTCACGGATCAGCCAATGGCGTGTGCTGGTTTTCGCTGGGCCCCAGACTTCGACTTGATTGCGGCAAACCCCCATATCAGCGAGCAGCTTTTTCAAACCATATTGCGGATGTTCTTCATCGAGGCTATTCCAATCATGTTCGTCCCTTTTGTTCATGTCCACATCAAGGCCGGGCAAAATAATCGCGCCACGCTTAAATCTTGTTACCGCTTTGAGTAGAAATCCTGTAGCCGGAAGACTGCCAGTCGAACCGGCAACAATTATCGGCGCTGCGGGCGGGTTGTTGTCGAGATGATCGGCAAAGCTGCGCAATAAAAGATTGCGCCGCGCAATCGGATCAGCAAGATTGCGCTTGGCGAGATAATCCGGCCAGACCTCGATAATCACATTGAGCAGTTGAAGAATCTTTTGCCAATGTTCAGCGAATTGCTCATCCGCGAGCTCTCTGAGTTGAGCGCGATCGACTTCATATCTGTCGGTCAGATCGATGAAGCGCGTGAGCTCATAAGCGAGATCGGCGGCCATCGTATTTTGCGCGCCGCTGCGTTGGATCAGGGCGGTCAGCACGACGTGGCGCTCGACTGGATCGATCGCCGCAGGGATATTCGGTATTTTCTGCATCCAGATATCATCATCGAGATTGTCCTCTAAATCTCCGAGCGGCAAGATGGTGGGCAGCATCAAGGCTTTGTGTTCGCTTTCTTCGATCAGGGTTTGGGACAATAGGCGCACGGCGCGGCGGGTCGGCAGGAGGATCGTCGTGGCATGGAGTTGATCTGCACTCGGTGCGGCGCTGCCTAAAATTTTATCTTCTGCATCTCTGGCGAGCAAGCCGCGCGCCAATCGATGTAGAAAATCTGTGCCTGCGGGAATTGTCAGGATTGGGTTCATGGATCGGAGCGTAGCATGGTGGTTTTGGGGCGGGAGGAAATAAAATTTTCAGCTTCTTTAAGCTCGCGCGCTGTGCCGACATGGAGCCAAGTTTCGGTCAGGATGCGGCCGAAAAGTCTCTGTGCCGATTGCGCGCGTTGCCAGAAAACATCCATGATGAAAGCGCCGTCGGGCGGATTGCGCATCAGTGCCGGAGAAAAAACTTGCGCGCCGGTATAAATATAGTCTCCTTCTTTGTCTGTTTGGCTTTGTTCGGCGCGGCCATCTTTGTTGAGGAAAAAATCACCTTTGCGCGACAGATCAGCCTTAAGCAGCAAAAGCGCATCCATTGTTTGAGGATCAAAATTGCTTGCCAGCTTTTTCGACATTTTCGACATTTTGTCGGGAAAAATAGAATCGCAATTATGCGTGATGAATGGCGCGTCGCGCAAAAGAGAAAAAGCGCGTGCGACACCGCCGCCTGTATTCATCAATTGATCGCGCTCGTCGGAGATGAGAATATCCGGCGCGTTCTTGCGCAAATGCTCGATGAGCTGGTCGGCATGAGCGTGAGCGGTAACAACGATCTTATCTATTCCGGCATCACGCAGAGCGGCGATGACATGATCGATCAAAGGGCGTCCGGCGAGTGGGAACAAAGCTTTGGGGGTTTTTGCACTCGCTTCGCCCATCCTTGTGCCCAGACCAGCGGCGAGAATGATCGCTTGCGTGATGTTCATAAAACCTCGCGATAGGGCGCGAGCCAGTCGTTCAAAGGTGCGAGCGTCTCATGCGCCAGATTGCGCTCCAGATAGGCGATTACCCGCTTCATATGTTCCAGATAAGAGGGCTTTTGATCCTGCCGCGCAAAGCGGACAAAAATGCCTATGATTTTAAGTGCCCTCTGCGCGCCGAGCAAAGCATAAGATGTCCGGAAGTTTTTTTCATCAAGGCCGGAGCGTGCGAGATATTCATCGAGGCCTCTGGCTTCTTTTTCGGTGCTGATGTCGATGCGGGCATCTTGCAGCAGGGAAACCAGATCATAGGCTGCAGGACCGGCGAGCGCATCTTGATGGTCGATGACGCCCAGCCTGCGATGGGCTCTGCGCTCAGGGAGAAAAATAAAATTAGGCGAATGATAATCACGCAATAAAATCACCGGCGCGGCAAAATTTGCGCGATCAAAGTTTTCCTGCCAGAACAGATCAAAGGCCTGCTCCGCCTGAGGATCAATGCGGATATCGTGATCGGGTAAAAACCACTCTATGAACAAACGTGCTTCAGTCAGAAAAATATCCTGTGTAAAAATCGGCAGTCGATAGATTTCTTCGTCATGCGGCGATGAAATTTTTTCCGGCGCGTGGGTTTCGTGAAGGCGCAGTAAAATATCAATCGCGATGTTGATCTGCTCTGAGCTTCCCTCATAGGGCACACGGCCTAAATCTTCGAGCAGCACGAAGCCCTCGTCGATATTGGCCGCGAAAATTTCCGGCGCTGAAATATCATGTTTGGTCAAAAAAGCGTTGATCGCGAGAAAAGGTCGGCAGGTGCGCGCTAAAGCAGCTTGTGCGCTATATGAAGTGTGATCAACCGGCATATGCATCAATAAAGCGCGCGCGCTTTTTTTTGCGCCCGTTTTTCGTGAAAGCGCATAGAATTTTTTCGTTGAGGCGTCGGCGCTCATTTCTGTTTGTTGAGCGCCGCTCCATTTTGTTTCGGCGAGAAAGGCCATAAGTTGCTTTTGGCTATGATCTGAGTTCATCGAGTCTTTTTTCCCATATTTGCCCGTGCGCGATGATATCGGCAATGCGGGCGCGGAAATCATCGATCGCCGCGAGTTTAATTTCAAGCCGCGTTTGAGGCAGATCGGGCCGCATTTTTTCCGGCCACTCGACGATGAGCGCAGCTTGCGCGAGCGCATCGAGCAGGCCGAGTTCGGCGATCTCTCGGCGCTCATCGAGCCGATAGAGATCAACATGCCATAAATCAATGTGAGCGTGATAGGTCTGGATCAAAGTGAAGGTCGGGCTGGGGATTTGCTGGTCTTGACCGCACAGTGCGCGGATCAGGCCGCGTGCCAGAGTCGTCTTGCCGCTGCCGAGCTCTCCCGAAAGCGCCACCATGTCGCCTTTATCGAGCAGAGGAGCTAATTGAGCGCCGAGCGCCAATGTCGCGGCTTCATCTTTGAGTCTGCGGCTTAATTGTTTGGTCATTTTTTTTGTATATCCTGTTTTTGCATATCCATTGCGTTATCCTTAGGGAAGGAGCAGAAAGTGAGCCAGTCGATCGTTATTATTGGTGCAGGTCAGGCTGCGGCGCAAGCGGCGATGAGCCTGCGCGCCTCAGGTTTTGCTGGCGTCATCATGATGATCGGCGCTGAACGAGCTTTACCTTATCAGAGGCCGCCTTTGTCCAAGGTTTTTTTAGCCGGAGAGCTCGCCGCTGAGCGGCTCAACCTCAGGCCTGAGGCGTTTTACGCGCAAAAGCAGATCGCTCTGCTTTTAGGCGAGCGCGTCGAGGCTATTGATCGCAAAGCCCAGCAGGTCTTGACCGCTTCAGGGAGGCGCTTGCCTTATGATGTAGCTGTGATCGCGACCGGCGGCCAGCCGCGTCGGCTGAGTGTGCGCGGCAGCGATCTTGACGGCGTATGTTATCTGCATGATCTGGACGAATCTCGCCGCCTCAAAGATAGATTCAAAGAAAGCAAGCGGATCGTCATTGTTGGCGGGGGGTATATTGGTCTTGAAGTGGCAGCGACAGCGCGCAAGCTCGGCGTTGAGGCGGTGATCCTCGAAGCCGCCGAGCGTATTCTTGCCCGCGTCGCGGCACCTGAAATCTCTGATTTTTTCACGCGGCTTCATCAGCAGCATGGCGCGCGTGTTGAAGTCAATGCGCGGGTCAAAGAGTTTATCGGCGCGCAAAAAATTTCCGCTCTGCGCGATGAGGCGCATGGTGATTTTCCCGCGGATACGGCGCTGATCGGGGTGGGGCTCGCGCCCGACACGCGATTGGCACAAGAGGCGGCTCTTGAAGTGGATGATGGCATTGTCGTCGATGAGGAGATGCGCACTTGCGACCGGTCGATCTATGCGATCGGCGATTGCGCCCGCGCTTTGCTGCCACTTTATGATGAACGGGTGCGTCTTGAATCGGTGCAAAACGCGATCTATCAAGCCAAGATCGCGGCGGCGGCGATTTGCGGCAAGCCGCCTCCGCCGATCGAGGCGCCTTGGTTCTGGTCGGATCAATATGAGATCAAATTGCAGATCGCCGGTCTTGCGCGCGCTCATGACCAAACGATCATGCGCGGTCGGAGCGACGAGAGCTCTTTCGCTTTGTTTTATTTATCGGGAGATCGACTTTTAGCCGCCGATTGCATCAATCGTCCGCAGGAGTTTTTATTGTCGCGCCGCGTGATTGGGCAAAAGGGCAAAGTTTCGCCTGCGCGATTGGCTGATGAATCTTTATCGCCGCAGGAGGCTTTTAATCAATAGCGGTAGATATCGGCTTTATAAGGTCCGGCGCGATCGACGTTGATATAGTCGGCCTGTTTCTGCGTGAGCTTTGTTAGCCGCACGCCGAGCTTCGGCAGATGAAGCAGCGCTACTTTCTCATCGAGATGTTTGGGCAGCACATAGACTTTATTTTGATATTTCTCTTTATTCTGCCAGAGTTCGATCTGTGCCAAAACCTGATTGGTGAACGAAGCGCTCATCACAAAACTCGCATGGCCGGTTGCGCAAGCTAGATTGACCAGCCGTCCTTCGGCGAGCAAGATCACTTTTTTGCCGTCGGGCAGTTCGATCTCATCGACTTGAGGTTTCACATTATGCCAGCGATAATTGCGCAGTGCAGAAACTTCGATCTCAGAATCGAAATGACCGATATTGGCAAGGATCGCGCGGTCTTTCATTTGGCGGATATGGTCGATTGTGATGACATCGCAATTGCCGGTCGCGGTGATGAAAATATCGCCAAGTGCTGCGACGTCGTCCATCGTCGCGACTTCAAACCCTTCCATCGCCGCTTGTAGTGCGCAGATTGGATCGATCTCGCAAATGATCACGCGCGCGCCTTGGCCCTGCAAAGCCTGCGCCGATCCCTTGCCGACGCCGCCATAGCCGCAAACGACCGCGCTCTTGCCCGCGAGCATCACATCGGTCGCGCGTTTGATGCCGTCGATCAGGCTTTCGCGGCAGCCATAGAGATTGTCGAATTTCGATTTGGTGACCGAATCATTGACATTAATTGCAGGCATTTTCAAGGTTCTGGCGGTTTCCATTTCATAGAGTCGCATAACGCCGGTGGTTGTTTCTTCCGACAGGCCTTTCATTTTGGCGGCGAGATCGGGATAATCATCATGGACGATTTTTGTCAGATCGCCGCCATCATCGAGCAGCATATTAGGCAGCCAGCCCTGCGGCCCTTCAATTGTGCGCTTCACACATTCCCAATATTGCTCTTCGGTTTCGCCCTTCCACGCAAAGACCGGCATGCCCGCCGCTGCGATCGCCGCTGCCGCGTGATCTTGCGTCGAAAATATATTGCACGATGACCAGCGGATCTCGGCGCCGAGGGCTGTGAGCGTTTCGATCAGCACCGCGGTCTGGATTGTCATATGCAGGCAGCCGGTGATGCGCGCGCCCTTGAGCGGTTGCGCTGCGCCATATTCGCCGCGCAAGGCCATGAGGCCGGGCATTTCGACCTGCGCGATTTCTATTTCGCGCCGCCCCCATTGCGCAAGAGATATATCCGCGACTTTGTAATCTTGGTTCATGATGTTTCCCTGAAATTGCTTTTATCAGCAAAAAACATTTTTTGCGCAAAAAGGCAAGGCCTTAATTTGGTGTGTAGGCTGGGTGAGCCAATCCCCATTATCAAAAAAATATATTTTGCGTAATCACATGACGGCACAAAACTAGGAAGTCTTGAAACTTTAGGCCCGGTTAATCTTTTTCATCGAAATAATCATTCGTCAGAGCGGTGAGCGCGTCAAGAGCTTGCTGGCATTCGCGTCCGCGTGCGGTGATGAGCAGCTTCACGCCGGGCTGAGCGGCGAGCATCATCAGGTCCATAATCGATGCGCCATTGACTGCGTGAGCGTCGCTTTTGTCGGCGTGCTTGACCAAGATTTCAGCATCAAAACTCTGCGCCAATTTCGCAAACTTGACCGAAGCGCGCGCATGAAGTCCGCGCGCATTGCGGATCGTCACTTCGCCGCAGATTTCTTTTGGCTGATCCTCCACCATTGTTTTTTCTTATTTCTTTTCGGCTAGAAGCTGGCTCGCGATATGAATATAAGATCGTCCGGCCTTGCGCGCCTGCAGCGAGACCGTCCGCAGCGTCCCGTGCGCGCGAATCTCAGCAAGCTTGACCAGCATCGGCAAATTGACTCCTGCGATCACCTCGACTTTGGCCTTGTGCATCACCGAGATGGCAAGGTTCGACGGCGTTCCGCCAAACATATCGGCGAGCAGGATCACGCCCGCGCCCTGATCAACCTCGCTGATGGCCTTGAGAATATCGCCGCGCTTTTGCTCCATATCATCATCGGTTCCGATCGAGATCGCCTTGATGTGCGTCTGCGCGCCGACGATATGTTCGAGTGTCGCCAGCAATTCGCGCGCGAGGTTGCCGTGCGAAATGATGATGAGTCCGATGACAGCGTTTTTTTTCATGATCGACTCTTTTGGTTTGGCAAGGGCAGGATCAGCGCGATACACGCCGGTCTGAGGCTGCGCACGACAAACCGTCCGTGGTGCATGGCGATGCAGGTCTCAAGGGCGCGCTGCGTATAGACAGGCGGCTGCGCGAGATCATAAGCGCGCGCCGTCCAAGAGGTGAGATCATAAGCGGCGAGATCAGGGCCGTCGTCCTCGATGAGCAGGCGGATTGTCCGTCTTTGTCGAATGAGCGCAACCCGCACACAATCGGGCCAGCCTTGTGGCGCGCTCGCGGCGGTGCCTTGAATGATGTAATCCAACATCAAAGCGAGCGCATCGCTGAAGATCGGCAGGTGAAACGCATTGCGGATTTGTCCAGTTTCGACCTTTTCCAATATCACCCGATCGCCGAAGGGCAGAATGTCATGAGAATTGGTGGAGCGCATTTTATCGCGCGCCGATTTTTGCGCGCGCATATTCTGTTGGTGGATGCAGCGCTGAACGATGAGTGATAAATCTACTGTCTCCATTTTTGTATTGATCAAAGCGACATGAATCAGCGATGCCATTTTTGAATCTTTGAGCTGAAGCTGGTCGCCTTGATTTTGCGCGCGGCTCGCTTCGGCAAAATTGAGTGCGGCGATTTGTGCGGCTTGATGGCGGCGGGAAATCATATCGATTTCATCGCTGCGTTTTGTTCGGCGAGATGGCGCGGCGGTTTCGAGTTCTTGCGTTCCATAGGCCAGTCGCGCGATCGGGCGGAGCATCGCGCTTTTGAGCCAGAGCAATAACAAGATCAGTGCGACCACAAACGCGGCAAAGACCGGCGCGCTATCGATCAAAGCGCGCCAGCGCCACGCGCGCCGATCTGCGCCGCCACTATCGATCAGCACGACCGCGCCTTGCACGAGCTTCAAGCGCCGCACCGGCGCGAAGGCTTGTAAAACGGTTTGTTTCGGTCGGAACTCGTTGTTAACATTTCGGCGTGAGCTATTTTGTTCATGAAAAATTTTCCTGACTTGACTTTGACCCTTCAGGGCGGCTTGCACAAAAGCGCTTTTGCCGCGCGGCGGGCGGAGATAAAAGGAATCGATATCTTGTTGCGCCGTACTTTGTGCTGGCAAAAAACCTGCTTGAGAAGCGCGCCCATTGACAAAAGGATTTTCAGGCGGTGGCAGGTCTTGTGTGGTGACATCCTGCGCGCGAGTGAAGTTATAGCTGTCCATGACGATGTTGCCGCGGTGATCGTAAAGCACGATGCGCTTCATGGTGATGGATTGCATATGGCGCACGATGCCTTCGGCGCGTCGCAGGTGAAAGGGCGAGCGGTTGCGCGCTTCGATCGTGCGCGGGTCGCGAGGATTGCCGCCAACACGACTGGGCGGCCTCGACGCCAACCCGCCGCGCGCGACTGAGGCGGCGACCAATTCAGCTTCGCGCAGCATTTGTTCGGTGTAGTTTTGGTCGGGCGCCATCACGACAAAGGAGGGCACCAGCCACAAAATAAAAGCTCCCGAAACCGCAACAAGAGCGACGATCAGCCTACGCGTCATCATGTCGGGAAAAAGGATCATAAGAGATTCATAGCTGATTAGGCGCCGATTAGGGCAGGTTTCAGGCGGGTTTATCCCATTTTTGAGGCCTTTTGGGCAAAAAAAGCCTTGCTCCTTAAGGCGAGGCTGATTATGGTCAGAGATTAGCGAGACCAGACGGGGGGTTCATCTGTGGAGCAAACAGGCGTAATCATCAGCCGGAACGGCGTTCAGGCAGGCGGCTTTTCAGACCTCAAAGCGGCGCATTGGAATCACGATGCGCCCGCGCTCTATGAGTTTGCGCTCAGGCGCAATGAGGGGATTTTATCCATCGGAGGCCCTTTGATCGTCGAGACCGGCGAATATACCGGACGCTCGGCGCTCGACAAGCATATCGTGCTCGACAGCGAAACTAGAGAGACGATCTGGTGGAGCAATAATCGCCCGCTCAGCCCCGAACATTTTGAACGCCTGCGTTGCGATATGCTTGATCACGCCAAGGGCCAAGAGATTTTTGTCCAAGACCTCTATGCGGGGGCTGATCCGGATCATCGTTTGGCGGTGCGGGTCTATACGCAATATGCGTGGCATTCGTTGTTTATCCGCAATCTTTTGATCACGCCGCCGCAAGAAGATCTGTCAGATTTTTCTCCGCAAATGACGATGATCGATCTGCCGAGCTTTCAAGCTGATCCGGCTATTCATGGGACGCGCTCTTCGACGGTGATCGCGCTTGATTTTGCGCGCAATATTGTTTTGATCGGCGGCACGGCCTATGCGGGTGAGATGAAAAAATCTGTCTTTTCGTTTCTGAACTATCATCTGCCGAAGAAAAAAGTGATGCCGATGCATTGTTCGGTCAATGTTGGGCGCAGATCGGATTCGGCGGTGTTTTTTGGTCTGTCGGGAACCGGCAAGACAACCCTATCTGCTGATCCCGATCGGCAGCTGGTCGGTGATGATGAACATGGCTGGTCATCCAATGGCGTGTTCAATTTTGAAGGCGGATGTTATGCAAAAATGATTAATCTATCGGCCAAAGCCGAGCCGCAAATTTTTGCCACAACGAGATGTTTCGGCACGGTGCTGGAAAATGTCGTCATCGATCGGGATAGCCGCGAGATCGATCTCAATGACAGCTCACTGACAGAAAATACGCGCGGTGCTTATCCTTTGTCGTTTATTCCCAACGTGATGTCGGGCGCGTGCGCTGCTCATCCGAGCGCGATCATCATGTTGACAGCCGATGCGTTTGGCGTTCTGCCGCCGATCGCTCGACTTTCGCCTTCCGCGGCGATGTATCATTTTTTATCGGGCTACACCGCAAAGATCGCTGGCACTGAACGCGGCGTCAAAGAACCCGAAGCAACTTTCTCGGCTTGTTTTGGCGCGCCGTTCATGCCGCGTCCGCCGAGCGTCTATGGCAATTTGCTGCGCGAATTAATCGCTGCGCATGATGTTAAATGCTGGCTCGTCAATACCGGCTGGAGCGGCGGCGCTTATGGTCAAGGCCAGCGCATGCCGATCGCCGCAACCCGACGCCTGCTTGCCGCTGCGCTCGATGGCGAACTCGACGAAGTGCCCATGCGCTATGATCCCTTCTTTCGTTTGGATATCCCCGAACATGTCAATGGCGTCGATAGCAGGCTGCTCAACCCCCGCGAGGCTTGGGCCGATAAACAAGCCTATGACGCTCAGGCGATGAAATTGCTCAATATGTTCATTGAGAATTTCCGCACTTTTGAGTCGGATGTCGATGATGATGTCCGCGCCGCAGCTCCGGCGATGCCGAAGGCCGCTGAATAATTATCACTGAAATTAAAGTGATAGAATGTCGCTTGCGCGGAAGATCGCGGTCAAATTGAGATTTTCTTTTTGAAGGTTTTCCGCTGCGCCTTCTTCACGATCAAGCAAAGTGATGATTTCTTGAACATCCGCGCCTGCTTTACGGGCGATCCTGATCGCCTCCAAAGAGGAGTCGCCGGTTGTGGTGACATCCTCCAAAATAATGATTTTTTGACCTTTGAACTCTGATTCATCCGCCAGCCCTTCAATGAGCTTTTTGAGTCCATGCCGTTTGGTTTCTTTGCGAATATAAAAGCCGCGCAACTCACTCTGGGCGGCTTCCGGCTGTGCGAGAACAGCAGCGGTGAGCGGCACCGCGCCCATTTCCAGTCCGCCAATATATTTGACATCAGGGTGTTGGGTAATGTGTTGCAGAAAAATTTGAGCGACGAAGCGCATGGCTTGAGGGTCAGCGGCGAGTCGTTTCATATTGAAATAAACACTGCTTTGTGTGCCAGAGGCGAGAGTAATCTCGCCTCCCTGAATGAGGCATAAATCTTTGATGTATTGCGCGATTCTTTGTTTTTTTTGTTGTTTTTCAGATGTCTGTTCGCGCGAGATAGGTGGCATTTGTTGTATAGTTTGCAGCATTTTTGTCCCCTGCGCCCGAATCAGATGCCGAGCTTTTCTGGGAAGCATTATATACCGACCTTACGCGATAGATATACATAAGATATATAAGCGAATTATATAAGGTTAATGCGCTTCATCCCAGTTTTTTGCGGCCTTGACGGCGACATCGAGCTTGACCGACAGGCTGACCGCAGGTTGGGCGGCGTCGCGCATCACCTGTGAGATGACCTCGCTTGCTTTTTTGACCTCTTTTTGCGGTGCTTCAAAGATCAGCTCGTCGTGGACTTGGAGCAGCATTGTGGTGGCAAGCTTCGCGCGCGCGAGTGCTTCGGGCATTGAGATCATCGCACGACGGATGAGGTCAGCCGCCGAGCCTTGGATCGGCGCGTTGATGGCGGCGCGTTCGGCGAAATTGCGTCGCGCGGCGTTTTTGTCGCGGATATAGGGGCAGTGGCAGCGTCGGCCGAAAATCGTCTCGACATAGCCGCATGAGCGCGCCATTTCTTTTGTACTTTCCATATATTCTTTGATTCCCGGAAAGCGCCGGAAATAGGATTTGATGTAGGTGTCGGCTTCGCTGACCGGAATGCCTAATTGTCGTGCGAGGCCAAAGGATGACATGCCATAGATGATTCCAAAATTGATCGCTTTGGCGCGGCGGCGCTCATCATGTCCGACCTGCTTGAGCAGGAGGTTAAAAATTTCGGCGGCGGTCATGGCGTGGATGTCGGCGTTTTCGCTGAGCGCTGTTTTGAGCGCATCGACATCGGCCATATGAGCGAGCAGGCGCAGTTCGATCTGGCTATAATCGGCGCTGATGAGCTGTGTGCCGCGCGCCGCGACAAAAGCCTGCCTGATCTGCCGCCCCTCCTGCGAGCGAATCGGAATGTTCTGCAAATTAGGGTCGGACGAGGATAATCTGCCGGTGGAGGTCGAAGCCATCGCATAGGAGGTATGGACGCGGCCAGTTTCGTCATGGACAAAGTTGGGCAGGGCATCTGTGTAGGTTGTCTTGAGCTTGGCGAGATGGCGCCAGTCGAGGATCGTGCGCGGCAGATCATGACCGGCGGCGGCGAGGTCTTCGAGCACACTGGCGCTGGTGCTGCCTTGGCCGGTTTTTGTTTTGCGTCCGCCGGGCAGGCTCATTTTGCCGAACAGGATATCGGAGACCTGCTTCGGCGAGGCGAGGTTAAACTCTTCACCGGCGAGTTTGAACGCGCGCTGCGCGATTTTTTTCATCCGGGCATCAAAGTCGCGCGAGAGATCGTTGAGTTGTCCGGCATTGATTTTGATGCCGGCCTCTTCCATATCGACGAGCACCGGCACGAGCGGGCGCTCCAATGTCTGATAGAGATTGACTTTTTTCTCAGCGACAAGACGCGCGCGCAAGATCATATGCAGCCGCAAGGCGATGTCGGCGTCTTCGGCGGCGTAGTTTTTGGCGTTTTCGAGCGGCACGTCTTTGAAGGATATTTTTTTTGTTCCTGTGCCGGTCACCTCTTCATAGGCGATCATCTTATGATTGAGATGATGAAACGCAAGCGCATCGAGTCCGTGGCGATGCCGTCCGGCGTCGAGCGCATAAGACAGCAGCATTGTATCGTCGATCGGGTTCAGGCGAATATCATATTTGCGTAGAACAAGCATGTCGTATTTGGCGTTATGCGCGATTTTGAGGATTGATGAATCTTCGAGCATTTTTTTCATTGCCGCGAGGGTTTTCTTGAGCGGGAGCTGTTTTTGTGTGCTGAGCAATCCGCCGAGCGCTTCCGCCGTATGGCCGAGCGGGATATAACAGGCGTGGTTGGGGGCAGTCGCGCATGATAGGCCGACCAATTGCGCGCGCATCGCATTGAGGCTGTCGGTTTCGGTATCCACCGCGACGAAGCCGGTGGTGGCAATTTCATCGAGCCATTTTTGCAGAGTTTCTTCAGAAGTGATGAGCTCATATTTTTGATGATCGATTTTCATATCGGGCGGGTGGGCGAGGTAGCCTGGCTGGCCGCCGAGATTATTTTTTTGTTTTGTTTTGCTGCGCGCGGTCGATTTTTTATGCGGCTTGATCTCATCAAGATCGATGCCAAGCCTGTCCGAGATGCGCCTTGTGAGGGTGACGAACTCCATTTCTTGCAGAAAGCCGATCAACTCATCGGGTTTGGGCGTTTGCAAAGCGAGCTTGTCGAATGACACAGGCAGAGCGGCATCATCTTTGAGGCAGACGAGCTCGTAGCTCATGCGGATTTGCTCTTGATAGTCGGTGATAATTTCGCGCCAGCGTTTATTTTCGATTTTACTGGGGTTTTGAAGCAGTTTTTTGATCGTCCCATGTTCAGCGATGATCTTGGCTGCGCTTTTAACGCCGATCCCTGGCGCGCCCGGCACATTATCTGACGCATCGCCGATCAGAGCTTGGACGTCGGGGACTTTGTCGGGCAGTACGCCGAATTTCTCTTTGACTTCGCTGATGCCGATCGTGCGGTTTTTCATCGTATCGATCATTTGGACTTTCTTGCCGATCAATTGCATCATGTCCTTATCGGACGAAATGATCGACACTTGCGCGTCATTTTTTTGCGCCGCGCGGGTATAGCTGGCGATGATGTCGTCGGCTTCGAGGCCTTTCCGCTCGATCGGGACGATGCCAAACGCGCGCGCTGCCTGTCGCGTGAGCGGAAATTGTGGCACGAGATCTTCGGGCGGCGGCGGTCGGTGAGCTTTGTAGTCCTTGTAGAGATCGTTGCGGAATGAGCGGCTTGAAGAATCGAAGATCGCGGCGATGTGGGTCACCGGGGGCTCTTCGTCTTGAACATCTTGAAGCAGTTTGTGGAGCATGGCGCAAAATCCCGCAACCGCGCCGATCGGCAAGCCATCCGAGCCGCGGCTCAAAGGCGGCAGCGCGTGATAGGCTCGGAAAATATAGCCCGACGCGTCGATGAGGCATAGGTGGCTGTTTTTTGTGATCGCTGCCATAGAAAGCGAGTATAAAGAAGAATGCTCGCCGAAAACGAACATCTTGCCCGCATGCCTCTCGCCGAGCGCGCCACCCCGCCCGAAGCACACGATGAGCAATTTGCGATCTATGCGCGCGATCTGCGCAAAGTCTATCCGGCGTCAAAAGGTGTTCCCGCGCAGGAGGCGCTCAAATCCATCAATTTGAACGTGCCGCGGGGCAGCGTGTTCGGCATTTTAGGCCCGAATGGCGCCGGGAAATCGACATTTATCAATATCTTGGCCGGGCTGACGGTCAAGACGTCGGGGCAGGTGATGCTCTGGGGCTTCGACCTCGATCTCAACTCGCGACAGGCGCGCGCCTCGGCAGGGGTCGTGCCGCAAGAGCTCCAGATTGACGCTTTTTTCACGCCGCAGGAGATTTTAGAAATGCAGGCCGGTCTTTTTGGTGTGCCGCGCCGCGAGCGCCGCACTCAAGAGATTTTGTGCGCCATGCGCCTCGAAGACAAAGCCGACGCCTATGCGCGGACTTTGTCGGGTGGAATGCGTCGGCGCTTGATGGTCGGCAAGGCGCTGGTGCACACGCCGCCAGTGCTGGTTTTGGATGAGCCCACCGCTGGCGTCGATGTCGAGCTGCGCCACGAGCTCTGGGACTATATGCGCGAACTCAACGAGCAGGGCACGACGATCGTGCTGACAACGCATTATCTGGAGGAAGCGCAGTCTTTGTGCGATCGGATTGCGATCATCAATCATGGCGAGGTGGTCGCCGACGGCACGACTTCCGATCTGCTCAAAGTGCTCGACTTCAAAACTTTGCGGATCACGCCGCTCGAAGGCTTGACCGAAGTTCCTGAAGCGCTGCGCTCATTGGGCGAGCAGGTTCAGATTAGCTGCGAGCCCGATGGCAGCCTGCAAGTTGATTATCCTGCAGGCAGCGTTAAGGTGAGCGAAGTCTTGCAGGCGATCTCGCTCGCCGGGATCGAGATCAAAGATGTCGCGACGCGTGAGTCAGCGCTCGAAGACGTGTTTTTGCACCTGACGCATCGTGATTGATGATATGCGATTGATTTATATTTCATTTTAGCGCCTGTAGCTCAGTTGGATAGAGTGCCGCCCTCCGAAGGCGGAGGTCAGAGGTTCGAATCCTCTCAGGCGCGCCACTTGCGCCGCAATATTATTCGATGATCGTGCCGACGGGATCATTTTCGACGATATTTTCGATATGGCCGAGCTTTTCGATTTCAACCCGCACTTTATCGCCGACTTTGAGCCATGGTTGCCCCGGCATCCAGATCGCGACGCCCGACGTCGTGCCGGTGACGATCACATCGCCCGGCTCCAATGTGAGTACGGTGGATAAATGCTCGATCAAGGTCGGGATGTCAAACAGAAGCTGCGAGGTGTTTGATGACTGCCGCAGCTCGCCATTGACATGGCAAGTAAAATCGAGTCCGGTCGGATCGGCTTCGTCGCAGGTCACGAGCGACGGGCCGAGTGGGCAATGGCTGTCCCATGATTTGCCGAGTGTCATGGTTTGCGATGCGCGCTGCCAGTCGCGGATTGACACATCATTGCAGATCGTGCTGCCCGCTACGACGTCCATCGCGCGCGCTTGCGGAACGCGTCTTGCGCGTTTGCCGATAATAATCGCCAATTCCGCTTCATAATCGAGTTGCTCAGATTCGGGGGGCAGATAGATCGGATCATAAGGCCCGGTTACAGAGGAGTTTTGTTTTGTGAACAAAATCGGAATCGTCGGGGTTGGAAATGAAGGCTGCATGGCTTGCACCTCTTCAAGGTGATCACGGTAATTAAGCGCCGCAGCGAGAATCTTATGCGGCCGCAAGATCGGGCTTTCCAGCTTGACCTCCGCGAGATCAAAATGCGCGCCTTGAGCGCTGGCGGCTGCTTCCATCGCGTCATCACCGGCGGCTAAAAAAATTTTCATTTCGACTGGCAGATCGGGCTTGGCCTTGCTCAAGTCTGTGATGGTCGCGCCGTCCAGACGGCCAAGTCGCGTCGCGCCATTATGAGTAAAAGTGATCAATCTCATATTTCCCTCGCCTCTAGCTCTTGTTGTTTTATATTCTTATCACCTCCTGATCCATAAAATAAGCGCCTTAAGATAATGGCCATTAAAAAGAGCAATCAGTATATTCATTGTGCGAAAAGTGAATTTGCCGCCACTTAAAAGAACAAGCGAGCGCAGCGGCAAGCCATCTAAAGACCTCTTGACCATCAGCGACATCGTTTCATCAGACAGCGCGCCAAAAGTTTTGAGCGCCTGCTTAACAGCTATTTTTCTAAATCGATTGCCGATGAAACTCGCGCGCAGCTCGCCCAGCGCGCTATTGAGATGATAGGGTTTGATCGGCTCAATAGACGGGATCGGCTTTTTGAGCACCGCTTGAAAAGTTTCATCTGAAATTTTGATCTCTCCATCGGATAAAGCCACCTGCGTGGCGCAAGGAGTCTGAACAAAAGAAGAACGGAGTAAAATCTTTCCGCTTAAGCGAATGTCGCGGCTTGACGCGCCGATCTGAATCTCAAACGCGCCTTCCTCAATGGCCCACTGCGCGCTCACCGGATCGAAATAGCGAAATGCGTCTGCGTCGAGCGTAAGTTTAACGGTTTTTGTTTCTCCGGCTCTGAGGCGGATTTTTTCAAAGCCCTTGAGCTCATGCACTGGCCGCGAGAGCGTCGAGTCCATATCGCGCACATAAAGCTGGACGATCTCTTGGCCGTCATAGCTGCCGCTATTTGTGAGCTTAAACTCTATTTTCAGTTCATTGTCTGCCTCAAGAGAGGTTTTTGATAAAACGAGGTCTTGATAGTCAAACCGCGTATAGCTGAGGCCATAGCCGAAAGGAAACAGAACCGGCTTTTGCGCGCTGTCAAAATAGCGATAGCCGACATAAAGTCCCTCACGATACTGACTCTGCCGTAAATTCTTGAGAAAATATCTGTCGGAAGGAACGTCGCTTTGAGATAAAGGAAAAGTTTCCGCGAGCTTGCCCGACGGGTTTGCTTTGCCAAACAAGAGGTTGGCGATTGCAGCGCCTCCGGCCTGTCCGCCGAGATAACATTCTAAAATCGCTTTGGCCTCATTCTGCCAAGGCATGAGCACCGGCGCGCCATTCATCAAAATGACGACATTGTTTGGGTTAACACGACAGACTTCTTTAATCAGGAGATCATGAGATTGCGGCAAATGGAGATGATCGCGGTCAAACCCTTCGGACTCATAATCTGTCGGCAGTCCCGCAAAGATAAGCGCCACATCAGCCTGCTGCGCAAGTTGAACAGCTTGTTCTGCGCTTTGTGCATAAAGCGGTTCGGCGCTGCTCATATGATTTTGGATATGATCGAAAGCGCAATCGAGCTGCGTCGGATTGATTCTCGAACTGCCCGCGCCCTGATAACGCGGCGACTTCGCAAACTCGCCAATGATCGCGATCGATTGTGCGCCAGTTAAAGGCAGAATCTGATCGTCATTTTTCAGCAAAATAGCCGACTCCTCCGCAGCGCGCTGCGCGAGTCGGTGATGAGATATCTCGTCGATTTCTTGCGCGTTTGTTTGTGTGCGCTGTGATTTGAGAATCATCACAAGGATATTGAGGCAGGCGTGATCTAGATCGCTTTCGTCGAGCGCGCCGCTCTCGATGGCGTCGGTGATTTTTTGATCATTCTCGCCGCCGCTTGCGGGCATTTCGAGGTCTAACCCGGCGCGGATGGCCTCGACGCGATCATTCATCGCGCCCCAATCGGTGACGACTATGCCGTCGAAGCCCCATTCGTTGCGCAAGACCTGCTGCAACAGCCAGTGATGATCGCTGCAATAGGTTCCGTTGAGGCGGTTATAAGCGCACATGACCATCCATGGTTTAGCTTTTTTGACGGCGATCTCGAATCCTTTGAGGTAGATTTCGCGCAAGGAGCGCTCGTCGACGACGACGTCGACGATCATGCGTCCGTTCTCATGATTATTGGCGGCGAAATGTTTAACACAGGCGCCGACCTCGCGCGATTGGATTCCGTCGATCATCGCTGCGGCGAGTTCGCCGCTCAGCACGGGGTCTTCGGAGAGATATTCGAAGTTTCTCCCGCATAAAGGGTGTCGCTTGATGTTCATGCCTGGGCCGAGGAGAACAGCGACATTTTCGTGCGCTGCTTTTTCGCCGAGTGCGGCGCCGATTTCGCGCATGAGATTTTTATCCCACGAGCTCGCGAGCGCGGAAGCGGTTGGGAAGCAAGTTGCGGCCACACTGGCAGCTCCAGTGTTGGTTTGTTTGCGAAGGCCGTGAGGGCCGTCGGTGATCATCACGGACGGGATGTTGAGGTGTTTGTATTCTTTGAGGTGCCAAGAATCTTTGCCGGAGCAGAGCGCGGCTTTTTCGTTCAGGGTCATTTGCGCGAGGAGGTTTTTGGCTTTTTGTCTATCGGACATGGCGAATATCTTTATGCGCTGTTGAGAACGGAGATTAATTAAAACGAGGATCAACGCTAGTCATAAGCAGCGGGCATTTTTTATCATGGCTGCGGGGTGCTTTTTTCATCCGCGATCAAAAATTACGCGCCGGGCGTCGGAGGTAGATGAACAGAGCCGCCAGCGCCACAATGATCGCGGCGAACGTCACATAAGGGATGTCCGATGTGCTGACTTTGATCGGCTCTGTGTCGCCGAGCAAAAATTGAGTGCCATCACGAATGTCAAAGATCACCGAAATCAGATTGGTGATCATCACTGCGGCGATCCAGCCCTTAAATATCGGTGTATTCTTGATCTGGCCGTTTCGCCACTCTTGCGCAAGATAGATAATAAGCGGAATCCAGACAATAAGATGCGGGATCGCGAGCGCTTTTCCAAAGCCAAACATCATCCCGAGCGGAACGTTCACCACAGCGATAAAGGCGACCGCGCCTAAAACCCATCGCGCTTGCACCTGTCGAACAAAAATGAGAGCCGGAATGATGTTCACGAGAACCAGCCACCTGAGCCAGATCGTCATCAAAACAGGCTGGTCAGCAGATTGCTGTGAAAATTCGGCAAATGTGTATTCAAACATATTCAATTTCTCCGCATGTCGTCAAAGGCATTGCTTCATGATAGCATAATTCCTATGCTAATTCCTATTCGCCAATTCCTATTCTTAGGCTATACTGACTATACTATGCTATCCATGACTTTACACGCTATTTTTCGCATAGGCGCCGCCGTCATGTTGCTTGTCGTATGCGCATCTTCTATCGCTGTGGCTAAGACCAAGTCCGCAGGAGAGGTTTTCATCGCCAAGAAAATCATCACGATGGCGCCGAAGCTTCGTGAGGCGCGATGGGTTGCCGTTCACGAAGGCCGAATTGTCGCGCTTGGCCGCGATCGCCAAGCGCTCAAAAAGCTGCTCGCCGAAAAGAAATTCACGATCAATCGCCGTTTTCGAGATAAGGTCATCATGCCTGGGCTGATCGATCCGCATTTGCATCCGATAATGGCCGCCGTGTTGATGCCGATGGTGTTTATCACTCCTGAAGATTGGACTTTGCCTAATCAGAAAGTCAAGGGTGTGCGCACAGCACGTGCTTATCGCGCGCGCCTCAAACGCGCTTTGCGCGAACATTCTAATGAAAAGATTTTGTTTACTTGGGGCTATCACCAGCTCTGGCATGGAGAAATGTCTCGCGCCGAGATCGACAAAATTGCTGGTGCGCGCCCGGTCATTGTGTGGCACCGCTCGTTTCACGAAATCTTCGTCAATAGTGCTGCGATGAAATTGCTGGGCTTTGAAGATAAAGCGCGTTTTGATGAAGCTTTGCGAAAGGCTGGGGCTAATCCGGCGCATGCGGATTATCAAAAGGGTATGTTCCATGAGAGCGCCTTGCCGACGGCTTTAGCGGTTTTGCGTCCTTATATACTCTCGCCAGAGCGGCTGGGTTTGGGACTGGCTCTTTTGCAGAAAATGCTGCTGCGCTCAGGCGTGACGACAATTGCCGATATGGCTAGCGGATTATTCGCCGGTTTTGATGCTGAAGCGGCTTTGATCGCTAAAGTTTTTGATCGCCCCGAAAGCGCTGTGCGAATTTTGCTTGTGCCGGAGGGGTCATTGTTAGCGCGCCAGCACGGATCGATCGCCAAAGCATCTCGGTTTCTGGAAAACAGAAAAGCAAATTGGCCTTACCGCAACCTTGTGATCAATCACCGTGTCAAATTGCTTGCCGATGGCGCTTTTTTCTCGCAATTTATGCAGATGAATCCGCCGGGCTACCTTGATGGCCATGAAGGTAAATGGATCACCGAGCCGGAGGAACTGCATAGGCTTGCCGATGGCTATTGGCGCAGAGGTTTTTCGCTTCATGTTCATGTCAATGGTGATCGGGGTTTGGATGTCGTGCTCGATGCGCTTGAAGGTCTGCGCGCGGTTGAGGGCAGCGATGAGCAGCGGTTTGTGCTCGAACATGTTGGTTATGCGACATGGCCGCAAATTAAAAGGGCGAAATCTTTGCGTGCCGATGCATCAATGCAGCCGAATTATCTTTATGTGCTTGCCGATAAGTATAGTGCGCACGGGCTGGGCGCAGACAGAGCGCATTATATTTCCCGCACAGGCTCATTTGAGCGCGCAGGCGTGAATCTGACTTTGCATTCGGATTTAACGATGGCGCCGAGTGATCCGCTGTTTCTCGCTTGGATTGCGGTCAATCGCATGACGATGGATGGGTCGCGGCTAGCGCCGAAAGAGCGCTTGTCTGTAGCCGCCGCGATGCAGGCGATTACGATCAATGCGGCGCGCGTTTTGGGGCTGGAGCGAGAGATCGGCTCAATAGAGCCTGGCAAGCGCGCCGATTTCACCATTTTGCGCCAAGACCCTTATGCTGTATCTGCGATGAAGCTCAAAGATATAGGCGTTGATGCTGTTGTTTTTGGCGGCAAGGTTCACAAAAGCGATTTTTATCATGAGCCGCTTAAATAACGAAACGCGCGCTGATCGTGGTGAGCTCTTTGAGTTTCTTGTGGCTGTGCATTTTGTGTGTTGAGAATCAAACAAATGGACCGGAGGCATAACCCCGCCGCCTGCCCCCCTCCAGTCCAGTCGGCGTGGCGGAGAGGGTGGGATTCGAACCCACGAGACGGCGTTAACCATCTACACGCTTTCCAAGCGTGCGCCTTCGACCGCTCGGCCACCCCTCCGTTAATCTTTTCATAAGAGTTTATTGCGTTATAATCAATCGCACCTGAAACTATCATGAGAAATCTTAAATGTTTATGCAATTTATCTGTGTTTTCTTTGCCGCGTTAGCGGTCTGGGCTTTATTTTATGACTATATTCTCCGTAATGGGGATGCTGTCCTGCTCACTGGCGAGGCTTGGTATGCGCTCTCGCCTGGTGGCATCAATTTAGTTCAGGCTGTCATTCAGCGTTATGTTCATCCGTCTTTGTGGGATGAGCTGTTTCTGCCTATCTTGCAGGCTCCGTTTTGGATCTTTTGTGCGGCGCTTGCGGGGTTGTTTGCTTTGTTCTGGGGCGTTTCGGCGCGCAGGCGGAAATATTACTGATCGAAAGATTTAGCTGCGTTCTTTCAAGGCTTGACGGACTCCTTCGGCGTAAGCGGGATCGGCTTGTTCAAAATGTCCCAATTGACATTCGATGACTTCAGACGAAACGCCCTGCATCGCGTCGGCAGTGTTGTTGAACAGACGCTGCTTCTGCTCTGTATTGAACAGACGAAACAAATTGCCCGGCTGGGTATAATCATCATTGCCTTCGCGGTGATTATAACGATCGGCATCGCCCGAAATTTTTAATGGCGGTTCGGTGAAAGCTGGGTCTTGCGTTGGGCCTCCCATCGTGTTGGGCTCGTAATAGGCGTCGGGATTGCCGACGTCGTTTTTGAAGAACCGCATGGCACCATCCTTGTTATAATGGACATAGGGGCATTTCGGCGCATTGACCGGCAGCGCCTCATAATGCGTCCCCAGACGATAGCGATGCGCATCGGCATAGGAGAAGATGCGCGCCTGAAGCATTTTATCCGGCGACCAGCTAATCCCGGGCACGATGTTCGACGGCGAAAAGGCTGCCATTTCGATATCGGTGAAATAATTTTCGGGATTGCGATTGAGCTCAAAAACGCCGACATCGATCAGAGGATAATTTTTATGCGGCCAGACTTTTGTCAGATCAAACGGGTTGAAAGGCATTTCATCGGCGGTCTCTTCCGGGATGATCTGGATTTTGAAGTCCCATTTGGGGAATTCGCCGCGCTCAATCGTGCCGAAGAGGCCTTCTTGAAAAGTTTCGCGCGACTGGCCAACGATTTTGGCGGCTTCCCCATTGGTATAATGTTTATGTCCTTGCTGCGTCTTGAAGTGAAACTTGACCCAGAAGCGTTCATTGTTGGCGTTGATGAGGCTGTAAGTATGTGAGCCATAGCCGTTCATAAACATCGGCCCGACGGGAATGCCGCGATCCGACATCAGGATCGTCACTTGATGGAGACTCTCTGGACTCTGCGACCAGAAATCCCACATCGCGTGAGGCGAGCGCAAGTTCGTTTTAGGATGACGCTTTTGTGTCCGAATAAAATCGGGAAACTTATAAGGATCGCGGACAAAAAAGGTCGGTGTATTATTGCCGACCATATCCCAATTACCCTCTTCGGTATAAAATTTGAGCGCAAAGCCGCGCACATCGCGTTCGGCATCGGCGGCGCCGAGTTCTCCGGCGACAGTCGAAAACCGCGCGACCATTTCGGTTTTTTTGCCGACCTCAGAAAAAACTTTCGCTTTGCTATATTTTGTAATGTCATGGGTGATCGTCAAAGTGCCGAAAGCGCCCCAGCCTTTGGCGTGCACAACTCTTTCGGGAATCCGCTCGCGGTTTTGGTGTGCTAGTTTTTCAATTAGCTGATAGTCTTGTAAAAGCAAAGGTCCGCGCCGCCCTGCAGTCAAAGAATTTTGGTTGTCGCCAACCGGCGCGCCAGCAGTTGTGGTGAGTGTCGAAGCGTTCTTTTTATCGGCCATTTTTAGATTCTCCCTTTGTTTGCAAAAGTTTAGAAGGACTATAAATTAGATTTGGATTTAGTGCAAGCTTTTTAGCGGTTTCGATCAATTTTTCTTGACTCAATGTTAAATACGGCAGACTATTCTTAATAGATAAGGAGAGAGTTTAGTGTCTATCTATAGTTTGATAATTGGGGTGCGTTTGAGGGCTTTATTTTTAGTTCTCGCCGTGCTGATGTGGGATTCAGGGGGATGGGCAGCGCCTCAAGGGGGACAAATAACGCAAGGGTCTGGACGCATCGAACAGTCGGGCAGCCACACCGACATCCATCAAAACAGCGATTTTCTCGCGACTCAGTGGTCGAGCTTTAACATTGCGAAACATGAAAGTGCGCAGGCTCATCAGCCGCGCGCGGCCTCACGACTTCTCATTCGCGTCGACGGCGCAGGTGCAACCAACATTGCTGGCCGTTATACTTCTAACGGCATCACAATCATCGAAAATCAAAACGGCGTCCAGTTTAGTCGCGGCGCTGTTGTTAATGTCGGCGGCCTGCTCGCGACAAGCGCGCGCATCAGCGGGATTGAAACTTCACGCTGGCAGTTAAATCATGCGCGCGGTGATGTCATCAATCACGGGACGATCACGGCAGGGGCAGGCGGCGCGGTTCTTGCTGCCGTGCGGGTTGAAAATACCGGCACGATCACTTCTACCGGCGGCGATGTGGCGTTGGGGGCAGGTGAGGCCTTTACGGTGGATTTTGCTGGAGGTCTTGTCGGATTTGAGGTCAAAACCGGCGCGGTGGGCGCTGCGCTTGTCAATGAAGGACGAGTTGAAGCGCAAGGTGGGATCGTGAAACTCACGGCACAAGAGGCGCAAGCAGTTCGAGCGAATGTCGTATCGGTTGGCGGCGTTGTCAAGGCGACGAAGCTGGAGCGCCGCGGCGGTGTTGTGTATCTTTCTGGCGGCGGCGAAGGGATCAACGAAGTGTCGGCGCAAGTTGAGGCCGATGAAAAGGTTGAAACCACAGGCCGCTATGTCGCAGTCAAGAGCGCCGCGCGCATCAAAGCGAGCGAGATTCTCGTCGGCGGCGATTACAAAGGCGGCAACGCGGCGGTTCAAAACGCGCAGCGCACCCTCGTTGAACCCAATGCGCTGCTCGACGCCGGAGAGAAAGGCCGTGTGATTGTCTGGTCGGATGAGACAACATGGTTTCATGGCAAGATCAAAGCGCCCAACGGCTTTGCTGAAGTTTCGGGCAAAGTGAATCTCGCGGCGGTCAATCTTGCTGGCATTGATGTCGGCGTGGACGGCGCGTTATTGCTGGATCCGCGGAGGATTTTAATTGTCGAACGAGGGCCATCTAGCCCTCCCCCAGGAACTGCGACATGGTCTGGCCCGAATCAGTTAACGAACCTTCCAATAGATTCCCTCTTGCCAGGACCTCAGACACTTTACATCAACGCGTCTTTGATCTCAGCGTGGACGGGCGGCACGTTGAGGCTTGAGGCAACCGAGCGGCTCATTGTCGATTTTGCGATTACCAATACTCACAATATCGATTTGACGCTGCGGGTCACTGCAGGCAATATAGAGGTCAATCAGCCGATTAATGTCGTCAACGGCCTGTTGCGGTTGGAAGCGTCAGGTCTCATTGAGGCCTCCTCAAGCCCAAGGCTGAGGGGAAGAATTGTTTATCTTACACAAGGAAGTCAAGCGTTTCCTGATGATCCTTTGTTCATTTTTGCTTCCTCAATTCAAGAATTAGTTGTCACCACGAGCGTGGTTAATTCTTTTGAATCTTGGATGGCGGTTGAAAATAGATCTCTGAGCATGATCGCCAATGAGAGTGCAATTCTTGTTGCGCGAGAGATTAATATCGGCAGCGGCACATTGTCGTTATCAGCAAATCACTTTTTGTTTCAAGGCAACGGAAAACGACTGACCGCCAAGGAGGTTCATCTAAGTCAAACTGGAGCGTTTTCTGCTAATCCTCGATTTATTTTGGCTGACACCGTTGAAACACTATCTCTAACGACGCGTACGGCTCAGACCGTTCATCCTTGGATGGCGGTCGAAAATAGAAGTTTGAACCTGACTGTTGAGGGAGCTTCAATTACGGTTGGGCAAGAAATTAATATCGACAGCGGCACATTGTCGTTATCGGCAAATAGCCTTTTGTTTTTACTCGGCAACAAACTGACCGCCAAGAAGGTTAAACTAAGTCAAATCGGAGCGTTTCCTGCTAATCCTTCATTTATTTTGGCTGACACCGTTGGAAAACTATCTCTGACGACGCGTACGGCTCAGACCATTCATCCTTGGATGGCGGTCGAAAATAGGGGTTTGAACCTGATTGTCGAGGGAGCTTCAATTACGGTTGGGCAAGACATTCATGTCGGCAATGACAGAGACGTCAGGCTTCAAAGCAGCACGATTTTTTTCTCGGGTCAGCGTGTATTGAGCGGTAAAAACGTAAGGCTCCTCGGCGCGGTGGCAAAGACTCCAAGTGCTCCCTCCAACGAACCCCACACGATCACGTTTGACGCACAGCGTTCCCTCGTGCTGGGCGGCAATATAGACTGGAGCGGCAATGAGATCATTATTAGAACCGAAATCAGCGAGGCAGGCGGCATTGGCGTTCCAAGCAATGGCGACCGTCTCACGCTGACCGCAAAGAAAGCGACCTTTGAGCAAAATAAGAGATTTGACTCCGCAGGACTTCCATTGGATCTGGCGGTGGATGAGCTGCGTCTGTCCACATACTCGCTATCTCAATCAAATCAACAAGAGGTTCATGATTGGATGATTGTTGCCGGTCGCAGCTTGAGCCTCAGCAGTGCCACCGACCTCATTGTCGGGAGGGATATAGATCTCGGCGACGCTGCGCTGGAACTTAAGGCAGGCAGAAGAGGCGGCGGCGTTCTCGTTTTCAATGACCCGTTCAGCCTCAAAGCGCGGCGCGTGAGTCTCACGCATGATCACAGGTTTGGAAATGGTGTGAACAGTCTTAATATCGTTCTGGATTCTGCTGTGGAATCGCTGAGCTTGACCACAGACGCTTCGAATCCGCAGCACGTTTATCCTTGGATGATCGTTGCGGGCCGGACTTTGTCCATTGATGCGCGCAATTCTGACATCAGCGTTGAGAGGGACATCAATGTCGGCAGCGGCACATTGTCGTTATCAGCAAATAACTTTTTGTTTCAAGGCAGCAGGAAACTACTGACCGCCAAGGAGGTTAAACTAAGCCAAAACGGAGCGTTTCCTGCTAATCCTTCATTTATTTTGGCTGGCATCGTTGAAACACTATCTCTGACGACGCGCGTGGCTCAGACCATTCATCCTTGGATGGCGGTCGAAAATAGGGGTTTGAACCTGATTGTCGAGGGAGCTTCAATTAAGGTTGGGCAAGACATTCATGTCGGCAATGACAGAGACATCAGGCTTGAAAGCAGCACGATTTTTTTCACGGGTCAGCGTGTATTGAGCGGTAAAAACGTAAAGCTCATCGGCACAGGGACAAGCAGCACAGACCTCACCATTGAAGCCAGAGGTACATTGGTATTGCAGGGCAGCCTTGATCTCGGCAGCGGGGCATTGAATGTTCAGGCGCAGAGGATCGATGTTGACAGCGCGATAACTTTAGCCGCAAGCACTCTTAACTTTAAATTTACTGGCGAAAATATCTTTGATTTGACAAGAGGGGTCGTTTATGCGCTCGACGATCCGGATACGGCCCCCAATGAGTTTGAGAGCGGCAGACAGCGCGTCACTTTTGACGGCGCGACGGTTTTTGAGTTCGACGCCCTGAACCAGCTATGCGCAGAAAGATGCACGCTTGGCGGTGTGGGCAATCGGGCGATTGAAGCCAATAAAATCACGGCGGCGGGAGATGTGACGCTCAATGCGATCGGCGGCATTTTGGTATTTATCGGCACCGGGCCGCTTGCAATTAACGCGAGGAGCGTTGAAATTAACGCCAATCGATTCTTTATCACCAGCCACGCCGTGATGATCAACTCTACCAACGGCGACTTGGCCTTGAATGCGGACCTCGTGGCCGGTGCCGGTGATGCAGATGTTGAGCTCACCGCGAGCGGCAATTTGGCGATCAATAGCGATATACGCTTTGAAACTCCCGCTCAATCTCGCCGACTTGTTTTGCGCGCGGCGACGTTTTCCGTTGGCGGCAGCGGCACGAGACGTGTGAGAGCGGGCTCGGTGAGTTTGACCATCACCGATCCCATGGCGCAAAGCACGGCGCCTGCACACACCGCCGGACTGTCAATGACAGCTTTGACAGGCGGCATCAAGGTTCAAGCTGAGTTGAGTTTCGGCACTCGGCCGCTGGCTCTTATTGTGCCCTCAAACAGGACTATCCGCTTGGTGGCAGACAGCAAGGTCACATTAACCGGCGGCGTTATTGAGCTTCAAGGGGACGTCATCATCGCACCGCTCGACGACGCGGTGTCAACCGGCAATATCGAACTGCTCGCCAGTCAAGACCTCACAATCATTGCGGACGGTAATTTGACGATACGCGGAGATATTAATATCGGCGACGAGATGCTCGAACTTGTCGCCGGCGAAGGCGAGGCGATGGAGGGCAGCATAATCTTTAGCGCAAGCACGATCACGGCGCGCAGTATCGTGCTCACGCAAACTAGCGTGTTTGCCGATAATTTATTTGCTTTGGCCGATTCAGTGCAATCACTGACTCTCACCACATCAACGAGTGATCCCCAATCCATTCATCAATGGATGACGGGGAACGTCGATCAAACTCTCTCCATCACTGCGGCCAGCGCTGAAATTCAGATCGGGCGCGATATTGATACCGGCCTGCGAGACTTACATTTAACTGCCAACATATTTCGTTTCACGGGCACGGATACGTCGCGGACATTGCGCGGCAAATCTATCACCCTGAGTTCGGTGAAGCCCACCACATCTGATGTGTTTATCGCGCTCGAGCTGGTTGCCCTTGGCAGTCTGACGCTTGAGCAGGGTGTTAATGTTGGTCGCCGACACGGCTCCATTGATTTTTCGGCGCGCCAAATTATTTTTTCCAGAAGAGACGCGTCCTTCAGTGCGGTCAGCATTCGTCTGGCGCAAGATGGCGCTTTTGACGATGACGCTCCGCTTAACTTAGAGACCGATTTACTGATCCTTCAAACCAAAGTCGCACAGATGATCTATCCGTGGATGATCGCTGAAAATCGCGGTTTAAGCCTCACGAGCTCCGGCGAGATCACGATCAGCGATGAGATCGCGGCTATCGACACCGGCACGGGTGATCTCACTTTGCAGGGTCATCTGCTCAAGTTCACCGCCGCGCGGACATTCAATGGCAACAACATCGCGTTCAGCGAAGTTTCAGCGCAGGGCCATAATCTCACCATCACCGCGCTCGCCAATTTGACGATCAATGGCGATGTCAATCTTGGCAGCGGCGAGCTTCAAATGACGGCGGGTGGGAGAAATAATTCTTTGGGTGGCTTCATGATCACCACAAACACGCCGACGCTCACGGCAGCCATAGTGAGCCTTAGCCAGTATGATTCGTTTGGCGACCGTCTGTTTGATATAGCCTCCCCCTCGCTGACCTTATTTACCCATGCGCATCAAACCGTGCATCCCTGGATGTTTGGCGCGAGCCAAGACGTATCTATTGAAAGCAGGCGTACGCTTTTGTTTGGAATAGACTTGGTGGTCGGGAGCAATATAGACATCACTTTGACCGGTAGGCTTGGGATCACGTTTGGCAGCACGGGCTTAACATTGAATGGCAGAAACATCACGCTTAATTCTGAGGTCACAGGCCAATCGTTGACGGTTATAGCTAGGGAAAAATTGGAGTTAAAAGCAAATATCAATTTCAGCAATGCCCTTACGAGCAGCCTCGTTATATCCGGAAACAGCATTGTTGCCAGTTTAGGCGTACAACTGATCGCCACAAGGATATCCCTAATTCAAAACGCAGCGTTTAACGAAACAATTTCGTTTGAGATTTTAACGCGCGATCTGACGCTCGCCCCCGGAAGAGTGCAGCAGGGGGTCTATCCGTGGATGATCGCTGATGGCCGCTCATTGCGCATTATCACCGGCAAGACGATTGTGGTTGATCGCGACATTGATCTCGGCGCGGGCAGCCTCGAATTGAGCGCGAACGAGAAAGTTTCGCTGATCGGCGCGGTGACACTCAAAGGCCATCATGTCCAGCTCAGCCGCGTTTCGTCGCAAAACCACGACCTCACCATTGTGGCGCGCGGCGAGGTGAGGCTGGAGGAAGATATCAATCTTGGCGAAGGGCGGCTGTTTTTGACGGCAGGCGCGGATAACATGGAGGGTGAAACTAACACTGACGCTGACGAAACCCCTGAAAGCGGCAACATTGTCCGCATCGTCTTTCCCGGCGTTGAGACGGTGACCTTCACCGCGTCTCAAATAACCTTGACCCAAGAGGACGCATTCGCATCTGTCATTCCGTTTATATTGATGACAGATAGACTGATCCTCAAAACCGAAGCTACACAGGAGATTCATCCGGCATGGATGATCGTCGCTGGCCGTGATTTAAGTCTCACGAGCGCGCAAGAGATTACGATCAACGAAGATATCGACCTCGGCGCGGGCGATCTCGTTTTACTAGGTCAAGCCATTACTTTTGTCGCCGGTCGGGAATTAAGAGGTGGCGATGTTGTGCTCTCTGCTGTCTCAGTGGAGGGCCATGATCTTGAAGTTATTGCGCGCGGTGTTTTGACCCTCAGGGAAGAGATTGGTCTCGGCGCAGGCGATCTCACTTTATCAGGCACGACGATCCGCGTCCTTGGCGCAAGCGATAAAGCGCGCACTTTGTCTGGCGGCAGCATTGCCTTGACCGGCGATCTCAATATCGGGGACATTGATGAGAATGATATGTTTATCACAGGCAATTTTGATCTCACGATCGAGGCGCAAAGCGCTTTGACGCTCACGGGCGACATCAATGTCGGCACAGGCACGCTCGAACTCGCTGCTGGCGCGAGCGATCAAAATGACGCCAACCTGATCGCCAATGGACATATGCTCACGGCGGGCACGGTGAGTCTTGAGCAAGATGGCGCATTTGCCGATAATTTATTCACTTTGAGCGGCGAGATTACATCGCTCAGCTTCATCACGAGGACAAGTGGTTCACAGCCGCTTCATTCATGGATGGTCAGCGGCACAAATAGAGGGTTGACTCTCACCGCCACCGCCGCTGAAGTTGACATCGATCGTAATATTGATACGGGCTCACAAAGTTTGAGTTTATTTTCCCGTGCGCTTCGTTTTAGCAGCGCGGACACATCGCTGACTTTGCGCGGCGCGTCTATCACCATCAACGCTCTCAGTGAGGTGACAGCCAATGCAGCGTTTGCGCTTAAATTAATCGCAAGTGATCATCTGACGCTCAATCAAGGCTTTGATGTCGGCGCGGGCACACTCGATTTTTCAGCGAGCAGTTTCATTTTCGCTGAAAACATAATTTTGACGGCATCAAGTGTTCGTTTTGCGCGCGATGAGGCTTTTAGCGATACCACGTTTCTAACGCTTGTATTAAAGACTGATTTGCTGATCCTTCAAACTAAAGCCGCACAGATGATCTATCCGTGGATGATTGCTGAAAATCGCGGTTTAAGCCTCACGAGCTCCGGCGAGATCACGATCAGCGATGAGATCGCGGCCATCGACACCGGCACGGGTGATCTCACTTTGCAGGGTCATCTGCTCAAGTTCACCGCCGCGCGGACATTCAATGGCAACAACATCGCGTTCAGCGAAGTCTCAGCGCAGGGTCATAACCTCACCATCACCGCGCTCGCCAATTTGACGATCAATGGCGATGTCAATCTTGGCAGCGGCGAGCTTCAAATGACGGCGGGGGGGAGAAATAATTCTTTGGGTGGCTTCATGATCACCACAAACACGCCGACGCTCACGGCAGCCACAGTGAGTCTTACCCAGTATGATTCGTTTGGCGACCGTCTGTTTGATATAGCCTCCCCCTCGCTGACTTTATCCGCTCGGTCGCCTCAAACCGTGCACCACTGGATGTTTGGCGCGAGTCAAGACGTATCTATTGAAAGCCACGGCGTGCTTTTGTTTGGAATAGACTTGGCGGTCGGGAGCAATATAGACATCACTTTGACCGGTAGGCTTGGGATCACGTTTGGCAGCACGGCCTTAACATTGAGAGGTCGAAACATCACGTTTAATTCTGAGGTCACAGGCAAATTTTTGACGGTTATAGCTGATGAAAAGCTGGAGTTAAAAAGTGATATCAATCTCAGTAGTGATGTTTCCAGCAGCCTTGTAATATCTGCGGGCAGCATTGTGGCCAGTTCCGGCATAGAATTGAATGCCAAACAGATATCCCTGCATCAAGACGCGGCGTTTGACGAAACCGTGCCGTTTACGATTTCAACGCTTGACCTGACGCTCACCCCCGGAGCGCCGCAGAGAGTTTATCTGTGGATGATCTCTGCTGGCCGCTCATTGAGCATTGTCACCGTCAAGACGATTATGATTGATCGCGATATTGATGTCGGCGCAGGCGACCTTACTTTGGACGCAACCGAGGGAATTTTGCTGAGCGGCTCGTGGACACTCAAAGGTCATGATATCGAAATCAATGGAGTTTCGTCAGAAATTCATGACTTCACCATTGAGGCGCGGGGACAGGTGAAGCTAGGGGGAGACATCGATCTCGGTGAAGGGCAGTTATTTTTGACAGCAGGCATGGAAGGCACGGCTGGCGTCCTCGATACCGACGTTGCTGAAATCGGCAACATTGTTCACTTTCTTTCTGCTGGAGTTGAGACACCGACCCTGACCGCATCTAAAATAATTTTCACTCAAGATGGGGCTTTTGTTTTGGATCTTCCATTTATTTTGGTCACCAATGATCTGAGTCTCAAAACTGAAGCGGCGCAGGAGATTCATCCATCATGGATGATCGTCGCTGGCCGTAATTTCAGTCTCACGAGCGCGCAAGCGATTACGATCAGTCAAGATATTGACCTCGGCGGGGGCGACCTCGCTTTACTAGGTCAGACCCTTACTTTTGCCGCCAATCGGGAGTTAAGAGGCGGCGATGTTGAAATCTCTGATGTCTCAGTGAAGGGTCATAATCTCACAATTGTTGCGCGCGGCACTTTGACCCTCAGGGAAGATATTAATCTCGGCGCGGGCGATCTCGTTTTACTAGGTCAAACCCTTGCTTTTGCCGCCAATCGGGAGTTAAGAGGCGGTGATGTTGTGCTCTCTGCTGTCTCAGTGGATGGCCATGATCTTGAAGTTATTGCGCGCGGTGTTTTGACCCTCAGGGAAGATATTGGTCTCGGCGCAGGCGATCTGACTTTATCAGGCGCGACGATCCGCGTCATTGGCGCAAGCGATAAAGCGCGCACTTTGTCTGGCGGCAGCATTGCCTTGACCGGCGATCTCAATATCGGGGACATTGATGAGAATGATATGTTTATCACAGGCAATTTTGATCTCACGATCGAGGCACAAAGCGCTTTGACGCTCACGGGCGACATCAATGTCGGCACAGGCACGCTCGAACTCGCTGCTGGCGCGAGCGATCAAAATGACGCCAACCTGATCGCCAATGGACATATGCTCACGGCGGGCACGGTGAGTCTTGAGCAAGATGGCGCATTTGCCGATAATTTATTCACTTTGAGCGGCGAGATTACATCGCTCAGCTTCATCACGAGGACAAGTGGTTCACAGCCGCTTCATTCATGGATGGTCAGCGGCACAAATAGAGGGTTGACTCTCACCGCCACCGCCGCTGAAGTTGACATCGATCGTAATATTGATACGGGCTCACAAAGTTTGAGTTTATTTTCCCGTGCGCTTCGTTTTAGCAGCGCGGACACATCGCTGACTTTGCGCGGCGCGTCTATCACCATCAACGCTCTCAGTGAGGTGACAGCCAATGCAGCGTTTGCGCTTAAATTAATCGCAAGTGATCATCTGACGCTCAATCAAGGCTTTGATGTCGGCGCGGGCACACTCGATTTTTCAGCGAGCAGTTTCATTTTCGCTGAAAACATAATTTTGACGGCATCAAGTGTTCGTTTTGCGCGCGATGAGGCTTTTAGCGATACCACGTTTCTAACGCTTGTATTAAAGACTGATTTGCTGATCCTTCAAACTAAAGCCGCACAGATGATCTATCCGTGGATGATTGCTGAAAATCGCGGTTTAAGCCTCACGAGCTCCGGCGAGATCACGATCAGCGATGAGATCGCGGCCATCGACACCGGCACGGGTGATCTCACTTTGCAGGGTCATCTGCTCAAGTTCACCGCCGCGCGGACATTCAATGGCAACAACATCGCGTTCAGCGAAGTCTCAGCGCAGGGTCATAACCTCACCATCACCGCGCTCGCCAATTTGACGATCAATGGCGATGTCAATCTTGGCAGCGGCGAGCTTCAAATGACGGCGGGGGGGAGAAATAATTCTTTGGGTGGCTTCATGATCACCACAAACACGCCGACGCTCACGGCAGCCACAGTGAGTCTTACCCAGTATGATTCGTTTGGCGACCGTCTGTTTGATATAGCCTCCCCCTCGCTGACTTTATCCGCTCGGTCGCCTCAAACCGTGCACCACTGGATGTTTGGCGCGAGTCAAGACGTATCTATTGAAAGCCACGGCGTGCTTTTGTTTGGAATAGACTTGGCGGTCGGGAGCAATATAGACATCACTTTGACCGGTAGGCTTGGGATCACGTTTGGCAGCACGGCCTTAACATTGAGAGGTCGAAACATCACGTTTAATTCTGAGGTCACAGGCAAATTTTTGACGGTTATAGCTGATGAAAAGCTGGAGTTAAAAAGTGATATCAATCTCAGTAGTGATGTTTCCAGCAGCCTTGTAATATCTGCGGGCAGCATTGTGGCCAGTTCCGGCATAGAATTGAATGCCAAACAGATATCCCTGCATCAAGACGCGGCGTTTGACGAAACCGTGCCGTTTACGATTTCAACGCTTGACCTGACGCTCACCCCCGGAGCGCCGCAGAGAGTTTATCTGTGGATGATCTCTGCTGGCCGCTCATTGAGCATTGTCACCGTCAAGACGATTATGATTGATCGCGATATTGATGTCGGCGCAGGCGACCTTACTTTGGACGCAACCGAGGGAATTTTGCTGAGCGGCTCGTGGACACTCAAAGGTCATGATATCGAAATCAATGGAGTTTCGTCAGAAATTCATGACTTCACCATTGAGGCGCGGGGACAGGTGAAGCTAGGGGGAGACATCGATCTCGGTGAAGGGCAGTTATTTTTGACAGCAGGCATGGAAGGCACGGCTGGCGTCCTCGATACCGACGTTGCTGAAATCGGCAACATTGTTCACTTTCTTTCTGCTGGAGTTGAGACACCGACCCTGACCGCATCTAAAATAATTTTCACTCAAGATGGGGCTTTTGTTTTGGATCTTCCATTTATTTTGGTCACCAATGATCTGAGTCTCAAAACTGAAGCGGCGCAGGAGATTCATCCATCATGGATGATCGTCGCTGGCCGTAATTTCAGTCTCACGAGCGCGCAAGCGATTACGATCAGTCAAGATATTGACCTCGGCGGGGGCGACCTCGCTTTACTAGGTCAGACCCTTACTTTTGCCGCCAATCGGGAGTTAAGAGGCGGCGATGTTGAAATCTCTGATGTCTCAGTGAAGGGTCATAATCTCACAATTGTTGCGCGCGGCACTTTGACCCTCAGGGAAGATATTAATCTCGGCGCAGGCGCGCTCACTTTGACAGCAGGGCACAACAGCACACAAGGCAACATCGTCGTCGCTGACAATAAAACTCTTGCTGCCAAAACTGTGAGTCTGACGCAGAAAAGCGTGTTTGAGGGTGATTCATTTATTTTGAATGAGTCTGTTGAATCTCTGGCCTTGACCACAGATACCGATCTCACACAGCCTATTCATCAGTGGATGGCTGACGTCGAAAACAGGAGTTTGACCATAACCGCTGCCGCCGCCGAAATTGAGATCGGACGCGACATCAACACAGGCACGAAAGGTCTCACTTTGAGGGGGCGCACATTACGTTTCGCGAGCGCCGACACAACAAACACCGACACGATCCGCATATTACGAGGCAAGTTCATTTCACTCCATATGGGCAGCGCGCCGATCGTCGAGGTTGGCCTCGATCTCAAACTAGAAGCTGAAGAAACTCTGACGCTCAATCGGGGTTTTGATGTCGGCGCGCGGGCTCTCGATTTTTCAGCGCGCCGCTTTGACATCAGCGGCACACAGGCGCTGATCGCGTCCAGCGTCCGCCTTGAGCAAGAGGAAGCATTTGACCAAAATGCTCTTTTCATATTGACGACAGACGAGCTGATCGTCAAAACCCAAGCCGCGCAGGATATCCATATATGGATGATCGAAGACAGTGATCGCAGCCTTTCAATCATCTCATCAAGCGATGTGATCGTTGGGCGCGATATCACTCTTGCCGCCGGTGTGAATTTGGAAGGATCATCGATCACTTTCACAGGGATGCGCGCGATCCACGGCGATCATATTTCACTGACGAGCACATCGGCCTTATCGCCGCTGCCTAGTGATGCCGATCTCACCATCGCAGCACAGCGTGATCTGACCATTGCCGCTGCGCTCAATACCGGCAGCGGCGTGCTCACCCTTGAGGCCGGGCGCGCCGCGGGCAAACAAGCAGGCGCCACAGGCACGATCATCTTTAATGGCAATCCAGTTATCACTGCCGCTGAAGCCTCGCTGAGGCAAGACGGACAATTCTTCGTTCGCGCCCCCGCGCCTGCCAGATTTAGAAATACTGAAGGCGAGACGATGCGGCCTCGAGGTTTCTTTGATGGCATTGATATTTTCCCTGCTCAGCTGCCTGACTTTTCGCAGTATCAGTGGATCGACATCGATATAAGCAGCTTCTTTTTCGATCTCGAACCGGCCGACGACGCGCGCGACATTGAAGCGCCTCAGGATATTGAGGTTTTAAGAAGAATCACTTTAAGCGCGCCGCTCGGCACGATCACATTCGCGGGAATAGGAGCGATTCGATTAAGCGCGCCGCTCATCATGCTCAATGCGCGCCATGTTGATCTTAAAGGCCGTGACATGACAATCCTCGCCGAGGAGGGCAGTGTGACGCTCAATACCAACATCATCAATGGCGGCGCTTTGAATTTTTCTGCCGACATAGTAGCTTTCGCGGGCCAAGGCGTTCGTGAGGTGAGGGGCACAGCGATCAGCCTCAGCATCGCCGCTTTCAATGAGGTGCGCAGCGAGGGCGATGTCCACTTGATTGCCGAAAATGTGCTGGCAATCGCGGCTGATTTTGATCTTGAGCACAATTTGGTTTTGAATGGCGGGGCGATCAACTTCTCCCAAGACCGCGCTGTGATGCTAACTGCTGCCGACATCTCACTGACGACAAAGATGCCGCCAGTGGCAAGCGGCCAGAATCTCACCATTATGGCGATGGGACATCTCATCGTCGATGGCGAAATCTCGACTGGCACGGGCGATCTGTTTTTATATGAAGCCGCAGATGAAATTTTCTTTTCAGCTTCGTCAAAGCTGACCGCCGCCAATTTGAGTTTGACGCAAAATGCTCTTTTTGAATCCCGCGCATCGCTTGTCGAATGGATCGTTCCCGGCAAAATATCCTTTGTCTATATCGGCATGGATATACAGACGCTTTATTCTTGGATGATTGTCCCAGATCAAAGTCTGACGGTTCGCTCAGGCGGCGATCTTATGATTTTGGCAGCGATCGATCTTGGTGAAGGGTCTCTTGTGCTCGAGGCGGGTTATAATCACGACTCCAACGATCATAAAATTATATTTGCCGACGAAAGTGAGGCGACAATTCAAGCTGCCCGCATCATGCTGAGCGCTGACGGGACGCTCAACACCAACAACAGAACATTGACCCTGACCGCAACCGGTGATCTGAACATTGATACTGATATTGATACTGGCAGCGGTGACATTATCCTGACAGCAGGCACTGATGACGGCAATGGCGCGATCCATTTCAGCGCCGAACAGGCGGTCACGCTTGGAGGTCATAACATCACGTTAACCGCAAATGCGCCGCCGACGCCGGGCCGACACAATCTCACGATCATCGCTGCTGGCGCGCTTGTGATTGATAGTGATTTGCACTTGTCGATTGACACACAAAGCCATCTGTCAATTGAGGTCAGCGCGAGCGCTTTTACCAGCGAGATGATCTTTCTCAATACGCCACTTCTCACCGCGCCCTCGATCACGCTCACGGCGCGTGAGCTTTTTGGTGTTTTACCCGAAAACCTCTTTATGATGACGACAGACGATCTCACCTTGATCTATGTTGGTGTTGAGGGACAGCGCCTTCATCCTTGGATGGTGGAGCCAAGGCGCGCCTTTGAATTGCGCGCGGGAGGTGAGATTTTAGTGGATGGCACCCACGATTTTGCCGCAGGCGACTTCACTTTAGTGGCTGATGGCGCGCTTCACTTCACAGCGGCGACTACATTGAATGCGGAACGGATCACGCTCTCCGCGGCGCGGATGCCATCAAGGGCGGCACATGTCAACATTTCGATTACCGCGAGCGATGAGCTTATGATCGACACCAACATCAATGCGGGTTCCGGCTCCATCGTGTTGGCGGCAGGCACGGGCGCGATCAATTTTTCAGAAACGAAGACGGTGCAGTTGATGGGCGCTGATATCGATCTGACGGCGTCTGCCGCCCCGCGCGCGAGCCATCAGACTCTGGATATTCTGCCGACTGGAGTTTTGATGATCGGATCTTCAATAGATGCAGGCCGGGGCGAGCTCAATTTAGGCATCGCCGATAGAACGACTGCGATCATTTTTACCCGCGATGTTGCATTGCACAGCAGATTCATCATTTTCAACTCAATGAGTACGATCACAACAGGCGGTGCGGACCTCGCAATCCGCGCAGGCCAATTATTCAGCAATATCAACAATAGAGACATTGACGCAGGCACAGGCAATTTAATTCTCGCGCAAGGACAGGGCGCTTTATTTTTCAGCATAGGCCAAACGCTTACTGCCAAGGGCATCACTCTTGAACAAAACGCGTATTTTGAGAAAGATGCGCCAGTCAGATTGGTGTTCACTGGAGAAAATACGAGTCTATCACTTCTTTCGAGCGATCGAAATACGCAGTTGATTCACGATTGGATGGTGGCGCCGAACCGAGGCCTAACGCTTCGTGCGGGCAACCGCATTCGCATCCCACAAACATTTGCGACCCTTGATCTTGGAACCGGCAGCCTAGAGCTTGAAGCCGGATTTAAGACAAGATCTAAGGGGCAAATTCGGTTTCCAACCGATGTCGCGACGACAATTACAGCTGCCAACATCACTTTAACGTCTGATCAGGTTTTTGCCATCACGCAAGATATCACTCTGACAGCGACCGGCACTTTAACAGTGAACACGCCGCTCAATACGCGCCGCAGCCTCACTTTGACAGGCGCGGTGCTCTTTTTTGGCGGCGGTTCATCCTCTTCAAATCTGGATGTGGATGGCAGACATATTACGCTTGCCGCCATCAACGTCTCCACTACGTCGAACCGTCGTTCAGTGAGGATCAGATCAAGGGGCAATATTGATATCACGGGAGGCTTGAATGTAGATACAGGCAGGTTGACTCTTATTGCCGGCTTTGGCAGAGGAACCGGCGCGATTAACTTCATCACCCGCGCGACGACTATATTACGCGGCAGAGATGTTACTTTAATCGCTAATGAAGCTTCAGCAGCGCATCATCAAGGTCTCACCATCACGGCGCTGCGTCATATCTATATCCTCACGAACATCGACCTTGGCGCGGGCGCTCTCATTTTGACGGCGGCGGCGGCGGACAATATCGAAGGCGCGATCAATTTCAATAGAAATCGTGCGACCACATTGCACGGCAGAAATATCTCATTGAGTGCGGCCTCTCTTGCGCGGGCGAGTCATCGCTCTCTTGTCATCACCGCACAGGATGATTTGACAATCAACAGCAGCTTAAATGTCGGCAGAGGCAATCTGATTCTGATCGCAGGCGCGGGCGCGGGCGCTGGCGTCGGGCGGCTTTCTTTGGCGACCAGCTCGTCTGTGCAGCTGCTCGCGAGATATATTCGGCTTGAAGGCGAACAAGAGCCTATGACAGAAGCTGCCCATGATTTGACCATTCGCTCTAGTCTAAATCTCGACATCTATACCGATCTAAAACTGACTCGTGATGGCAGCGCGACATTGCTTTTGGAAGCCGGTTTAGGGCGAAGGTTATCAGGTCTCGTGCGCGTTTTCGGTATGCGGACTTTTACCGCCGATCGGATCATTTTGCGCCAAGACAAAGAAGTTTTTGGCACCAGCGCACCCGCCGCTTTGAGAGCCAATGAGCTCATGCTTTATAGTTTCCGCGCGCGCCGCCAGCTTTATCATTCTTGGATGAGCGTGGATGGCCGATCTTTATTCCTGCACGCTCGGGGCGATATTATGGTGAGCGAAGACATTGCTCTTGGTGCGGGCGATCTCACTTTAAGCGCGCGGCGCGCGCTCATTTTGCCGCGTGAGCGTTCAATTTCTTTGAGCGGCGGCAACATTACTTTGATCCCATCCAGCACAATCATCACAAATGATCAGCCCCTGAGTGTGAGCGCTCTGCGCGCTTTGACAATTCATAGGAATATCTATGTCGGCGTGGGCGACCTCACTTTGAAAGGTGAGTCGATCTCTTTTGGCGGTTCATCTTCGAGCATGTTGGCAGTGGATGGCGCGAACATCATCCTCAACGCTGCGCGCGTTGAGCCGACATCGCTCAATCGCGCAGTGCGCATACGGGCGAGGGGTGATCTGCAGATTTTAGGCGGCTTCAACACTGGCACAGGTGATATGGTTCTCACTGCTGGAAGCGGCGCGGCGCGCGGCGCGATCCATTTTACTGCTGCGACGCAGCTTCAAGGCGCGAATATTTCTTTATTTGCCGATGCCGCGCCGGAGCTGAGTGACCATGACCTCGTCATTACGGCTAGTCGCAATCTCAGCATTCACTCTGACATCAATACCGGCATGGGCGATCTCATTCTGACAGCACGACGCGGCGCAATCAGTTTCAGCCGGTTGCGCGCGATTCAACTTGTTGGCGGAGAAATCACTTTGACGGCGCTCCGCGCGCCGCGCGCGTCTAATAAAGCCGTCACCATCATGGCCATGGGCCATTTGAACATCAATACCGACATCAATAGCGGCACGGGCGAGCTCATTTTGACCGCGGGTGTGATAACGGGCGCGGTCAATTTCAACACGCAGCGCGCAACGAGATTGACCGGTCGCGACATCACGCTCACCGCCGCGGGCGAGTCTTTAGCCAGCAATCAGATGCTTAGGGTTGATGCGGGTCAAAATATCAATCTAAACCACAATCTGAATACCGGCAGCGGCAGCCTCATTTTGAATGCGCGACGCGGCGCGATCAATTTTGGCGCAGCGCATGCGATCAGGCTTAGAGGCGGCGACCTCACTTTGAGTGCTGCGCGTTTGTCTTCAGTGAGTCCTCAAAGTCTTGCCCTCATGGCGCTGCGCCATATCAACATTTACACTGACCTCAACACTGACGCTGGCGCTCTCACTCTGATTGCCGGTGCTAACGATCCGAGGGGCGCGATTCGATTCAACAGGCAGCGTGCGACCACATTAAGCGGTGGGACACTGACATTAAGTGCGTCGCAATCAAGTTCGGGTCGCCGCGCCCTCACCCTCAACGCTTCAGGTGATCTGATGATCAACGTCAATCTAGATGTTGGCCGCAGCTCACTCACATTGAGCGCAGGCAGAGAGATTGCTTTTCCACCAGTGCTTGTGGGGCGGCGGATCATCCTGACAAAAGGCGGCGCGCCGTTCACATCTGCGCCTCCGGCGAGATTTGTTGGCACGACGAGATTTGCGGTCAATTATACTGGCGTGGCGCGGCAGGTTTTTTATGATTGGATGGTGGTCGATGGTCAAACGGTGGATGTAACCGCTGGCGGCGTTCTTGTGATCAATCGCGACTTTAACGCAGGCAGAGGGAATCTTTTCTTAACAGCCAATGGCGGGATCAATTTTGCAGGAGATGTTGAGCTTCGGGGCAATGTTATTGTGTTGGTCTCATTGAGTGCGCCGCCGCCAAGTCAGGGCGATTTAGTTGTTCGCGCGACGGGGGGATTAAGACTTGAGGGTCAATTTAACACCGGGTCTGGAGATTTGAGTCTTGAGGCCGGATTTGGTCGTGGTAGAAGAAGAGGCGCGCTTAATTTTGGGGCAACCCAGCTTCATGGCACCAGCATCACTTTGATTGCTGATCGCGCGCCTTTGGCGAGTGATCACGCTCTTGCCATCACGGCGCTGCGCCATATCAATATCTACACCGACATCAACACGGGTGCAGACGCGCTCACTTTGACGGCAGCGATGGGGGATCAAGAAGGCGCGATCAATTTCAATAGGAGGCGCGCGACCACTTTAACCGGCGGTGCGATCAATTTCATTGCTGCCGCCATGCCGATCGCGAGTCATCAAAATCTCACGTTGAATGCGGGAAGCGATGTGAATATTGGCGCTGATCTCAATTTGGGCGCAGGCAATCTTAAAGTTGATGCCGCCCGCGCTTTGACATTTGCCGCTGAGCCTGTTGTGATTGCAAGAAATGTTTTGTTGAAGCAAGCTAATATGTTTGGGAGCAGGAATCCTTTGGCTCGAGCCTCAATAGGCGCCGAGCGGATTGAGCTCATTTCAACTAATTCTGCGCCGCAAACGGTAGAGATAATCGTGCTAGAATTGCAGACGAATCTCTTAATCCGCGTGGGAGGTGATCTAAACATTGATGGAGATATCATTCTCGCAGGAGGTCAAAATCTGACGCTTGAATCTGGGTTTGGCGAGAATGTGGGCGCAATTCATTTTACCGCCAACACGACATTGAAGGCGCGCGACATCTCTTTGCATGCCGATGGCATGCCGGTAAAGGATCATCGTAATAATTTTGATGCCAACCTCATGGCGGAGGGACATCTTAATATTCGCGCCAGCCTCGATACGGGCAGCGGCGCGCTCACTTTGACAGCAATTCGCGGCGCGATCAATTATCGTGCGCGCGCGGTTATGCTAGCTGGCGGGACGATCACATTGAACGCATTGAACAGGCGCCGCACACCTTCGGCAGGCCATCAAGCTCTGGTGATCACCGCGCGCGATCATCTTATCGTCAATACGAGCATCAATGTCGGCAGGGGACAGCTCGCTTTGACTGCGACAAGCGGGGTGATTTCTTTCAGTGGCAGACATCGTCTCACGGCGCACGGGATCAATTTGAGTCAAAGCGGTCAAGTATGGTCGGTCAATCCTTTTGTTGCCGAAAATGACAATGGCGCAGCGGCAGACATCACTTTATCGACGAACCGAATTGGCTTTATTTATACCGGCAATTCAGATGATCAAGCTGTTCAATCGTGGATGCTGACAAGAGCGCGCAGGGCCAGTGTTTTTGTTCGTTCCGCGGGTGATTTGACCATTCCAATGAATTTGAATCTCGGCAGCAGAAGGGATTTGACACTTGAAGCCGGAATGGGCGATGGCATGGGCGCGCTCATTTTCACCGCTCAGCTTGCTCGAGGCGCGCGAACATTAAACGCGCGTAATATCACTCTGATTTCGCAAGAAGCGCCGAGTGTGCCATCTGTCGGCGATTTAATTATTCGCGCAAGGCGTCATCTGGCTCTGACGGGGCAATTCACCGCAAATGGGGATCTAGTGCTTGAAGCCGGAGCGGGTTCTGGCAGGGGACAGCTCAGTTTTGGCATAGGTGAAAGGTCGGCTCCGGCAGGCGGCGCGACGACGCTGAAAGGTGCAGACATCACTTTGATCGCGGATTCGTCTCCGACACTGGCAAGCGATCAAGTTTTGATCATCACAGCTTCGGGCGATCTCAACATTGGCACGGACATCAATACCGGTGAGGGCGATCTTTCTTTGAGGGCGGGGATGGACAATATCACAGGTGCGATTAATTTCACTTCTGTGCGTGAGACATTGTTAAACGGCCATAATATCACTTTAACTGCCGCAACTGCCGCGCGTGCGCCAACAACAGGCAGTGGCCGGAATCTTTTTATCACGGCTTCTGGCGCTTTGATCATGAATGCGGCGATCACTCTTAATGCGCGTGTGCGCAGCGGCGAGCTCAGGCTCATCGCCACCGGGAGCAGCGCGATTTCAGGCAGTGGTGCGCTCACTGCGCGCGCGATTCGCTTAAAACAGACGGCTGCGTGGAGCAGCCTGAATTCTCTGGGCGGAATTTTGCTTAACAGCGAACTCATCGAATTTGCCTCAACTGGCGCGCTCACCATTTATCCTTGGATGATTGATTTGGCCGCAAATACTCACTTGGATATCCGTGCGCAAGGCGATCTCGCCGTTAATCTGGGCGACATCACTCTTGCAGAGAACAGAAATCTGATGCTTGTCTCTGGCGGCGCGATCAATTTCCGCACGGCGGGCGCAACCACATTGAGAGCAAATGACATCACCCTCATTGCAGCCACAGTGCCTGCGGTGAGCGGGCAAAACCTGATTCTTGAAGCACACGGCCATCTCAATCTTGGCGCGGACATCAACACGGGCGCGGGCGCGCTCACGGCAACGGCAGGCATGGGCTCGGCGCGCGGCGCGATCAATTTCATTGGCGCAAGAACGTTAAGTGGTGGGGCAGTCATTTTGACAGCGGCGAGCGCGCCGTCTTTAGCGAGCGATCAAGCTCTGGTGATCACGGCGATGGGCGATCTCAATCTTGGCACTGATCTCAATACGGGCGAGGGCGCGCTCACGATAATGGCAGGCATGGGCTCGGCGCGCGGCGCGATCAATTTCATTGGCGCAAGAACGTTAAGCGGTGGGGCAGTCATTTTGACAGCGGCGAGCGCGCCGTCTTTAGCGAGCGATCAAGCTCTGGTGATCACGGCGATGGGCGATCTCAATCTTGGCACTGATCTCAATACGGGCGAGGGCGCGCTCACGATAATGGCAGGCATGGGCTCGGCGCGCGGCGCGATCAATTTCACCGACGATGCCATTTTGCGCGCCAACAGAGTCTTTTTAATAGCTGATCGCGCTCCGGCAAGCGGCAATGATTTTAATGTCATGATCTCGGCGGTTGAAATCCTCACCGTTCGCGCTGATATCGACACTGGCAGCGGCACTTTGACTTTGATCTCAAATGGGGCTCTTAATTTCGATACCCGTCGTCGCGCGCTTTCTATGAAGGGTGGCGTAATCTCACTGACTGGCACAAGATCGAACACGGGTGCTAGAGACCTTGCCATCACAGCGATGGGCAATTTGAACATCGCTGTCGATCTCAATACAAGAAGGGCGCTCAGACTCACTTCGATCAGCGGCGCGATCATGGTTACCACCAGCGTTTTAACAGCTCGGAATATCGTGCTCACGCAGGGCCAAGCGTTTGGCCGTGAGGATCCTTTTGGCACAGCTGAGATGATCTCTAGTCAAATCGAATTTATCTCGACGGGCACTGATGCGCAAAATATCCATGATTGGATGGTAGATTTAGCCACTGGCCATCTAGTGGTGCGCGCTAGTGGCGGTTTGATTGTTAATGGTGTCATCAGACTTGGCGCGCGGCGCAATCTGGTGCTTGAGGCTGTTTCGATCAATTTTGGCACCACGCAAACCACTGAGCTGAATGCGCGTTTAGTCTCTTTGAATGCCGATCAAGCCCCGCTTGTGGAGGGTCAAGAAAATCTCACCATCACGGCGCGCCAACTTAGGCTCAATACGAGCATCAATATCGGCGAGAGCATTTTGACGATCAATGTTAATGACCAACTCATTTTGTCGCGCACGCACGCATTGACGCTTGCTGCAGGCGACATTTCATTGCGCGCGCGGAGTGTGCTCGGCAGTCGCGGACAAAATCTCAGCATATTCGCTCAAGGGGATCTGACAATTGCGACATCTTTGAATGTCGGCGGCGGCGCTCTCTTTTTGGAGGCTGGCCATGATGTCGGTGTTGGTGTGATCTCTTTCAGCCGCCGCTCTTTAAGGCTGACCGCCGCAAATATCACACTCAAGCAGGATGGCGCCCCCTTTGTTGGAGGCAATACCGCTCCTGTCCGATTGGTTTATACCCATGCGCTCACGTTTAATTATGACGGCGCCACAGATCAGCTTCTTCAGCCTTGGATGCATGTGCGGCGCCTCAACAAAGACCTCACTCTCATTGCGAAGGGCACTTTGATCATTAATGGTAATATCAATGTTGGCAGGGGTGATCTCACTTTGAGTGCGGAAGGTGCCATCAATTTCACAGGAAGAAGAACATTGCGCAGCAATGACATCATGCTCGCAAGCGGTGCCATAATGCCGATAGCAAGCAACGCAGATCTGATCTTGAGAGCCTCTGGCAATATAGATATTGGCATGAGCATGAATGTTGGCAACGGCGTGATCACGCTGATCGCAGGAGGAAACATTTCCGGCAATGGGACGGGAGTATTGGTCGCGAATCAAGTTCAGCTCGTTCAATCAGGAGCGGTTTCTGAGACCTCCATTTTTGGGATGGTTTCTGTGGGCAGTTTGACCATCACAACAGGCGCGGCACAGGCGATTCACGATTGGATGATCGTCGAAGGCATGGATTTAAATCTCACTTCCGCGGGTGATATATTCATTGCTGGGGAACATGATTTAGGCGCTGATGATCTCACGCTCACTGCAGGCGGCGCTTTGAACTTCACAGACTCTGCGACATTGACAGCGGCGAATATCACTTTGAACGCCGATGAAGCGCCAACGGCGAGCAATCACGATCTCACTGTGATTGCGCGCAATGCCTTAAATGTTAATACGGATATCGATACGGGTTCGGGTGCTCTCAAACTCACAGGTCGGGCGATCCATTTTGATGCTGAGCGCACTACCGTGCTGACAGGCGGGGAGGTCGTTTTGACGGCAAGTGAAGCGCCGATCACCAGCCACCAAGACCTCTTGATTAGAGCGACCACATTGACGCTCACCCAGGACACGGCGATCGATGTCGGACGCGGCGTGCTCGCGATCGATGCCGACATGCAGGTGCTAAATACAGCATGGCTGATGGCATTGCGCTTTGATTTCAACTTTGCGTGCGCTACTGATCGCTGCAAAGTTTATGCGCCACCGATGTCTCCTTAAATTTTGTGCTAATTTGAGTTCTGCCGCGCGGCGCGGATATTATCGAGCCACATTTTAGCCTGTGAGCTGACTTTGTCATATTGAAGCGCTTGATCCAAGGTTGTGATGGCTTTGTCGGTTTTGTTCTGTTTAGCTTGCGCGATGCCTAATAGCAGCCAAGCTTGACCGGGATCTTTCAGCCCGCCTTTTTTAAGCGCTTGGGTGAGCCTATTCTCGGCGCGCGCCCATTGCTCATCTTCGATATAGGTGTGTCCCAAGCGCAGAAAAATCTTGCCGTCATCGGAGAGTTTCGCCGCTTGGTCCAAAGGGGCGAGCGCTCTTTGCCACTCATGTGCCATGAGCCACGCATCGCCGAGCAATTCATAATTTTTGGGCTCTTGTTTGACGATCTTTTTGCCAAAACCCTCTTCGAGGATTTTTGCCGCCTGCACGGGTGCATCGAATCCTAGATAAAGTTGTGCGAGGCGCTCATATTCGGATGATGTCTTGAAAAGTCCGAGTCGGTGCATTGTCCGCAGAGCGGCAAAAGAATTGCGATGCTGATCGAGTTCGGCATAGATACCTGCGAGCTGCTGCCAAAAAATGCGCGCCTGCGGATAGAGCGCAGCACCTTGTTTCACTAGGGGCAGCGCTTTGGCGTAGTTTTCTTGCTGCAAATAGAGGCTAATCAAGAGGTGCAGCCAATTCTCACGAGGCCGCTCGCTCGAAGCCACCGCGCGTTGGGCATAATTGATTGCGGGCTTTATCTCGCCGAGCAGCGCGTGAGCCTGCGCGAGCAGCGCGAAAGCTTGTCCCGAAACATTTTCGACGCGCTTCATCCAATCGGTCAGGGCTTTAATTCCGTCGCGGTATTTTTCCGCCGCGATGTATATCTGTCCGAGATTGAACAAAGTTTGCAATTCGCTTTGTTCCGGCAAGGTTTTGAGTACCAGCGCCTTTTTCAAAAATATTATTGCGGAAGTGAAATCTTCATCGCTGACATAAGCAAACGCTATTTGCTGCATCACATTAGCGCGCTCATAATTATTTAATTTATCTGACTTCAACAGATCGTTCAAAACAATATGTGCGGCTTTTGTTTTGTTTTCGGAGATCAATTTTTGCGCGCGCATCAGTTCGCCATAAGTATTTTGCGTTAAGTTTTCTGTTTGGCGTGTTTTAGGTTTGGGCGGCGGCTCGGCGGCCATGCTCGCAGCTTCGAGCGCGAGCGCAAACAGGCTGATGAAAATCAAGGCTTTGAGTTTCATTATTTCTCCAATTCAAACGCGATGACGGTTTGCACGCCTTTTCGATCAGTGGGCTGACCATTGATGATCTGCGGTCTATATTTCCATCGTGTCACGGCGCGAACTGCCGCGCGATCAAAAACAACAGGCGGTGAAGATCGCACGACGCGCGGCGACAACACCGTGCCCGCTTTGCTGACGGTGAATTCTAAAAGCACCCAGCCCTCAATGCCGCGATTGAGCGCGCGTGTTGGATATTGAGGCGGCACGCGCACAAGCGGCAAAATTTCAGCATCAGACGGCGCGCTGAGCTTGCCGTCGATCATCGCCATATTGAAATTAGGCATGACTTTATCAAGCGCAGAAGGCGGCGGTGGCGGTTTTTGTCGCGTGAGCGGCGGTGGCGGCGCGGAGGGTTTTTGTTTCGGGCGTGGCGGTTTGCGGTTTTTTGTGTTGATGTCTTCGTCGCGCTCAATGCGGATAAATTCAATTTTTGTGCGGCTGGCAATTTGATCTAATGTTCCGTCTTGTCCTGTGATCAGGATTTTCATCACGACAAACAAAAACAGCGTGATCAAACCCGCGATTGCCATTGTCCGCAGCCAGCGCGGCCAAAAGATATCAGGATTATCTTTTATCATCTGCGGCAATCGAAATGCGCGGCACACCCGCTTGACGCACTCGATCCATCACTTGCACTAAAAGGCCGGTGCGCGTTTGCACATCAGCTTGGATCACCGCGCCGCCCTGCGGATTTTCCGCGCGCAGACGTTCGACATTCGCGCGCACAGCCGCGAGATCAACTTTGCGGCGATTGATCCAGATCTCATTTTGCGCGCTGATCGCGATTAATATGCCGACACGGCTCTGCTTGATGGCGGTTTTGGCATCGGGGCGCGTGACATCAATGCCGCTTTCCTTGACAAAAGTCGCCGTCACGATAAAGAAAATCAACATGATGAAAACAACATCCAGCATCGGAGTCATATCCAGAGCGCTTTCGTCATCAGCGGCAGATTGTTTTCGGTTGCGCATATTATTCTCCTATTAAATTTTCTTCACATTGGCGGATATTTTTTTGCGCCCAGCGCTCGATCGTGGCGGCGGCGTAAATCCCTGACAAAGCGACGACCATGCCAGCCATCGTCGGCAAGATGGCGCGCGAGACGCCAGCGGCCATGGCGCGCGCATTCGAAGCGCCGGTGATTGCGAGCACATCAAACACCTCGATCATGCCGGTGACCGTGCCGAGCAGGCCCATCAAAGGCGTGATTGCCACCAAAGCTTTGATTATCCCTAAAGATTCAAAACATCGCACGCGCATCTTTGAAATAAAGGCTTCGCGAATGCGTCGTGCTGTCCAGCTCGTATAATCTTTGCGCTGCGACCATTGGGTCTGTAAATCATCGTGATCGGCTTTGACCGCAAAGCCAAAGTACCAAATGCGCTCGACGATCAGCGTCCATAAAAAGAAGCTGAGAACTAAAATAAGACCCATGACCGGCCCGCCGAGTTCGAGAAATTCACGCAAGCCGCCGATCGTCGATAGGTTGATCCAGATCGCTTCGATGATAGGCATGGTTTATTTTCCTTCCGCGCGTGCTGCCACGAGACCGGCTGCTTGCTCTTCCAAAATCTGTCGGACATCACGCGCCCGCGACGATGCCAGCGCATGAAGCAATAATAACGGAATCGCTGTGATGAGGCCTAAGACTGTTGTCACGAGCGCCTGTGATATGCCTCCGGCCATTAATTTTGGATCGCCGGTGCCGAAAAGCGTGATGGCTTGAAAAGTTAAAATCATGCCGGTCACCGTGCCGAGCAGGCCTAAAAGAGGCGCAATCGCCGCAAGAATACGCACGAGCGGCAGATAAAGCTCGATGGCGGGCATTTCGCGCAGGATCGCATCATGCAGTTTCAGCTCGATCATCTCGCTGTCGATTTTGCCGCCACGAGGATTGATAGAGCGTTCAGCCTGCAGTATGCGTCCCAAAGGATTATCGTCAGATATATGATTCGGTTTTTTGACCTGCTGCATCACCGCGGACAAAATCCGATTGAGAGCAAAGAAACGCCATGCGCCGAGTCCCAATCCGACAAAGGCGATCAGAATAATCACATAACCAACGAGACCGCCCTGATCGATGCGCTCGGCGAGGCTGGGCGTTTCAATTAAGAGGCTCAAAATGCCGCCGCGCGCGGGATCGATTGCCGCTGTGACGGTTTTGCCTGCCGTGCGCGCTTCGATCTCGCTGGCGGCATTGAGAAACTTACCTCCCGGCTGACGCCCTAAACGCGCATATTGCTGTGTGGCGGGAAGATAATCGAGATATTCTCCATCATGAATGGCAACAAAAGGGCCTATGCGCGTGATCTCGGTTTGGCGTGTGCGGCCATCTCTGCCGACGAGGTTGCCGGTGAATGTTGTGATCTGCCCTTGCGCGACCATTTCATCGAGCAGCACCGCCCAGAGTTCTTCGAGCTGTTTGATCGTCGGGAGTCTTTTTGTGCTGGAAAACTTCTTGAGTGGTTCAGCGCGATCTTTGTGCTCACCCGAAATCAATGACGCATTGATTTGGCTGCGTATTTCTCCCGAAACCTGCCGGATCACGCCGAACATTTCAGCAAAATTGCCGAGTTTTTGCGACAGCAATTCGTTTAATTCGCCGAGCTGCAATTCGTTTTCATTGAATCGATTTTCGAGTTTTTGCGCGCGCGCTTCGAGTCTTTTCAGTCCGACTTTGGCTGTGGCGAGCAGTTTTGTCTGTTTGCGTTTTTCGCGCAGAAAATTCGCTTCGCGCTTTTTGTTTGCTTGGCTTTCCTGAAATTGTCCTTTACGGACTTGCTCGAGCAATTGCTCCAAAGTCAGTTGGGGTTTATCTTCAGCGCGCGCCGCAGAGATCGCCATAAGAAATACCGTTATGATGAGCATCGACATCCTCATTTGACCGGCGCCTCAAACGGAAATAGCAATAAAGCGGGCGGCGCCTGTTCGCGCGCCACTTTGATGGCCTGTCGAATGTCTGACGACCAGCCATAAAGGATCGTCCACTCTTTTTTTGCTGGGTTCCAAAGAGCGGTTTCGTTGCGGTCAAAAGTTTGGTAGAGCCAAGCCAATCGGCCAAAGCGCATGTAATCAACAGAAATTTTGCTCTTTGTGCCCTGCCAAGATTCGATCGTGCGTCCGTAATCGAGTTCGATCTCATAGGCTTCGAGGATTTTGCGAAACTTCTCAGCCGGAGTCGCATCGGAGCGCGCCATCAAAGCTTTCAACCCGGCAAGACGACCCCGCCGCTCGGATGGAAGAAACGGCATATCGAGCGCGATAAATTGCTCTAAGCTGTCAATCATGCGATGCATCAGAGGGAATACATGGCGATCGATTGTCTTTGCTTGATCAATTTGCTCGCGGATTGCGATTTTCTCCTTGTCCTGGGCGGTGATGAGGCGCTGCATTTCCCGATTATATTTTTTCAGGCTCTCAATCTGCGCGATGATCGTGCGATATTCAGCGGCGATTTTTGCGGTTTGGACATCGGTCTTATTTATGCGCGCTTGAGAAAGCTGGCTTTGGGTGAGCGTCTGGATTTCGAGTTTTTGGATTGGGTCTATATCAGCGTCTTGAGCGAACGCCGTCACCGCCCAACAGGCTGCTAACAGCGCCAGAATCGGAAAATTAATCCACATACTGAACCCCTTTAATGACCATGATTATTTTGCCAAGCAAAGCTACTTTATTATAGTCTAAACGATTATATCAATTTTGGAGGGGTAAAATGCTCGCAAAATGGCTGTTGAGGTCTAACCCAAATCAACTGGAGAGATTATTTCATCGAGCGGGGCTTTCGTGCGAAATCATATTACCTGACGGTCAGAAATTGAATTTTGCGGCATCTGGCGCGCCCGAGCTCCGCTGCACGTTTCATTCGTGGAAGCCGCTGCGGCGGATATTTGACGAGTTTGCGCTTGCCAAGTCTTTTATCGAGGGTGAGGTGGATGTCGAAGGGGATATCATCAATGTTTTTAAGATTCGCGATATGATTCAGGATAAAGCGCGTTTCGGCCAGCTTGCGCAATTTTTTCTTAATCTATTTGTTCGCCGCGCCACGACGGTCAACAAGAGCGCGATTGACTGGCACTATAATTTAGGCGGCGATTTTTTTCATCTATTCATTGACAAGAGGCATCATTTTTATTCGCATGGGATATTTCATTGTGAAGACGAAACGATCGAAGAGGCCTCGACGCATAAGCTAGAGCAGATGTTTGAAGCGCTTGAATTGAAGCCGGGCATGCATTTGCTCGACATTGGCGGCGGCTGGGGGCCTGTAACCGCATATTGCTGCGAACGCGGGATCAAAGTTTCGACTGTGACTATCGCTGACAATCAATATGACTATATGAAAGAGATGATCGCGGTCAATAATTATGACGCCGAGCTTTTTAAGGAGGATTTTCTTGTCCATAAGCCAAAGCAGCCTTATGACGCGATTGTCATTTTTGGCGTGATCGAGCATATTCCGCAATATCGGCGTTTTGCGCGCAAAGTCTGGGAATGTTTGCGCCCTGGCGGCCTGTTTTTTCTTGATGGATCGGCGTCGACGCTTAAATATCATTTAAGCGCGTTCACCGAACATTATATTTGGCGCGGCTCTCATTCTTTTATGTGCCTGCAGGATGTGATCCAAGAGCTGCTCTTTCATGGTTTAGACCTGCTGCGCGTCAAAGATGAAACGCATGATTATGAACTGACCATGAAAGAGTGGGCCAAAAGGTTTGAAGCCAGCCGCGACGTGATTGTCGCGCGCTGGGGTGAGAATACTTATCGCGCTTTTCTGATTTATCTGTGGGGCGGCTATGATGCGCTCAGGATTCGCAGCATACAGGCTTATAGTTTGGTTGCGCGCCGCTCTGCTGAATTAGGCCCGCGCCCTCATGCGCCAGCAAGGTTCAAACATTTCATTCATAGTCTGCGATAAGCGGGGATAGGCGGTCATGGCCGCATCAATAAGACCTTATTGATCGTGGGGTTGTTTTTTTGCGTGGTCCGGCCATTCGACCATCGAATCTTCACCTGCTCAACTGAGCGCGCGTCGCCGAGTCCAAACGAAATTACCGGCGGCTGATCGACCGTCAAGCCCTGCGCGCTGGTGATCTGTCTTGTGTAAGATCGTCCGCCCGCTTTGACCGTGATCACTGCGCCTAAAGACAAAACCCCGTCCGGCACACGGATCGCAATATAATTGCCTTGCGTTAAATTCAAGAACGCGCGCACCGGGCCGTTAGAGTTGAGCCAGATTAAATCCATCCGGCCATCCTTGTTGATGTCGGTTAGAACAGGCGAGTGGCCATAATAAGAATTTTTTCCTGCCACGCCGTCGGCTTGATAAAAGGCAGGCGGCGCTTGCGGGTTGTTGAGCATGATCTTCCCCGGCAGCTTGAACAGCCAGTGAACAGGCCAGTTGACGTAATTTTGCGCGCCGAGCATGTCGAGCGCGCCGTCATAATTGAGGTCTTCGAAGACGACGCCCCAGCCAAATCCGAGCTCGGCGAGTCCTGCTTGCGCGGTGATGTCGGTGAAGTTGAAATCGCCGTCATTGCGCATCAGCGCCCAGCGCGGGTTGAATCTCTGGCTGTCTTTGAGGTCGCCTTGCAAAATCCATGCCGGAATCGAAGAGCCCGAATTGGAAAAAAGAAGATCGACATCGCCATCAAGATCGACATCGCCGAGCCCGATGCCCATCCAGAAGCCATATCCGGTTTTTAGATCCATGCGCTCGAATTTTTGTTGACCCTTATTTTTCAAGATTTCAACCTGCGCTGTGTTATGCGCAAGAATGAGGTCTTGATAGCCATCGCGGTTCAAATCAGCCGATGCGGCAGTAAAGGTATTCTGTTTTCCTCTTGTGCTCTTGTTGGTGATGTCCTTAAACCGAAGGCTGCCGTCATTACGCAGCAATATATTATATCGAACATGGCCGGGATCGTTATAAGTGACGGATCTAAACTTATCGCTGTCGATAAAGACGCTGATATAGAGATCAATGTCGCCATCGCGCTCGATATCTATCGGCGTTATGCTGAGAGGCACTGAGTTTTTAGGCAGTTTGATTGGCAGCGGATAGGGCTTAAACTTTTTTGACTCTTGTGCAAGATAGATCGTTATGCCGTCCTTGCGCGCGACGATGAGATCGACATCTTGATCATTGTCGATATCGATCGCGAGCGCGCCGTAGGTGGCATCGGTGCTTGACAATCCGGTGCCCGCGATTTTGTTGACGAGCTTGCCATTTTCAAACGCCAGCAGACCATCTTCTTGCCCCAGTCCGCCGCCGACGAAAATTTCAAACTGCCCGTCGCGGTCAGTGTCGATCGCCGCGCCGCCCACCAGATGATAGCTTTGATCATCATTCCAGATGTGAGAAAAATCTGTGGGAACTTCCTGCAATTTGAGCGGCTTGATATGAGTTGGGATTGTCGGCAGATCTTCTATTTGAAGCAACAGGGTGCAGCTGCTCAACAGCGAAACTGCAAGCAAAGCGAACGCGCCGTTTATGGCGGCAAGCATTTTTGATGCGGAGATCACAGCGGAAAGCCTAGAACTTATCTACTGAATAATCCTCTGAGCCAATGGCCAAATTGTGCTAGATAAGAGGCGCCGCCATCCTCGATGATTTCAGTGACGACAAAGGGTTTTTTATGGCCTTCGGTGTAGCCGACATCCATGCGTCTGATATTGTTATCTTTATCAACGAAGATAAAATTATCTTTCGTGATTGTGGGCGCGACCATCGCAAAGATGCGGCCATCTTTTGTGATGAGCGCTTTAGGCGCGAGATGTTCTTTTTTCTCGAGATCAAGCAGGGTCCCGACTCTTTTTTGCAGCTGCGTTGAAGAAGTGATTTTGCCGCCGATCTCGCGTCGCAAAGGCACAGGATCGCCGGTGGTTGCCAAGATGATGAGTGCTTGTGAAGCGGTTTCGCCTGAGGTTTCCATGCCGTCCATCATCATTTCGACTCCCGTGCCAGCGCAGGCAGACAACATGAGAGTCAAGGCCAATGTGGGTTTGTATAGGTTCTTGATATCCATGTTCTATTTTCCCTTTTGTGTTTAAATTTTGAAGACAGAGACAAACTATATCTTCTCGAGAAGCAATTGTCAATATATCACAATTATGTTATGGCTTATGTATGGCCTATGTTATGACTGGGAATGTTTTATTGACGAAAATTTTTACGAGGAGTTAAGAGGAGAATATCGAGAATATTGATTGTCAAATGGGTTTGGCGCCGGAAATAAGGAATAGATATCCGCGTTTGAATAATCGCGCGATTGGCTGGCTGCGGCATCTTTATCGCAAAGCGACGACGCCTGATGACTGGTCGGAAGATGGCACGCCGCATGAATGGTGGGATCGCTATTCGACTGAACCGACTCTTAGTTTTGCGCGGTTTGATCTGTCGGAGTCGAGCTACGCGCTTGGTCTGATGGCCGATCAGACTCCAGCTTGGCGCGAAGTTTATGCGAAGATTCTCGAAGAGCTTGCCGAGCGTCATTTGACCTACTGGGCAGCGATAGATTGGCTGACGCAAATTGGTCCGGATCCGCGGCGTGGGTCTTATCCTGATGAATGGGTTGCGCTTTTTATTCCGGAACATTTGGTTGGAAATTATGATACGCCCGGCTGGGTTGCCAATGGCATTGAGCCGTGGGGCTTGCAACCTGATCCGATTGGAGCTGATGGCAATCTTTTTTTCAAGGGTTGGCTAAATTTGGTTCAGTCGCTGCACGCTTATGTCACGGGAGAAGACAAATGGGGTGATCCTTTCAAGGTGGCGGGGGTTGATCGTGCGCGTTTTGAATGGACGCAACATCGGCTTGTCGAGCATTTGGTCAAGCAATGGACAGCCAATCCGATTGGCCCGCATTGTGAAAACACGAAGATTTGGCCTTATTGTTTGTCGGCGGCGGGTTTGGGCTTGCAGCTTTATGACGCGGTTTTCGACAAGCAAGCGCATCATGTTTATGGCGCGTGGCTTGAGCAGACAAGGGATAGGTATTTTGGCATGGCGAAAGATGGCAGTCTGGAATGGTGCGCGCTTTATTATGATCCGCAGGTGGATCACTTGCAGGTTACTGGGCCTAATTTTGGTCTTGCGCTGTCGTTTTATATGATGCCGCAGGAGCCGGTTTTTGCTGAGTTTCTTTATCGTGCGGCTGTCAAGTTCATGCAGTGGGACAATCCGGCGAGTCCAGTCATTGAGCTGCCCGATCCGCGCTTGATGGCGCTTGGGCTGGCTGTTGCTAAGGAATTCGGCGATTACACGACCGAAGCGCGTTTGCGTGATTATGCGGAGCGAAACTTCGAGCCGCGCTATTTTGGGGATGCAGATGGAGAGTTTGGCTTCTGGTTTCAGTTTGGCGAGAGCTGGCCGCGCGGACAATTATCGGCGCTTGCGATGATCGCCGAGATCGGTGAAGTTGGCGCTTGGCGCAGATTGTTTCGCGAGCCTAATCTGGAGAAATTCGCCGCGCCGACAATTGAGGGCATTGATTATCCTGATTTTGGTGTTGCGCAGGCTTTTAATGATAAAGGCTCTGGGATGTTGCAGCTCAGCTTTTTTGCTGGTGATCCGGCGAAGCGGGGCGCGGCGACATCATTTCGGGTGGCGAAATTGCTGAATCCGCAAGACGTCAAAGTATTTTGCGATGGCGTGGAATATGCAGATTGGCGCGCGGAGGAGGGGAGCACAATTGAGATCGACACGACGATCGACACACATTCTTTTCAGATATTCACAGGCTATCGAGGCGAACAGAAGAAAAAATCGGAAGATCAAACCGATGCCGCAAACACAGAGAAACGACAGCGTCCGATGGCTGTAGCGGGGCAAATTGGTTCTCGTCGCCTTTTAGTTTCACGGCCTGCTGTTTGTAGCTGTTGTTTTTCTACGGCGATTTAGGTATTTTCCGGGCTTTTTTTGAGTGTGATATGCTTTAATATGATGGTTATTGAAATGGAGGGGATCATGAAAACACATGAAAAAACCAATATATCTTTTTTGGCTGTTTGCGGCTTAATGTTGTTGTTGCTCGGCTGCGGTGAGGATAGCGGGCGTGATATTTCTCAGGCGGATCGCAGCTATCAGGATCAGTTGCAGGAGCAATTATTAGACGCGAAGCCGGGTGACGTCATCAAGATTCCGGAGGGTATTTTTGTTTTTGATCGCAGTTTGAGCTTGACGATCAGCGGCGTGACTTTGCGCGGCGCGGGCATGGATAAGACCATTCTCAATTTTCAAAATCAGATTGTCGGGGCGGAGGGCCTACTTGTGACGGCGAGTGATTTTACGATCGAGGACTTGGCGATTGAAGACACAAAGGGCGATGCGCTAAAAATCACGAAGGGGCGCAACATTACGATTCGCCGTGTGCGCACCGAATGGACGCGAGGACCAAGAACAGAAAATGGCGCTTATGGGATATATCCGGTGCAGACTGAAAATGTGCTGATTGAAGGTTCAGTAGCGATTGGGGCTTCGGATGCGGGAATTTATGTGGGGCAATCGAGGCAGGTGGTCGTGCGCAATTCGCGTGCGGAATATAATGTCGCGGGCATTGAGATCGAAAACACCGTGCGCGCCGATGTCTATGGCAACACGACGACAAACAATACTGGCGGGATTCTAGTTTTTAATATGCCGCATCTGGCGCAAGTGGGCTATCACGCGCGCATTTTTAACAATCGAGTTTTTGCCAATAACACCGACAATTTTGCTCATGAAGGCACGGCGGTGGCGAGTGTGCCGACAGGTTCGGGCATTGTGATCAATGCTAATGATAAGGTGGAGATTTTCAAGAACGAGATCAAGGATAATGATACGGCGAACATCATCATTGCGAGTCTTTTTACGACCAATTACAGCGAGAAGGAAAAAAAGAAGGGATTTGACCCTTATCCCGAAGCGATTTTTGTCTATGACAATGAGATGAGCGGCGGCGGGTCATCTCCGGCGGGTTTTGATCTGCAGCTTTTGCGCATTTTCACCTTTGGTCTAACGGGACGTCTGCCGGACATTCTATGGGATGGTTTTATCGATGAAAAGAAGTTCGTCAAAGGAGTTTTGCCGAAACATCTGCGCATATGTATTGATAATGGCGCTGTGGAAATGCTTAATGCGGACGCACCGAATGATTATAGCAATCCTGTGCTTGTTGATATGGCGCAGCACAAATGTCGGCTTAAGAAGTTATCGCGCACAGTTTTGAGGGTCTTACGTTAACGTGTCTTATGCGGTATGGTCTAACTGTTTTTGTCTGTGCGTTATGTTTATGGGGTCATTGTGAGATCAAAGCGGCGCCGGTTTTTCATCCGACGGACAATCCGAAGTTTTTAGCCGCATGGGGGATGGTCGAGGCGAAGTCGGGTCATCTTGTTCTCGGCGAGCGGGTTGTTCCCTATGATTTGAACATGCCGTTATTTACCGATTATGCGCATAAATTGCGCACGATGTGGCTGCCTCAGGGTCGAGCGGCGAGTTATCGCGAGAAGGGCGTTTTAGATTTTCCTGTGGGCACGGTGATCACGAAGACTTTTTATTATTTTGTGCCGTCGGGCGCGGCGCGCGGTGATACTGCGGTGGCGCGCGTCAAAGACGTCAATGCGATGACGCCGAGAGATTTTGCCAAAGATTTTGCCCAAGATTTTGATGGCCGCCGTCTTAATCTTAAGAACATCAGGCTGATGGAGACGCGGCTTTTGATCAGGCGCAAGAGTGGATGGGTAGCGCTGCCTTATATTTGGAATCAAGAGCAGACCCAAGCGCGTCTTCAGCGCATTGGCGGGATTGTCAAACTCAATCTTGTTGATCCGAGCGGTGAGAGGCCAACGGAGGCGTTTCCTTATGTGATACCGAACACCAATCAATGCGCGGGTTGTCATACGGTTGACTACAAAGCGCGCAAGCTTGTGCTGATTGGTCTCAAGGCGCGTCAACTCAATCGGGCTTTTGCTTATGAGACGGGTTTAGAAAATCAGCTTATTCATTGGGCCAGACATGGCTATTTGAAGAATGTGCCGAGACAACAAGATTTCCCCCGCAATGCGAATTGGGGTGATCGATCGGCTTCACTTGAAGAGCGGGCGCGCGCTTATCTGGATACTAATTGCGCGCATTGTCATAATAAAGCGGGCGTGGCGGATATGTCGGGCTTGCATCTTGAGCTTGAGACCGGTTTGGGTCCTGCGCTGGGTGTGTGCAAATTGCCGATTGCCGCTGGTTCAGGGACAGGTGGTCGGCATTATGGCATTGTGCCAGGCAGGCCTGATGAGAGCATTTTGCTTTATCGCATGATGATCAACGATCCGGCGGCGCAAATGCCGGAGCTCGGACGCTCGACGGTTCATCAAGAGGCGATCATTTTGATCCGCGACTGGATTGCAGCGATGAAAGGGGCGTGTCAATGATGCTCATTCAAAAAGTGATGTCAGAAAAACAGAATGATGTATTTTCCAGAGAAAGACCTAAGGAAGGAGATGCTTTATCAAGGCGTTTATTTTTTTATCGTGTTGATCATCAAGGCGCTTAAATACCGTATCATGAGTATTTGCCCGTTTAATCAGTTCTTTTAATATGGGAGAAGCGATGCGGCTATTAGAATGAGTAAGAGTTCTAATCACTAATTTTCTGAACATGCCATCCTCATAGCCAACGATATAGGCTGACATGCCATCGAATAGAGGGACTCGATCAACTGTTTGAAAAATCTCATCAAACTCACGGACTTTTTGTTGCACGAGCCGTTCTGTTTCATAGAGTTTGATTGTATTCATAAATAATGTTCCAGCGAGGGCTGTGGCCACTTCATCTTTTTCCTTAAAATGGTCGATAATGGTATCGCACGCGGAAACGAGCCATCTGCTATCTAAGCGAGAGCACATAAATTCGCTTTCCTTATTCCAAATTTTTTTGAAGTTCGACAAACAATGTCGAAGGTTTAGTCTTCGCCGGATGAAAGTGATTGTGGCCGCATGGAAAAATTCTAGATAGCTTTTACCGGAGAATTCTTTTTTCAGCGCATTGATATGTTCATCAGTATCTCTTATTCTATGAAACGAGTAATGTTGAGGGCCATAATCTAAAACATTTTCTTTGAAATCTCTTATCACTAATTTAGTTTTGGGTGTGCACGGTCTTAATCCGATTTCCAGCGGATTTCGGCTTGACGGACGTCGATAAAAGTTCCCGGCGGCGTCTCGGTTGAGTGGTTTCAAGATGGAATCCTTTGCTTTCTTTAGAAACATGGCTGCATATTAAAAATTAAGGTTTAGATTGGCAAGAGGGCGGTTATGATTTGACACTTTAAGCGTAGCGGCGGAGCAATTGGCGCGCAAGCGAGGCGAGATGAACCTGATCCGGCCCGTCGCCGATGCGAATGATGCGCGCGCTGGCATAGGCTGTGGGCAAGAAGGTGTCTTCGGTGAAGCCTTTGGCACCGTGCACTTGGATTGCGCGATCGATGACGTTGACCGCCATTTTGGGCACGATGATTTTGACGGCGGCGATCAGATCACGTGCGGTTTTATTGCCTACGCGGTCCATTTTGTCGGCGGCTTGCAGGGTGATCAGCCGCGCCTGTTCGATATCGCAGAAGGATTGGGCGATGTCTTCGCGCAGCGATCCGTGTTCCGACAGTTTGACGCCGAACGCGCGGCGGTTTTCGGCGCGCTGGCACATGAGTTCGAGTGCGCGCTGTGCGGCGCCGATGAAGCGCATGCAATGATGAATGCGCCCAGGCCCTAACCGGCCTTGCGCGATCTCAAAGCCGCGGCCTTCGCCGAGCAATATATTGCAGGCTGGCACGCGAACATTTTCAAATAGGATTTCCGGATGCCCGCCGGGGCTGCTGTCATAGCCGAAGGTTTTGAGGTTGCGCACAAGATTCATGCCTGGCGTTTCTTTTGGCACGAGGATCATCGACTGTTGTGCGTGGCGATTTTCGTTATCGGGATCGGTTTTGCCCATGACGATCGCGATTTTGCATCTTTCGTTGGAAAAGCCGGAGGAAAACCATTTGCGGCCATTGATGAGGTAATGATCGCTGCCGTCGCGCATGATCTGACATTCGATGTTTGTGGCGTCGCTCGATGCGACAGCGGGCTCGGTCATGGAAAAGCACGAGCGGATGTTGCCGTTGAGCAGCGGTTTGAGCCATTGGTCTTTTTGTTTTTGTGTGCCGTAGCGGGCGAGGATTTCCATATTGCCGGTGTCGGGCGCAGAGCAGTTAAAAACTTCCGAAGCCCAAGCGACTCTGCCCATAATTTCAGCGAGCGGCGCATATTCGAGATTATTCAATCCGGCGCCATGGTTTTCATCGGGCAGGAACAGGTTCCAGAGTCCTTGCGCGCGGGCTTTGTCTTTGAGTTTGTCCATAATGGGCGGCGTGGTCCAGCCGCCTGCTTTTTCGATATGGGACGCATATTCGTGTTCGAGCGGATAAATATGCTCGTCCATGAAACGAGAGAGCCGCCCTTGTAGAGCGCGGACTTTATCGCTGAATTGAAAGTTCATCGATCAGCTTTTAGGTTTGCTGCAGGGCTTGATCGATGTCGGCGATGATGTCTTCATAATGTTCAATGCCGATTGAGAGTCTGACATAGCCGGGGGTTACGCCGGTTGCGGCTTGCTCTTCAGGAGAGAGCTGGCTATGCGTTGTGCTCGCGGGATGGATCGCGAGTGATCGCGCGTCGCCGATATTGGCGACATGATAAAGTAGCTGCAAAGAATCGATAAATTTCTTTCCGGCCTGCGCGCCGCCTTCGAGTTCGAAGCCGAGCAGGCCGCCAAAATGGCCGCCGAGATATTTATCGGCGCGCTCTTTTGCCGAGCCTTTCATGAAACTTGGATGGATGACATTGATGACGCTTTTTTGCTCGCTGAGCCATGCTGCGACTTTGAGTGTGTTTTCACAATGCGCGCGCATGCGCAGAGGCAGAGTTTCTAATCCTTGAAGAAACATGAAGGCATTGAACGGGCTCATCACGCCGCCGAGATCACGCAGAAGCGTCGTGCGCGCTTTGAGAATATAAGCGATTGGCCCTAAAGGTTTAGCGGCCTGCGTCCAGATCGCGCCGTGATAAGAGGGGTCGGGCTGATTGAGCATTGGTTGTCGCGCGGCGTCTTTTTCCCAATCGAAGTTGCCGCCATCGACGAGCAGGCCGCCAATGGATGTGCCATGTCCGCCGATATATTTGGTCGTGGAATAGACGATGATCGCTGCGCCATGATCGAAAGGGCGGCAGATGATCGGCGCTGCGGTGTTATCCATGATGAGCGGGATGTTCTGCGCTCTGCCGATTTCAGCGACTTCACGGATCGGAAAAACTTGCAGTTTAGGATTGGGCAGGGTTTCGGCATAGATGGCGCGCGTTTTGTTGTCGATGGCGCGGGCGAAGTTTTGTGGGTCTTCGGGGTCAACGAAGCGGACTTCAATGCCCATATCTTTCATTGTGTTGGCAAAGAGGTTCCAAGTTCCGCCATAGAGGTCGGTTGACGAGATGACATTATCTCCGGCGCGCGCGAGGTTTTGAATGGCGAAGGCGGAGGCGGTCTGCCCGGATGAGAGGCCGAGTGCAGCCGCGCCGCCTTCGAGAGCAGCGACGCGTTGTTCGAGCACGTCGGTTGTTGGGTTTTGCAGCCGCGTGTAGATATTGCCGAGCTCGGACAGAGCGAACAGGTTGGCGGCATGATCTGTGTTGTTGAACTGGTAGCTTGTTGTCTGGTGGATCGGCACCGCCACTGAGCCGGTCTGCGGATCACAGCGCCATCCGGCATGGAGCGCGATGGTTTCAGGGTTTTTGCTGTTTGTCATTTTGATTGCCCCTTAATTATCCCTTGTTTTCTCATAATTTGAGTGTATGGATTTTATACGAATTTCTGACGAATACTAGTCTAAATCCGTTATTTCGGGGCTTTATACTGACTAACGATTCCTTCGAGTGTTGAGGTTTGATTGATTTCATCATCTGGAATGAGGATATAGGACCACAGTTTGCCACCATGATCCTTTTCATGCGCACTTGCATTTTTGCACCATTCTATGGCGGTGTTTTTTTTAGCTTGAACATCGGGGGATTCCATTTCTTGAGCTTGTTTAATTTCGCATAGGAGTTTTTGTGTTTTTGTTTCAACGATAAAATCAGGGTTATAATTATGCCGATTATGTTTAAGTTTATATTCGATGTGGATCTGCCCTGGCGCGGGTTTGATCCATTTTAGGTCTTGGGGCTCATTTTCTATGATAACAGCAAATAGCCGTTCGGGGTTGCTTTCGAATTTTTGAGTTTGATAGAGGCAGCGCTTAAAGCCTGTAAAGGTCATTTGTTTGATATCCCGTTTTCTGTCGATAGATTTTTTATAATCATGTGGCTGAGTGCCTTTTGCGATCGCATATTGTGCAGTTCGTAATATTTCAAAACCTTGTTTGACCACGACCTCTAACTCGCCCTGTTCTTCTTTGTAGTGATCATCCATTTGGATATGGATGATCTTTGCGATGCGCCCGGCGTGATATTGCACGACGTTTTTAGTTTTCTCTTTATTTTTGAATCGCTCTTCTAAAGAGGTGACGGCTTGCGCGGCGAGTTTCTGCAAGATGCTGGCAGTGTCGTCATAGGAGATATCGGGATAATTGCCGATCAGCTGGCTGATGATCAAATTTTCGATGCGTTCTTCTTTGTTTTTCTGCGCGCCGCGGGAGATCGTTTCGCTTTTTTGATTTTTCAAATACCGGATAAGAATATCATTTGAGACAGGCTGGAGGCTTCCGAGCGGCTTTGTGTCGAGGTCAAAATTCTCAAAATGATAGCCGCCCTCGCGGCCATCTTTGGGCAGGACCATCACGCGGGGAATATCGATGGTTTTTTTCTGATAGAGGTCAATTGTTTTTTGGACGGTTTTGTCGATGGAGACCTTTTCAAGGTCAAGTTCTTGCTGAGGAGGAAGGTGCTGTTTCTTGATCTCGGCGGTAATTTGTTTTTGGATTTTGGTTTTTGAAAGCTCTTTTGAGCTGGCGAGTTTTGTGAATCTGGAGCTATTGATAACTTTGACGGTGGCCGCCGCGATTTTGTGTTCGACATCGCTGGGGAATTGCTCGCAGATGGAGGTTTGGATCACCGGCGCCACTTCGATGGTTTCTTTGCGCATAGGGGTTCCCCCCTCTTCGGGGAGCTCGCGCTGTTCGACATACTGGAGGATGGAGTCGGCGCGCTGCGCTTCGGCGATAATTTCGTCGAAATGGTCATGAGCGACGATGTTGAGGCGGTCGACGGCGGGGTTTCCGGTGCGGCGTCCATAGGGCAGTCGCAGGCCGCGCCCGATGGATTGCTCGACGAGCGTGCGCGCTCTTGCGGCGCGCAGCGGCACGATCGTATAGAGATTGGTGACATCCCAGCCCTCTTTGAGCATATTGACATGGATGACGATTTCAGTGGGTTCATCGGCGCTTTCGATGGCGAGCAGCCGCACGACGACTTCATCTTTTTCTGTGCCGGTTTGCGCCGAATGGATTTGGATCACTTTGTCGGCATAAGCGCCGTCATAAAAATCATTGTTTTTGATGCGTTTTTCCAATGCGGCGGCGTGAGCGGTATCGCGCGCGATGATGAGCATAAAAGGCTTAACGGCAGGCTTATTTTTTTCATCAGCATATTGCCGCAGCGCCTCGCGGGCTTCCTCGTGCAGCGTGATGCCGTCGTCGAGTTTAATGCGCTCGATTTCCTCATCGGAATAATTGTTTTTATTGAAGTTTTGGCGCGTGGTTGCGGCGGGGCTTTTGACGAAGCCGTCCTTGAGCGCATTGGCAAGGGTATAATACTGGATGATATTTTTGAAGCGGCCTTTATTTTGACCGCTTTCCACTTGCGGCGTCGCGGTGAGTTCAAGGCCGAGGACGGGCTTCAGCCCATTGATCGCTTGCGCGCCCGCACTTGCGCGATAATGATGCGCTTCGTCCATGAGCAGCACAAGGTCATCGAGTCCGGCGAGATAATCAAAATAGCTTTGGCCGATCGTCTCTGACAGCCGCTTGATGAGCGGCGATTTGCCGCCGCGCATTTCGGAGCTAATTTTTTGGATGTTGAAAATGTTGATATGGATATTTTCCGACCATCCGAGCAGATCGCGCCGCACGCCGATGCCGCTTTGATAATTATCGCCGGTGATGATCTCTGGCGGCGTATGGTTAAACTCGGCCATGCCTGTGAGCGCATATTTTGGATGGCTGAAATTAAAATCATCTTGGAGTTTTTTGTAGATGGTTTTGTTGGGCGCGAGGATGAGGAAGTGTCGGCTTTTTTTTTGCCGCACGAGATAAGCGATGAACGCGCCCATGAGTCGCGTCTTGCCGACGCCGGTCGCAAGCGCGAAACAAAGAGAGGGGAAGTCGCGCTCAAAATCTTCCACCTGCGGGAAGGTTTTTTTGACCGCTTCAAGCGCTGCGGCGCTGTCTTGATTTTTTGCGAGCGGCAGAATATCGGCGAGCGTGGCGAGGATCTCCAGCCCGTCGCTCTGCGGCTTGCGCAGGCTCATGCGCTGCTTGATGAAATTGGTGTCTTTATTTGTCATTGCTGAACGCCATTGTAGTCTGAGTTCCGGCCTGATAGGGGAGGTTTTGCACCTTCAAGCTGTAATCGTCGCGGTCCCACTCGCAGTTTTGGAGGATCGCCGGAGGGATCCTGCACACGGTGAGATTGGCGAATTGGTCAAGCCGCGCCTTGAAGCCGCTGCAATAGATGAACAGCGTGCGGTCATCGCCGACCTCGGCGGAGAGCTTGGCAAGCTGCGCGTGGGTGAAAGTCTGGGTTGTGGCATAGATGAAGTCGTGTTCAGACGAAAACCCATGCTGCCACCAGACATCAGGATTGGGCTGATAGGTGAATCCGGCCTGCTGGCATAGGGCTTCGGCGAGCATTTCGGGGTTGAAGGCTTTGTTGACGATATAGCGGCCCCATTTGTCTTTTTTGAGGAGAGAAGGCGCGATGGTGAAATATCTAAATCCGCCGCCGCCTTGCCAGTTTTGAGCTTTGGAGATACCGCCTTGGTCATTGCCGTCAATGACTTTTTTGAGGCGGGGGAGTATATGTGTGTGGCAGTGTTCGCCGAGTTCAACCATAATCCAGCGCCGGTTCATTTTGTGAGCGACGGCGCCGGTGGTTCCGGAACCGGCGAAGCTGTCGAGCACGAGATCGCCGGGAATAGTTATCCATTCAATTATTCTTTGCAATATGAGTTCGTTTTTTTCATGTTCAAAATCTGTTACTCTTCCTGCAACAGATATATCCATCCAGTTTTCACTTAACAAAGTTTTGTTAGAAGGAGGGATATAGTGTTCGGGTTTGTTATGCTTGCTCAATCTAATTAATTCAAAATCTCTTACATTATCTATATTATTTTCTTGTAAGTATTTTTGGTAATATTCATCAATAGCTTGGGTTGTAATATTTTTAACTTTATTTTTATTCATATATTTTAGAAGTATTTTATAATTTTTTATTGCATTCAAACTTCTTTCTTTTTGCCATCTCCACTGACCTGTTTTGGGTTCTATGCCTAGCAAGTCATAACGCATTGTTGGTCTTGATGTACCTCTCCAGTGATTGTTCCATCCTCCAGAAATTTCACCTTTAACTTCCATAAATAGATTAGGTATTCTTATATCAGATTTCTTTGAGTACATGACGATTGTGTCAAATCCGGCATTAAGTTTTTCAACTGTCTCAAATTGTTTCTGGACATTCTTAGCACCTTTACGAGTAATGATTGAATTACGATAATTTTCTCTTCCAAAGATTTCATCCATTAAAATTTTCAAATAATGGAGCTCTCTGTTGTCAATTTGTGCAAAAATCATACCATCGTCTTTGAGCAGGCGGTAGAGGATGTCCAGTCGGTCGCGCATCATGGTGAGCCAGATCGAGTGTTCGAGCCCATCCTCATAATGAGCGAACGCCGAGCCGGTATTATAGGGCGGGTCAATGAAGATACATTTGATTTTACCGGCATAATTGGTTTCGAGCGCTTTGAGCGCGAGCAGGTTATCGCCATGTATCAGCATGTTATCAAAGCTATCCTGCTCCGAGACGCGGTGTGCGGCGTGATAAGACTTAGCTTTATCCTCGAGCAGGATACGCGGCTCGAGTTTCGGGCGTTGTTCCTTTCCGATCCATGTGAGTTCCAGTTTTTGTTTTGCTTTATTCATTTAATAAATCCTCAATTTTTATTTTTGTTCTTTGGTCGTATAAATTTTGAGATTTTATATCAGAACGCACTTGATTCAAATCACCTGTTTTAATAAGTTGAATCAAAGGGTCATTGATAAATAAAATTTCTCGTCCATATTGTTTTTCCGATAAAATGCCCATCATTTCCAAGTTTCTTAGATGTTTTGTTGCTGTGATGCGTGTGATTTTCAGACGTTCCATAACATTCCTAATTCTGATATAGGGCAACTCAAAGATCAATTCTATAAATCCTCTTTTGAGCTCCACTTTAGAATATTTTGGCTGTTGATTATCCATCACCCAGAGATAATGCTGGTGCAATTTTTTAATTTTATCCACCATGTCGAGTGTATGGCGAGCCGTATGCTCAACGGCGTTGAGCATATAGATAATCCATGCTTCCCATGCTCCTTTCTGAGTGACTTCATTGAGAAGACGATAATAATCATTTCGTGAATCAATAAAATGTCGGCTTAAATATAAAATAGGGTCATCAAGAAGGCCTTGTTTGATCAGATAAAGGATATTGAGAATCCGACCTGTGCGGCCATTGCCATCATGAAAGGGGTGGATTGCTTCAAACTGATAATGAATCACCGCCATTTTGATGAGCGGATTGATTTCTTGATGTTCATGGATGAATTTTTCCAAATTGGCGAGCAATTCCCTTAGTCGCTCTTCGCCTTCCGGCGGTGTATAGATGATTTTGCCAGTATTATCATTTTTCAAATTGACCATTATTTGACGAATGGGAGAATCCTGCCTTTTAATTTTCGTGCAAATTTTTTCAAAAAGGTTTGTGGTTAATAAAGAATTTGCACTGAGTTCTTTTACGCCTAAAAAAAGTGCGTTATTATAGTTCATCACCTCTTTTGTTGAGGGGTCTATCGGAGTAGTTTTCAAAGACAGGGCACTGAATAAATTGTCATCAGTTGTGATAATGTTTTCTATTGCGGAGCTTGCTTTCACTTCTTTTAGGCGCAAAGTGTTTAATAAGAGCATTGGATTGGGGATTACCTTAACAGCCTCTTTCAATTTGCCCAGCTCTTGGTTAGCGGGGATGCACGCTTTCAAAATCGCTACCGTCTGAATATCTTGAGACGGCGGTAAGGGGGGCAAGTCATTATAGGGGCGTTTAGGATCAAACATGGCTGTTTTCGGGGGTTTTTTGACAGAATAGGTAGAAATATATATAGAAAGTTCAAAAAAATATACATATTTTAACATTATATATAAAAAGCTCAATTTTTTATATACATAAAAAAAATGTATATAAAAAACATCAATATGCTTAGAAGTCTTATAAATCAGGGATTTTTAGTTAAAACGGCTGAATATATCATGCCACGATCCACCAGATTGTCCAGAGCGGCGTAATTTTATGCGAGCGATTGACTTTTGCTTCCACCTCTTGAATGAGTTTATCGCGTCTATGCTCGATGTTATCTTGAGCGTCAAATAGGTTGCGTCTTTTTTCATTGCGTTTTGATTCTAGCTCTTTGATTTTCTTTTGCGCGTCTATTTTTTCAGCGAGCGTCCCTTCGGTGCGGAGTGCTCGTTTTGCTTCTTTTATTTCATTGTCTAGATTTTTGATTTCGCGTTCCAGTCCGACTTTGAGATCATCGGCCCAATTTTCCAGTTTGTTTGCCTCTTTTTCGTAAATTTCCGTATCGCGTTTTTCGATTTCGGCGAGAATTTCTTTAATCCGTGCTTTGCGTTGTTCTTCCAATTTTTCAACTGGAGGCACGCTTTTCACTTGGCTTTCGATCACCTCTGTTGGCACGAGTGACAGCATTTTATCTGCGAGTGTTTCATCCATTATTTTGCCGTTTTCTGTGCGTGCGGTCAAAATCAGATATTCCTCCGTTTTTTCAGACGAAAGTGTGAGTTTAGAAAGCTCTAGCCATCCTGTCTGCGGGCGATATTTTTCTAGCTCTGATATGTTTATCCCCGAATCCGAAAACTTAAACATCACATAAGAGCTTTTTTCTTTCCAAGAGAGGTCGTGCGATAAGGCTTTTTCAATCACCTTTTTTGCTATTTTGTGCTCGCTATTATAGAATTCATCGTCATGTGTTTCGGCATCTTTCCAGCTTAAATTATAGTGTTTGCCTTTATAATGAAATCTCGGCTTTTCGGCTTCAAACAAGGCTTTGTTTCCAAGCTCAAAGCGTGTGAGCTTCAATAATAATTGCTGTTGTTCATCAAGGGTTTCTTGCGCCTTATCCTGATGAACGCCGAGGCGTTTTTGCACATCCACATCAAAATGCTCTAGGACATTCTTTCTTGTCTGTGTCATGCGATCTTTGATTTCTTCCTCAAGGTTTTTTTGGAGCTCATCAAAGCTTTTTTTTATTTCCTCACGGGTGCGGCATTGACGATAAACCTCCGCAATGCGCTTTTCTATATCTACGCCGCTAGAAAGTGCGCCGAGCACCTCATCTGAGGCTCCAAATATCCCTTTGAATAGACGAAACTTCTCTGACAGCAATTCATAAACCCGCTGATCAGCGAGGTTCTGGCGATTGACAAAATTAACAACAACCACGTCATTGTTTTGCCCATAGCGGTGGCAGCGTCCGATTCTTTGTTCGATCCGTTGTGGGTTCCAAGGCAGGTCATAATTCACCACCAGCGAACAAAATTGAAGATTAAGCCCTTCAGCCGCTGCTTCGGTGGCAATCAGAGTTTCTTTGTCATTGCGGAAAGCCTCAACCAGAGCTGTGCGCATATCGGCTGAGGGAACGCCTGTTATTCTATCCGTATTCTTGTTTGCCTCTTGCCATTGCGCATAAATCTGGCGAGAGGATTCGGCATCATTTGAGCCATTGATCTGAACCACGCGATTTTGATAACCATTTTCCTCTAGCAGTTGAGCTAGATATTGTTGTGTCCGGCGTGATTCAGTGAAGATCACCGCTTTGCGTTTAGCCTTTAATTCATTGGTTTTCTTAAACGCCTCATCTAATGCTTGCAGGAGTGCTTCGCCCTTAGCGTTTTTTGTTATTTTTTCTGCCATTTGAGCATAGGAGCGCAGTTCTTCTAATTCTTTTTCCAGCTTTTCAAGCTCACTTGGCGTGAGTTTTATTTTTGGCTTAGTAGCTATATCCATTTCATCTTCTAACTCGTCAATAGCCTCATAATCCTCATCAGTGATCGCTTTAATAGAATCATCACTAGCAGTGTGTTGGATTTCTTCTAGACGTTGCACTAAACTATGTAGCGTTCCCGCCACGGCAAAGCTGGATGACGCGAGCAGTTTGAGCAAAACCAGCGTAATCAATTGTCGCTGTGATGCGGGGAGGGCTACGAGATCAGGCCTACGAAGATAATCAGCAACCTTTTCATAAAGTGCTTGCTCTTCTTGAGTTGGCGTGAATTCTTGCAAGATAGGAACACGTTCAGTAAAACGGATATATTCTTGGACATGAGAGCGCAAAGTCCGATAAACATTGTTTTTTACGCGATCGTTAAGAATTTTATGGCGGTTTCGTTCGGCATCTTCGCCAACAACGCCGATAAACTGATATTTGAAAGAATTGAGATCACCAAAAATATAAGGGTCAATAATATTCATCATACCATAAAGTTCTAATAGGGAATTTTGAAGAGGGGTGGCTGTGAGTAAAAGCTTAGAACGATCTTTAATACCATCAGCAATCGCTTGAGCGATTTTACTATCGGTGCGATAGATATTGCGCATGCGATGTGCTTCGTCTATGACCACTAAATCAAAAGACACGGCCGCGATTTCCTGATATTTTGCTGCTGCAAAATGGTATGAGCAGATGATAATTTTGCCCTCCTGATCAAAAGGGCTGGTCTTTAAGCTTGTTTCAATCTTCTGATAGATTTTTCCATCTAGGATTTGTGAAGGCAGGGAAAATTTATCGAGCATCTCCTGTTGCCATTGTTTACGTAAGGCTGCGGGTAAGATCAGCAAAATCCTTTTTTGTCCATCCGCCCAAAGCTGGGCGATTGCGAGGCCGGCTTCTATGGTTTTTCCAAGGCCGACTTCATCAGCGAGGATAACGCCTCTAGAGAAGGGTGAACGTAAAGCAAAAAGAGCGGCTTCTATCTGATGAGGATTGAGGTCAACCCGCGCGCTACCAAGCGCACGGGAGAGTGCCTCAATTGTACCCAGAGGAGCTTTTCGGGTAAGTTTTTCGGCCCAGTAATTACTCTGATAAAATACCGTCATATAGTTTTTTAATCCCCCCACGATGATGCATCACCTGTTGGTAGAATATATCTTATCAGTGAAAATAATGCTTATATCTGTTATGGCTTTTGCTGCTCTTCCTGTTCAGGAATGCGATCAAAAGAATTTCCTGAAGATTAAGTATCGGGGAATCAAACTGGTACTCGCGCGACTATTCAGTGCGAAACAAGCGGTTGCATTTTTAGAAGCATTTGAGGGGCTAAGTAGGCTATTTGACTTTCCGCCATTGGTTGATCTCTTTCCGCCGAATTGGTATCAGAGTTGATTTATGCCAATCGAGTCGAGCGCCGAGATGGCCCGATGGAATCACCTGATACGTTAGGGTAGAGCTATGAGATGAACGGGCGCAGCTTGAAGCTTGCCAATATCCGCGAAATCCGCGAGCAGATTCTCTATTGGGAGCGGGCTCTTGGGGACGGGTGTGGCACGGGGATGCCATTCTTTTTTATGTAGACGTGCCTGGTGGGTTTAACTTCGATAGCTTCTTAAATTCATGTTCAACCGCGCGATCGAATCCACGAATTTGTCTTTTGATATTCTCATCAAATCCTTATTGGTGATGACAATAACACTCTAACACTCTCAACTGCTTGACGACTTCACCGGGAGTGAAACCTTCGCGTGTACAATCGCCGCGACCTCCCCGTCTTGCTTTTCAGCCGTCAGCTTGATCACGACAAACGGAACTGTCCGCACCCGCGGATGAAGCTCTGTCACAACACCTTTGCAGGTCAACGTGTCTTCCGGACGTACCGGCGCAATAAACTTGCTCTCCATTGCCTTAATATAACCGCCGCGCGCATAACACCAGTCGGTCACGACTGACATCATAAAGGAAAATGTGCATAAGCCATGGACAATCGTCGTTCCTCGACCTAGCAGGTTGACTTTCTTCGCCCATTCAGGATCCGTATGAATCGGATTGAAGTCAAGTGATGCCACCGCATTGCGCGTAATCAATTCCTGATCGATCTCTTTGACGATCGGCGGTAACTCGAAGCCTAATTCGACTTCATCAAAGTATAACGTTGTCATTTTTCAAAAAGTCCTCCCTGTTGGGTGGTCTGCGTTTGGGTGTCTGCTTATGATCGCATGAACTTACAAAAATTGATGTGTTGCATCGCCTGTCGAGACCGGTAAAATTAAACCGCCGCGCACTTTATACACGATTTCGTCATTCTGATTCAAATATTGAGTCTCAAAAGACAGGTAACGTTTACCGCGTTTGATGTACTTGTCGTAAAAGCGCGCGCGGTTGCGAATCTTATCGCCCGGCCTGATGGGGACGCCACATTCAATCTCCTGGCCCGGGTTGATCGCGCCAGGAGTCTTTATCCAACTGCCTGGACCATCCTTGCCGGTCGACCAAAAAACAATCGGCGTCATAAACAGCGGATGTGCGATAATGCCTCCGAAGGGTCCGTCCTTGGCGGCTTCCGGATCGTTAAACAGCGGGTTATTGTCGAGGACGCCTTGTGAAAAACTCAAAATGTCTTCGAGCTCAACCTCAAAGACAATTTTACCGTCTATCCAGCCCTCATCGTCAATGTCTTCCCACTTTTCGAAATTGGTTGCATTTTTGAAGAAGTCGTTCTCAAATGCCTTTTGCTTTTTCGTCTTGATGAAATCTTGAACCTTGACCTGCTGACCCATGATTGTTCTCCCTGTTTGATCGTTTCTATTTTAGCCCTCTGCCATATTATCATAATCGTCGGGTAGGTTGCCTATAAATATGCCCCTAAACACCTATAAAAAGTATGCCCCTAAACATCTATAAAAGGGGAAAGCTTTTTAAATGCAGCGCTCGGGCAGGCGCTCCGGCATCCTGCGCTCCTGTTATTGCATGGACAAAATGTCGTGCCAAAGAGTCTGAAGCGGCTTCTTTGATCAAATAATAGTCTCATTATTTTGATAGAAGAGATCAAGATGGTGAGACAATCTACGAAATCCGCGCATGGCTTCCGTCGGGCGTTACGATACATGGCTGGAGATGGTTGTGCGGCGCTTAGTGATTGCGCCCTTCCAAGTCAAAACTGGTACAGCCGCCTCGATTTGAACGAGGGACCTCCTGATCCACAATCAGGTGCTCTAACCAACTGAGCTACGGCTGCTCCGTTCCGAGAGTTTTAGCACTTCTGCGGGCGCGGCGCGAGGGTTCTTGTGAGGCGTCTTGACTTGAGCGGCATTTTTGATAATGATAATCACTTGCAATATTGGACGATCATTTCATGCAGATCACGCGGCGGACGATAGGGGTCATTTTGTTTTTGAGTGGAGTTGTGATGGTGCCGCCGATGTGGGTCAGCGCGGGCGGCAAGAGCGCGCGTACCGCAAGCCAAAAAGAGAGCAAGGTCGTCAATGTTTATTCTTATCGTCAGCCTTTTTTGATTTCGCCTTTGTTTGAGCTTTTTGAGAAAGAGACCGGGATAGTTGTCAATGTTCTTTTTGCGAAGCGCGGCCTGATCGAGCGCATAGCGTTGGAGGGCCGGGCGTCTCCGGCGGACCTGCTCTTGACGAGCGATATTGGCCAGATGTTTCAAGCAGCTGAGAGTGTTGGTCGTTCGGTTGAGTCGGCTGTTTTGATGCGCAACATTCCGTTGCGGTTTCGTGATGCCCGTGGGAGGTGGTTTGCGCTGAGCAAGAGGGCGCGTGTGATTTTTGTCAAGAGAGACGAGGATAATTTCGACAACATCACCTATGAGCGTCTTGCCGATGACAATTTGCAGGGCAGTATTTGTGTGCGTGATGGTCAGCATCCTTATAATCTGGCATTGATATCGGCGATGATCGCGCATCACGGCTCGCAGAGTGCGCGGATGTGGCTGGAGGGTCTTAAGAGCAATCTTGCGCGGCGTCCTTCGGGCAATGATCGTCTTCAGGTGAAGGGGGTTTTTTCGGGCGAGTGTAAAGTAGCGATCGCGAACACTTATTATATGGGCAAAATGCTGACCAACAGGAAGAATCCGGAGCAGACTTCATGGGCTCGAGCTGTGCGCATTATTTTTCCGAGGTTTTCAGTTAGGGGAGGTGGGACGCATGTCAATTTTTCGGGCATGGTGATGGGGCGTTATGCTCCGAATAGGGAGAACGCGCTGAAGCTGATGGAGTTTTTGTCGAGTCGCAAGGCGCAGACGCTTTATGCGCGGGAGAATTTTGAATATCCGATCAATCCGCAGTTTGAGTGGTCGCCGCTTGTGCGCAGTTGGGGTGTGTTGCGGGATGATCGTCTAAGTCTTGAAGATATTGCGCGTTATCGCGCCGAAGCCACTTTGCTTGTGGATGAGACCGGATTTAACGATTAGGGGCCAGTTTGGCTGGTTTTTGGTGACGGGGCTGATTGCGTTTTCGGCCTTTGTGCCGATTTTGGCGATTGTGTGGCTTGCTTTTGCGCCTGTGGGAGAGGCTGTTCAGACTGAGGGACAAGCTGCGCATTTGCTGCGCTATGTTCTGCCGTCTTTGATTAGCAACACTTTGGGTTTGATGGCGGGTGTTTTGGTTGGTGCGCTGGTTTTAGGCACAGGGCTGGCGTGGCTTGTGAGTTCGTTTCGGTTTGTGTTTCGCTCGATTGTGGCGTGGAGTTTGATTTTGCCTTTAGCGCTGCCGGGCTACATTTTGGCTTATGTCTATGCGGATGTTCTTGCCTATGGCGGACCGGTGCAGGAGGGTTTGCGCGGTTTGGGGATTTATTTTTTTCCTGAGGTTCGTTCTTTGGGCGGGGCGATTGTGGTGATGTCGCTGGCGCTTTATCCTTATGTTTATATAGCGGCGCACAGTGTATTTGCGCGGCGTTCGGCATCGATCATGCGTGCGTCGCGGATTTTGGGCGCGAGCGAGTGGACAAGTTTTGTGAAGACGGTTTTACCTTTGGCGCGTCCGGCGCTTGCGGCGGCTTTGATGTTGGTGCTGATGGAATGTTTGAATGATATTGGCGTTGTCGAGCATTTTGGCATTCGGACTTTAACGATGGGGCTTTATGACATCTGGCTTGGGCGCAATGATTTAGCGAGTGCTGTTCAGATTGCTTTGGTGATGCTAGTTTTTGCTTTTGGCTTGATTATGCTCGAAAGATTTTCGCGCCGATCGCAGCGTTATGATCTTAAGCCGTCGCCGCATGATGAGGCGATTGAGTTAAGCGCGCTCAAGCAAGCGATGGTGCTGTTGATCTGTGTGCTGCCGCCTGTGCTGGGATTTTTTCTACCGATGGGGATTCTTGCTTGGATGGCGTGGGGGCAGTCGGCCGGCGTTGATGGCGGAGGTTGGCTGCAAAGCGCGTTTGGTCTTGCCAGTTATGCGCGGCAGTCATTGGCGTTGGCGATTTCGGCGGCGGTTCTTGTGACGGGGGGTGGTCTGTTATTGTCTTACGCGCAGCGGATCACCCATAGTCGGTTGCTGCGTCATCTGGCGGGCTGGGCATCGATGGGGTATGTTTTGCCTGGTGCGGTTTTGGGTCTTGGGATTATTTTAGTTTTTGTGAGTTTTAACAGGCTGGCTGAGTTGGCCGCGCTTTATTTGAATCTTGAGTGGAATTATGCGTTTATAACCGGCTATAAAATTTTGCTATTTGCCTATTTTGTTCGTTTTTTGGCTTTGTCTTATGGTTTGATCGGCGCGGGCCTCGAGCGGATCACGCCGACGCTCGATATGGCGGGTCGCGTTTTAGGCGCGCGATTTTCTGAGTTATTTAGGCAGGTTCATGTGCCTCTTTTGCGCCCTGCGATTTGGGGAGGCTTGACGCTTGTTTTTGTCGAGGCGATGCGTGAATTGCCGATCACGCTGATCGTCAGGCCGTTTAATTTTGAGACGCTTGCGACGCATATTTATACGATAGCCTCTTTGGGTCTGATCGAGGAGAGCGCGTTAGCGGCTTTGACGCTGGGTTTAATTGGTCTTGCGCCGGCCTTTATTTGGGCGCGGGCGATCGGCGGGGTTCAGCGTCGCAGAGCTTTTTTGTGAGGGGGATCATGGAGGCCACGCCCGGAATCGAACCGAGGTTGACGGATTTGCAGTCCGCTACATAACCACTCTGTCACGTGGCCGTTATAATCATCTGGATTGGCGGTATTATATATCATGATCTCTCGCCTTAGCGCGGCGAAATGGTATATATAGATGGTATATATAGATCTCTTGCTAATTTTTTGAACAGGAGTAGAGGGAAAATGTCATCGACTTCGAGTCATATGGACAATTTTAGGTATGCGCGTGTGAACATGATTGAGAGTCAGATCAGGGCGGGCGGCGTGACGAATTCGCAAGTGATCGCGGCGATGGCGGATCTGCCGCGAGAGAGTTTTGTGCCGTCCGAGCAGGGTTTGCTGGCCTATGCCGAAGTTGATGCGCCTTTGCCTGTTAGCGATGGTGGGGTTCGTTATTTATTGTCGCCGCCATTATTGGCGCGTCTGGTGGATGCGGCGGGGATACATGAAGGGGATCTTGTTTTAGATATTGGCTGTGCGAGTGGCTATTCGACGGCGATTTTGGCGCAATTGGTCGGCATGGGGACGGTTGTCGGGCTCGAAAAGGACGAAGCGCTCGCCGAGCAGGCGACGCGCATGTTAGCGCGGCTGGATTTAGATAATACCGTGATTATTGTTGATGATCTTGCTCAAGGTTATCCGGCGCAAGGGCCTTATAATGTGATTTTGCTCAACGGTGCTTCGGCGCGTCCGCCCGACGAGCTCGCAGAGTTGTTTGCCAGCCAGCTCAGTGTGGGTGGGCGCTTTGTCGGCGTTTTTGATGATGGCGGCGACATTAAAGGGCAGGCGTGGCGTTTCACTAAAAAGGGCGATCAGAAGGAGGGACAGATCGTCCGTTCGGTTCTTTTTGACGCACGCGCACCGATTTTACCGGGTTTTGAGGCCAAACCGAGCGAATTTCGCTTTCCCGGCATTTCAAAAAAGCCGCAGCAAGAGGAAATATCTGCTAAATCTGAGGGATCATCTCCACCCGAAGAAGGCGCAACAGAAAATTGGCCGCAAGAAAACGAAAAAAAAACTTTAGAAGTCAGCTCGCCCAAGCCTATGCCAAGCTCAGGGGAGTCAAAAGAGGCAGGTGGTTTGCCCGAAGAGACGATCCCGACAGGCTCTCCTTCCAGCACGAACGGCGCGTCCGACGCCAAGCCGATCCGCGACGCTCTCCGCGCTTCAGCCAGCGCCGACAGCAGCGCCCAAGAGGTCAAAAGCGCACAATCAGGCTCAAAAGAGAAAGCGCCTTCAGGAGAATCTTCCGCCGCACAACTGCGGCTGTCAGCAGCATCCGCGCTCAAATTGCCGCGCGAAGAAAAAGAATCATCCGCAAAAAGTTTAGACCCGCAAGCCGCCGCCTCGTCTCCATCAGAAAGCAAACACGCGCCCGTCTGGCGGCGCGTAAAGACAGAACAGACCTCCGACGCCGAGTCAGAAAAAGCGTCCGAGACAAAAGAGGCGGTAAAAAGGGCAACATGGCCGCCAAAAAGCGAAGCCTCATCCGAAGATAAATGAGAAAATAATATGAACTTTGTGATCTTTTCCAAAAAAGTCAAAATATATTGGACGATATATTATGCGGGGTTTTTTCTATTATGCCTTTTAATTTCTTCACAGGCTTGGGGAGAGACTCTGCAGCAGGCGCTGCTTTCGGCATGGCGGACGAATCCTCAATTACAGGCGGCGCGGCAGGGCTTTTTTTCGACGTCAACCGATGTTCAGACGGCTTTTGCCGACTGGCTGCCGCAAGCGGACTTGCGCGTCGAATATGGCATCAACCAGAGCAATGGCGAGCTTGCACGACCGTCGCAAGATGGCAGTCGCGACTTTGAATCGACGCGCAATCCTTGGAGCGCTTCTCTATCGGTGACGCAGAACATATTTCGCGGCGGGCAGATTATCGGGCGTTTCAAGCAGGCGCAGTCTTTGCGTGAGGCCTCTTACGGCGATCTGATCTCGACCGAGCAGATTATTTTACTCAATGCGGCGACGGCCTATTTCAATTTATTGCGTGACGAGGCGATTGTCCGATTGAATCGGAACAATGTCGGCATTTTTCGCGAGCGGCTTTTAGAGACTCGCAACCGCTTTCGCGTCGGCGAGGGCACGCGGACTCTGATTGCTTTTGCTGAGGCGCGGCTGAGCAATGCCAAGACGATGCTCGCCGCTGCGCAGGAGAGATATGTCGCGGCACAATTAGCCTATCGCCGTGTGATCGGCCATGATCCGGATCGGCTTGTTCTGCCGCGCCTGCCGGGTCTGCCGAAAACGAGGGGGCAAGTGCTTGCTTTAGCGCGCCAGAATCATCCGGCGCTGCTTGCCGCGCGCGAGCGTTATCAGGTGGCGCGGCTGGCCAAAGTTACCGCTTACGGATTATTTTTGCCCAATGTTTCGGTTGAAGGGCTTTATTTGCAGGGAGAGGATCTTTCCGACCAGAGCGATAAAACGACGAATTTATCTGTGACGGGCCGTGTTTCTTTGCCGCTTTTTCGCGGCGGATCGTCTTTTGCGACGGTGCGCAAGGCGGCGCATGAGGCCGAACGTGCGCGCTTTACTTTGTTGGATCAGACGCGCCAAGTTGATGAAGCGGTCGCCAATGCGTGGCAGAGCCTGAGCACTGCGCGCATACAGATTTCATCGGCCACGGAAGAAGTGCGTGCGCGGCGCATCGCCTTAGATGGCGTGCGGCAGGAGCAGCGCTTGGGCACGAGCACATTTCTCGATTCGCTTGATGCTGCGCAGGATTATTTGAACGCGCAAGTTTCTCTTGTCACCGCGCAGCGCGACGAGCGCGCCGCCGCCTATAATTTGCTTGCGACCACAGGCCTGCTAACCGCAGAGCGGTTAAAACTCACGCAAGGGCGCTAGAGAAGATAGAGCCACCAATGTCGCAAAGCCCTCAAGATAGCCGTCCTCAAGACAATGAAGAAATCGCAGAGTCGACATCTTCCGGCGAAAGTTTGGATAATGTGCTGTCTTCCATTCGCGATGCTGTGACGGCTCATGCTGAAGGCGGTGTATCGGGACGTTCTTCGCCTCTGGCGCTCGCCTTTGACGACCTACGGCAGGAAATTGCCCGATTGCATCAGAATTTGAATGAAAAGACATCCGAAGCCGTCTTGGGTCAAAAAGAGCTGGAAGAGCTCATTGCCAAAATTGTGCAGCCTATGTTGGCCTCGATGTTGAAGACGTGGCTTGATACGAATCTCCCGCCGCTTGCCGAGCGCTTGATCCGCGAGGAAATTGCAAAACTCTCACGCGAGAGACGATGACATCAAAGAAGCTATCGAAAACTTATCATCCGTCGCAGGTTGAAGCGCGGCTTTACAAAAAATGGGAGGCCAGCGGCGCGTTTCGCGCGGGCGGGCGCGACGGTGCACCCTATTGCATAGCGATGCCGCCGCCTAATGTAACGGGTCGCTTGCATATGGGTCATGCGCTCAACACGGCCTTGCAGGATGTTCTCGCGCGCTTTGAGCGGATGCGCGGGCGTGATGTGCTTTGGCAGCCGGGCACCGATCATGCGGGCATTGCGACTCAGGCGGTTGTTGAAAAGCAGCTCATGGAACATGAGAATATGTCGCGCCTTGAGCTTGGGCGCGAAAACTTTATCGCGCGTGTGTGGCAGTGGAAGGAGAAATCGGGCGATGATATTTTGCAGCAATTGCGCAGGCTGGGGGCGTCGTGCGATTGGTCGCTTGGGCGCTTCACGCTCGATGAGGGCATGAGTCGCGCGGTGCGCGATGCTTTTATCGCGCTTTATCGCGATGGGCTAATTTATCGTGATAAGCGCCTTGTCAATTGGGATCCGAAGCTGCGCACGGCGATTTCTGATCTTGAGGTTGTCCCGCGAGATGTTAAGGGTCATCTGTGGCATTTTCGCTACCCGTTTGCCGATGATAGCGGCGCGATCACGATCGCGACGACGCGCCCTGAGACCATGCTGGGCGATGTTGCGGTGGCGGTTCATCCTGCTGATGATCGCTATCGCGGTTTTGTCGGGCGAAAGATCAAGCTGCCGCTCACTGGGCGGATCATTCCGGTGATCGCCGATGAATATGCTGATCCCGCCCAGGGATCGGGCGCGGTCAAGATCACCCCGGCGCACGATTTCAACGATTTTGAAGTGGGCCGCCGACATGATCTGGAGATGATCAACATTTTGGAGCCGGATGGCGCGATCCGGCAAGATGGCCAGAAAATAGATATACCCGCACGATATTGCGGCCGCGCGCGCGAGCAAGCGCGTGCGCTTGTTGTCAAGGAGATGGCAGAGGCAGAGCTGCTAGTCAAAGTTGACGATCATCTTCATGCGGTTCCCTACGGCGATCGCTCCAACGAAGCGATCGAGCCTTATTTGACTGACCAGTGGTATGTCGATGCGGCGAAGCTTGCTGCGCCGGTCATTGAGGCGGTTGAGCGCGGGCAGATGAAATTCGTTCCGACGAATTGGGAGAAGACTTATTTTGAATGGCTGCGCAACATTCAGCCTTGGTGTATTTCGCGGCAATTATGGTGGGGTCATCGGATTCCGGTGTGGTATGGGCCAGACGGGACGCATTTTGCCGCGCTTGACGAACAGGATGCACAAGAGCAAGCGGCGGCGCATTATGGCCGTGCTGAGTCTTTGATGCAGGATGAAGATGTTTTGGATACGTGGTTTTCATCGGGTTTGTGGCCGTTTTCGACTTTGGGCTGGCCGGAGCGCACTGAGCGTCTTGAGCGTTATTTTCCGACGCAAGTTTTGGTGACGGGATTTGACATTATTTTCTTTTGGGTTGCGCGGATGATGATGATGAGCTGGCATTTAATGAATTGCCTGCCGTTTGATGTTGTTTATATTCACGCGCTTGTGCGTGATGAGCAGGGTCAGAAAATGACGAAGTCGCGCGGCAATGTTGTTGATCCGCTGGCGCTGATTGATGATTATGGCGCTGATGCGCTGCGGTTCACGCTGATTATTATGGCAGCGCAGGGTCGTGATGTGAAACTTTCACGTGCGCGTGTTGAGGGCTATCGCAATTTTGCGACCAAGTTATGGAATGCGGCGCGATTTTGTGAGATCAATGGCTGTGTTGAACAGGAAGGCTTTGATCCTCGCCGTGCACAAGCGACGGAGAATAGATGGATCATCAGCGAATTGGCGCAAGCGCGCGATTTAATCACGCGGGGTCTGGAAAGCTACCGGTTCAACGAGGCGGCTGATGCGGCCTATCATTTTGTCTGGCATATTTTTTGCGATTGGTTTGTTGAATTCATCAAGCCATTTTTGCAGAGCGGCGATGAGGCGGTCAAGAGCGAAACGCAGGCGGTTGCGGGTTGGGTGCTGAACCGGACTTTGCGTTTGTTGCATCCGTTCATGCCGTTCATCACAGAGGCGCTCTGGGAGGCATCCGCGCCTTCAAATACGCAGATGTTAATTCTTGCTGACTGGCCTGTCTTTGAAGAGGGTTTCATCGACGAAGCCGCGCAGGTCGAGATCGATTGGCTTGTGCGTCTGATTGGGGCTATTCGCTCGGTGCGCGCGGAGGTTAATGTTCCGGCGGCGGCGCGGATTGCGGTGGTTGTGTCGGGCGCTGACGCGCAAACCCAGCGCAGGTTAGATGCGCATCGCGCGACCATCGAGCGCATGGCGCGTTTGTCGGGGATCACGCTCGGCGCGGAGGTTCCTGAGAAATGCGTCCAAACTCTGCTGGACGAAGCGACTTTATGTTTGCGTCTTTGGGAGGTTGTTGATCTTGCAGCGGAGGCGGTGCGTCTGCGCAAAGAGATCGGCAGGGCCGAGGGCGCTATTGCCCAGATGAACAAGAAGCTGGCCAACGAGGATTTTTTGATACGCGCGCCGGCTCATGTGGTGGAGGAAAATCGCGCGCGTTTGACTGCTGATATCGCGACGCGTGCGCGATTAGCTGAGGCACTCAAACGGATAGATTAGTTGAGTCGTTTTCGGCGATTCTTTGCTGCGCGAGTTCGATATATTCTGGGGAGAGTTCGATTCCGATATATTGCCTTTGGTTGATGATCGCCGCGACTGCGGTCGTTCCTGAACCCATGAAAGGGTCAAGGATGATCTTGGCGCTGGTCGATGAAATGATTCGGCTGATGAGTTCCACCGGAAACGGCGCGGGGTGAGGGTTATTCATTTCCTGCGGGATATGCCAGATATCGCCATGCGCATTAGCTTTAGGCGCGAGCTTAAAGTTCTTTTTGGCGATCAGGTAGATGACTTCAAATGTTGGCAAGAAATAGCCGGGGTTGAAGTTAATGCCTCCGGCGCGCTTCCAGATAATGATCTGCCTGACAGGAAATTCCTGAACGATTTCTTGTCTGTCTTGGAGCAGGCCGTTTTGTATGCGCCATTTGTGATTGTAAAAGATCGCGCCGTTATCTTTAATGAGTCGCATCATTTCTTTGAGGCAGTTTTTTTGCCAGTTTATATATTGTTCATATGGCATGCAGTCATTGTGAGCGGCATAGCCTTTGAGCAGCGCCGCATTCGACCATTTGCCGCCGCGGCCATCTTTGAGGCCGTTGCCGGTTGAGTTTTTGAGATTATAAGGCGGCGAGGTGATGACAAGATCAAGGCAGGCGTTTGGCATAGCGCGCATCACCTCAAGAGCGTCGCCGCAAGTGATTCGGTTGATAAAATCCTTTGGGAAGTTCATAGGTTGGCCGGTTTTCTATTGTGCGCAGATTCTTTTTTCCATTATAACTGATAGATCATTATGCAGAATCAAAAACTATTCATTACCCTTGCGGAGGCAAGCGAGCGGGCAAAAGGCTTTCTCAAGAAAGATGTGAGCAAGTCCAACATTTCTTATCTGGTTCAATATGGAAAAATCCGCAAACATAAAGAGGGCGGTGCCACGTTAATCAATATTGATGATTTGCTGGAATATTATCAATTCTATCATAGCCGCAGGGAGCGGAATTGGAAAAAAAGTCTGGGCGATGATTTGAACTGGGATTTATCTTTTGATCATTTGCGAGAAAAAGACACAACAAAGCACGTCCATCGCCTTCATCCTTATAAGGGAAAGTTTATCCCCCAGCTCGTTCAACATTTCATTAAGCAGGATGTTTATTTTAAGAAGGGGGATATTATCCTTGATCCGTTTTGCGGTTCGGGCACCACTTTGGCGCAAGCGAGCGAGATGGGCATCCATTCTATCGGCATTGATGTTTCGCGGTTTAACTGCATGATCGCCGACGTCAAGCTCAGCGCCTATGACTTTGATTTTCTGAAGCGTGAGGTGGCTCATGTTCAAACGGCGCTTTTGGATTATGAGCATGACAGCAATATATCCGGCTTTGAGCAGACGCTTTTGCTCAAAATGAGCGCATTCAATCAGGAGCATTTTTCATCTCCGGAATTCAAATATCAGGTGCAACAAAGAAACATTGATGAAAATAGCTATGGCCGCGCCAAAGAAAAAGAATTTCTAAAAATTTATCATCGGCTTGTCAAAAAATATGATGTCAAGCTCAAGCAGCAGGCAGGCCAGAGCTTTCTTGATCTTTGGTATTGCAAGAGCGTCAGGAAAGAAATTGATTTTGCCCTTCACCTTATCGAAAAAATAAAAAACGCAGACAATAGACGCGTCCTAACCGTGATTTTAAGCCGAACGATCAGATCATGTCGCGCCACAACGCATTCTGATCTCGCAACGCTTAAAGAACCGCAGCTCACCTCTTATTATTGCTTTAAGCATAAGAAGATCTGCAAGCCGCTTTTTTCAATCAAACATTGGTTTGATCGCTACGCCAACGACACGCTCAAACGCCTTCAAGACTTTGATCATTTGAAGCAGCCCGCTTGTTTTGCCGTTTTGCCGTCTGACTCGCGCCATGTGGATGTTTTCGCCGAAGTGGCCAAGCGCAACAAAAAATTATATTCAAAATTGAAGAAGCAAAAGATTCGCGGCATATTTACTTCGCCGCCTTATGTCGGACAGATTGATTACCACGAGCAGCATGCCTATGCTTACGATCTTTTTGACCTGAAAAGGCGGGACGATTTGGAGATCGGCCCTTTATTTCAAGGGCAGGGCGCAAAAGCACGTAGCGCTTATGTTGAGAATATTTCCAAAGTTTTGCGCAATTGTAGAAAATATCTAGCCGAAGATTTTGATATATTTTTGGTCGCTAACGATAAATATAATCTCTATCCGGAGATTGCAAAATGTGCGACTATGCAAATTGTCAATCAGTTCAAAAGGCCTGTGCTGAACAGAACCGAGCGTGATCAGGCTCCTTATTCGGAGATAATTTTTCACATGAAGGAGAAGACATAGATGGCATTTGACAAGACGCGGCTGCCGTCGCGCTATGTGACGCAGGGCGCGGAGCGCGCGCCGCATCGCTCTTATTATTACGCGATGGGCTTGAGCGAAGAGGAGATCGCGCAGCCTTTTGTCGGGGTGGTTTCGTGCTGGAACGAGGCGGCGCCGTGCAACATAGCGCTGATGCGCCAGGCGCAGGCGGTGAAGGCGGGGGTGGTGTCGGCGCTGGGCACGCCGCGGGAGTTTTGCACGATCACGGTCACTGATGGCATCGCGATGGGCCATGAGGGGATGAAGTCGTCGCTGGTCAGCCGCGAGGTGATTGCCGATTCGGTTGAGCTGACGATGCGCGGCCATTGTTATGATGCGCTGGTGGGCGTTGCGGGCTGCGACAAGTCTCTGCCGGGACTGATGATGGCGATGTTGCGTCTGAATGTGCCTTCGGTTTTTATTTATGGGGGGTCTATTTTGCCGGGCCGTTTCAAGGATCGAGATGTCACGGTTGTTGATGTGTTTGAGGCGGTGGGCGAGCATGCGGCGGGCAAGTTGTCGGCGCAGGAGCTTCATGAGCTGGAATGTGTTGCGTGTCCGGGAGCGGGCGCTTGCGGGGGTCAATTCACGGCGAACACGATGGCTTGTGTTTCAGAGGCGATCGGCTTGGCTTTGCCATTTTCGTCGGCGGCACCTGCGCCTTATGAGAGCCGCGACGCCTATGCGGAAAAGAGCGGCGTAGCGGTGATGGATTTGCTCGCGCAGAACATCCGCCCGCGCGACATTGTAACGCGCAAGGCGCTGGAGAATGCGGCCTGCATTGTCGCGGCGAGCGGCGGGTCGACCAATGGCGCGCTGCATTTGCCGGCGATCGCGCATGAGGCCGGGATTGATTTTGATCTGTTCGCCGCCGCTGAGATTTTCAAGAAGACGCCTTATATTGCCGACCTCAAGCCGGGCGGCGCCTATGTGGCCAAAGACATGTATGAAGCGGGCGGCATGCCGATGCTGATGAAGACTCTGCTTGACGGCGGATTTCTGCACGGCGACTGCCTCACGGTGACGGGCAAGACGATTGCGGAAAATCTGGCCGACATCCGGTTTGACGAAACGCAGAAGGTGATTTATCCGGTGAGCAAGCCGATCATGGAGAGAGGGGGTCTTGTTGGCCTGCGCGGCTCGCTGGCGCCAGATGGGGCGATTGTCAAAGTAGCGGGGATGGAGAGTCTGCAATTTCGCGGGTCCGCGCGCTGCTTTGATTGCGAGGAGGATGCGTTTAAGGCGGTTCTTGATGAAAGATATAAGACCGGCGAAGTTCTCGTGATTCGCTATGAGGGGCCGAAGGGCGGACCGGGCATGCGCGAAATGTTATCGACGACGTCTGCGCTTTACGGACAAGGCACGGGCGGCCAGATGGCGTTGATCACTGATGGGCGGTTTTCGGGCGCGACGCGCGGTTTTTGCATCGGCCATGTCGGGCCGGAGGCGGCGTTAGGCGGCCCGATCGCTCTTGTGCGCGACGGCGACATGATCGCGATTGATGCCGATAAGGGGACACTTGATCTTGAAGTAGATGAGGCGGAGTTGGAAAAGAGGCGCGCGGCATGGAGCGCGCCGGAAGTTTTTCATACGAGCGGGACATTGTGGAAATATGCGCAGGCTGTGGGTCCGGCGCGATCGGGCGCGGTGACTCATCCGGGCGGTCAGGCCGAGAAGCGCGCCTACGCGGATATTTGAGGTAATTATATACATAACTAACCTCACTACGTCATTCCCGCGAAAGCGGGAATCCATTTTCTATATTACAATCCAAGATATTTTTCTGCCTCATGAACGTCAAAACCAAAAAACCGCATGCTTTTAACAACTCGACTATTGACTGGCAGTGTTTTTGAATCAGTCCATCCGACTAGTTCCATTACAGAAGCTGGGCCAAATCTTTCTAATTTATATTTGTCTTTGTTGGTGCAGTTATAGACTCGCAAAGCTATGTCATCCTGTTGATCATGCAATAAATATGAAATCGTTTTTCTAACTTTTTCTAACGTGTTTTTTTCACAGAAATTCTTCTTCAAACCGCCTTTGCCTCCACTAACGCGACGAAATTGACCTGAGAAAGCATGGCAACAAGATAATATTTCAAACAGCTCATCATGTGACAAGCTGTTAATTTTCTCCTCACTGGAAAAATTTTCTTTTATTTTATTATGCCGCTCAGAGCCATCCTTAGGGTTTGATAGATCTCTCAGGTCATATGGATTATGGACAAAAAATTCTTCCGTAAGGTTAAGAATTTTACTTTGTTGCCGTTCCTTGTTAAGAATCTTAAAAGATTCTTTTTCTGCCCAAGCCTCATCTGAAACAAATTCTATTCTTATCCAGCCAAGAAAAAAGAAAATTTCAGTTCTAAGATCTGCCCCCACCTTTTCAAAGTCTGAATGACGACGATTTGTGGATTTATAAATTCCTTCTATTTCTTGATAATTACGTATTAACTCTTCATACATGCGCCGGAATGATTCAGGTACAAGTTCTTCTTTCTTTGTTGTTCTACTCTCTTCCTTATTAATAGTAGGAGGCGAGCTAGTAGGCACACCTTCGTTTTTAAGCATTGTTCTAAATTCAATATTTTCCTTGTCAGAACTTCTTTGTCTCTGTTTTTCTTTAAATGCGCTGCGAGCGGCCTTAAACTTATCAAGCAACGATTGATTTAATGTTTTTACGTTTTCATTTTTCCAAAGTTCATCAAATAATTTTACAAGCATTTCAAAACGATCATCTTCTCCCTGCTCAAAAACGACGGAGGCTTCTCTGTTCTTTGTTAAACCGTTTTGAGTGAGGTTTGCCGAACCCACAAGGGCGCGTTCGCCAATAATGTAAAATTTTGCATGAAATTCATCTGCGGTGTAGTAACGCACGGACACATTGTCATCTATGGCCTTTTGAAGTTCATCTGGATATGTAGCAGTACAAAGTTTAACTAACAAGGAGACTTCATAATCCTTATTTATTAATTCTTGAATAGGTTTGTAAAAAGTGAAAAAAGGGCAGGCTAGTTGTGCTTTTTTATTTTCTCCAGACTGAGGGGTAAAAAATCTTGATGTAAAACCGGTTTCTTCTGAATTTGCATAAAAATTTTTCATTGCCATGGTGTATCCCTCCCCCATTCTCTTGTGTGATTTATTATAGACGATTATAAGATTCAAAATTAATTCTTAAGCCAGCTCCACCCAGACCGGCACATGATCGGAAGGTTTTTCTTGGCCGCGCATATTTTTATCTATGCTGGCACCGGTGAGCTGGTCGGCGGCAGCTGGTGAAAGCAAAATATGATCAATGCGGATGCCGTGATTTTTTGGCCAAGCGCCTTTTTGATAATCCCAGAATGTGTAATTTTCTTCGCCGTCATGGGTAGCGGCGAGCGCATCGGTGAGGCCCAGCCATAAGAGCCGCCGCCACGCGGCCTTGATTTCGGGCAGATAGAGGGCGTCATTTTGCCATCCTTGATCGTCCCAGACATCGTCGGTGCTGGGGATGATGTTGTAATCACCGGCCAGCGCGAATTTATCTTCGCGCGCGAGCAGGTCTTGCGCGTGAGCATGGAGTTTTTCAAGCCAAGAGATTTTATAGGGGAGCTTATCGCTGTCCACTGGATTGCCGTTTGGCACATAGATTGAGGCGACGCGAATATCCTTGACGAGCGCTTCAATATATCGCGCCTGCGGGTCTTTTTTTAATTTTGGCAGATGGGTAGCGACGTCTTTGATTTCATCGCGCGCGATGATCGCGACGCCATTATAGCTTTTCTGGCCATGGAAGGCGACCTGCCAGCCTTCTTTGGCAAAGGCGCTTTGGGGAAAATCTTCGTCGGTGCATTTGGTTTCTTGGAGGCAGAGTATATCGGGCTGGTTTTTGCTGAGCCACGCCATCACATGATCGAGCCGCATGCGCAGCGAATTGACGTTCCAACTCGCAATCCGGGTCATTTTTTAATCTCGTCAAACTTGTGGCGATAGATTAAATAAAGCGTGCTGAGCCAGAGCAGGAGATAGAGGGCGAAGATCACAAAGGCAAAACTTGCAATGATATGATCCGGCAATTGCCCTCCGATGAGGGCATATTTTACGGCTAAGCCTTCTTTGGTCAATTCATCCAAATAGACAAGATTGATCATTGATTTTGCTCCGATGGTAAAGAGAGTCAGAGAATAAAGGACGGAGATTGAATGGCGGATGGGCAGATTGTCTGAGTTGCGCAGCCAATAGATTCCGACATAGACGCCGAACTGGATGGCCGCGTAGGACAAAAACAACAAAGCGGTATCCTGTCCGTAGAGGAAGGTGAGATATTCATATTCAAAATGGTTCATCTCGAGGCCGCCGCGCGCGTGACGAGGTCAAACGGCAAACGAAGCGCCGCATCCGCATCCCGAGACGGCGTTGGGATTTTTGACGCGAAAATAGGAGCCGATCGGTTCTTGGACATAATCGAGTTCAGCGCCTTCGAGGTAGGGCAGGGAGAGTGGATCGACGATCATGGTTGCGCCGTTGCGGGTGATGACGAGGTCATCGGGTTTTGGTTGTTTTTCGAGCGCGAATTCATATTGGAATCCGGAGCATCCGCCGCCCATCACGGCGAGTCGCAAAATTGCGGTGCCGTCATTTTTGCTGCTGACGATATCGCAGATGCGCTGCGCGGCATTGGCGCTCATCTGGATATTCGGGGGTGATATATCGGTCATACTCATTATTTTATACCAAATCATTCTATGCGAAACCTTATATGTGGTGCATAACAGGCTATGGCGCAAGATATGGATATATATAGCCGTTTGCGCGGCGTTTTATGCGATCGGCTCGCGGGGCTTGACGTGCTTGCGGGGCTTGATCTGTCGGCGGTGGTGCTGACTCCGCCGCGCGAGGCCGCTCACGGCGATATGGCGACCAATGCGGCATTGGTTCTTGCCAAGCCGAGTGGCAAAAATTCGCGTGAATTGGCCGAGATGATCGCGGCATCGCTTGCGGATGTCGCCGAGATAGAGCGGGTCGAGATTGCCGGACCGGGCTTTATCAATTTATTTTTGCCGCCGCTTTTATGGCAGAGGGAGCTGGCCGTGCTTCTCGCGGCGGGCGACAGATATGGTGCGAGCGATATGGGTGCGGGGGAGCGGGTCAATATAGAATATGTATCGGCCAATCCGACCGGCCCGCTGCATATTGGCCATGCGCGCGGCGCGGTGTTTGGCGATGCGCTCGCGCGGTTGCTGGCCTATGTCGGCTATGAAGTGACGCGCGAATATTATGTCAATGATGAGGGCGCGCAGATTGAGGCGCTGGCGCAATCGGTTTTTTTGCGCGCTCGCGAGGCGGTGGGCGAAGAGATTGAGATTCCCGAAAATTTATATCCGGGGGATTATTTAATTCCGATTGGCCGCCAGCTTGCTGAGGAGCATGGCGCGGCGCTGCTGGATATGGATGAGGCAAAGCGGCGCGATCTTTTGAGCAAGCAGGCTGTTGCGGCGATGATGGAGGGGATCAAAAAAGATTTATCCGCGTTAGGTGTCAGCCACGATGTGTTCACTTATGAAAGCGCGCTTCACCGCTCCGGCGCGGTGGAGGCGGCGGTGGATTTTTTGCAAAAAAAGAATCTTATTTTTGAAGGCGCGCTGGCAGCACCGAAGGGGAAAAAATCGGACGATTGGGAAGCGCGGGTGCAAATTTTATTTCGCGCGAGCGATTACGGCGATGACAGCGACCGCGCTCTGTGCAAAGAGGACGGCTCGTGGACTTATTTTGCCAGCGACATGGCCTATCATTATGATAAATATCGCCGCGGTTTCAAGCGGATGATCAATGTATTCGGCGCTGACCATGGCGGCTATGTCAAAAGATTGCGCGCTGCGGTGCGTGCTCTGTCGGATGATGAAGCGCAGCTTGATGTTCTTTTGATTCACCTTGTGCGTCTTGTTAAGGATGGCGTCTCGGTGCAAATGTCGAAGCGCGCGGGGAGTTTTTTAACCTTGCGCGCGCTCATTGACGAGGTCGGCTGCGATGCGGCGCGCTTCATCATGCTCACGCGCAAGAGCGACGCGCCTTTGGATATTGATCTTCAGCTTCTCAAAGAGCAGTCCAATGACAATCCGGTTTTTTATGTTCAATATGCTCATGCGCGCTGCTGCTCGGTTTTGCGCAAGGCGGGTTTGGCGTCTGATGAGCCTGATCCGGCGATATTGGACGGGGCGCTTTTATTAAAAGACGAGGCTGAGTTTGCTTTGATGCGCTTATTGTGCGAATTGCCGCGCGAGATCAAGGCTGCGGCGCGCGGCGCCGAGCCGCATCGAATCGCTTTTTATCTGCGTGTGGTCGCGGGCGCGTTTCATGCTCTATGGAATAAAGGCAAGGAAAGTCCTTCTTTGCGGTTTATTGCCGTCGATGAAGATCAGCAAAAAGATTCATCTAGTGTTAGAATATCGCAGGCGCGTCTCTGTCTGATTCGCGCGACACAGCTTGTTCTTGTGGTGGGTCTTGGTCTGATGGGGGTGAGACCCGTTGAGGAGATGCGATAAACGAAGGTCGATATGAGCGAAACCACGCCGCCTTTAGATTCACAGCAAGCGCCGCCGATGTCTTCGATGCGTCCGCGCCCGATGCCGCCGCCGCGTCATATGCGTCGGCGCTGGCGCTATCGCAGCGGGATCATCACGGGTGCGGTCATTATGGCGTTGGCGCTCTCGACGCTTTATTTTAGGGCACCGGAAGATGATTCAAAAACGAGCGATGAAGCGTTGCCGCCAGCGCCGATGGAAGAGCTGGGGGAAGACATCCCGCCTCAACTGCCCGAAATAATGGTACCCGATGAGCTGGAGCCCTATGAGTCCTATAAGCCCTATAAGTCCTCTGAGCCTTTTGAATCGTTGCAGGAGGAGTCTGCGCCGATAACAGAACCGATAACAGAGCCAATAATGGAATCAAAGCCGACGCCAGAACCGGCGCCAGAGCCGATGCCAGAATCTGTGCCAAAATCTGTGCCAGAATCTATGTCGAGCTATTTTGTTCAGCTATCTTCCGAGCGCGGCGAAACGATCGCGCAGCGCCGCTTTATCATGTTGCAGCGCGATCATCCTGATTTATTGGCAGAGCTGTCGGCGACGATTAAAGAAGTTGATTTAGGTCGTCGTGGCATATTTTATCGTCTTTATGTTGGTCCTTTTTCAGGCAAGCAGGCGGCTAAAACTTTATGCGCGGCGCTCAAGAAGAGAGGGAACGATTGCCTTGTCCGCAAGCCCTAAAGGTTTTGCGCCGATTGTCTTTGGTTGCGCCGGATTAGACTTAAAACCCGAAGAGCGTGATTTTTTTCGCACGATCAATCCGGCGGGATTTATTTTGTTCGATCGCAATTGTCAAACGCCCGATCAGGTGAAGCGTCTGACAGATGAATTGCGCTTATCGACCACTCATTCACAATTATTGGTTTTAATCGATCAAGAAGGGGGCAAGGTGGCGCGTCTCAGGCCTCCGCACTGGCCGAAATTTCCACCGGCGAGCAGCTACGGCGCGCTCTATCAAGAAGACCCGGCAGCGGCCAAAGAGAATGTTTATATTGACGCGCGCCGTCTCGCGGATGGATTGATGAAGCTGGGGATCAATGTCAATTGTTTGCCGGTATTGGATGTGCCGACGGCGGGTGCTGATCCGATCATTGGCAGCCGCGCTTATAGCGAAGAGCCGGAGATTGTTGCCGAACTAGGTCGCTGTGCGGTGGCGGGGTTGAAGGCCGCGGGGGTTCTGCCAGTGATCAAGCATATACCTGGGCATGGCCGCGCGCGCAGCGACAGCCATGTGAGCTGCCCGGTGGTTGATGCGTCAATTGAGGATTTAGCGGCGGATTTTCTGCCTTTTCGGGCTCTATCCGACGAGCCGATCGCGATGACGGCGCATCTGATTTATTTGGCGCTGGATCGGGTGCATCCGGCGACTTTGTCGCGGCGAATCATTAACGATATTGTGCGCGATGAGATAGGGTTTGACGGCTTGTTGCTCAGCGATGACATTGGGATGGGGGCGCTGAGCGGCGCATTGAGCGTGCGTGCGTGTGCGGCACTCGCGGCGGGGTGCGACATTGTGCTACATTGTTCAGGTGATTTGGACGAAATGCGCGCCATCACGGCGGAGTTGCCTTCGGCGCGTGAGGAGAGCGGACATCGTCTGACACGAGCGCTGGCTTTGGCGGGCGTGGATCATAGCTAGCGAGCGATCATAATGATAAATGAATCGATGAATGAGTTTGAAGAATCTGGTTTTGAAGCGCCGCAAGGCCATGACGTGCAATTCGTCGTGGATGTTGATGGGTTTGAGGGCCCGCTTGATCTGCTGCTAGAGCTCGCGCGCAAGCAGAAGGTTGATATCGCGAAAATATCTATTTTGGCGCTGGCGGAGCAATATCTAGTCTTTGTTGATCGTGTGCGCCGCGCGCATTTAGATTTAGCGGCGGAATATCTTGTGATGGCGGCCTATTTGGCCTATCTGAAATCTCATTTGCTTTTGCCAAGAGATAAAGATGACGAAACGGAGCTCGATGCTCAGATGCAGGCGGAGGTTCTTGCGTGGCGTCTTGCGCGCAAGCAGGCGATGTTGGATGCGAGCGATTGTCTTATGAGATTGACGCGGCTTGGGGTTGATGTTTTGCCCTGCGGGCGTCCGGAGGGGATACGTCTTGTGCGCGCGCCGATCTGGCGCGACACGCTCAATGAGCTGGTGCTGTCCTATGCGTCGCAGAAGGCGCGTCAGGGGGCGGGCAGGGCTTATCGCGTCGCGCGCGCGCCGATCATGACCGTTGATGATGCGTTCAAGATTTTATCCAAAAAATTACAGATTTCGGTTTCGTGGGAAACATTAGAGAAGTGGCTGCCGAATGTTCCGGCTTCGTCGCGCCGTTCGGCGCTGGCGAGTTCGTTCTCGGCGATGTTGATTATGGCGAAAGATGGGTTGATCGAGCTGCGCCAAGATCATCCTTTTGACAAGATATATTTACGTCCGCGCAAAGCTGATGAAAAAGATTCCTCCCTGCAGCAAAAGATAGGTCATGCGGCATGAGCGGCGACCAAAGTCAGGAGATCAGGATCATTGAAGCGGTGCTGTTTGCGGCATCGGAGCCTCTTGATGAAGCGAGCTTGGCCGCACATTTGCCGGAAGGTGCTGATGTCGCGGCTTTGCTTGACAAAGTGCGCGATCTTTATGTTGGTCGCGGCATTGTGCTGGGCCAGCGCGGCGGATGCTGGCTGTTTCACACGGCGGAAGATCTCAGCGGCGCGCTTGAACGGCATAAGAAGACGCAGCGGCGATTATCTCGCGCGGCACTGGAGACTTTGGCGACGATCGCCTACCACCAGCCGATCACGCGCGCCGAAATTGAAGATGTGCGTGGCGTGACGCTTTCATCAGGCACGTTGGACAGACTGCTTGAGATTGGCTGGGTCAAGATATTGGGCAAGCGCGATGTTTTGGGTCATCCGGTGATTTACGGCACGAGCGATGAGTTTTTGCAGCATTTCGGCATAGCCTCGAAGGATGATTTGCCTAATCTTGACGAGCTGCGCGCGACCGGTCTCATGGAGAAAATTCCGCCAATGCTTGACACCTCCGATGACGACGCCTCTTCCCCATCAGATGTTGAGCAAGCGGTGTGAGTCAGCGTTCTGCTTCGTCTCTTTTTCTGCGCTTGCAGGATATAGGCAAACATTATCAAGATCACATTGTTCTTTCGGGCATCACGTTTGATCTGCGCGAGCATGAGATTGTTTGTTTGCTGGGTCCTTCGGGCTGCGGCAAGACGACGACATTGTTGATTATTGCTGGTGTTTTGCAGCCGGATGCTGGCCGCGTATGGATTCGCGGCAATGAGGTTGTCGGGCCGAGCGCTTTTGTGCCTCCGGAGAAGCGTCGTGTTGGTTTTGTTTTTCAGGATTATGCGCTTTTCCCGCATTTGACGGCAGCAGGCAATGTATCATTTGGGGTTCGCGCGCCGCGCAACCGGCGTCGAGAGCGGGCGCTGACCGAGCTGGATCGCTTAGGGATCAAGCATCTTGCGGGATTTTATCCGCATATGTTGTCTGGTGGGGAGTGTCAGCGTGTGGCGCTTGCGCGTGCGCTGGCGTCTGATCCGGATATTTTGCTGCTGGACGAGCCTTTTTCCAATCTTGATCGCCAGTGGCGCGAGGTGCTGCGCGAGGAAACCGCTGATATATTGCGTCAGCGTGGCGCGGCGTGTGTTTTTGTCACGCATGATCCGGAGGAGGCGTGCATTGTTGGCGATCGTATCGTGCTGATTGATGAAGGCCGCATTCTTCAGCAGGGGACACCGGAGGAGCTTTATGAAGCTCCGGCGAGTGTCGCGGCGGCGCGATTTTTTGGTCGGATCAATCTTTTATCGGGGATTGTTTCAGGCAGGAAGGTTCGGTGCGGCAATTTGGTTGTGCCTGCGGAGGATTTTCCTGATGGTGAGCGGGTTCAGATTGCGATTCGCCCTGAAGCATTCATGGTCGACGATCGGGCGGACGCGCTCACGATTGAGGGTTATGTGCGGCGTGTGCGCTCTTTGGGTTTTCACAGTCAGTTGACGCTGGCGGTTGATGGGATTGATGAAGTGTTGACGGCGCGTCCATCATCGCGGGTTTTGGTTGAGCCGGGCTCTTCGTGCCGTCTTTATTTGAAAAAGGATCACATTCATATTTTTGCTGAGTCGGTGTAATCGCGGCGTGTGCGGCGGCATTGATAGGCTGGAGATGGCCGCTGTTTATTTATCTCCGAGCGCCTCAGCCATAGCGAGGTGGATGCGGTTGGCAAAAAGATCGTCCTTGTTTTGCGCGAGCAGAACTGCCTCGTCGGCGATATAGCCGAGCCAAGGGGCGATAACTTCTCCCATTTCTGTTTTTGAGAAGCCACTGAGCACATGGCGGCTGACGAGCGTTTTGTCGCCTGGGTGTCCGATTCCCAGTCGCGCGCGGCGGAACGTGTCGCCGATATGGGTGATGCATGAGCGCAGGCCATTATGTCCTGCGGCGCTGCCGCCTGCGCGCAGGCGCGTCTTGCCGAGCGGCAAAGCGATTTCGTCGTAGAAAACGACGATGTCTTTGAGCGCAACATCAAAATAGCGCACGAGCTCGCCGAGCGCCTGGCCGGAGAGGTTCATAAAAGTCATGGGCTTAAAGGCGAGTGCTTTATTATGGTCGAGTCGCCCTTCAGCGAGCTCGCCGCCAAATTGAGCGCGCGGCGCGGTGAAATCGTGGCGGCGCGTGATCGCATCGACGGCCATGAAGCCGATATTATGCCGCGTCTGGCGATATTGTTTGCCCGGATTGCCAAGGCCAACGAATAAAATCATGAGGTAAAAACTAGAGATAAAAACTTGGGGTGAAAACTTAAAGAGCAAAGAGCCTAAGATTTATCACCGCTATCGGTTTTTTCGGCTTCGGCGGTTTCGGCGTCTTCGGCGGTTTCGGCTTCGGCGGCTTCAGCGGCTTCGGCGGCTTCTTCTTCCTCGCTGCGCAGAGCGGCGGGGGCAGCGATTGTCGCGATGGTGAAGTCGCGCTCGGTGATGGTCGGGATGACTTTTTCGGGCAGCTCGATCATCGAGATATGGATCGAGTCGCCGATATCGAGGCCATCGAGGTTGGCGACGATTTCATCGGGGATGGCCTCAGCGGGACATTTGAGCTCGACCTCGTGGCGGACGATATTCAACACGCCACCGCGCTTGAGGCCGGGGCTTGTCTCTTCGTTGATGAATCGGACGCGCACCTCGACATCGATGAGGCTGTCGGCGAGGAGGCGCAGGAAATCGACATGGACGATCTGGCCATTGATCGGATTGACTTGCGCCTCGCGGGGCAGAGCGCGGACATTTGTGCCATCGAGGTTGATGGAGCAGACTGTTGACATGAATCCGGTGCGTTTGGCTTGCAGGGTGAGGATTTTGGCATCGAGCGCGATCGACTGCGATGCGCTGCCGCCGCCATAGAGGATAGCGGGGATTTGTCCGCTGCGGCGCAGAGCGCGGGCGCTGGACGTTCCGGCGCGGTTGCGGGCTGCGGCTTTGAGGGTGGTTTCTTGTGGAGTTTTGCTCATGGAGGGATTTATAGCGCGGGGGCGTTTATTCGTCAAACAGGCTGGAGACGGATTCACCGATATGGGTGCGCCGGATAGCTTCGGCCATGAGCGGCGCGATGGATAGGATTCGGACTTTTTCGGAGGATTCGGTGTTGGTTTCGATATGGGTTTCGATCGTGTTGGTGATGACGAGTTCGCCGAGCTGAGAGTTTTTGACGCGCGCGCGCGCGTCGCCGGACAGGACACCGTGAGTGATATAGGCGGAGACATCATGAGCGCCGACCTCGCGCAGGGCGGCGGCGGCGTTGCAGAGTGTTCCGGCGGAATCGACGATATCATCGACGATGATGCAGATTTTGTCGCGGACTTCGCCGATAATGTTCATCACTTCGGATTGTCCGGCTTCGGCGCGGCGCTTGTCGATGATAGCGAGGTCAACGTCGAGTCTTTGCGCGATTGCGCGCGCGCGCACGACTCCGCCGACATCGGGCGAGACGATCGTGATTTTTTTTTGCGCGAAGCGCTCGCGGATGTCGCGGATGAAGACGGGCGCGGCAAAGAGGTTATCGGTAGGGATATCGAAGAAGCCTTGGATCTGTCCGGCGTGGAGGTCCATCGTGAGGACGCGGTCGGCACCGGCATTGGTAATCATATTGGCGATGAGCTTGGCCGAGATCGGCGTACGCGATCCGGTTTTGCGATCTTGGCGGGCATATCCGAAATAGGGGATGACGGCGGTGATGCGGCTTGCCGAGGCGCGGCGCAGAGCGTCGATGATAATCAGCAATTCCATTACGTGATCGTTGGCGGGGTAGGAGGTCGATTGGATAACGAAGGCGTCAGTGCCGCGGACGTTATCTTGGATTTCGGCGAAGATTTCCATATCGGCGAAGCGCCGGACATCGGATCGTGTCAGCGTGAGGCCGAGTTTGGCGGCGATTGCCTCGGCGAGGCGGCGCGAGCTATTTCCGGTGATGAGCTTCATGGATAGGTTGTAGCAAGTTTTTTGCCGCGAAAGAACGATAATTTACGGGGGGGGGGGAGGGGAGAGGCTGCCTATGGAGATTGCCACATTGCGGGTTCACAGCTTGAATTTTTTCAAGAAAGAAGAATGGCCGAGATTTGTCGTCCGTAGCTGGGCTCATTGCGCGCGCGGCTTGCGCGGTAAGAGAAGAAAAGGTCGGGCTCGCTGAGTGTGCAATGCGCAAAACGAAATATCTCACCGACGCTGCAAGCGACAAGCCGTGCTTCAAGGTAGCCGCCGAGATCAAAGTAAAAATAATCATCTTGAGGCGTGAAGAATTTTTGCGCATCAGGGTCGAGGGCGCAGGCTTCATCGCGCATATCTTGGCGGGTCTGATAGACCGCGGCGCTGATATGAGGGCCGATCGCAGCGATAATCTCTTGCGCGCCGCTTTGTTTCATTTGCGCGATCGTCGCGTCGGTGATGCCACTGAGAGCGCCACGCCATCCGGCATGGAGCGCAGCACAGATCGGCGCGCGTCGATCGGCGAGCAGGATCGGCGCGCAATCTGCCGCGAGCACGGCAACGGCGAGATGTTTTTGTGTTGTCATCAAGCCGTCGGCGGTGAAGGTGTTGTCTTGCGGCGCATTGACCATCACGGCTTTGGCGGAATGAATCTGTCGCGCAGTGATTAAATGATCGGGCTCAATGCCGAGTTGCGCGGCGACAAGCTGCCGGTTGGCGGCGATGTCTTGCTGGCGATCGCCCGAGCCCCAGCCGCAATTGAGGCTTTGGTAAATCCCCTGAGAGACGCCGTCTTGTCGCGTGAAGAATCCATGCCGGATATGGGCGAGCGCGTCGAGGTTGGGCGCGGTGAGCATCATCGCAAGGTCATCACTTTGAATAGGCTGCCCATTTGCTCGGGGTCGATGAGGCGCTTGAGCGCCATTTGAATGTCTTGTTGATCTTGGGGGCTTGCCTTTTCGGCGAGCTTGGCGGCGCGCGTTGTGATCCCCAGACTTTGTAAGAACTCCGCCTGCGTGATGACATCGACTTTCATATGATGCGCTTCGGCGATTTGCGCAAGCCGACTAAAGCGAACATGAGCGGTGATGTCGGCCTCGCCTGCTTTGAGCACCGAGCAAAATTGATGATGTTGCACTGCCTGAAGGCTATCGCAGAAAATCGTTTGATCGCTGCCATAATCGATGATTAAAGCGGCGCCGCCGTTTTGATGAATGTGATCGGCGATCTCGGTGATCAGCCGTTCTCCCTGCGGACAGATTTCGGCGATCGTCCCGATTGGCGCGTCATCAAGTTGAATGTCAGGAGCTGTTTGCGAGAGGGTCAAAACGAATTGATCCTGTTCAAGACCGACGCAGCGTTCACGCCAGCCTTGTTCGGTGCGTTCAAACTGCCGGATCGGCAGAGCGTCAAAAAACTCATTAGCCACGAGCAATAGAAAGCTCGAGGGCAAATCGGAAAACTGATTCAAAGATAAAGCTTGCGGGATTTTCTTTTTTTGCATTTCTTTCAATTGCGGGCTTTGCTCGATCAAATAGATCGTCTGCGCTTCGACGAAGCCCTCGATTACCGAGGCGGCGCGCAAGAGATCGTCCATCAGGGTTCCGCGTCCTGGTCCGAGCTCGGCGAGGGCGGACTTTGGCCGTTCGTTTTGCTGCCATATCTGCGCGCACCATAGGCCGATCATTTCGCCGAACATCTGGCTGATCTCCGGCGCGGTGGTGAAGTCTCCGGCGGTGCCGAACGGGTCGCGGGTGGCGTAATAATGGCGCGTGGTCTCGGCCATGTAATTGGCGAGGGATATAGGCCCTGAGTGCGCGATCTTTTGCCGCAAAGAGATCATTGCGCGCGGCGTGTATAGACGATGAGTCCCGCGCCGACCAATAGAATCGGCACAGACAGCAGCATGCCCATCGTCAGTCCTCCGGTGAAAAAGCCGATATGGCGATCGGGCTCGCGGAACAATTCGACAAAAATTCGCATCAGCGCATAGCCTACGAAAAACGATCCGCCGACAACGCCGGGATAGCGCAGAAATTTCAAATGATGGGTCATGATGCGCAGGATCACGAACAGGAGCAGTCCTTCCAAGAGGGCTTCGTAGATCTGGCTTGGGTGGCGTGGCAGAGGTCCGGCGCGAGGAAAGATCACGGCCCAAGGGACATTGGAGGTGCGTCCCCATAATTCGCCATTGATGAAATTGGCGATTCTGCCGAAAAACAATCCGATCGGCACGGCTGCGGTGATCGCATCGCCTAGACTCAAAAAAGACAGATTCCGCCGCTGCGCGAAAAGCCACGCGGCGATGAGCATGCCGATCACGCCGCCGTGAAAAGCCATGCCGCCGCGCCAGACCGCGATGATTTGATCTGGATGTGTCCAGTAAAAGGCCGGATTGTAAAAGAGCACATAGCCGAGTCGTCCGCCGAGAATAATCCCCAAAATTGCCCAGAGCATAAAATCATGGAGATCATCGCCGCTTGGTTTGCCGCCTGCTTGGGCGTTCCATAATGTAGTGTGCTTGCATAATCGAGCGGCGTAGTGGGTGCCGAGCACGATCCCCACCACGTAGGCGAGCGCATACCAGCGAATCGCTAACGGCCCGATCGAAAAAATGACCGGATCAATATTGGGAAAATTCATGCTAGACTCATTTGTCTAAATCTCTGACTTGAAAGGACTATAGAGCAATGGATAACAAAGATAACAGGTTTTTTGACGATATTGCCGCGCTTTTGTCGGGCGGTCTGGAGATGGCGGCGGGCGTCTCCAATGAGGCTTCGTCGTTTATGCGCCATCGCGCCGAAAAGCTCGCGCGCGACCTCGATCTTATCACGCGCGAAACGCATGAAATCACTGCCGAAATGGCGGTCAAGGCGCGGCAGGAGAATCAAAAGCTCGCCCAAAGGATAGACGAGCTCGAAGTGCGAATCAAAGAATTAGAAATTGCGACCAAGCGGCGCGGTTAAACTTTATCCTCGACCTAACCGCTTCATCTATCATTGCGCAATCAGCAGATAGGCTATATAGGGTGAATCATGGATATTTTGGAAGATCAACAGATTGATTTGGGTTTCAACCCGCTCGATGTGATTGAAGGGATCGCGGCGGCGCAGCCTTGGCTGTGTGAGCGTGTTGCTGATGAAGAGTTGCATCTTCATGTTTCGGGCGAGTGGTGTGATTATGATGTTGTTGCCAATTGGTGGCCGGATGTGGGTTGTGTGCATATTGTGTGTTTGTTTGATGTCAGCGTGGGTGATCATCGGCGCACACCGATGCTTGATCTGCTCGCTCAGATCAATGGGAGGTTATGGATTGGTCATTTTGATCTTTGCCCGGCGTCGGCGCAAGGCTCTCATAAGGAGTCACATGGGGAATCACATATTGTGTTTCGCCATACGCATATGTTTGCCGACGATCATATCACTTCGATGCAGTGCAAGGCGCTGATTGATGCGAGCATTGCGGCGGCGGAGAAGTATGTTTTACCTTTTCAGTGTGTGGCGCATCGGGGCCGTTCGGTTCGGGAGGCGATGTGTTTGGCGTTTGTGCCTGAAGGGGGTCATGCGTGATTGTTCTTGTGGGCGCGGGCCGTATGGGCTACGCGATGTTGACGCGCTGGCTCGAGGATGGATGGGAAGATATTTGTGTTTTGGAGCCGCAGCCTTCAGAGGAATTATTGCGCTTGCATAAAGAGAGGTTTTTTCTTCTCAACCTATCTCTTGATGATCTGAAGAACAGGACGATTGATGCCGCTGTGTTTGCGGTGAAGCCGAACATTATTTTGGATGCGGCGAGATCTTTAAGCGGAGTTCTGACCGATCACAGCCTCATTGTGTCGATTGCCGCCGGCCAGAGATTGACGCAGCTTCTCGAAGCGTCAGCCGCGCCCGATCGCGGTGCGATTCGCGCCATGCCGAACACGCCTGCGCAGATTGGGAAGGGTTTTGTTGCGCTTTATTTTAACCAAGCGGTTGACGCGCCGCGGCGTTTGTGGGGTGAGAAGCTCATGTCGGTTTTAGGGACGACCGCGATCGTTGAAGATGAGCGTTTGCTCGATGCTGTAACGGTTTTATCGGGCTGCGGTCCGGCCTATTTGTTTTATCTAGCCGAGATTCTCACCGAAGCGGGAGTGAGTTTGGGTCTTGATCGCGACTGGGCGAAACGGGCGACGATCGCGACATTAGCTGGCGCAGCCGCGCTCCTTGAGGTTGACGGTGATGCGACTCAATTGCGTGAGCAGGTCACTTCACCCAATGGGGTCACCCAGGCTGCGCTTGAAGTCTTGATGGAAAATGAGGTGTTGAAGTTGCTTTTCGTGCGCGCGTTTGAACGGGCGCATCAAAGATCGGTGCAGCTTGGAGAATCATAAAGTTATAAAAATCTTTTATGGCTATTATGGCTAAGCAGGGAAAAACAACCGCACGCGCAATCCGCTGAGCGGGCTTTGCGTTAGCGTAATATCGCCGCCCGCGCCAGTGGCGATGTCGCGCGCGATGGCGAGTCCCAGCCCTGATCCTGGAATATTTTGATTGCGCGCGGTATCGAGTCGATGGAAGGGTCGGAAGGCTTCTTCATATTGGCTGGGGCTGATGCCTGGGCCGTCATCATCGATGAGGATTTCGATGCCGTGCGCGTTGCGCGTGGCGCTGATTTTGGTGTTTTTGGCATAGGCCTGCGCGTTGCTGATGAGGTTGTTCAAGCAGCGGCGGGTCGCTTGCGGTCGCAATCGAGCGACGAGTCCTGGTTGTGCGTCCAAAGTTATAGGGTTTCTGAGGGGCGAAGTGATTTCGCGCAGCATTCGATCGATATCGATTGGGACGGATTTTTCTTCTTGACCTTCGCCGCGGGCGAAATCGAGGTAGGCGTTGATCATCGATTCCATTTCGGCGATATCTTTTTCGAGGGCGTGGGTTTCTGTATTTTCGGGCAGCAGGGCGATTTGCAATTTGAGTCGTGTCAGCGCGGTGCGCAGATCGTGGCTGATCGCGCCGAGCATTTCGGTGCGCTGCGCGACATAGCGACGTAGCCGCTCGCGCATATCCAAGAACGCCATGCCAGCTTGGCGCACTTCGCTGGCTCCGGAGGGTTTGAATCCACGAATATCCAAGCCGCGTCCGAATCTATTTGCCGCCGCAGCGAGTCGCTGGATTGGGCGCACCTGATTGCGTAAAAATAAAATAGCGATGCCGAGCGAAATGATCGCAACTCCGGCTGTCCATGTGACCAGCAAGTAGGTTTTTTCGGCGCGCGCGCGCCGCTTGGGCACAAGGATGCGCAGGATGCCATTTTGTGTAGCAATGCGAATATCCACTTGGTTTTTGAATGTTTGGGTATCGACCCAGAGGGGTTTTTGGATATTGGCCATGAGTTCTTTTTTCAGCGCGGTGTGCAGGAAATCGGTGAAGGGGATTTTGATCGGCGGCGGCAATTTGGCTTGCGGGGCAAAGAAGATCTCCATGTTGAGAGTTTTGCCGCTGGCGCGCAGGCGCTCGAGGTTTTTTGGCTCGAACTGGTCGGCGAGAACGGCGATTTCGTGGGAGGTGATCCGAGAGAGTTTCTGGGTCACGCCGTCCCAATAGCGCTCGAGCGTGAGGTAGATGATCGCCACTTGCAGCAGCAGAATCGGCGCGGCGATGATCGTGATGGCGCGGGCAAAAATTCGCTTCGGCAGGAATTTTTTGAGATCCAACATCATCTACTCTGGTTTTAACACATAGCCTTTGCCGCGCACGGTTTGCAGATAGACGGGCATATGAGGGCTGATCTCGATTTTGCGCCGCAGCCGGTTGATGCGGACATCCACCGCGCGTTCGGTATCGAGCGCGCAATGGCGGGCGATCACGCTGCGCGAGACCACCTGTCTGGAAAAACGTGCTAGCAGTGCCAGCAGAGCCTCTTCGCTGGCGCTGATCGCGACTCGCTCGCCATTTTGAGTCAACAGCCCCTGTGCGCTGTCGAAAATCATTTTACCCATTTTGATTGGCGCGCTGTTGATGTTCTGGCCGTTCTGCGCTCGTTTGAGCAATTTTTGGATGCGCAGCAGCAATTCCTTCGGCTCGAATGGCTTAGAGAGATAATCGTCGGCACCGGCTTCGAGGCCGTCGATGCGCTTTTCGGTTTTTGACAGCGCTGTGAGCATCAAGATCGGCGGCGGGTTGTTCAATGAGCGCATAAAGGTCATGCCGTCTTCTTTGGGCATCATGACGTCGAGCGTAATGAGATCGAAAATCAAGCTTTTCATTTTTCGCCGTGCAACTGCGGTGCTGGCGGCGGTTGTGACTCTGAAGCCGTTGGTGCTCAGATAGCGCTGGAGCAGCTCGCAAATGCGCTGATCGTCATCGATGACCAGAATATGCGCGACTTCATCTGCAAGGTTTTCATCGGGTAGGGCTTTATTCATGAAACTGTGCGTCTTTTGTCTTGATTCTGGAGTTATGATAGATAATGATAGTCCTGATTTTAAGCAAAAAACAGAATTATTCATCATGGATGCTTTTTTTGACAACCGACCAGGCAAGATATGGTTTGATGGTGCGCTGATTCCTTGGGCAGACGCGCAGATACACGTGCTGAGCCACGGACTGCATTTTGCGAGCGCGGTCTTTGAGGGGGAGCGCGCCTATAATGGCGAGATTTTCAAGCTGCGCGAGCATACCGAGCGTTTATTTGCATCGGCGCGGCTTTTGTCTATGGAGATACCCTATTCGCTCGACGAGGTCGACGAGGCCTGTCGCAAGGTTGTGGCCTCGCACGGCTTTCAGGAGGCCTATGTGCGTCCGATTGCTTGGCGCGGTTCTGAGATGATGGGCGTTTCGGCGCAGCGGACAAAAATTCATTTTGCTGCGGCGGCATGGGAGTGGCCATCTTATTTTGATCCCGAGGAGCGTATGCGCGGCCTGAAATTGGATATTGCCGCATGGCGTCGTCCGTCGCCGCAGACGATTCCGTCGCAGAGCAAAGCGTCGGGGCTTTATATGATCTGCACCTTGTCGCGTCATGCGGCGGAGGCGAAAGGCTATGCTGATGCTTTGATGATGGATTATCGCGGGCTGATTGCCGAGACGACGGGTGCCAACATTTTTTTTCGCGATGAGGATGGCGTTTTACACACGCCGACGCCGGATTGTTTTTTAGACGGCATCACGCGGCGGACGGTGATGGATTTGGCGCGTCGCCGCGGGGTTAAAATCGTTGAGCGCGCGATCAAGCCGGAAGAAATGGAAGGCTTTGAGGAATGTTTCATCACGGGCACTGCTGCTGAGGTCACAGCGGTTGCTGAGATCGGGGTTTATCGGTTCACGCCTGGCCTTTTGACGCAGCAATTGATGGATGATTATATTAATCTGGTGAACCGAAAACAGGCGGCTTGATTTGCTGCTGTTCAAATTCTGTGCTGCCTTTTTGGGCGATCCAGCGTGTGCCTGCGGCGCATTCTTCTTTTTTCCAAAATGGCGCTTGAGTTTTTAAGCGATCAACGAGCAGTTCGGCGGCAGCAAAGGCGTCGCGACGATGAGAGGCTGCGGCGATCGTGATGACGATCGTCTCGCCGGGCACCATCCGCCCGACGCGATGAAGAACCGTCAGACGGTTCAGTGAAAATTTCTCAGCGCTGTCTTCGGCGAGTCGCGCGAGGATTTTTTCGGTCATCGCTGGGTAATGTTCCAGAGTCAATGCGTGAATTTTTTCCTGATCGGCGATGGCGCGCACATGACCCGTGAACATCACGACCGCGCCTTCGCCGCCGCTGAGGGCGTCGACGAAGCGCTGATATTCCGCTGCTGGATCGAGTTTCACTTCTTGAATCCGCGTGATGATGTTTTTTACACTCATGCTGTTTTAGCCCCCGGTCATTGGCGGGAAGAACGCCACTTCCTGAGCGCCGTCGAGGGAAGTTTCAGGTGTTGCGAATTCCTGATCGATTGCCATGCGCAGCGTCTCGTCCGACATGACGCGATGATAGCCTGCGCCGCGCATTTTAAGCCAGTTCATCAGATCGGCGAGGGTGCGAATGTTTTGAGGCGGTGTGATGTCCTCTTCGGCGTGCCCGATGGCCTCACGGACCTGCGCGAAATAAATGATTTTCATGGGTTATCATTCTTGTGGGCTTGTGAAAAATGGGCGATGCCCGCTTTGAGGTAGTCATAGCCGGTATAGATCGTCAAAACCGCCGACAGCCACAGCAAAGCGAGGCCAAACTCTTCGATTGGCAGGTTGAGCTTTTGTCCCAAAGGCGCGCCGAGCAGAAAAAACAGAGCAACGATCTGCATTGTTGTTTTCCATTTGGCGAGCCAGCTCACGGGGACGCTGACTTTGAGCTCGGCGAGATGTTCACGCAGGCCTGAGACAAGAATCTCGCGGCTGAGAATGATCACGGCGGCAAAGAGCGACCAGCCCGTGATGATGTCCCAAGCGACCAAAAGAAACAGAGCCGCCGAGACGAGTAATTTGTCGGCGATGGGATCGAGCATGCGGCCAAAGCTCGATGCGAGCTGCTGCTGGCGTGCAATGTGGCCATCGAGAAAATCGGTGATTGAGGCAAGGATGAAGATTCCCAACGCTGCGATATGGCTCCACAGGCCTTCGACGAAAAACATGCTGACCATCACCGGCACGAGGAATATCCGCAGATAGGTCAGCAGATTGGGCAGAGACGAGAATTCTCCGGTTTTTTGCGGCTTTGTTTGCGGTTTTTTTTGTTGCTGCGCTTTAAGAGGTTTGGTTGTGGAAGTGGTCATGGATCACCTGTGCGAGTTTTTGACTAATGCCTTCGACGCTTAAGAGTTCATCATAGCTTGATCGCGCGGCAGCTTTCGCCGAGCCGAAATGTTGCAACAGGCTCTTTTTGCGATGCGCGCCGATGCCGGGGATATCATCGAGCGGGTTTTGCATGGCGGTTTTTGAACGCCGCGCGCGGTGGCGCGTGATTGCAAAACGATGAGCTTCGTCTCTTAATTTTTGAAGATGATAAAGCAGCGGGTCGCTGGCATCAAGTGTGAAAGGCGCATTTTGCGCCGATGAACAGGATGTGAAGAAAAAGCGTTCGACCTCGCCGCCGCGTCCGCGCGCGCGTCCTTTGGCAATGCCGAGAACGGGCAGGTGAGAGCAGCCGGCCTGTTCGAGCACCGGACGTACTGCTGACATTTGGCCGCGACCGCCATCAATGATAATGAGATCAGGCATAATCATTTGATCCTGTTTTTTTTTGTTGAACCGACGCTGGAACACTTGTTGCATCATCGCATAATCATCGCCCTGTGTCAGGTTTTTCGGGTCGATGTTGAAGATTCGATAATGGGCTTTGATGAACCCTTCAGGTCCGGCGACGACCATCGCGCCGACAGCCGCGCCGCCTTGGATATGGCTGTTGTCGTAGATTTCGATTCGCTTAGGCGGTTTAGGCAGTCCGAGCTTTTTGCCTAATTTTTCGGCCATATCTTTTTGGTTGGCCATTTCGGCGCGATTGCGGGCGAGCGCGGCTTGAGCGTTGGTTTCGGCTTCTTTGATGAGCTGTTTTTTGGGGCCTTTGCGGGGTCGGGCGAGGAGGGTTTTGCGCTCGGCCTTGAGCGTCAGCGCTTGGGCGAGGATCGAGGCGGCGGGCAGCGCGTGATTGACCAAAATGAGTGGCGCGGGCGCGCGTGAATCGTAAAATTGAGCGATGAAGGAGGTGAGGATATCTTCGGTGCTGTCTTGAGCGTGATGTTTGGGGAACCAAGATCGATTACCGAGGTTTTGTCCGGCGCGCACGACGAAGAGCTGGACGCAGCTTGTGCCGCCTTGGCGGTGGATAGCGAACAGATCGGCGTTCATATTGGCGTTGAGTTTTTTGCCGGGCTGCATTTGGATGAGTTCGAGGGCGCGCAGTCGGTCGCGGTAGAGTGCGGCGCGTTCATAATCTTGCTGAGCGGCGGCTTGATCCATTTGGGCGGCGATTTTTTTTTGGACATTGCGGCTTTTGCCTTGCAGGAAGTCGCGTGCTTGAGCGGTGAGGCGGCGATAATTTGCGAGGCTGATTTCTTTTGTGCACGGCGCGGCACAGCGCTTGATCTGGTAGAGAAGGCAGGGGCGTGCGCGATGCGCATAGACATTGTCGGAACAAGAGCGCAACAAGAACGCTTTTTGCAAAGCGATCAGCGTCCGATCGACCGCATCGGCTGAGACGAAGGGGCCAAAATATTCGCAATTTTCTTTTTGCTTGCCGCGATGTTTGGACAGCCGCGCCGCTTCGTGATTTTGGTTGAGCTCGATGAAAGGGAAAGACTTGTCGTCGCGCAGCAAAATGTTAAACGGCGGGCGATGGCGTTTAATCATGCGCGCTTCGAGTAAGAGCGCTTCGGGTTCTGATCGTGTCAGCGTGAATTCCATATCTTTCGTCAGCGTGATCATGCGGGCGATGCGCGAGGTTTGGCGCGCGATCTTGGCATATTGCGCGACGCGCTTTTTGAGCTGGCGCGCTTTGCCGATATAGAGGATTTTGCCGCCTGTGCCGATCATGCGATAGACGCCTGGCTGGGCGGGCAGGATTTTGGCTTTGGCTGCGATCAGCTTGGCGCCTGACTGAGACATCATGCGCCCTTTTTGTCGCGTGTGATTTCGACACCGACATTTTTGGCATCTTGACGCGCGTTTTGTTTGCGGACGCTCACGCAAATGCGTGAGATATTCGTTTCGGCCAGACAGGCTTCAGCGATCCGCTCGGCGAGCGTCTCGGCGAGATTGACGCGCCCCGCCCCGACTGCTTTGAGCGCGACCGCTGCGAGCTGATCATAGCAGACGGTTTGTTCGAGCTGGTCGTTATGAGGGGTGTCGTCCATGAAAGCATCGAGGTTGATATGGATGAGGCGCGCGCTATTTTTTTCATGGGGATGGACGCCGATTTCGGCCTCACAGGCGAGATCGTGCACGAAAATGCGTCTTTGCGGTGGTGTTGTCATTGGTTTGGGGCTCGGTGTGGTGCTAGATGTTGTCCGCCATCAAGGGCGATCATCTGTCCGGTCATCGAGGGCTGGGCTAAAATGAACATCACGGCTTGGGCGATCTCTTTGGGTAAGGCGCTTCGTTTGAGCGGTGTTGTTTTGATTGTTTGCTGGAATTGCTTGTCGCTTTGGAAGGCGTTGGGCAAGATCGGTCCTGGGCCGATCGCATTGACGCGAATATCAGGTGCGAATGCTTGGGCGAATAATCTTGTGGCATCCCACAGGGCCATTTTGGACAGGGTATAGGAAAAGAAGTGAGGCGTCGGCTGCCAGACTTTTTGGTCTAACAGCATGATGATATTGCCAGCTTCGATTTTTTGTTGAGCGAAGGCGCGAGATAAAAAGATCGGCGCGCGCAGATTGATGTTGATATGCTTTTCCCATAATTTTTCATTGGCGTCTTTGGCTTCGTCGCGCTCGAACAAAGAGGCGTTGTTGATGAGGCAGGTGATCGGCGCGCCGAGCGCATCGCTGGCTTGAGCGATGAGCTCTTGCGCGGCGTTCTGCGACAAAGCGGCGAGGTCGGCTTGGACGATTGTTGTTTTGCCTTTGATCTGTGCGGCGAGCTTTTCTGCGCGGTCGCGGGATCGGTAACAATGCAGAGCCACAGCGAAGCCTTGGTCTGCGCAAGTTTGAGCTAATGTGCGGCCAATGCGTTTGGCCGCGCCGGTGATCAGCACTGCGTCCATGGGGGATTATATCACTTCTGGCCGGAGCGCGGACAAGCTCCAGAGATAGAGGCCGTAGATTGCCAAGAACCCCGCGCCGACCGAGCGCGACAGAGGTCGATGAGTCAACGCAAACGGCATCAGCGCGAAAACAGCGAACAGCATCACGGGCAGATCGACGAGCAAGAAGGCTCTGGGTATTTCGATCTTTGTGATTATCGCCGCGAGTCCCAGCACGAATAATATATTGAATACATTGCTGCCCAAGATATTACCGAGCGCAATATCTGAATGTCGCCGCCAGACGGCTGCGACAGAAGTCGCGAGTTCTGGCAGCGACGTGCCGATCGCGATCAAAGTCAGTCCGATCACGGCCTCAGACAGGCCGAATAACTGGCTCAAATCTTCGGCGCCGATCAAGGTCAGGCGCGCGCCGAGCCAGAGGCCTGCGACCGCAAAAATGAGCGTCCCTGTTGCGATCCATGCCGGTTGATCATCGACAAAGTGGCCGTCGTCTTCGGGCGTGATGATATGGTGATCGCTGCGCCATGATTGCGCTACCCAAGCCGTAATCAGGAGCAAAAATCCGATTCCGGCAAACAAGCCGATCTCGCCGATCAAAGCCAGCAGCAAAAGAAGCAGGCTTGTGCCGAACACCATCAACACTTGCCGCCGCATCATTGGGATATTCGTCGACAAAGACATGAAAAGCGCAGGAAAACCCAGCACAAGAAATATGTTGGCGATGTTGCTGCCGATCACATTGCCGAGCACGATGTCGGTGAAGCCTTTGACGGCGGCGTCGATGCCGATCATCGCTTCGGGTGCGGATGTCGCAAAGGCGGTGATCGTCAGGCCTGCGGTGAGGGGCCGCACACCAAGCAAGATCGCAAAACGCAGACTGGCGCGCGTGAGTATATCGCCTGAAAGCAATAGCAGCGCAAGCCCAAGCGCAAAATAAACTGACGATAACAGCATTCAGTTATTTTCGGCTGATCTCTATTTGGCCCGCGAGGATTTTTTTATGAATGCCCGGCCAGTTTTGATTGGCCTGTTTGATGTGGTGATCCTTGCGCACACGCCATAAAAACTTAACTGCGGGGCTCCAATTGAGATAGAGCTTGCCTTGATGGAGCGTCCAGCCATTGATCGGGTCGGTTTCGGCGGCATAGCCGCTGCTGACGGCATAGGCGCACCAGCCATTATATTGCGCCGCATATTTTTTTGGATTGCTCTCGAACTTTTTTAGGTTTTTCTCAGATGAGAACTGCCACGTGACGTCGTTCCATGTGAGTGTGTATTGCTTTTTGCCTTTGAGCGGTTTGTTGGCGGTAAAATAAGCGACTGGATCATAGCCTTGGATCGCGGTTTCTTTTGCCTTGAGCGGATTTGTCGTCGCCACAGATGCGGTGCTCACGAGCAGAGTCGCCGCAGCGATTGCTAAAGTTTTATTCATGTTGACCTCCCTGAATTATTTTGATGACACAGATAGCTTACCGCGTTTGCTTGTGCTTTTGGATTTAATCGTGCGTGTGCCGGGCAGACCGGCTTTGGTGCGAGGGGGCGGGCTATCCCAGTTGATCTGTTCGGGCCGCGCGAGCGGATTTTCTGTCAGTGCGAGCTGCAGCTGTTCGAGGCGTCGGATTTCGTCGCGGATTTGCGCGGCCTCTTCAAATTTGAGATCATCGGCGGCTTGGATCATCTGCTTGCGCATCTCGGCGAGGTTTTGCGCAAAATCGGCGAGATTGCGGATTGTTTTGACTCTTCCCTTTTCGTTTTGTTTGGCCTTGTCCTGTTCTTGGGTGTTATAGAGGCTGCCGAGAATATCTTTGACGTCTTTGTGGATTGTTGTTGGCGTGATGTTGTGTTTTTTATTAAAGAGCGCCTGTTTTTTTTGTCGGCGTTTTGTTTCATCGATCGCGCGCCGCATGGAGCCGGTGATCTTGTCGGCATAGAGGATGGCGCGTCCCTCATGGTTGCGCGCCGCGCGCCCGATCGTTTGGACGAGCGAAGTCTCAGAGCGCAGGAAGCCTTCTTTGTCGGCGTCCAAGATTGCGGCGAGGGCGCATTCGGGAATGTCGAGTCCCTCGCGCAGCAGGTTGATCCCGACGAGCACATCGAAAGCGCCGGCGCGCAGATCGTGGATGATTTCGATTCGCTCAAGCGTGTTGATGTCGGAGTGCATGTAGCGGACTTTGATATTTTGTTCGTGCATATATTCGGTGAGGTCTTCGGCCATTCTTTTGGTCAGGACGGTGACGAGCGCGCGCTGTTTTTTTTGAGCGAGGATATGACATTCGTCGATCAGATCATCGACTTGATTGGTCGCGGGACGGACGATCACTTCGGGGTCGGTCAGCCCGGTCGGACGGATCACTTGATCGATGAAAGCGCCTTTTGTCTGTTCGAGTTCAAAAGATCCGGGTGTCGCTGACACATAGATGGTTTGCGGACGCATATGGTCCCATTCCTCGAATCTGAGCGGGCGATTATCGACGCAGGCGGGCAGGCGAAATCCATGCGCTGCGAGGGTTCTCTTGCGCTGGAAATCGCCGCGAAACATGCCGCCTAGCTGCGGCACCGAGACGTGGCTTTCATCGACAAAGATGATTGCGTTGTCGGATAGATATTCAAACAGAGTTGGCGGCGGCTGGCCTTGTGTGCGGCCTGTGAGGTAGCGGGAATAATTCTCGATACCCGCGCACGCGCCGGTGGTTTTGATCATTTCGATATCGAAATTGGTGCGCTGTTCGAGTCTTTGCGCTTCGAGCAGCTGGCCGTTTTTGGAGAGCTCGTCGAGTCTTGTGGCGAGGTCGCGGCTAATGGCATTGAGTGCTTGGTTCAAGGTTGGGCGCGGGGTAACATAATGGCTGTTGGGGTAGATTCGCACAGCGTTGAGGTTTTCGCTTTTTTTGCCGGTGAGCGGATCGAATTCGCAGATATTTTCGACTTCATCGCCGAAGAGATCGATGCGCCAGGCGCGGTCTTCATAATGCGAGGGAAAGATATCCACGCAATCTCCGAGCGCGCGGAATGTGCCGCGCATAAATTGCTGGTCATTGCGCTTGTAATGGAGCGCGACGAGGGCGGCGAGCAGGTTTTTGCGGTGAAAGGTCTGACCGCGCTCGATCGCGAAAGCCATTTCGGAATAAGATTCCACCGAGCCGATGCCGTAAATGCACGAGACCGACGCGACAACGATCACATCGTCGCGTTCGAGCAGCGCGCGGGTTGCGGCGTGGCGCATGCGGTCGATCTGTTCGTTGACGGAGGATTCTTTTTCTATGTAGGTGTCGGTGCGCGGGACATAGGCTTCGGGCTGGTAATAATCGTAATAGGAGACGAAATATTCGACGGCATTTTGCGGGAAGAAGTCTTTGAACTCGCCATAGAGCTGCGCGGCGAGTGTTTTATTTGGCGCGAGGATGAGTGCTGGGCGCTGGGTTTGAAAGATGGTCTGGGCCATTGTGTAGGTTTTGCCTGACCCGGTGACACCGAGCAGCACTTGATCGCGGGTTTTGGCTTTGAGACCGGCGGTGAGGTCTTTGATTGCCTGAGGCTGATCGCCTGCCGGTTTGAATTTGGATGTGAAGATGAATTTTTTACCGCCTTGGGTTTTTTCCGGATGCTTGCCGGGCGGCGGGATCATCAAAGGCGCGTTGGGATCGACGAGTCGCATGACGGCTTGCATCATGGGGGTCGTGTTGGCGTTGTCGGAGTTGACGGCCCGTGTGGGTATAGTTTGTGTGGACATAGTCGGCATTTTAGAGGATATTCGCGTTGAGATCATGGATAAAATAAGTTAGGGGGTATCCTATGGCTTTGAAGACGATAGAAATCGCCGATATGGCAAAGTTTGGCCGCGGACTGGATCGCCCGGAGGATGTTGTGGTTTCGGCGGAGGGCAGAGTGTTTGCCTCTGACCAGCAGAGCGCGGTCGCCGAGATTTTACCTGATGGTGCCATTCGTCGCATCGGCAAAGCGGGCGGTGCGGCGAATGGGATCAATATGGATCAGCAGGGACGGATCATCATTGCGAATTTTGGCATTTATAATGGTGATCCCGGCCCGTTACAGAGGCTCGATGTCAACAGCGGCGAAATTGAAGTTCTGGTCGGCGAGGTCGAGGGCAAGGCTCTGACGTCATCGAATTATCCGATCGTCGCCAAAGATGGAACGATCTGGTGCACCCATTCGACGTTTGCCGCAAACTGGCCGCAGGCGCTCGATGGCCGCGAAGATGGTCTTGTCTATTGCTGGACGTCTGACAAAGGCACGAGCCCGGTGATGGCCGACGGCCTCAAATTTGCCAATGGCTGCTGTTTGGATGAGCAAGAGGCTTTTCTTTATGTCAATCAGACGAGTGGCGGTAATGTTGTGCGCCATGCGATCAAGTCGGACGGGACGCTCGGCGCGCGCGAAGATTACGGCCCGATGCTCGGCGTCATTCCGGAGCGCATCGATCCGGCAGCGTTGGCATCGCCTGAAGAGCGCGCCAATTGGGCCTATACTGATGGCAATGGGTTTGATGTTGAAGGCAATCTCTGGGTTACTTTGCCTGCGGCGAACAAGATCGTTGCGATCACGCCGACGCGCGATGTGTTCACGGTGGCGCATGATGTTCTGGGTGAGGTATTGAATCATCCGACCAATATCACTTGGGGCGGCGCGGATATGTGTGATCTTTATATCGGCTCGCTTTACACCGATTATGTGGTCAAGACGAAAAGCCCAGTGCCTGGTCTTCGACTGGCTCATCAGCGATGATTAACCCCGATCTTCCGACACTCGCTTCATTTTGGATTGGCCCTTATCTGAGCTGGATTGAACAGATGTGTTTGCTGTCTTTTATCAAGCACGGCCACAGGGTTATTCTTTATACGCATGGCGAGGTCAAAAACATTCCTCAAGGCGTTGAGGTGCGTCCGTCTCAGGAGATTCTAGATACCAAAGTTAGGGTTTTTAATCAGACAGCCAACATAAGATTGCATCCTGCGACACTGTATGCAGATTTTTTTAAGTGGCATCTGCAAAAAGAGACGAATCATGTTTGGCTAGGGACAGATCGCTTCTGTTTGAGGCCTTTTGATTTGTATTCCCGCCGAGAGCTTGAGCAGTATGGCTTTAAAGGTTATGCTTTTGTCCGCTACCCAAAAGATTCAAAGGCGGTGGATTTAATGTGTCGGTTTCTTAAACAGAAACACCCCGTTCCCCCTTGGTTTCCTGTGAAGGAGCGGCTGCGTTTGCGCTGGCTTAAGTTGACAGGTCGTGGGGTGCCGTTAGCCAGAATGAAATGGGGAACGCCGGGCAATCATCTTGGAAACTGGGCTTTGAAACAAACGGGCGAGAGGGATAAGCTTCGCAAAATTTATAGATTTATTTTTGAAGTTAGTGCTAACCCAAAACACCAAAACAGGATCGTGCGTCTTTTTGAGCCTATGGCAAAACTGGACGCCGATCTCAAGGAACAAGAAGGTAGAAAATATTATATTCTTGGATTGGGCTGGCCTGTGATTTATGATTTTTCTGATGGAGCTTTCAGAAAGTTTTTAGCCCATCCGCCGGAAGGGAGCTGGATCAGCCAACAGGCGGCTGAACTTGGCGTGACCCCTTGTGATGCGCCTGTCATTGAAACAAGGGAGAAAAATAGACAATATCTAGCTTCCATCACCGGAGACCGAAGCCTGTTGCTACGAAGTGAGGCAAAAACATGAGGTTCGCCATCAACTCTGATCTTCCGACGATCGCTGCATTTTGGATTGGCCCTTATCTGAGCTGGTTTGAGCAGATGGGTCTGCTATCTTATCTCAAACATGGCCATAGAACTATTCTTTATACGCGCGGTGAAGTGAAAAATGTTCCCGCTGGGGTTGAAGTGCGTCCGTCTCAGGAGATCGTGGATGATGAACTCGTGATTTATAAAGAAAAAAAAGAACTTGTGCGGCATCCCTCGGAGATATATTCGGATATTTTTCGCTGGCACCTGCAAAGCAAGACGGATTATATCTATGCCGATGCCGATCGCTTTCTTTTGAGGCCGTTTGATATTTTTTCCCGCCAGCAATTGGTCGAGCAAAGTTTTATGTGTGGCAACACGTTTTTTCGATTGCGCAAGAATTCGCCGGTTCTGGAAGTGGCGTTTCGGTTTCTGGCAAAGAAACACCCGATTCCGCGCTGGCTGCCGCGCACAGAGCAGAGATATCTGCGCTGGCGCAAGTTCACGGGACGCGGGGTGCCAGTTTCTCAGATGCCATGGGGAACCGCAGGGCCTCATTTATTGCTTTGGGCTTTGGAGCAAACGGGTGAAAATGTTTTTTGGGTGAGTATGTTGAATATCCGCATTCGGCTGAGAGATAATATGGAGCTTATTTTTCGATCTTCAGAGGAAGCTAGGTCTCGTTTGGAGAAAGAATATGTGGTTGGATTGAATTGGGGCTCAATTTTTCTTTATGATGAAGGCAAATTCAGAAAGTTTTTAGATCATCCACCAGAGGGCAGTTGGCTTGCCCAATGCGCAGTTGAACTTGGCGTGAACCCATGTGATGCGCCTGTCATTGAAACAAGAGAGAAAAACAGGGAATATTTGGCTTCTATCACAGGGGATAAAAGTATATTATTGTGAAGGAGATGAATATGTCGGAAGAATTTTTAGCGGCCAATGTCGGGCGGATCAAGCCTTCGGCGACGGTCGCGATTTCACAAAAGGCGCGCGAGCTGCGCGCAGCGGGCGAGGATGTGATCGGCCTCGGCGCGGGCGAGCCTGATTTTGATACGCCCGATCACATCAAGCGGGCGGCGATCGAGGCGATCAAAGCTGGCAAGACAAAATATACTGCGGTTGATGGCATTCCCGAATTGAAAAAGGCGATCATCGACAAGCTCAAGCGTGATAATGATTTGGATTATGGCGCGCCGCAAATATGCGTCAGTTCGGGGGCGAAGCAATCGGTTTTCAACGCGATCATGGCGGCGATCGATCCCGGCGATGAGGTAATTATTCCGACACCTTATTGGGTTTCCTATCCGGATATGACTTTGTTGATGGGTGGCAAGCCGGTCATCGTCGAGGCTGGCGAGGAGACAGGGTTCAAGCTCAAGGCGGAAGTTCTTGATAGAGCGATTACGAGCAAGACGAAATATCTGATATTCAACAATCCGTCCAACCCGACCGGCGCGGCCTACACGCAAGAGGAGCTTGCGCCGCTTGCGGAGGTTTTGATCCGCCATGAGCATGTTCATATTCTCAGCGATGATATTTACGAACATCTGATTTATGATGGTCAGGCTTTTGCGAGTCTGGCCTCGTGGCCGGAGCTGTTTGGCCGGACGTTGAGCATTAACGGCGTGTCAAAGAGCTATTCGATGACGGGCTGGCGTATTGGCTGGGCGGCGGGTCCTGAGAAGATCATTGCGGCGATGCGCAAAATTCAGGGGCAATCGACGACGAATGCGTCTTCGATTGGTCAATGGGCGGCGGTTGCGGCTTTGGAGGGCGATCAGAGTTTTTTGCAGGATTGGGTCGCGATTTTTCGCAAGAGGCGTGATTTGGTAATGTCGCTGTTGGCGCAGGCGCCGGGGCTATCTTGCACGAAGCCGCAAGGGGCGTTTTATGTTTATCCGTCATGCGCGGGGTTGATCGGCAAGACTTCGCCTGCGGGCAAAAAAATGGCGACCGACCCTGACGTCGTTGCCGCCCTTTTGGAAGAAGAGGGTGTTGCCGTCGTGCCGGGTGCGGCTTTTGGTCTTTCGCCTTTTTTCCGCATATCCTATGCGACTTCGGAAGAGATGATTGAAGAGGCAGGCCGCCGGATTCAGCGTTTTTGTTCAGGAACAAGAAGTTGATGAGACAGGAGCTTAAGCTGATATAGTTTAACCGACAAATTAAGGAGAGCAGATATGATTTTTCACCGACGCAGAGGCTGGGAGATCAGCGAAAATGAAACAACATCGGAGGCGGTATTTTTATCGCGCCGCGCTTTTATGGGGAGCGCGTCCCTCGCTTTAGCCGGGACCGCCTTAGCCGGGACGACGGGTTTGGGTTTTTCTTCTCGCGCCTCAGCGCTGACGATTGGCAATTTGATCGGCGCGGATTTTTATCCGGCGAAGCGCAATCTGGTCTATAAAGGCGGGCGCGATCTGACGCCAGAGGGGATCACTTCGGTTTATAATAATTTTTATGAGTTTGGCTCGCATAAGCGCATTTCGAAAGCGGCGCAGGCTTTGCCGCTCGAGCCGTGGGACATCACGATCGATGGCGAGGTGGCGAAACCTATGAAGATCGGCGTTGAAGATTTAATTAAGAAGATGAAGCTGGAGGAGCGCATTTACCGCCACCGCTGCGTCGAGGCATGGGCGATGACTGTTCCTTGGACGGGCTTTCCGGTCAGGGATTTGGTGAAGCTGGCGCAGCCGAAATCATCTGCGCGTTTTATGAGGATGGAGACTTTTCTCAACGGGAATGTCGCGTCGGGGCAGCGTCAGATTTGGTATCCGTGGCCTTATGCTGAGGGGATCACGCTCAAGGAGTCGCTTCACGATCTTGCTTTTTTTGTGACGGGGATATATGGCCATCCTTTGCAGAAGCAGTTTGGCGCGCCCTTGCGTCTTGCTCTGCCGTGGAAGTATGGTTTCAAGTCGATCAAGTCGATCACGCGGATCAGTTTTGTGTCTGAGCGTCCGGTCAGCTTCTGGGAAAAGATCAACGCGCGCGAATATGGCTTTTGGGCGAATGTGAATCCCAAAGTTTCGCACCCGCGCTGGTCGCAGGCGAGCGAGGAGCTGCTTGGCGAAGGCCGTCGTGTGCCGACGCGGCTGTTTAACGGCTATGGCGAGTTTATCGGAGGCCTTTATGAAGGACTCGAGGGCGAGAGGCTTTGGAGTTAAAAGGGGAAGGGCAAAAAAGAAAAGGCCAAAAAAGAAAAGGACCGTGATTGCCGAAGCGCTCACGATCCTTCCTTGTTAGCAGAGGAAGTAAGGGAGGAGGGAACCTCTGCTGAATTAGCGGCTGGAGGGCTGTAGCCACTAAGTTCAGGAAGAAAAAGTGATGTCTATGTAAAATGTGAAACAAAACGAATCACTATCCCCTGAACGCTGTTATTGTTAAGAAACAATGCGCTTGATGCAAGAGAAAGAATGAAAAAACATTGTTAACGTTTTTGAGTCGAAAAAGTTAACACGAGAGTCGGCGAATCAATTTGATTTGAGGAAGGCGTCGGCTTCGAGGGCGGCCATACATCCCATGCCTGCGGCGGTGACGGCTTGCCGGAAGACATCATCGGCAACATCGCCAGCGGCGAAGACTCCGGCAAGAGAGGTTGCGGTGCTGTCAGGTTTTGTGATGATGGTGCCATTGTCTTTCATATTGATCTGGCCGCGAAAGAGCTGGGTTTGCGGCTCGTGTCCGATTGCGATGAACACGCCATCAACTTCGAGCTCGGTGATGTTGCCGGTTTGATTGTTGTGGATTGTCGCGCTGTTCACGGCGAGGGGGTTATCGTGGCCGAAGATTTCGCTGATTTCGCTATTCCAGATCGGCTTGATTTTTGGGTGAGCGAAGAGGCGCGTTTGCAACACAGCTTCGGCGCGCAGTTTGTCGCGGCGATGGACGAGCAAAACTTCGGAGGCGAATTTTGTGAGGAACAGGGCTTCTTCGGCAGCGGTGCTGCCACCGCCGACGACGATGACTTTTTTATCGCGATAAAAGAAGCCATCACAGGTGGCGCAGGCCGAGACGCCGAAGCCTTTGAATTTTTTTTCTGACGGCAGGCCGAGCCATTTAGCTTGCGCGCCGGTCGCGATGATGAGGCTGTCGCTGGTCCAAAGGCTGCCATTGTCTGTGGTGATGCGCAGGGGCGGTTCGGCGAGTTCGGCCTTGACGGCGAGGTCGGAGATAATCTCGACGCCGACATTGCGCGCTTGTTGATCCATTTGCTCCATGAGCCAAGGGCCTTGGATCATTTCAGCGAAGCCGGGGTAATTTTCGACATCGGTGGTGATGGTGAGCTGGCCGCCTGGCTCGATGCCTTGGAGCAGGACAGGCTGGCGCAGCGCGCGTGCGGCATAGATTCCAGCGGTAAGACCGGCGGCGCCGGAGCCGAGGATCAAAACGGGAGCGTGGCGTTGTTGGCTCAAGAGATTTTCTTATATTGGACTTTGGTGATCTCGTAGGCGCGCTCGCCCGACGGGATTGACACATGAACGACATCGCCTTTGCGCTTATTGATCAAAGCGCGCGCGAGCGGCGATTCGATTGAGATTTTGCCATTTTTGGCGTCGGTTTCGAATTTGCCGACGATCTGGTAGGTGTGTTTTTTGTTGGTGTCTTCATCGATCAAGGTTACGGTGGCGCCGAATTTAATTTCTTTGCCGGAGAGCGCGCTGGGATCGATGATCTGGGCGTTTCGGAGTCTTTCTTCGAGCTGGACGATGCGGCTTTCCATTTGTCCTTGTCGTTCTTTAGCGGCGTGATATTCGGCGTTTTCGCTGAGGTCGCCGAGCGCGCGGGCGCGGGAGATTTCTGAGATGATGTATGGCCGTTCGACCTCTTTGAGGTGGCGGGCTTCTTTTTCGATAGCGGCGTGGCCCGCGCTGGTCATGGGTATTTTTTTATCAGACATTTTTTTCTCCTTTATTTTTTTGTTGACGGGCCCGATCTTGCAAAGAAGTGATGCCGAACCGGCCTGCGCGTCGGGCTTGGATGGCGCGCAGAGCAGCACGAGCACCGGCCAGTGTTGTGCAATAAGGGATGCCGGTCATCAAGGCAGCGCGGCGCAAGGAGCGTGAATCCGCCAAAGAGCGGGTTCCTTGTGTTGTGTTGAAGATGAGCTGCACGCTTTGGCTTTCGATGGCGTTGACGATATGCGGTTCATCTTGCTGCACTTTATTGACGCGGCGGACTTTCAACCCTTGTTGTTGCATGAAGCTGGCCGTGCCCCCTGTGGCCATTATAACAAAATTCATCGAGATGAGGGTTTTGACGAGGGCGACAAAATGAGGCTTGTCGCTGTCTTTGACTGAGACGAACACTGTCCCTTGATCGGGCAGGCTGGCGCCGCAGGCGATCTGGCTTTTGGCGAAGGCGGCGGGGAAATCGGGGGCGAGGCCCATCACTTCGCCGGTGGAGCGCATTTCCGGGCCAAGCACGGTATCCATATTGGGGAAGCGGGCGAACGGAAAGACGGCCTCTTTGACGGCGAAATAGCTGTCGGGGCAGGGCAGGGTTTGCTCGGAGATTTTACCGCCGAGCATCAGCTGCACGGCCATTTTGACGATTGGCGCGCCGATCGCTTTGGCGACGAACGGCGCTGTGCGCGACGCGCGCGGATTGACTTCAATCACATATATTTGCTCGCCCATCACGGCATATTGGACATTCATCAGTCCTGTGATGCGCAGAGCTCTGGCGAGCGCTTTGGTCTGCGCTTCGATGCGCTCGATGATCTCACGCGACAGCGAATGCGGCGGCAAAGAGCAGGCGCTGTCGCCGGAATGGACTCCAGCCTCTTCGATATGCTCCATGATGCCCGCGATGATGGCGTCGTGGCCGTCGCCGAGCGCATCGACATCGACTTCGATGGCGGCGCGCAGATAATCTTCGATGAGCACCGGCGCGCCTTGTGAGACGTCAACAGCTTTCGCGAGATAAAGCGCGAGCTGGTCGTCATCATGGACGATTTCCATTGCCCGTCCGCCGAGCACATAAGAGGGGCGCAGCATGACCGGGTAGCCGATCTGTCGCGCGAGCGCGCGCGCTTCATCCAAAGAGGAGGCCATGCCGTTGATCGGCTGTTTGAGATCGAGCTGTTTGATGAGCTGTTGGAATCTTTCGCGGTTTTCGGCGAGATCGATCGCATCGGGCGAGGTGCCGAGCACCGGCACGCCTGCTTGTTCGAGATCATGCGCGAGTTTCAAAGGTGTTTGGCCGCCGAACTGCAAAATGACGCCGAGCATTTCACCGGCCTCGCTTTCACGATGGATAATTTCGAGCACATCTTCTGCGGTGAGCGGCTCAAAGAAGAGTCGATCGGAAGTGTCGTAATCAGTGGAGATTGTTTCGGGGTTGCAGTTGATCATAATGCTTTCGACGCCCATTTCACGCAGCGCGAAAGCGGCGTGGCAGCAGCAATAATCGAACTCGATGCCCTGCCCGATTCGGTTTGGCCCGCCGCCGAGAATAATCGCTTTGCGTTTTTGACTGGGTGCGGCCTCGCAGACATTTTCATAGGTTGAATACATATAAGAAGTTGCGGCACGAAACTCGGCGGCGCAGGAATCGATGCGCTTAAACACCGGACGAACATTAAGCGCGCGGCGGCGCGCGGCGATCTCGCTTTCTTTGTGTCCGCTGATCTGTGCGAGTCTTTGATCGGAGAAGCCCAAAGATTTGAGCTCACGCCATCCTTCGGGGTCTTCGGGCAGGCCGGACGATTTGATGTCGGCCTCGGCGGTGACGATCGCCTCGATTTGCGCGATGAACCAAGGGTCTATGTGGCTGATCTTGTGGATTTCGTCGCTCGTGAGTTTATGACGCAAAGCATCAGCGATGATACGCAGGCGATCGGGATGTGCCTGTGCTAGAGCGGCGCGCAATTGTGAGCTGTTCATCTGAGCCATTTCATCGAGGCCGCTGAGGCCGGTTTCCAGAGAGCGCAGCGCTTTTTGCAGCGATTCGGGGAATGTGCGTCCGATGGCCATTGCCTCGCCGACCGACTGCATTGATGTCGTGAGCAGGCCTGTTGCGGTTGGGAATTTTTCAAAGGCGAAGCGCGGGATTTTAGTGACGACGTAATCGATAACCGGCTCGAAGCTGGCGGGTGTTGTGCCGGTCATATCATTGACGATCTCGTCGAGCAGGCAGCCGACCGCGAGCTGCGCGGCGACTTTAGCGATGGGGAAGCCGGTCGCTTTGGATGCCAGCGCTGATGAGCGCGAGACGCGCGGGTTCATTTCGATGATGACCATGCGGCCGTTTTGAGGATTGACAGCGAATTGGACGTTGGAGCCGCCGCACGCGACGCCGATGGCGCGCAGGCAGGCGATCGAGGCGTTGCGCATTATTTGATATTCCTTATCGGTGAGGGTGAGCGCAGGCGCGACGGTGATTGAATCGCCGGTATGGATGCCCATGGGGTCGATATTTTCGATTGAGCAGACGATGATGCAGTTATCGGCTTGATCGCGGACGACTTCCATTTCGAACTCTTTCCATCCGAGCACGGATTCTTCGATGAGGATTTCGCCGACTGGAGATGCGTTGAGGCCGCTTTTGGCGATTTGGGTGAATTCTTCTTGGGTGTGAGCGATGCCGCCGCCGGTGCCGCCGAGCGTAAAGGATGGCCGAATGATAACCGGCAGGCCGATCTGTCGGAGGCCTTGCTGTGCTTCGTCCATATTATGCGCGATGACCGAAGCGGGCGTTTCCAATCCGATGTGCTGCATGGTTTTTTGGAACAGGCCGCGATCTTCGGCTTTTTCGATTGCATCTTCGCGCGCGGCGATGAGCTCGACATTGTTTTGTTTCAAGATGCCTTTGCGCGCGAGTTCGAGCGAAATGTTGAGCGCGGTTTGGCCGCCCATAGTCGGCAGGAGGGCATCGGGCTTTTCGCGTTCGATGATCTGAGTGATGAATTCTGTCGTGATCGGCTCGATGTAAGTGGCGTTGGCGAGTTCGGGGTCGGTCATGATGGTGGCCGGATTGGAATTGACCAAGATCACGCGATAGCCTTCGGCGCGCAAGGTTTTGCACGCTTGGGTTCCGGAATAATCGAACTCGCAGGCCTGTCCGATGACGATTGGGCCTGCGCCGATGACGAGGATGCTTTCAATATCGGTTCTTTTGGGCATGAGCCTGCTGTTTCATTGAGATTAAGGTTCAAGGGCGGCGATTACTTGAGCGACGAGCTTGCTGATATCGGCTTTTTGATCGGGCGTCCAGCCCAATCGCGCGACGACCATGTCATGTGATGGGAGCACCATCACATATTGTCCGTTGAAGCCACCGGCCCAATAGGTTGAGCGCGGCAGATCGGGATATGTCGGCGTGAATTTTTCTTCTGGATCGTTGATCCACCAATGATGTCCATAGCGTCCGTTAGACCCTTTGGTCGGCGAGACGGCGAGTTTAACCCATTTGCGCGGCACGATCTGCCATTTATCCCATCGGCCATTTTGCAGATAGAGCTGTCCGAGCTTGAGCCAATCTTCGGCAGTCGCGAAGCCAAATGACGATGCGACCGGCACGCCAGTATAATCGGGCGAGATGATCATCGATGTCATGCCCAATCGCAGAAAGAATTTCGTGCGCATATAATCGATCAGCGCTTGGTTTCTTTGTTTGAGCCTGTCGGCCAAGAGCCAGCTTAGGATGTTTGTTGTGCCGCTTGAGTAATGCCATCTTTTGTGATGCGGTTTTTCCATCGGCTTGTCGGCGGCGAAAGCGGCGGTATTTGTTTTGGTGAACAGCATTTTAGTAACGTCAGAGGGTGGGAAGTAGGTTTCGCCAAAGGCGAGACCGCTCGACATTCGAAACATGTCGTCAAACGAGATCGTTTCGCGTCCGCTGTTATCGCTGCGCCATGCTTTGATGTTGGGGGGTGATTGGAGATCGACGATGCCCTCTTTGATCGCGACGCCATAGATGGCGTGGAGCAGGCTTTTGGTCATTGACCAGCCTTGATGAGGCTGTGTGCGGCTTGCGCCATCGCCATAGGCTTCGGCGATGATGACGCCCTTATGCGCGACGAGCACAGCGCGGCTATGGAGCTCTTTGCGGGCGATATAATTATCGACGATCCGCTGTGCTTGAGGATCGATCTGCCGTTTCATCTTTTGACTAGCCAGCTGTGGATAGGGCAGCCGGGTTGTGCCCCTGACTATGCAGCCGACATCGGGGGTATAGACGCTTTCTTCTTTATGGAAGAGGGTCGAGGCTTTGACTTTATGGCCTATGATTTTTGTCGGGCGCGCGCTCCAAGCTGAGAGCTCGCGCGCATAGACATTTTCTGGGGAGCGTCCGGCGATAAAATGCTGCATGCACATTACTTGCGCGGAATATCCGGACATCACTTTCATTGCGGGTTTGGCCCAGAAAACATAGCCCGGCACGAGCGCAATCGCGATGCCGCCGAGCACAGCGGCTATGATGAGTTTATGGCGTGACATATATAGTTCTCCCTTGATTTATTGGCTGTTTTAGAGCTTGGTCAGAAATTCTACTGCGAGATAGATCGCGCCCCAAAGCGCGGCATAAAGTGCGATGAGCAGTCGTTTTTCGAGGAAGCGGAACAAGACCGGCACGGCGACGACAAAGCTCAGGCCGAGATACCACCTCCAATCAAGACAGAGGATCGGCGGCCAAAGCTTGACTAGAAACAAAGTGAACAGGAAAACCGCGAGCTTGAGCGCAGCGATGTCAAGGGCACGCATCTGCGCGACGCGGCCATCAAGCCAGTCGAAAAATTTAGACATGAGGGCACCTCCTATCGTTTAGACTTGTGCAATTCCATCATATCACAGAATTGCTTAAACAAGTAATGGCTGTCCTGAGGTCCGGGTGAGGCTTCGGGGTGATATTGGACGGAGAATATCGGTCTGTCTTTGACACGCAGGCCGCAATTGGTGTGATCGAACAGGCTGATGTGAGTTTCCTCGACATTTTGTGGCAGGCTGTCGCGTTTGACGGTCCAGCCATGGTTCATTGAGACGATCTCGACTGCGCCGCTGCGGAGATTTTTAACCGGATGATTAGCGCCATGATGACCTTGGTGCATTTTTTCGGTTTTCGCGCCGAGTGCGAGCGCAAGCATTTGATGTCCGAGACAGATGCCAAAGAAAGGGATATCAGTTTCGGCGATTTTCTTAATGACGGGCACGGCGTAGGCGCTGCCAGTGGCGGCGGGGTCGCCGGGGCCGTTGGAGAGGAAGACGCCATCGGGTTTGAGCGCGAGGATCTGTTCGGCGGAAGAGGCAGCGGGCATGATCGTGATTCGGCAGCCGAAATTGGCCAAGAGGCGCAATATGTTTCGCTTAATGCCGTAGTCAAGGGTTGCAACATGAAAGGGAGTGCGTTTGGCTTTACCGAAGCCTTGAGGCCATTGCCAATCTGTTTCATGGCTCCATGATTTTGGCTTGGGCGAAGAGACGGATTGCGCGAATTCCATATTTTGCAGGCCGGGCCAATCGCGGGCGCGCTGCTGGAGCTCGGCGGGATCGATGCTCTGATCGCGCTGGTGAGCGATGGCCGCGCGCACGAAGCCTTGTTCGCGCAATCGCTGAGTGAGTGCGCGGGTATCGATGCCGGAGAGTCCAACGATTCCATGGGAGTGGAGAAAGCGATCGAGTCTTTGGGCAGCGCGCCAGTTGGAAGGTGCAGTCGGCATGGCGCGTGTGATGATGCCTCTGAGGTCGATTTTGTCGATGGCCTCGAGGTCTTCGTGGTTTGTGCCGACATTGCCGATATGAGGAAAGGTGAAAGTGATGATCTGTCCGGCATAGGAGGGGTCGGTCAAGATTTCTTGGTAGCCGGTGATCGCGGTGTTGAAGCAGAGCTCGCCGACATTGCTGCCTTGAGCGCCGAATCCCTCGCCGAAGAGTTTTGTGCCGTCTTCGAGGACGAGCGCGCCAGTTTTTTTTCTTGTTTTCACGGGTTAATCCTTTTTGTGCGAATTATATACGATCTCGTGAGGGCGTAAGTTCAAACCATGTATATATTCCCGATTTTTGGCCTGTTAATTTTGCTCAAAAAGGATTATATTGATTAGAAGAGATATAAATAGAATGCCTTATATACGTCATATCGTGATATTTCTGTCGATTCTTCTGCTTTTGGCGGTAGTTTTCAACCTTGTTCGTGGCGGACAGGGTTTAGGCGGTGTGCAGGAGATTAATTTTTCGCAATTGCTCTCTGATGTCGAGGCCGGCAAGATCCGCGACGTAACGATCGCGGGCAACGAGATCACCGGTCATTATTCTGACGGCGCCCAGTTCGAGACCTATGCGCCTCAAGACCCGGCGCTTATCGATCGTCTTTATAATAAGGGTGTCAACATTACGGCGCAGCCGCCCTCGTCGGGCTCGCCGACGCTTGTGGGCATTTTGATCTCATGGTTTCCGATGTTTCTGCTGATTGCGGTCTGGATTTTCTTCATGAGGCAGATGCAGTCGGGATCGGGCAAGGCGATGGGCTTCGGCCGCTCTCCGGCGCGGATGCTTTCTGAAAAGCGTGGCCGCATGACATTCAAAGATGTCGCCGGTGTTGATGAGGCCAAAGATGATCTTGCCGAGATTGTTGATTTTTTGAAAGACCCGTCGAAGTTTCAGAAGCTCGGCGGACGGATTCCGCGCGGCGTGTTGCTTGTCGGCCCGCCGGGCACCGGCAAGACTTTGCTCGCGCGCGCGGTCGCCGGTGAGGCGAACGTTCCTTTTTTCACGATCTCCGGCTCGTCCTTTGTTGAAATGTTTGTTGGTGTTGGGGCGTCGCGGGTGCGCGATATGTTCGATCAGGCGAAAAAGACCGCGCCGTGCATTATTTTTATCGATGAGCTTGATGCGGTCGGACGCCATCGCGGCGCGGGGCTTGGCGGCGGCAATGATGAGCGCGAACAGACTCTCAACCAGCTGCTCGTCGAGATGGACGGCTTTGAATCTGATGAAAGCATCATTTTGATTGCCGCGACCAATCGTCCTGATGTTCTTGATCCGGCTTTATTGCGTCCGGGTCGATTTGATCGGCAGATCGTTGTGCCGAACCCTGACATTGAAGGTCGGGTGCAGATTCTCAAAGTTCATGCGAGCAAGGTTCCGCTCGCGCCGAATGTTGACATAAGAACGATTGCGCGTGGCACACCGGGTTTTTCGGGAGCTGATCTTGCCAATTTAATCAATGAGGCGGCTTTGCTTGCGGCGCGGCGCTCGCGGCGGCTTGTGTCGATGGCCGAGTTCGAAGACGCCAAAGACAAAGTGATGATGGGCGCCGAGCGCAAATCTATGGTGATGACCGAAGAGGAAAAGAAGCTCACGGCCTATCATGAAGGCGGCCATGCGCTGGTCGCGCTTTATATGAAGGCGTCTGATCCGATTCATAAGGCGACGATCATCCCGCGTGGTCGCGCGCTGGGCATGGTGATGCGCCTGCCGGAGCGCGACGAGCTTTCGCTGACACGCGAGAAGCTTCACGCCGATCTCGCTGTGGCGATGGGCGGACGCGTCGCTGAGGAGGTCATCTTTGGCTACGACAAGGTGACTTCGGGCGCATCGTCGGACATCAAAATGGCGACGCAAGTGGCGCGCGCGATGGTCACGCAGTTTGGGATGAGCGATGATCTCGGGCCGATTTCTTATCAAGACAATGAGCAGGAGGTTTTTCTTGGCCATTCGATTGCGCGCCAGCAGCATACGTCGGAGAAGACGCAGCAACAGATTGATTCCGAAATTCGCCGCATTGTTGGTGTTGCCTATCGCGCGGCGCACGGCATCATCAAAAAGCACGGCAAGCAGCTGAAGATCATCGCTGAAGGCCTGTTGGAATATGAGACGCTGACCGGGCCGGAGATCCGCGATCTGCTCAAAGGCGTGAAGCCCGATCACGGGCGCGCCGAAGATCAGGCTTGGGAAGAAAGCGACAAAAGTCCGACCTCTTCTGTGCCTGATATTGAGTCAGAAGAGGCATCGGAGTTTGGCCAGCCTCAGCCCGGCTCGGCTTAAGATGCGCATAAGACCCGCAATAGACCTGCAATAGACCTGCAATAGACCTGCAATATTGACGAAAATTTTGCAAAAGAAACCGAAGCTTCTCGGCATTGTCAATATCACGCCGGATAGTTTTTCTGATGGCGGTCTTTATTTGGTGCCTGACAAAGCAATCGCGCATGGGCGCGCTTTAGTGGCTGCGGGTGCTGATATTTTGGATTTAGGCCCGGCCTCAAGCCATCCCGATTCCACGCCGGTGGATGAGGCGGAAGAAGCGCGCCGCTTAATGCCGGTGCTGAAAGAATTAAAAAAAGGTAGTATGCCGCTCTCGGTGGATAGCTTTTTATCGGCGACCCAGCTTTTAGCTTTGGCGGAAAATGTCGCTTACCTTAATGACATTCACGGCTTTGCCGACGCAAAAATCTATTCCGATCTAGCCGCTTCGTCCTGCGGCTTGATCGTCATGCATACGATCCAATCTGCCGGTGTGGCGACGCGGCAAGCGCCTCCGGACGGAGATATTTTTGATCACATCTGCCGCTTCTTTGACGCTCGCCTTGACGCACTCGCGCAGGCGGGCATTTCATCCACGCGGTTTATTTTGGACCCGGGCATGGGATTTTTCTTAGGCAATCGTCCGGAGCCTTCTTTGGATATGTTGTCGCGTCTGGCGGAATTGCGCGCGCGCTATGATCTGCCGGTTTTGGTTTCGGTGTCGCGCAAGTCGTTTTTGCGCGCGGCTGCGGGCTGCTCGCTTGAGGCGGCGGGCGCAGCGACTTTAACCGCCGAGCTTTTTGCTGCGCTGCAGGGCGCTGATTATATTCGCACCCATGATCCGGCGGCTCTGCGTGATGGCCTCAAGCTCTGGGCGCGTCTTGAGGCTTGAAGTTTTATTTATGCTGATGTAGATGTTAGCTCTCTGCAAAGGATAAAATAAATTGAAGTATATATCTTTCGGCAGGTTGGGGCAGCTCCACGCAGGCACGGTGATGGTATGTATTTCATTGGCCTATGTCGCCGCTTGGACCGCGCTACCTTTGACATTTTTTAACAATCCTTTTTTCGATTGGGATACGACAGTCGAATTGATGTGGGGTCAGGAGTGGTTTATCCTTCCCCCTTGGCATCCGCCTTTGCCCAATTGGCTGTTGTATATATTTTTTCGGCTTGGTGGTTCATTTAGCATAAGCCTAATGAGTCCGCTTTCTCAGGCGTTTTGTTTTTTCATCGTTTATTTATTTGCACGGCGCTTTGTTGAACCGAGCAAGGCATTATTGAGTGCGGCGCTGCTTCTCGGCACTCATTTTTTTTACACGGCAGACCTGCTCATTTATAACCATAATACGGCGCAGCCGATTTTCTGGATATTGGTCATTTATTTATTCCATTCTTGTTTGCATGGCCGAGGATTGCACTATTGGGTTTTTTTAGGCGCTGCTGCTGCGGCTTGTTTCTTGGTCAAATATACAGCGGTGTTTTTATTAATTTGTGTTCCCGCCTGGCTGTTATTGTATCCTTCAGCACGCAAACTATTATGGACGTCAGGCCCTTGGATAAGTTTGTCTATATTTTTGGCGTTGATTGCCCCACATGTAATATATTTCATTCTTTATGATGGCATAATACCTGGGCTCAAAAGGCCCCAGCAGGGTGTGCTGGACATGTTATTATTTTCTATTCGCGGTCATTTTTGGATGTTGCTCGTATTAGCGCTTGCAGGTTTTTTATGGAAAGGGGCATTTTCGTGGCGCTGGCCTTTATCTCATGATGATCGATTTCTTCTAGTTTTTGGGCTGGCGCCTTTTTGTTTGGTTTTTGTAGTAGGCACCCTGCTCGATCAGGGATATAGCTATAGCTGGTTCTGGCCTTTTTCTATCTTATCAGGCCTATTGGCGATGCGGTTTTGGGGTAGCCGCGCGACAGTCAAACGCTGTCAATGGGCTGTTTATGGTTGCATCGCTTTATTGATTATTATGCCTGGCTTTGCGCTTGCAAAGATCTCATTGACAGGGGAAGTGCGCAAGAATGGCAAAGGGCCTTTTATCCTATTGTCTGATTTGGCTCGTAAAATGGATGAAATTTATGCAGAACATAGTATCCATTCGCGCAAAATTGTGGTTGTTCCTTATGATAGACAGCACTCCATAGCCGGGGTGGCTTTTATGATGGATAGTCCTCAGCCAAGAACGCTTTTCGAAGCCCGCTCAGATCGAAACCCAGCAATTGATCGCAAGGATTTGTGTGATGCCACAATTATTTTATCTTATAGGGGGAAGCTTCTCGAGAAGCTGAAGATTCAGAGGCGTAAACGCCTGATGGCTAAGTATCTTCATAGCATAGAAGGAATTATTTCAGATTGTGTTGCGCAAGGTGTTGTTCCAATCACGGTTGATGTTGTTGTTGGCTATAAGCCGACATTATGGCTGATAGATGGGTATCCTCCGCCTTTTGATGTCAGCATCACCCTTCTTGCGAAGGAGAGGCCTGAAGGGCGCGTTGGAAAGAGCACAAAATAGGGGAAATTTAAGGCCTAGGTTTGCATAGGATTGTAAATAATCCCTCGAAAGAAAGGCTTTATTGATCTTTTTGTGAGATGATAAGGCCAGATAGAATAGAATGCTCAATGCGTAAATATTTTGGCACTGATGGGATGCGTGGTCGCGCGAATATGTTTCCGATGACAGCGGAGACGGCGCTGCGTTTGGGCATGGCGGCGGGGCGTGTTTTTCGCCGCGGACAGCATCGTCATCGGGTGGTGATTGGCAAGGATACAAGGCTGTCGGGTTATATGATGGAGTCGGCGCTTGTGGCTGGGTTGACCTCGATGGGCATGGATGTCTTTTTGTTTGGCCCGCTGCCGACGGCGGCGGTTTCTTTTTTGACACGCTCGCTGCGTGCTGATCTGGGCATTATGATCACGGCCTCGCATAATAGTTTTGGCGATAATGGGCTCAAGCTGTTCGGCCCAGACGGCTTTAAGCTGTCGGATGAGGACGAGCTTGAAATTGAAAACCACATGGATCAGGGGTTGGAGGAGCACCTCGTCCGCTCCGAGTCGATTGGCCGCGCCAAGCGCATCGATGATGCCCAGACGCGCTACATTGAATTTGCCAAGAACTCTTTTCCCAAAGACCTGACTTTGGAGGATGTGCGCGTCGTGATTGATTGCGCGCATGGTGCGGGCTATAAGGTGGCGCCGGCGGTGTTGTGGGAGCTAGGCTGCGATGTGATCACGATCGGCAATGCGCCCAACGGCCGCAACATCAACAAAGCGAGCGGCGTGATGGACCCGTCGCGCATGCGTGCGCGCGTGAGAGAGGCGCGCGCGCATCTGGGTATTGCGCTCGACGGCGATGCCGATCGCCTTGTGCTCGCTGATGAGAGTGGCGATCTGATTGATGGCGATCAAGTTCTTGGCGTTCTTGCGCGGATGTGGAAGGATAATGATCGCTTGACGAAGCCGGGCATTGTCGCGACGGTGATGTCTAATTTGGGGTTGGAGCGCTGGCTCAATGGCGAGGGCTTGGCGCTTGAGCGCACACAAGTCGGCGATCGCTATGTGAGCGCCTATATGCGCGCGCATGGATTTAATGTCGGCGGCGAGCAGTCGGGGCATATTGTGCTTTCGGATTTTTCCGCGACTGGCGATGGTCTGATTTCGGCGCTGCAGATATTGTCGGCGCTCAAAAGGACATCTCGGCCAGCGAGCGAAGTTTGTCGTGTTTTTGATCCTGTGCCGCAGATCATGGAGAGTGTTGTGCTCAAGGACGTCAATGGCTTTATGGAAAGCGAGCGTGTGATCGAATTGATCGACTGCGCGCGCGCGCGGCTCGGCAAGCAGGGACGGTTGCTGGTGAGGAAATCGGGCACGGAGCCTTTGATCCGCATTATGGGCGAGGGTCAAGACACCTCTTTGCTGCATGATGTCATCGGAGAGCTTGCGCAGGCGCTTGAGCATAACCAGAATTAGATTAATGCCAGAATTAGATCAATGAGTGTCGGGCGGGTTTTAATCATAGCCGGATCAGATTGTTCTGGGGGTGCGGGCATTCAGGCGGACATCAAGACTGTCACCATGCTGGGCGGCTATGCGTCGAGCGCGATCACGGCTTTGACGTCGCAGAACACTTTAGGGGTGAAGAGGGTTTATGATGTGGCGCCTGATTTTGTTGCCGAGCAGATCAAGGTCATTTTGGATGATGTCGGTGCCGATGCGATTAAAATTGGCATGTTGGCGACGCCTGAGATTATTGTTGCGGTCAAAGGGGTGATTGAAGATGAAGTAGCGCGTGGTGTGCCGCTTGTGCTTGATCCGGTGATGGTTGCGAAAGGGGGGACGCGGCTTTTAGCTGAGAATGCTGTGTCGGCGCTCAAGGGGGCGCTTTTGCCGCTTGCGGCGGTCGCGACGCCTAACTTGCATGAGGCTGAAGTGCTTACCGGAATTGAGGTAGAGGCGCAAGATCAGCGCCGCGCGGCGGCGCGCGCGGTTCAGAAAATGGGGGTTAGGTCGGTGCTGATCACTGGCGGCGACGACAAAAGCGAGGCTCTTTTTGATTTGCTGCTGGATGAGCAGAATAAAGAACGAGTTTTTTCTCACCGCCGTGTTGAGACGCCGCATACGCATGGGACGGGCTGCACTTTAGCGAGCGCGATTGCGACGGGGCTCGCGCAGGGCATGCCTCTGATTGCTGCGGTTGAGCGGGCGCATGAGTTTGTGCAAAGAGCGATTGCGGCGGCGCCTGGGTTTGGCGGCGGGCACGGACCTTTAGGACACGCACAGGTGAGATTGTGAAATCCATCTCGATATTTCACGTTGATGCGTTTGCCGATGAGGTTTTTTCGGGCAATCCGGCGGCGATTTGCCCACTCGATGGCTGGCTCGCGGATGGCCTGATGCAGGCGATTGCGGCGGAGAACAATCTTTCGGAGACAGCGTTTTTTGTTTATGAAGAATCTCTTTTAGAGTCTTCTTTATTACGCTGGTTCACGCCGACGGTTGAAGTTGAGTTTTGTGGTCATGCGACATTGGCTGCGGCCCATGTAGTTTTCACGAGATTGGATCAAAAGCGTCAAGAGATCAGTTTTAACACACGACGCGGTCTGTTGACGGTGCGCCGCCGCGAGAGCGGATATTATCAGATGGATTTTCCGTGTGAAGAGATCGTGTCTTGCGAGCTCCCGGCCGGATTGGCTGAGGCGCTCGGCTGTGCGGCGCAAGAGGTCTATCGGGGGCCTAATCTGATGGTGGTCTGTCAGAGTCAGCAAGAGGTTGCGCAGCTTACTCCCGACATGGCGGCGCTGGCCGATTTATGCCGCCGTGAAAATAATGTTGGCGTCATCGCGACCGCTTTAGGAGAGGGGGAGATAGATTTTGTTTCGCGGTTTTTTGCGCCGGCGCACGGGATCGATGAGGACCCGGTCACGGGTTCGGCGCATTGCATGTTGACGCCCTATTGGTCAGAGCGCTTGGCGAAAAAACAGCTCAAAGCGCGGCAGATTTCATCACGCGGCGGGACATTATTGTGTGCGCATGATGGCGCGCGCGTGATTTTGCAGGGCAAGTGTGTTGATTATATGAATGGCGAAATCAAAATTGTGGTATAAAAGGTCATGCCGCAGACTTTCCACGAGAAATTTGACAAACGCGCTGATGAGGTTTCGCCTTTTTGTTTAGGCATTGACCCGACAGCAGAGATATTGTCAGCGTGGGGTTTTGATGATAATCCGCAGGGTCTGCGCGATTTTTGCGATCGCATCGGCGAATGGCTGAGCGGCGAGGTTGCTTTGGTCAAGCCGCAATCGGCGTGTTTCGAGCGCTTTGGCGCGGCGGGCGCGCTTGTTCTTGAGCAATTGATTGAAGATTTGCGCGCCGCGGGGATTTTAATCATTCTTGATGCCAAGCGCGGAGATATTGCAGCAACCAATCAGAGCTATGCGCAGGCGTTTTTTGCCGTGCAGAGTCCGATGTGTGTCGATGCGCTGACGGCGCATCCTTTTTTGGGCTTTGCTGATCTGCTGCCCTTGCTCGACGCGGCGCAAGATCAGGGCGGCATGGTGTTTATTGTTGCGGCGTCGTCCAATCCTGACGGGATGGTGTTTCAGTCGGCGCGGCTTGAAAGCGGCGAGAGTCTGACGCAAGCGCTTGCTGTTCGGATCGCCGCCCATGAGGCGGCGGGCGCGGTCGTGGGCGCGACACGCAAGGATTTATCGCCGACTCTGCTGGCCGCGTTTGGCGATAGTCTTTTGCTCGTGCCGGGGCTTGGAGCTCAGGGGGCTGATTTTTCTGCGCTTGCCCTTTTTCCCAATCAAAAGGCGCTGATCCCGACCGCGACGCGCTCTGTGCTTCACGCTGGAGGAGGACGGACCTCGTTTCACGACGCGCTCAGACGTCATCAAGAGGCCGCATTTCGCTTGCGTTGATGGGTTTTATTCTTTAGAAGAATTATCGGGACACCCCTCCCCAATGAGGGGCAACTATCTGGAAGGATAGATTATGACCGCTTCACAGCCACAAGACCGGCCTCGCCGTCCATATTTTTCATCAGGCCCCTGCTCGAAGCGACCGGGATGGTCGCTGGATAATCTCAGTTCGGCGCTTTTGGGGCGTTCGCATCGTTCGGGGGTGTGCAAGGATCGGCTTGCGCGCGCGATCGAGGAGACTCATCAAGTGCTCGAGCTGCCCGACGATTACCGCGTTGGGATTGTGCCGGCCTCCGACACCGGCGCGATGGAGATGGCGATGTGGTCATTATTGGGCGCGCGCGGTGTTGATGTTTTTGCGTGGGAATCTTTTTCCAAAGACTGGGTGATCGATATAACCGAGCAGCTCAGATTAGAGGATCTGCGGGTTTTTGAGGCTGATTACGGCAAGCTGCCTGATCTTGCGCAGGCGGATTTTTCCCGCGACATTGTTTTTCCATGGAATGGGACGACTTCGGGCGTTCGGGTGCCGGATGCGTCATGGATTGACGATGCGCGCGCTGGTCTGACGATCTGCGATGCGACGAGCGCATTGTTTGCGCAGCGCCTCGACTGGCCGAAGCTCGATGTAACGACCTTTTCGTGGCAGAAGGTTCTCGGCAGTGAGGCGGCGCACGGCGTGATCATTATTTCACCGGCAGCGGTCGAGCGTCTGGAGAGCTGGACGCCCAATTGGCCTTTGCCAAAACTTTTTCGCATGACAAAAAGCGGCAAGCTCATTGACGGCATTTTCAGCGGCGAGACGATCAATACGCCTTCAATGCTGTGCATTGAGGATTATCTTGATGCTTTGTCTTGGGTGCGCGAGATAGGCGGCGTCAAGCAAATGATTCAGCGCGCCGATGATAATTTCTCGACGATCGCGCGCTGGGTTGCCCAGAGCGATTGGGTCGATTTTCTTGCCGAAGAGCCGACGCAGCGCTCGAATACATCGATCTGCTTGCAGGTCAAAGAGCCGCGCTTCAACAGGCTTGATGAGTCTGGGCAGCGCAAGGTCATCAAGCAGATGGCGGCGCTTTTGGAAGATCGAGAGATTGCCTTTGATGTAGCTGGCTACCGCGCCGCGCCGCCGGGTCTGCGGATATGGGCAGGCAGCACGGTCGATTGCGATGATCTCGAAAAGCTTTTCCCTTGGCTGAGCTGGGCGTTTGCTCAAGCCATAGAAAAAGTCATATAGCGAGTTATAGGGCGAGCCATGCCGAAAGTTCTGATCTCGGATAAATTATCACCGGCGGCGGTCGATGTTTTCACGCGGCGCGGCATCGAGGCCGACCTCAAGCCCGGCCTCGACAAGGACGAACTCGCCAAAATCATCGGCGACTATGACGGCCTCGCGGTGCGCTCGGCGACCAAAGCGACGGCGAAACTTCTTGAACACGCCAAGAAGCTCAAAGTGATTGGTCGCGCGGGCATCGGCATTGATAATATCGATCTCTCGGCGGCGACCGCGCATGGCGTGATTGTCATGAACGCGCCGATGGGCAATTCGATTACGACTGCTGAACACGCGATCGCTATGATGATGGCGCTCGTGCGCGACATCCCGCAGGCTGATCTATCGACGCAGGCCGGAAAATGGGAGAAGAGCCGCTTCATGGGCATCGAGCTGACTGGCAAGACTTTAGGGATCATTGGCTGCGGCAATGTTGGTTCGCTCGTTGCTGAGCGCGCTCTGGGTCTCAAGATGAAAGTGATTGCCGCTGATCCGTTTTTATCTGATGAGCGTGCTGCGGCGCTCGGCGTTGAGAAAGTTGAGCTCGCTGAGCTCTTGGGCCGCGCCGATCTGATCACTTTGCACACGCCCTTGACGCCGAAAACGCGCCACCTCATCAATCAGGAGTCTTTGGCGAAAATCAAAAAGGGCGCGCATATCATCAATTGCGCGCGTGGCGAGCTGATCGACGAAGAGGCTTTGAAACAGGCTCTGTTATCAGATCATGTTGCTGGCGCGGCGCTCGATGTGTTTTCTGAAGAGCCTGCGCGAGACAACATTTTGTTTGGGGTCAAAAATGTTATTTGCACACCGCATCTGGGCGCTTCGACGACTGAGGCGCAAGAGAAAGTCGCGCTGCAAATTGCCGAGCAGATGGCGAATTATCTCAAAGACGGGGTTGTGGCCAATGCGCTCAATATGCCGTCGATCTCGGCGGAGGACGCGCCGCGCTTTGCGCCCTTTATTGAGCTGGCCGAACATTTAGGCTCATTTGCCGGACAATTGGCGGGTGGCGCGATCTCGCGCGTTGAGATTGAATATGTCGGGGATAATGTTCAGTCGGGGCGCGAGCCTCTAACGGCGGCGCTGCTTGCCGGTGTGATGAAGCCTTTTTTTGATGGCATCAATATGGTTTCCGCGCCGGTGCGCGCCAAAGATGCCGGAATCACGATCTCAGAAAATTACGAAGGACGAAAACGTGGTGCTTATGAAAATTATATTCGCGTAGCGCTCAAACAGGGCGAAAGTGAGATTTCCGTTGCGGGCACGGTTTTTTCCGACGGCAAGCCGCGGATCATTCAAGCGGGTGGGATCAATATGGAGGCCGAGTTTGCGCCGCATATGCTTTATGTTGAAAGTCAGGATGCGCCTGGTTTTATCGGCGCGCTGGGGCTCAAATTGGGCGAGGTGGGGGTAAATATCGCGTCTTTGGCGCTTGGGCGCGAAGCGCCTCATGGCAAGGCGATTTCGATCATCGAGATCGACGAAATCGCCAGCGATGATGCGCTCGCCAAGCTCGCCGATGTGAAGCGAGTTACGCGCGTCGAGCAGATGTCCTTTGAGGACGCGATCATTCACGAGAACAATCTTTAATGACAAATGTTGCGGTAATTGGCACACAATGGGGCGATGAAGGCAAAGGCAAGATCGTCGACTGGCTGAGCGCGCGCGCTGATCTGATTGTCCGGTTTCAGGGCGGGCATAATGCTGGGCATACTTTGGTCATTGACGGCGAGGTTTATAAGCTGAGTCTTTTGCCGTCGGGCGTTGTGCGCGAGGGCAAGATGAGTCTGCTCGGCAATGGCGTTGTCGTCGATCCTTGGGCTTTGATCGATGAGATCGAAACGCTGTCCAAGCAAAATGTTCGCGTGACTCCGGATAATTTGCGCGTTGCAGAAAATGCGGCGCTGATTCTGCCGCTTCATCGTGATCTTGATAGTTTAGGTGAGGCATCGGCGTCGCTTTTGCGCATTGGCACGACGCAGCGCGGCATTGGTCCGGCCTATGAGGATAAAATCGCGCGGCGCGCGCTTCGTGTGGTTGATCTTGCCGAGCCGGATGATTTGCCGCAGCGCGCACAGCGTCTTTTAGCGCATCATAACGCTTTGCGCCGAGGTATGGGCGCGCGCGAGGTCGATGGCGCGGCGCTGGTCGAGCAATTGCGCGCGATCGCGCCGAAGATTCTGCCTTTCATCGATGTTTCATGGCAGGTGATTGATCATCATCATCGTCAGGGTCATCGTATTTTATTTGAGGGCGCGCAGGGGACATTGCTTGATGTCGATCACGGCACTTATCCTTTTGTGACGTCTTCCAATACGGTCGGCGCGCAGGCCGCGACAGGTTCGGGCGCGCCGCCCAAAGCGATCAATTATGTTCTGGGCATTACGAAAGCCTATACGACGCGCGTCGGCGCTGGTCCTTTCCCGACCGAGCAGGATAATGAAATTGGCGAAGGTCTTGGCCAGCGCGGCGCCGAGTTTGGCACGGTTACGGGCCGACGGCGTCGCTGCGGCTGGTTCGATGCGGTGCTTGTGCGGCAGGCGGTGCGCTGCGGCGGTGTTGATGGCATCGCGCTGACAAAATTGGATGTCTTGGACGGCTTGGAGACGATCAACATTTGCGTTGGCTATCGGCTTGATGGCGAACATATTGATCATCTACCGGCCTCTTTGGCGGCGATCGCGCGCATCGAGCTGATTTATCAAACGCTCGAAGGCTGGCGTGAGAGCACCGCTTGCGCTCGTTCTTGGAGCGAACTTCCAGCGCAGGCGGTCAAATATGTCCGTTATGTGGAGGAGTTGATCGGCGTACCAGTGGCGCTTTTATCCACGAGCCCTGAGCGTGAGGATACGATTTTGGTCACCGATCCCTTCAGCCCGCGATAAAACAGCTTGACATCATATGACAAGCAAAATTAAAGAGAGATGATAATGTTTTATTTAGTTGCAGTTTTTTTGGCCTTGATCGGGTTTGTCGTTGCGGGCGCGCATTCGGCGTATGCGGAGGAATCAGAAGATTTTTATCTTTCGATTTCGGCGGGCGCGGTCTTTCCCGAAGATATCGAAGTCGGCGTGGACGATCGCATCAAGACCGACACAGCAGGCTATCATGTTGAAATGGGTCTTGGAGGTTATCTCACTTCGAGCTTCAGATGGGAGCTCGCCAGCAGCTACCGCAGATTTGATTTGAAAGATTCACAGGATGGTTATTTCGGTGCTTATATTCCTTCTTTCAATATTTACTACAGCCCTCTGGTTAAGACGAATCGCCATGATCCGTTCTTTGGCTTTGGCGTTGGCGTGGGCCTCTGGGATTTCCACGATTTCGACGACGAAGATATCCCAACAGATCCTGAAACCGCTTTTGTGTTCAATGCGATGGCCGGTTATAATTATCGCCTCACGGATTATTTGGCTGTTGGTGTTTCTTATCGTTTTCTCTATAGCGAACCGGAATTTTTCGAGGACTTGCTCAATTATAAGCAATTTCATCACAGCATTTTGTTGACGACAACATGGAGGATTCCTGAAATTCAGTTCATTTCGGAAAAACAGCGCGCGCCGTTGGATCTATATGTCTCGATTTCAGCAGGGCCGATCTTCACGCCAGGCATCAGTTCAGGCGCGGTGGCGCTTGAAGAGGCGGACGGAGATATGCCCGCGCGGCTGGTTAATGTCGGCGCTAACTTTGATGCCGGTTATCATTTTGAGCTTGGCATTGGCGGCTATGTGTTTAATAATTTCAGATTGGAATTGGCCAATGGCTATCGCAGATATGACATAGAAGATGTCGATAGCCTTGAGGCTTATTCTATTTTGGCCAATGTCTATTATGATTTTTTAGGCGTCAGCAATCGGCAGCATGATCCTTATATCGGGTTTGGCATGGGTCTTGGGTTGTGGCAGGGGCGCATCTCGACTGACCTCAAAAGTCGCGCGCGGGAAGCCGATCTAGCGGTTGATGACTCGCTTGATGCAGCTTTTATGCTCAATACGATGGCCGGCTATAATTATTTTCTCACCGACCAGCTGGGTTTGGGCGTTTCTTATCGGTTTAGCTATTCTGAGCCGGAGTTTAACCAGTTCAATCACAGCGTTTTGGGAACGATAACATGGTCGTTTTCGACCGGCGCTTTGACTTCGCCCGAGCCTTTCATCTCTTTTTGGGACGATCCGGCATTGGCTGACTTTTCGGAGCTCAGCCCCTATGTTTCGCTTTCGGCGGGGCTGCTTTACCCGCAAAACTCCGATGCCGAGATCGGCCTCGATGGGGTCGAGAGCGTCTCGCTTGGAAGCTTTTCCGGGACCTTCGAAGTGGATTTCGAGCGCAGTTTGGGTTTTGATCTCAATGGCGCGGTGGGGATTTTTCCTCACCAGCTCGTGCGCACCGAGCTTGCTGTCGGCTATCGCCGCTGGGAGACAGAATGGAAAGTCGCGGGTATTGATGCCCAAGAGTTTAATGTCGATAACGATTATGTGTTTAACGCCGCGACGATTTCGTTCAACACCTATTACCATTTCACGGGCAAGGACAGCTTCTACCAGCCTTATGTGGGTTTGGGTCTCGGCGGTCTGTTTGGCAGTCTCAAAGCGAAAGATACCGACTATGACGAAGACATAAAAAGCTTTTTGGTGCAAGCGATGGGGGGATATAACCACCGTCTCAGCGATAGGGTAAGTGTTGGCGGCTCTTACCGGTTTAGCTGGAGCGAGATCAACCCCAATAGCGATTTTGGCGAGCTTAAATCTGAACTTTTTGGCCACAATTTTTTGGTGACCCTTATGATAGGTTTTTAATATGAGGCAGGAGGCAGCCAAAGATCGCGTCGGCGGCTTAAGCGACCTGCGCGCCGCCGACGGTAATGCCATTTAAGAGGATCGTCGGCTGTCCGACGCCGACCGGCACGCCTTGACCTTCTTTGCCGCAGGTGCCGATTCCCGGATCGAGCTTCATATCATTGCCGATCATGCTGATTTTGGTGAGCGCGTCCGGCCCATGCCCGATCAACATTGCGCCTTTGAGCGGATGGGTGATTTTGCCATTTTCGATTCGCCACGCTTCGGTGCATGAGAAGACGAATTTACCGCTTGTGATATCGACTTGTCCGCCGCCAAAGAAGGGCGCATAGACGCCGTTTTTGACCGACGCGATGATCTCATCGGGCGCGCGATCGCCATTGAGCATGAAAGTATTGGTCATGCGCGGCATGGGTTCGTGGTCGTAGGATTCGCGCCGACCATTGCCGGTCGGCTGTTGTTTCATCAGGCGAGCGTTGAGTCTGTCTTGCAGAGTATTTTTCAATATGCCGTCTTCAATGAGGATTGTGCGCTGGGTTGGGGTGCCTTCATCATCAACCGATAGGGAGCCGCGCCGACCTTCGATCGTTCCATCATCAATGACGGTGATGCCGGGTGCGGCGATCCGTTCGCCTTCCATACCGCAAAAGGCTGAAGTTTTCTTGCGGTGGAAGTCGCCTTCGAGTCCATGCCCGATTGCTTCGTGGAGCAAAATCCCCGGCCAGCCCGGACCGAGCACGACATCTTGTTCGCCCGCCGGAGCCGGTAAAGCATCGAGATTCACCAGAGCCTGCCGCACCGCCTCATCGACATGGGCCTGCCAGAACTCTGGCGTGAGGTAATCTGTCATGAGGCCGCGACCGCCACCGCCGCTCATGCCGGTTTCGCGGCGGCCATCGCGCTCGGTGATGATCTGAACCGAAAGTCGCACGAGAGGTCGAATATCTTCCACCAGATCGCCATTGGGTCTCATGATGCAGACATTTTTCCATTCCGCCGCTAAAGAGGCGGTCACCTGTTTGACATGAGGATCTTTTTTGCGCGCATATTCATCGATCGCGCGCAAAATGGCGAGACGATCGGTGAAGCTCTGTCCTTCGAGAGGGTCTTGTGCTGGATAGAGCTTCTTGTTTGTTCCGATCGGCGGCGCCGACCAGTGTCCTTGATGACCGTGCGCGGCGAGATGAACGATATCCGCGGCACGTTTTAATCCTTGACGCGAAATATCGGTGCTATGTGCATAGAAGGTGCGTTCATCGGCGACGGCGCGCAGGCCGAAGCCTTGTTCTTCATCAAAGGATGCCTGTTTGATCCGGCCATCATCGAGGATGATTGCCTCGCTGCGGCAGGTTTCGAGGAATAATTCTCCGTCGTCGGTGCCATGGAGAGCGTCGTCGATGATCGCCTGCGCCGCGTCGGTGGAGATGTCTTTATCGCGAAAAAAATCATGATTCATGATGGCGAGCTCCATGATGTGCTCCGACTTCTTTGAGGCGTCCCGGCAATTTTGAGAAATCAATTTGCGGCGTCGCGGGCGCTGATCGATACATCGGATAATGCGTGATCTTCAACCTCTGCATATTGACGAGAAAGACGCCATTGATTCGTCCGAACCATGCGTCCCACTCCATGAAGCGCCATTGCGGCCATTGTGGCGGCGGCGGTGCGGTGATGTCTTCAACGAGATGGGCGTGCACTGCGCAAAAACCGGCGACGCATCGTCCAAGTCGCGCGCGCTCAAAGAAGGGCATGGCGCTTTCGATCAGCCGCAGAGTGTCGAACCCGCTGCGTCCGAGGTGAACGCCTGCCGAAATGTTTTGATCATCGTGAAAATGGATTAGAGCCTCGTCGCGCATAGTTGGGAATTTTAACCATTTTGGCCGGTGAGGTCAAAACTTTTCTCTTCCCGTTCCTGAGACAAGGCTGGACTCTGCGCTCATCTTGCGTTAGCTTCTACGTTCGGCCAAATAAAGGAGACTAACTATGTCGATGCGTGATGACATTGACCGATCACTCAAAGAATCCCTCAAAGCTCAGGACAAGCGACGCATATCGACGTTGCGTCTTGTGCAGGCGGCGCTCAAAGATCGCGACATCGCGCTCAGAGGCGAAGGCCGCTCCGATGGCATGACCGAACCCGAAATCCTCGATCTGCTCGGACGCATGGTGCGTCAGCGACACGATTCCATCGAGGCCTACGAAAAAGCTCAGCGCGACGACCTCATCAAGCAAGAGCGTGAGGAAATCGAGATCATCACGAGCTTCATGCCGCGCCAGCTCGAGCCCGACGAAGTCGCCGAAGCCTGCAAGGATGTGATCCAAGATTTAGGCGCGGAAGGTCTCAAAGATATGGGGCGCGTCATGACTGAGCTCAAATCTCGCTATTTGGGGCGGATGGACTTCTCCAAAACAGGCCGACTCGTCCGTGAGACGCTCACGCAGCAGCAATAATTCACAGCTTCTTTGAGTTGTCCACAGGACGACGCAGCGCGATTTGGGTTAAACTAGGTGTTATGAGTCCAGCCCCCAATCAAGATTTCAAGCAGTTTATCGCGCAGCTCAAAGATCGCCTGCCGGTTTCTGATGTTGTCGGACAATATGTGCGTCTCAAGCGCGAGGGGCGCGAGTGGAAAGGTCTATCGCCGTTCACGCAGGAGAAGACGCCGTCCTTCACGATTAATGACCAGAAGCAGTTTTGGCATTGTTTTTCGAGCGGCAAACATGGCGATGTGATCAGCTTTTTGACCGAAACGCAAAATATGTCGTTCATCGAGGCGGTTGAGTTTCTCGCGCAGCGCGCTGGTCTTGAAGTGCCGCGCCGTGGTCGTGCTGATCCGGTGCGCGCGCAAAGGCGCAAGAGCGCGCTGGATGCGCTTGTCCATGCGCGTCAATGGTTCGAGCGGCAACTGGCCGGAGATGTCGGACGCGCGGCGCGCGATTATCTTGACGGGCGGCATTTATCGTCGTCGGTGCGCGCGAAGTTTGGCGTTGGCTTTGCGCCGAATGATCGCGGCGCTCTGCGCGGCGCGCTGATCAAGGCCGGTTTTAATGATAGCGCTCTGCTTGAAGCGGGCTTGGTCATCAAGCCCGATGATGGCGGCGCGCTTTATGATCGGTTTCGCAACCGGATCATGTTTCCGATTGAAAACCGCAAGGGCGAGACGATCGCTTTTGGCGCGCGCGCGCTTGATCCTCACGCGCGGGCAAAATATCTCAATTCGCCGGAGACGGAGTTATTTCATAAAGGCAGTACGCTTTATGGTCTGCCGCAGGCGATGAAGTCCGCCTTTGATTGCGGCGAGGTCATCATTGTCGAAGGCTATATGGATGTTTTGGCTTTGCATGATGCTGGGATATCTCATGTGGTGGCATCTTTGGGCACGGCGTTGACCGAGCGGCAAATGAGCGAAGCATGGCGCTTAGCGCCTGAGCCGATTGTCTGCCTTGACGGCGACGAGGCTGGCAAGCGCGCGGCGGCGCGCGTGATTGAGCGTGCGCTGGTGATCTTGACGCCGGGCAAGAGTCTGCGATTGGCCTATATGCCTGCAGGCAAAGACCCCGACGACTTGATCCACCAAGAGGGGCGTACTTCATTTGAGGCTTATCTTGTCGATGCGCAATCTTTGTCTGAGGCGCTTTACATTCACGAGACTCAAAGCCAGCCGATCAATACGCCTGAGCGCAAAGCGCAGCTGCAAAAAAGATTCGATCACCTGATCGACAGCATAGCTGATTTGGAGATAAAGCGTCATTATCGGCGCAAGTTTCGAATGCGTTTGGATCAGCATTTCTGGCGCATCGATCGCGATCACGCGCGCGCGCAATTCAATTGGACTCAATTGAATGTTTTGACGCACGGATCGGCGCCGCGCCAAGCCCCTGACGGCGCAACGCAAAGCGAGCGCATTCTTTTAGGTCTGCTGTTAGTCTATCCAATGCTCTTTGACAGATATCGCGAAGACATTGCGCAAATGCGGCTGATTGAACCGCATCGTCATTTATGCGATGAGCTGCTGTGCATTGCTGACGAGCATCGCAGTCAAAAGATGACCGCACAGACATTTTATGATGATCTTGCGGCGCAGTTTTGGCGTCCGCTTGATGGGAGCTATGGCCGCGATCAAAATGGCCAGCCCGACGGGCATAATTTCTATAAGCTCTTTGCGCCTTTATCGCCTGTATGGGAAATACAGCAAGATGATCAGTTTGTTCAAGATTGTTTTAATTGTTTTTTGCTCAATCAATATATCAAGGCGATGATTGAGGATCGTGATCAGGCCGCGCGAGACTACCGCGCGCAGATGAATGACGCCACGAGAGCGCGCTTTATCAATCTGAGGGAGGAAGTCGAAAAAGAACAGAACATTTTGCTTGAAAAAAGCATTGCCCTTGCGGATTTTGTCGAGGCGCGCAGGAAGCCCGGCCAACAGCTTCCCGACTGGGCGACGCTTTTTGAAGGGCTATCGCAAAACGTGAAAGGTGCCGCTTAAATTATTTACCGGCTCTTTCTTCATAGAGCTGGTCAGCGAACACATCGACTTGTCGGATTTCAGCCACGCGCTGTTTTTTATCATAGGTGATGCGCAGCCGGTAGAGCGTCATGCGCTCGGTTGACCAAAGCTCCCAGATACCCAAAGTGAAAAGGCTTTTAATGAAATTAGATATTGCGCGCAGTCGGCTTGGTCGATCATTGACCCGATATTCATAAATATCGACGGTGGTGATCGGCGTTGTCAGCACACGGGTGCGCGGCTGGCCGAGTTCGGCCTCGACGCGCGCGCGCTGTGTGCCCACTTGAATATCAGAAAAATCAGGTCCGAAAGAGGCTGCTTCCATAAAAGCGCAGCCGCCAAGCAGCATCAATACGGCAAGGGCTGTCGAGGCGTTTTGCCAGCGAATCAACATCATCCTAACAGGCTAGGCAGGCGGACGGCCAAAATCAAGCCTATTTTGGCCTCATTTTGATTTCATCGCACATTCATCGTCCAGCCCCCTTGACAGCGCCTATCTCACGCCCTAGATAAAATCAATCCCACCTTTATTAAAACCTAGGGCTATCGCTATGGCGGCTAGAAAAGCTCCCGTTCAAAAATCTGCGCAGAAAAAAGCTTTGAGTCGAGAAAAAGCCGGCAGCAAAAAAGCGCCTCAAGCCGCAAAAGCAAACGGGCTAGCCTCGGCGCATAAATCGCATAAAGCGCATAAGGCGCATAAATCGCCTGAAGCGGCAAACAATGCGATAAAGGCAAAAAAGAATTCGAAAAAGAATAATGTATCGAAAAAATATGAGAACGCGGTGATTGCCAATTTAGGTTCTCCGGCGCTGCTCGATGAGGCGCGGCAGCCGATCCAAAAGATGATCGCCGCTGCGCAGAAGAACGGCTCGATCTCCTATGATGAAATCACCGCTGTGATGTCGCCCGAAAAATTTTCTTCTGAAAAAATTGAAGATGTGACCTCGATGCTGTCGCAGATGGGCGTGGCGATCATCGACAAAGAAGAAGAGGGCGACAGCGGCGATGAGTCGATTGAAAATCTTCCGGCTGCGCGCGCGCGCCCTGAAGCGATCAGCTCGACCGATGATCCGGTGCGGATGTATCTGCGCGAGATGGGCAGCGTCGAATTATTATCGCGCGAGGGCGAAATCGCACTGGCCAAGCGCATCGAGGCTGGCCGCGAAACGATGATTGCGTCTTTGTGCGAAAGCTCTTTGACCTTCCAAGCCTTGATGATCTGGTATGACGAGCTGCGCTATGACGAAACAAACAAGGAAAGAATTTTATTGCGCGACGTGATGGATCTCGAAACGGTTTATAACATTCTTCATCCGAATAAGAGTCGTGTGAAAGAAAAATCCACAGATGGCGTCAGCAGCGATCACAGTGACGGCGAGGAAAACAATCTTTCGCTCACTGAAATGGAAGCTGAGCTGAAATTTTTGATTCTCGCGCAGTTTGAGCGCATCTCGAAGATTCACAAAAAGCTTCGGCGCGCGCAGGAGGATGCGTCGAAATTAGAGTTTATTTCTGCGCAGCGCCGTCGGCGGCTCAAGCAGCTGCAAGAAGAGATCGTCGCTGAGACCAAAAACCTTCCGCTTAACAATATCCGGATCAAGATGCTGGTCGATCAGCTTTATACGATCAACCGCAATCTGGTCGGCGTGGAGGGTCGTCTGCTGCGGCTTGCTGAATCTTACAATATCGCTCGCGCCGAGTTTCTCAAGCGCTATCGCGGCAGCGAGCTTGATCCGCGCTGGCTGCGCAATGCGGCGCGGCTTGTCTCGCCCGGCTGGAAGGACTTCGTCCGCAAGGAGCGCAGCACGATCAAAGGATTGCGCAAGCAGGTCACCGACATTGTCGAGAGCACCGGCGTCGACATTACTGAGTTTCGCCGCATCGTGAAGTCGGTGCAGAAGGGCGATCGCGAAGCGCGCATGGCCAAAAAAGAAATGATTGAGGCCAATTTGCGCTTGGTGATTTCAATTGCCAAGAAATATACCAATCGCGGGCTGCAATTTCTTGATCTGATTCAAGAGGGCAATATCGGGTTGATGAAGGCGGTGGATAAATTTGAATATCGGCGTGGCTACAAGTTTTCGACCTATGCGACCTGGTGGATTAGGCAGGCGATCACGCGCTCGATTGCCGATCAGGCGCGCACGATTCGGATTCCGGTGCACATGATCGAGACGATCAACAAGCTGATTCGCACCTCGCGCCAGATGCAGCACGAGGTTGGCCGCGAGCCCACGCCGGAAGAACTCTCCGAGAAGCTAGGCATGCCGCTTGAAAAAGTGCGCAAAGTTTTGAAAATTGCGAAAGAGCCGGTTTCGCTCGAGACACCGATCGGCGACGAGGAAGACAGCCATCTCGGCGACTTCATTGAGGATAAATCGACGATTCTGCCGGTGGATGCGGCGATCAACGCCAATTTGCGCGAGACGATGACGCGGATTTTATCGTCGCTGACGCCGCGCGAAGAGCGTGTGTTGCGCATGCGTTTTGGTATCGGGATGGATCAGGATCACACTTTGGAGGAGGTGGGGCAGCAATTTTCGGTCACGCGCGAGCGCATTCGCCAAATTGAAGCCAAAGCGCTGCGCAAGTTGAAGCATCCCAGCCGCTCGCGCAAATTGCGGAGCTTCTTAGACAGTTAAGTTGATGGGGCCTGTAGCTCAGTGGTTAGAGCGGGGCGCTCATAACGTCTTGGTCGCAGGTTCGAGTCCTGCCAGGCCCACCGCCTTTTGATTTCAAGAGTTTGTGTTGTCGTCTTCTTCTTCTTCTTGAGCGGGGCCTAAGTGAGCCACACAAAGATGCCCCACGACGTTTTACGCTGAGGCGTATTCTATAACGCCGCCACCCCAACAAAGTGAGGTGAAAGTTTGATCACGGCAGATGTCGCTGCCGCTTAATGTGAGGTCTCTTAGGCCTCAGAGCTGGAAGACCTAGTTCTGCGCGCAATTTAACATATTTAATTATTTTGGGGGCAATTCTTCACATCCCGCTAGACTTGCCTACCGTGCTCTGGCGCGGGCTGTGAGGGCGGACGGCAAAGTCTTTGGAAATTATCTTGACCTTTTTGTAATTCCTGCATGAGAGCGGGCATATCAAAAGCGTCGAGCACGTTGGGGTTATCCATGATGGCCGGTGAGAGGTCGTTAGCCATCAGCAATTTATTCATCACGAGATTGATCGTCCTGATATTCCCGTCCTGGAAGACATGAAGCTGTGATAAAGTTTGACAACATTCTAAAATGACTTCGCGTCTTGAGGTGCCATCTTTGGCCTGCGCGATGTTGTGCCGGTAATGAGCGAATGTTTGATCGACTCGCTGTGCGCATTCTAGCTGCGTTGCTTTTCTGTAACAGACTGCTTCGGGTTTTTTCTTTGTCTCGCGGTTAGGCATAATTGAGTCGTCATTGACCTCACACCAGCCATCTCCTTTGAATTTTCTTTTGAGTTCGCGTACGCCAAGCTCAGTCGCATTGGGATTCCCAGAGAGCTCTTCTGCTAAAATAAGGCTGAAAGCGATGGGAACGCCTCCTTCATTGATTTCATTTCTGTATTTTGTGCGGATTGATTTTATTTTGATCTCGTCCTTGGGAGGCATTCTGGTCATGCGCCTTCCTAATCTGCCGACTTCAGATACACATGTGTCATGTAATTTTTCATACATATCAGAGGTCATGTCTTCCCCTGGTGCGGATAGAATCAGCGCGAGTCCATGACACATGGCGCCATAATATCCGGGCTCATCATCAAATTCGTAGAGATTTCCCGATTCTTGGCGGTGGCCGTCAATGAAGAATCGCCATCGCTCGCTTGGTTCAAGAGCGGCGAAATGCCTGTTGTGCCGTACAAGATGGCGCAATGCCTTCTCGCCTTGTCTTTTCCTCCTGATGGAATGAAGCGCTGTCAGCAGGATTGAGTGAATTTCATTTTTCCCACTTTCGGCGTATCTTCTGTTTAAGGCGGAATCTGTCAGCTCCTTGAGATTCAAAAGCGCGGTTTTGCGTGAGGTGCTTTTCTGCTCTAGCATTTTTTCTATAGCTTGCGCTGCAGTTTGCGCTGCTTTTTTGGGGGTTAAGCGTCCTTCTGCTTTGAGCCTTTCGAGAGTCGCTATGGCCTGATCTTGCAGCGCGTCTCCGACAGGCGGGGCCGCGAGAGGTTGAGAGGGTGCCGCCGCGAGCGGACTTTCCGATCGGGTAATGGACATTAAAGTTTTCCCTGTGTCTTTGATGCGATAGTTTAAAGCTCTTGAGTCGCTTGGCATTTCACGATTATGTTATTTCTATGTTATTTTCCGACCAATGGAGTTTAAGTTGAAGAAAAATTAAGGAGAGATCATGTCATCTGAGCGTTTTGTTTATGTGATGCAGGAGGTCAGCAAGGCTTGGCCGGGCGGCAAGAAATTATTCGAGGATATTACGTTGTCGTTTTTGCCGGGCGCGAAGATTGGAGTGGTTGGAGTCAATGGCTCGGGCAAATCGACTTTGCTCAAGATCATGGCGGGCGAAGAGCGCGACTTCCAAGGTGAGGCGCGGCCTGAGAAGGGCATTCGCGTCGGTTATTTGTCTCAGGAGCCGCAGCTTGATGAAAGCCGCTCGGTAGCCGACAACATCGCCGATGGTGCCGCCGAAATGCGCGAGCTGCTCCAGCGCTTTGAGGATATTTCGGCGCGCTTCGCCGAGCCAATGGACGACGACGCGATGAACCGGCTCATTGCTGATCAGGCCGAGGTGCAGGAAAAAATCGACGCTGCCAATGGCTGGGATCTCGCCGCGCGCATTGATATGGCGATGGAGGTGCTGGGCTGTCCTCCGGCGGATGCCGACATCAAGACTCTGTCGGGCGGCGAGAAGCGTCGTGTGGCTTTATGCCGCTTATTGCTTGCCGCGCCTGATCTTTTGTTATTGGATGAGCCGACCAATCATCTTGATGCCGCGACGGTGGCGTGGCTTGAGAATCATTTAATCAATTATCGCGGCACGGTGGTTCTCATCACGCATGACCGCTATTTTTTGGACAACATCACCGGCTGGATTTTAGAGCTCGATCGCGGACAGGGGATTCCGCATGAGGGCAATTATTCGTCATGGGCGTTGCACAAGCAGAAGCGTCTTGTGCAGGAGGCGCGCGAAGATATCACGCGGCAGCGGGCGCTCGCGCGCGAGCTTGAATGGATCAACGCGACGCCGGAGGCGCGGCGCACGAAGTCGAAGGCGCGCATCACGGCCTATGAGAAGCTATGCAACGCGACAAAACGCGACGCCGCCCGCGAGGCGCAGATCATGATTCCATGTGATGCGCGGCTCGGCGAGCTTGTGCTGGAGATGAAAAATGTGAGCAAAAGTTTCAGGGATAGTTCTAGTGATAGCGAGCAGGCTTTTTGCTTGATTGACGATTTATCTTTTCGTCTGCCGCCGGGTGGCATTGTCGGCATTGTCGGCCCGAACGGCGCGGGCAAGACGACTTTGTTTCGCATGATCGCCGCGCAAGATGCGCCCGATCGCGGTGAGGTCAGGCTGGGCGAGAGCGTTCGTCTTGGCTATGTCGACCAGAGCCGCGCGAGCTTAAATGGTGCGCTTGCCGTCTGGGAGGAGATTGGCGGCGGACGCGATGTGATCCCGCTCGCCGGACGCGATGTGCCTGTGCGTGCGTGGGCATCGGCGTTCAATTTTCGCGGCTCGGATCAGCAGAAGAAGGTCGGCACCCTTTCAGGAGGCGAACGCAATCGTGTTCATCTTGCTAAGGTTTTGACATTAGGGAGTAATCTTTTGCTGCTTGATGAGCCGACTAATGATCTCGATATGGAGACTTTGCGCGCGCTTGAAGAGGGGTTGGAGAATTTTTCAGGCAGCGCGATGATCATCAGCCATGATCGGCGTTTTTTGGATCGCATTGCGACACATATGCTTGCTTTTGAGGGCGACGGCGGGGTTGTTTGGTTTGAGGGCAATTACCGCGACTATGAAGAGGATCGGATTCGCCGTTTGGGCAGGGATACCGCCGAGCGTAATCGCATTAAATATAAGCGCCTAACGCGCTGATCTCGCGCTAATGTTCAGCGCGGTTGCGGTTTTTTTTGTTCAGCCTCTTTGAGGCGCTGTTTGAGATATTGCAGCAGCGCTTTCGGATCGCCGTTATTTTTTTGGATCAAGGCAATGAAGACGGCGCGCTGTTCTTGGGCGAGCCAGAATCCTTCGACGCCGATGTTAAAAATTTTGAGGCGATTATTTTGATCGCGCACGACCCACCAGCGCACTTGGATGGGCTGCTTCAAGTTTTGCAGGGTCAATTGAGAGAGTATGATGGCTTCTTTGCCAGCGGTGCCTTTTTTTGTGCTTCGGATGACTTTGATTCTTGCGGTATGGGCGTTTTTTGCGATCAGCAGGCGGGCGATGAAGACTCGCATGGCGTATTTTTCCATCAGGTCGATATAGGCGTCGAGTTCGCTGCGTTTGATTTTGCGCGCATAGCGCCCAAGCATAAATACGCCGATGCGCCTTTTGGCGATATTGTTGGACAGCACTTGGCGGATATCGTCGAAGCGCCTTGCCAGAGGCCTATTCTTATTGCCGACGATGAGGATCATTTTGTCGGTGAAGTCTTTGATGAAGTTTTCAGCTTCGACATCGCTGCGCCCGACCGCTTGTGCTGGTTCTGCTTGCAGAGTCAATGCCATTACTGCGCCGCATAAGATTTTGGTTATTTGATTTTGATTCATTATGGCTCTTCCTCAAAAAAATCATCTTCGGGGATTTCGGGCAGGGCGTCAAAATCCAACTCGCCATTCAAGATTGCGTTACGGCGGTTTTGCCGATAGAGCTCTCTGACGGTGGCATAGTAGTCGATTGATTCCCGTTCGATCTGTTCGATGAACTGCCGCGATGATACGCTTGCTTCGAGCACATTGATCGGAAACCGCAAGTTCAATAAAATATCTATATCGTTGAGGTTAACATATCTAATCGGGTTGGTGAAGATTCCTCCGGTGATACCGACGACGTCGCGGAATGTTGATGGGCCGCCAAAGGGGATAAAGAAAAACGGCCCTTCGGGCATTCCATAGATCGCAAGGGTTTGTCCGAGATCTTCGGGCTGTTCTTTGAGGTCAAAGTAATAATCGGCGGCATCAAAGAAGCCGCCAATGCCGATTGTGGTGTTCAGCGCGAATCGCGCCAGCGTAATCCCTGAGCGGCGCATCTCGCCCTGCAATATATTGTTGACCAGATTGATAGGCTCCGACAGGTTGGAGGAGAAATTTCTAATCATTCGGCGCGGCGCTTTGGGCACGATGTTTTTATAAATTTCCGAGAAGGGATGAAGAAAGATAAAATCGGCAAAGCGGGTCAATTCGAAGAAGTAGCGGTTGAGCGGTTCGATGGGATCATTGGTTTCTTGATAGGTTGCGAACGCGATTTTATCGGCAGGGTCGGGTTTTGTTGCGCAGCCTTGTGTCAATAAGAGCGCGCCACCGAGCACGAGAGTCAATATGTTGGGGAAGCGTTCCATTTTTCTGTTATATATCAAACATATCATAAACAAAAGGTTCGATGTCCCAGATTTCACAAAAATTACCGGCATTTTCGCCGACATTTTCTTTTGAGTTTTTTCCGCCGCGAGATGAGAAAATGACGGCTTCGCTATGGAAGGCCTTGACGTCGCTTGCGGTGTTGGAGCCGACTTTTGTCTCGGTCACTTATGGCGCGGGCGGCAAGACAGGCAAGCGAACACATGAGATTGTCCATCAGATTTTGCGGCAGACCGACATCGCGCCCGCCGCTCATTTGACTTGTGTCGGGCAGTCTTGCGCCGAGCTCGAAAAAATTGTGGATAATTATTGGCGCGGGGGTATCCGTCATATTGTGGCGCTGCGCGGTGATATGCCTGACATGGGCGCTTATGTGCCGCATCGAGATGGTTTTGCATCGACGCCGGAATTCATCACGGCGATCAGAAAGGCGGGCGCGTTTGATATTAGTGTGAGCGCCTATCCGGAGAAGCATCCGGAGTCGCCGTCTTGGCAGGCGGACATCGATTTGTTGGAGCGCAAAGTTGAGGCGGGAGCTAGTCAAGCGATCACGCAATTTTCGTTTGATGACGAGGCGCATCTGCGCTTGCGTGATCGTGCGTGCGCGCGCGGGATTGATATTCCCATTCGTTCGGGCATCATGCCGACGACGAATTTCAAGGGCATTGCCGCGATGGCGCAAAAATGCGGTGCGCGCGTACCGCGCTGGATGGCCGAAGCTTATGAAGGTCATGACGACGATCTCGCCACGCGGCGAAAAATAGCTATAGACATTGCGATCAATCAATGCGAAAATCTGCGCAAAGATGGCATGGAGCATTTTCACTTTTACACATTAAATCAGGCGAAAGTCACTAAAGCAGTCTGCGGCGCTCTGCGCGGCGAGGATGTCGGGCCATGAACGCGACGAAGAGCGCGGCGAGCGAGCATATTCTCGCTGAGCTTGCGCGTGAGCGTATCGTGCTGATCGATGGCGCGATTGGCACGATGATTCAAGCGCATGATCTCAAAGAGGCCGATTACCGCAAAGATATTTTTGCCGATCACCCAAAAGATTTGAAGGGCAATTATGATGTTTTGTGTTTGACACAGCCCGATATTGTGCGCGGCGTCCATGAGGCCTATTTGGCTGCTGGTGCAGACATCATCACGACGAACACTTTTTCGGCGACGCGCATTTCGCAGCAGGATTACGCGCTTGGCGCTCGCGCGCGCGAGATCTGCGAAGCGGGCGCGCGTCTGGCGCGCGAGGCCGCCGATCAAGCGAAAGCGCGTGGTCATCTTTGTTTTGTTGCCGGTTCGGTCGGGCCGACCAATCGGACGGCGTCGATTTCGCCTGATGTGAGCGATCCGGCCTTTCGCAATGTAGATTATGACACGCTCTATGCGGCCTATCGTGAAAATGTTGAAGGATTGGCCGCGGGCGGCGCTGATATTTTGCTGGTCGAGACGATTTTTGACACGCTCAACGCCAAAGCCGCGCTTCATGCGATCATCGATTTGGATCTGCCTCATCCTTTGATCATCTCTGGCACGATGACTGATCGGGCGGGGCGGACTCTATCAGGCCAGACGCCGTTGGCCTTTTGGCATTCTGTTCGTCATGCGCGTCCTTTGGCGGTCGGACTGAATTGCGCGCTCGGCGCTGAGCATCTGCGCCCCTTCCTGACAGAAATTTCTGATCACGCTGACATAATGACAAGCGTTTATCCCAATGCTGGATTGCCCAACGCGCTCGGCGGTTATGACCAAACGCCTGATGAAATGGCGGCGGAAATTGCGCATTTTGTTGAAGATGGCCTTGTCAATTTTGTTGGCGGCTGCTGCGGCACGACGCCCGATCACATTCGCGCGGTGGGCGAGGTGATTAAAGGCGCGCCGCCGCGCAAAGTGCGCGCGCCGACGCATCTTCTGTGTCTTTCGGGCATGGAGCCGTTGACGCTCACTGAAGATATTCCCTTCGTCAATATCGGCGAGCGGACGAATGTTACTGGCTCGGCGCGGTTTCGCAAATTGATCGAGAAAAACGAGTTTGATCGCGCCATTGAAGTTGCCCGCCAGCAAGTTGAGACCGGCGCGCAAATGATCGATATCAATATGGATGAGGGCATGATCGATTCGGCTGAGGTGATGGCGCAATTTTTACGCCTGCTCGCTGGAGAGCCCGATATTGCGCGTGTTCCCTTTGTCATTGATTCGTCGAAATGGTCGGTTATTGAGGCCGGGCTGAAGAATGTGCAAGGCAAGGCGGTTGTTAATTCGATTTCGCTCAAAGAGGGCGAGGAGATTTTTTTGCGCCACGCGCGCAAGATACGCGCTTATGGCGCTGCCGTGATTGTCATGGCGTTTGACGAAACTGGGCAGGCCGAAACGGCTGAGCGCAAGGTTGAAATCTGCGCGCGCGCTTATCATCTGCTGGTTGAAGAGGCTGGCTTTGCGCCAGAAGACATTATTTTTGATCCGAACATTTTTGCGGTTGCGACCGGTATTGCCGAACATAATGAATATGCGCTGGCGTGGCTTGAGGCGGCTGCGCGCATTCGTGCTGAATTGCCTCACGCGCATATTTCGGGTGGTGTGTCGAATTTGTCGTTTTCTTTTCGCGGCAATGAGCCGGTGCGTCAAGCGATGCATTCGGTATTTTTATATCACGCGATCAAAGCGGGCATGGATATGGGGATTGTCAATGCCGGCCAGCTCAGCGTTTATGATTCTGTTCCGGCGAAATTGCGCGATCTTGTTGAGGATGTGCTGTTCAACCGCGATGAAGGCGCGACGGAGCGCCTGCTCGAAGCGGCGCAAGAATATGCTGGTCTCAAGAGCGCCGAACGGCCTGAGAAAGACCTCACTTGGCGGCAATTGCCGGTTGCCGAGCGCCTCGCGCATGGCCTTGTGCATGGCATTGCCGATTATATCGAAGACGACACCGAAGAAGCACGCAAGGGGGCGTCGCGCGCGCTTGATGTGATTGAAGGACCGCTCATGGAGGGCATGAACATTGTCGGCGATCTTTTTGGCGCGGGCAAAATGTTTTTGCCGCAGGTGGTCAAGAGCGCGCGAGTGATGAAGAAATCTGTCGCGTGGCTGCAGCCTTTTATTGAGGCGGAGAAGGCCAAAACCGGCGCGCAGGCCAATTTTGCCGGCAGCATCGTGCTTGCGACTGTCAAGGGTGATGTTCATGATATTGGCAAGAACATTGTCGGCATTGTTCTGCAATGCAATAATTTCGAGGTGATCGATCTCGGTGTGATGGTGCCGTGTGAGCGCATTTTAGAAACCGCGCGCGAAAAGCAAGTGGATATGATCGGCTTGTCGGGGCTGATCACGCCGAGCCTCGACGAAATGTGCCATGTTGCCAATGAAATGGAGCGCACACAGCTCAACCTGCCTTTGCTGATCGGCGGTGCTGCGACGAGCAAGATTCATACGGCGGTCAAAATTTCTCCGCGCTACCAGCGCGGACAGGCGATCTATGTGCCTGATGCGTCGCGCGCGGCTTCGGTTGTGCAAAAATTGATTTCGGCTGAAAATTGCGAGGCCTATGTTGCTGAGATCAACAGTGAATATTGTGGTTTGGCCGATGCGCACGCGCGCGCTTCATCGCAGAGTCGGAGATTATCCATCAAAGATGCGCGCGCTAATGCGCCCAAATTTGATTGGAAAAGTTATCATCCGCCGCGCCCGCAATTTTTTGGCACGAAATGTTTTGCTGATTATCCGCTTGCTGAGCTTGTCGATTATATTGACTGGACGCCGTTTTTTCACAGCTGGGATTTGACTGGACGCTTCCCTGATATTTTTGATGATCCAAAGCGGGGACGCGCCGCGCGCCAGCTTTTTGATGATGCGCAGGAATTTTTAGTGCGGCTTGTCGAAGAGAAGTGGGTGCAAGCGCGCGTGGTGATCGGTTTTTGGCCGGCCAATGCGATTGGTGATGATATTCAGCTTTATCAGGATGAAACACGCCGCGAAAAGCTTGCGACATTGCATAGTCTGCGCCAGCAGATCGACAAGCAAAGTGGCAAGCGCAATTTTGCTTTGTCGGATTTTGTCGCGCCCGCAGGTGCTGATTATATTGGCGGTTTTGCGGTCACCGCCGGTCATGGCGAGGAGGAGCTCACTCGTCGTCTGCGCGATGATCATGATGATTATAACGCGATTCTCGCCAAAGCGCTGATCGATCGCTTGGCGGAGGCGCTCGCCGAGCGGATGCACGAGCGTGTCCGCAAGGAGTTCTGGGGCTATGCGGCGGACGAAAATCTGACGGTCGAGGAGGTTCTTCAAGAATCTTATCGTGGCATTCGACCGGCACCGGGCTATCCGGCGCAGCCCGATCACACTGAGAAAGCGACTTTGTTCCGACTACTCGCTGCCGAGCGGGCGGTGGGGATCAGCCTGACCGAGAGTTTTGCGATGCTACCGGCCTCATCGGTGAGCGGGCTTTATTTTTCGCATCCTGAGAGTATTTATTTTGGTCTCGGGCGGATTGCCCGCGACCAAATCGAGGATTATGCGGTGCGCAAGGGCTGTTCCTGCGCTGAGGTGGAGCGCTGGCTCGCGCCGGTTTTAGGCTATACACCCTGATAATCTCTATATAATAGGCGCAGCAATAAGCACCAGAAGGGAGGTCTTATGATCAACACACGTTTTACCGAAATTTTTGGGATTCAACATCCGATTGTTCAAGGCGGGATGCAATGGGTTGGGCGCGCGCCTTTGGTGGCGGCGGTGGCCGATGCGGGCGCTTTGGGGTTCCTCACGGCGCTGACGCAGCCGACGCCGGAGGCTCTCGACAAAGAGATCAAACGTTGCCGCGAGATGACTGATAAGCCTTTTGGCGTCAATCTGACGATTTTGCCGACGCTCACGCCGCCGCCTTATGGGGAATATCGCCGCGTGATCATTGAGGCGGGGATTAAAATTGTTGAGACGGCGGGCAACAATCCGATTGAGCATATTGACGATTTCAAAAAGCATGAGATCAAAGTGATTCATAAATGCACGGCGGTGCGCCACGCGCTCAAGGCCGAGCGGCTGGGCGTTGATGCGATTTCCATTGACGGCTTTGAATGCGCGGGACATCCGGGCGAAGACGACATCCCCGGCCTGATTTTGATTCCCGCCGCAGCCGATAAGGTGAAGATTCCGATGGTGGCGTCGGGCGGGTTTGGCGATGGCCGCGGTCTGGTGGCGGCGCTGGCGCTCGGCGCTGACGGGATCAATATGGGGACGCGCTTCATGTGCACGCAAGAATCCGAGATTCATAACAACATCAAAATCAAAATGGTTGAAAATGACGAGCGCGCGACGGATCTGGTGTTTCGCACGGTGCGCAATACGGCGCGGGTCGCGAAGAACTTAATCAGTCAGGAAGTGCTCAAGGTTGAGGAGAAAGGCATTGAGGATTTTGCCAAAGATTTAGGTCATCTGGTTGCGGGCAAGCGTGGCAATCAAGTTTATGAGAAGGGCGATCCCGATTACGGCATCTGGTCGGCGGGCATGGTGCAGGGGCTGATCCATGACGTGCCGACGGTCAAAGAGCTGGTTGAGCGCATCATCTCTGATGCCGAAGAGATCATCGCGGCAAGGCTGGGCAAAGCCACCGCCGCTTAAAAGAAAAGTATAAACTAGGAAGTGATTTTTTGATTCTGCGCCCAGTCAAGCTGGTTCTGCTTCATTGTTTCTGCGAAACTCATTGAATTGCGGCGTAAGCCAATTGCTGCAATTGCGGGCGCAGCGGATAATAATCTGACGGCATGAATTGTGTCATGAATATCCCGATCATTTCTTCTACCGGGTCAATCCAGAAGAAGGTGCTGGCGGCACCGCCCCAAGAATAGGTGCCTGCCGAGACGGGCAGCATCACGGCTGCCGGGTTCATCACGATCGAAAAGCCGAGACCGAAGCCTGTGCCTTCGAAGCGATTTTCGGAGAAAGTCGAGAGGCTGATCTCATCGAGGGTTGCGCTGCCGGGCAGATGGTTCATCGTCATGAAGTTGATGGTTTTTGGGCTGAGCAGGGTAGCGCCGTCGAGAGTGCCGCCATTGAGCAGCATCTGGCAGAAGCGGAAGTAATCGCCTGCGGTGGAGACGAGGCCGCCGCCGCCCGATAGGTAGGCTGGTTTTTTGGCATAGGGCGAGGCGGCGGCGTGCGGATCAATCACCGACAGCTCGCCGGTGCGCGGATGTTTTTGGTAATTGGCCATCAGGCGATGGATCTTGCTTTCGGGGACGAAAAATCCGGTATCCGCCATTTTGAGCGGCGCGAAAATATTTTGGTGGAGGAACTCGTCAAGAGGCTGGCCGGATATGACTTCGACGAGTCGTCCGCAGACATCGGTAGAGATGGAATAGTTCCAATTCTGGCCGGGCTCGAACAGCAGAGGCAGCTGCGCCGCTGTTTTGACCATCTCTTCCAGAGTCATCACATTTTCGCCGATTTTTTTCTGGCGATAGAAGCGATCGATCGGATGGGTGTGCATAAAGCCATAGGTGAGGCCGCTCGTATGGGTGAGCAGGTTGTGGATCGTGACCGGCTGCATGGCTGGTCTTGTGCGCGGGCGCAGATTATTGCCGCCCGCCCAGACATGAATATTCTTAAACTCGGGCAGGAATTTCTCCACCGGATTGTCGAGTCGAAACAGGCCTTGCTCGAACAGCATCATCAAGGCGACCGATGTAATCGGCTTGGTCATGGAGTAAATGCGAAAGATCGTATCTTGCGCGACGGGCTGGCCTGCTTCGAGGCTTGTTGTGCCGTCGCATTCAAAATGCGCGATCTGTCCGCCGCGCGCGACGAGCGTTGAAAACCCTGCAAGTTTTTTCTTTTCAATATAGCTCCTGAAAAAAGGCGTGATGCGCGCGAGCCGCTCGGCGGCCAGATCGCAATTGGCCGGTGAGCCAAGGGGCAGATGTGAATCAATTTCTTTTGCAGCGCTCATTTGTTTCTCCTATTTGATCAGCTTTGAAACTTTTTTGAAGTCGTCGGTTCCCGATTGATGAAGCCATTCAAACAGAGCCATTTCGGTGGTGATGACCTCGACGCCTTGGCCGCGCAGCCGGTCGAGCGCGATTTCAACCGATCGAGGCTTGCGCGCAGTGACCGCATCGGCGACGACATAGGTTTGATGACCGGCCTCGCGCAGATCAAGCGCGGTTTGGGCGACGCAGATATGCGCTTCAATGCCGGTCAGCACGAATTGATTGCGTCCGGCCTGCGCTTTATCTTCGAGATGAGCGCACATCGCGGCATCATCGAGGCAAGAGAAGTGCATTTTTTCCATGATCGGCGCGTTTTGCGCCTGATCGCGCAGAGCGGGCAATGTCGCGCCGAGTCCTTTGCGATATTGTTCCGAGATCATCAGCGGGATGTTCAAATGACAGGCCGCTTCCATGAGGATGACGCATTGTTTGGTCATGGCCTTCATATCGTGCATGACCGGCGCGAGGCGTTCTTGGACGTCGATGACCAGCAACTGACTTTTTTTGGCTTGAAGTTTCATGTTTAATCCCCTGTTTATTTTACACCGCGATGATGTCGAGGCCAATATCCAAACCTGGCGCGCTATGTGTGAGCCAGCCCGACGAGATCACATCGACGCCGCTTGCGGCGATGGCAGCGACATTGTCGGGTGTGATGCGGCCTGAGGCTTCGGTGATGAGTTGTTTGTCGGCCTGCGCGACGGCTTGGCGCAATTGTTCGGGCGACATATTATCAAGCAGCACCGCATCAGCGCCTGCTTGGATTGCTTCGTCGAGCATATCGAGTCGATCGATTTCCACTTCTATTTTGGTTCTATGGCCGTAGGCGTTTTTGGCGCGGCGGATTGCTTCAGTGATGTTTTTCGACAATATCAAGTGATTATCTTTGATCAGCACGCCGTCATCGAGCCCGAAGCGGTGATTAGAGCCGCCGCCTTGTCGCACGGCCTGTTTTTCGAGGACGCGCAGGCCGGGGGTTGTTTTTCGTGTGCAGCAAATGCGCGTTGTGCTGGGGACGAGTTTGACCATCGCGGCGGTGGCGCTTGCGATTCCGGACAGGTGAGTCAAAAAGTTCAGCGCCACCCGCTCGGCAGCAAGAAGAGAACGCGCCGTGCCGGAAATTTCAGCGATGATCGCGCCGCGCCGGAGTTCGTCGCCGTCTTTGAGTTGCGCGGTGAATTTGATTTTGCGGTCAACGAGATCGAACGTCATCTTTGCCGCTTCGAGTCCGGCGAGCAGCCCTTCGTCGCGCGCGACGAGAGCCGCGCGGGTTGAGATATTCTCATTGATCACGGCGGCGCTTGTGATGTCGCCGCTGCGGCCTAAATCTTCGGCGAGCGCTGTGCGCACGATATTTTCGATAAGCAGGTTCATCTTTATTTCATATCACGTGCTTGGTCTAAAGTGAGGAAAACCCGCTGCGCCTGTGAGGGATCGGGCTGAGGATAATCCGTGCGATGGTGCGCGCCGCGGCTTTCGCGGCGCAACAAAGCGGCGGTGGCGATGAGGCGCGCGGTGATGAGCATATTTTCCATCTGCGTATGGCCGCGCGCTTTGTCTTCGAGCGCGGCGATGGAGCTGAGCGCTTTTTGCAGGCCTGTTTTGTTGCGTATCACGCCGACATACGCGCTCATGGTTTGGCGCAATTGTTTTTCGATTTGGGGATCATATTCTTTTGTGTCTTTGAAGTTTTGCGGAGCTGCTGGGGAGATCTGTCGCGCTGCGCTCGCGCTGATATCGGCGGCGGTGAGGGCGGCAAAGACGAGCGCTTCACCGAGTGAATTGCCTGCGAGTCGATTTGCGCCATGTGTGCCGTTGGCGGCGCTTTCGCCGCATATCCAGAGGTTTTGCAGAGAGGATCTGCCATGCTGATCTGTTGCGACGCCGCCCATATGATAATGGGCGGCGGGGATGATCGGGATCAGGTCTTTTTTTGGATCAAGCCCGACGCGATCACACGCAGCGCAGATAACAGGAAAATGTGCTGTGATATCGACTGATGTGATCGCGCGCGCATCGAGGAACACGCCGCCTTGCTGTGCGGCATGGGCGACGGCGCGCGCAACGAGATCACGCGGCGCGAGTTCGGCAGCCGGGTTGACACATTTCATAAAGCGCCGCCCGTTCTGGTCGATGAGCACGGCGCCTTCACCGCGCAGCGCCTCAGTCGCGAGTGGTGCGGGATCAATGCCGATGTTCAAGGCGGTCGGATGAAATTGCACGAATTCGGCGTCGGCGATTTGCGCGCCTGCTTGCGCGGCCATAGCCAAGCCTGAGCCGATCGCTTGGGGCGGATTAGTGGTTGTTTGATATAAATGTCCGCAGCCGCCGGTCGCGAGTGCCACTGCATGGGCTGGCATATATTGCCAGTCATGGCCGTTTTGCTGCTGGATGAAGACGCCATGGACTTGGTCATTTTGATGAGCGAGTCGTCCGACGGCGCAATGTTCGAGGATTGTGATATGAGCGGCTTGGCGCGCGGCTTCGGTGAGGCCGCGCATGATTTTTTGTCCGGCCATATCGCCGGCGCTGCGGACGATGCGCCGTGTGCGATGACCGGCTTCTTGGCTGAGCAGGAATTGCTGCGCTTGGTCATGGTCGAACGGGATGTCGAAGGCGATGAGGTCATCGATGCGCGCGGCGATATTTTGCGTCAAAATTTCGGTCATAGCGCGATCAGCGATGCCGCCGCCTGCGATTTGGGTATCGTCGGCGTGTTGTGTTGTTGTGTCGTTTTCGCCTAGGGCGGCGGCGATGCCGCCCTGGGCCCACGCGCTTGATCCGCCTGCGCCCAATCCTGCTGACGTGATGACCGTCACCGGTTTCGGCGCGAGCTTCAGCGCGGCAAACAGGCCGGCCAGCCCGGCGCCGACGACGATGATATCTTTTCCGGAAGTTCCGGCGATGCCCTCACTCATGCTTGTGTTGTCGCTAGGTGTCGCTAGGTGTCGCTAATGCCGCAGATGGATCATGCGTTCGATGGCGCGCCGCGCTTTGGGGGCGAGCATCGGGTCAACGACGACTTCCTCGCGCATATAGAGCAGCGCGTCGAGGATATTGGCGAGGGTGATTTTTTTCATATGCGGGCATAGATTGCACGGGCGAATAAAATCGACATTGGGGTTTTCGACGGCGACATTATCGCTCATGGAGCATTCGGTGACCATCATGACGCGTCGCGGCTGGTGGTCGCGCACCCAGCCGATCATGGCGGAAGTTGATCCGGTGAAGTCGGCTTCTTTGATGACATCGGGGGGGCATTCGGGGTGAGCGATGATGCGGATGCCGGGGTCGGCCTCGCGATAGGCGCGCAGTTCATCGGCGGTGAAGCGTTCGTGGACTTCGCAGCGCCCTTTCCATGCGATGATTTCGACTTTTGTCTGCGTGGCGATGTGGCGCGCGAGATATTCGTCGGGGATGCACAGCACTTTATCGACGCCGAGGCTCTCGACCACTTCGACCGCGTTGGATGAGGTGCAGCAAATATCGGATTCGGCTTTGACTTCGGCACTTGTGTTGACATAGGTGACGACGGGCACGCCGGGATAGGCGGCGCGCAGATTGCGGACATCCTCGCCCGTGATCGATGCTGCGAGCGAGCAGCCTGCCTGCATATCGGGGATCAAGATCACTTTATCGGGGTTGAGCAGTTTGGAGGTTTCAGCCATGAAGTGGACGCCGCATTGGACGATGACATCGGCTTTGGCTTTTGCGGCCTCGCGGGCTAATTGGAGGCTGTCGCCGGAGATATCGGCGACGCCATGAAAAATTTCTGGTGTTTGGTAGTTATGCGCCAAGATCACCGCATTGCGTATTTTTTTCAGTTTATTGATTGCGTGGACATAGGGGGCGAAGCTCGGCCATTCGACCGCTGGGATCACATCGCGCAATTTTTCGTAGATCGGCGCAGTGGCGTTGGCGATTTCGGGCGTGTAATCGAGCGCCGGGCGCGGCAGACGGCGAGCCGTCCCGATGCTCAGACGAATTTCCTGCTGTTCGTTAGCGGTTGAGAGCGAAGACATAGAAGACATATATAGCCCTTTATATAGCCTGATCGGACTCCTCTTGGGACACATTATATCATAAAACAAGCCGGACGGGTTGACCCTCGATGAGGGGCTGTGGCTTGGGCTGTAATTGTGGTGTTTGCGTCGTGCTAAGGCGGTCGCGGCGGATGACCGCAAGCCCGATATTCCCCTGTGCTGACAGGAGTTGTCCGACGAGCTGGGTCTCGATCAAGATTGAGGTGCCAGGCGGCGCGAGCGGGTGGTCGCTTTTAACGATGGCCAAACGTCGCCGTCCGCCTTCGGCGCGGTGATGGAGGCGCGACGTCACTTCCTGGCCGATATAGCAGCCTTTATTGAAATCGATTGCGTTGAGTTTGTCGAGGTTGCATTCGAGCGGGAAGCGTTCGGGGGTCAATTCGCAGCCTGCTTCGGGGATGCCGAGCGCGATGCGGCGGCTTGTATAGTTTTCAGGCGACGCGGGTGTGATGTTTTGCGGCGTTGTCGTTGAGATCATGCGCCAGCCAAGGTCAGCATGGCGCGGGTCGCGAAAGCTGTTTTTTTCGGAAAACTTTTTTTCGTTATGCTGATTCCAGATGAACCAGACTTTGAGATCATCCTTCCGGACAAATTCAACGCGCGCGCGCAAGCGATAGAGAGTCAGTTTTTTGACTAGTTCATCGATCTGTGATTTTTGCACATCAACAAGAAAGCCGTCAGCACCATTTTTGCTGATAAAGAAATCGAACAGGAATTTGCCCTGCGGCGTCAGCAGGAGCGCATAGAGCATTTCGCCGCGCCGCGCTTTATGAATGTCATTGGTCAGGAGGTTTTGCAGAAAATCCACGTGATCTTCTCCAGTGATTCGCAGCAAAGCGCGATCAGCGAGCTCACAAAAAACGAAATTCGACATGACGATTATGATATAGGCATATGATAAAGAAAGCAGGAAAAATGAGTGAGCATTATGACATCCTTTTGAAGGGCGGTGTTCTGGCCGATGGCCAAAGCGAGGAACAGGCTGACCTTGCGGTCCGCGACGGCGTGATCACTGCGACCGGCGCGCTGCCCGAAGCGCGCGCGCGCCGTGTGCTCGATGTGCGCGGGCTGCATATTCTGCCCGGAATCATTGATACGCAGGTGCATTTTCGCGAGCCGGGGGATAATGATGCGGAAAATCTTGAGACCGGTTCACGCGCCGCAGTGCTCGGCGGTGTGACGGCGGTTTTTGAAATGCCGAACACGGTGCCGCCGACCACCAGCGAGGCCGCGCTTGCCGACAAGCTCGCGCGCGCGGCGGGACGGATGTTTTGCGATTATGCGTTTTATGTCGGGGGTGTTGCGGAAAATGTTGAGCGTCTAGCTCATCTTGAGCGGCAATCTGGTTGTTGCGGCGTCAAAGTGTTTATGGGCTCATCGACCGGCGGGCTGCTCGCCGATGATGATGAGACGATCGCCAAGATTTTGGCACAGATCACGCGCCGCGCGGCCTTCCACGCCGAAGATGAGGAGCGGCTGCGCGCGCGAAAAAAAATGGCGGAGCAAGGCGAGCCTGAGACTCATCAAATCTGGCGCGATGTTGACAGCGCCCTATCTGCGACGCGGCGTTTGTTGAAGCTTGCGCGCGCGGCCAACAAAAAGGTGCATTTATTGCATATTACCACCGGCGAAGAGATTGCTCTTTTGGGCAGGCAAAAAGACATTGCGAGTGTGGAAGTGACTCCGCAACATCTGACTTTATCGGCGCCGGAATGTTATGAGCAGCTTGGTGCCTATGCGCAGATGAATCCGCCGATTCGCGGCGCGGAGCATCGCGCGGCTTTGTGGCGGGGGATTGAGAATAATATCGTTGATGTGATCGGCTCGGATCATGCGCCGCACACGAAGGCGGAGAAGGAGCGGCCCTATCCGCAGAGTCCTTCGGGGATGCCGGGCGTCCAGACATTGGTGCCGATCATGTTGGATCATGTTCATGCCGGACGTCTATCGCTTGCGCGGCTGATTTCGCTGGCGAGCACGAGACCTGCGCAGCTTTTCGGGATCGCAGGCCGCAATGGCTTTACCAAGGGTGCCGATGCGGCGCTGACGATCGTGGATTTGCGCGCCGAGCGCACCATTGAAGCGAGCTGGATCGCGAGCCCCTGCGGCTGGACGCCCTTCGCCGATTGCCGCGTGACGGGCTGGCCGGTTGGCACGTTGATCTCTGGCCAGATCGCGATGTGGCAAGGTGAAGTCGGGCCTCAAGCTTGGGGGCAACCTTTAGGCTTTTATAAAGTCTAAGAACAGGGTAAAATCTATAGAAAAAGGAGAGGATTATGAGTTTCCGCGCGATTTTATGCAAAACAACAGAGCAGGGACAAAGCTGCACGATCACCTCGCTCGAGGATAATGACTTGATGGAGGGCGACATAATGATTGATGTTGCTTTTTCCACGCTCAATTATAAAGACGGCCTTGTTTTATCGGGGATGCCGGGGATTGTCCGCCAGTATCCGATGGTTCCGGGCATTGATCTTGCCGGAGAGGTGGCGTCATCCGATCATTCTGATTTTCCAAAAGGCACAAAGGTTGTGCTCAACGGCTATGGGCTGAGCGAAGACCATTATGGCGGCTATGCGCAAAGAGCGCGGGTCAAATCGGAGTGGCTGATCAAGTTGCCCGATAATATCACGCCCGAACAGGCGATGGCGATCGGCACGGCAGGCTATACCGCGTCTTTATGTTTGCTGACGCTTGAGCGCAATGGGATCACGCCTGAGCGCGGCAAAGTTCTCGTGACCGGCGCTGCGGGCGGCGTTGGCTCGGTGGCGATCATGCTGCTCGCCAAAGCCGGATATCACATCATTGTCTCCACCGGCCGGGTTGAGGAAAGCGATTATCTTAAAAAATTAGGCGCGGCTGAGATCATTCCCCGCGCCGAGCTCAGCGAACAGAGCGGTCCGATTGCCACACCGCGTTGGGTGGGCGCGATCGATTCGGTTGGCAGTCATACTCTGGCCAATGTGCTCGCGGCGACCGATTATCGCGGCTGTGTTGCTTGCTGCGGCCTTGCGCAGGGGTTAGACCTGCCAGCGAGCGTTGCGCCGTTTATTTTGCGCAATATCACTTTAACCGGAATCGATTCGGTGACGGCGTCGCGCGCGGCGCGCGAAGAGGCGTGGGCGCGGCTCGCGCGCGATCTGGACATGGACAAGCTCGCGCAGGCGACGACAAAAGCCAAATTAGATGATGTGCCAAAACTTGCCGGTGATATTCTCGCCGGAAAAATCCGCGGGAGGGTCGTGATCGATGTCAATTGATTTATCTGAAGTTCCTTTTCGTCCGATGGAGTTTCTGCCGATCAATCTTGATGTGCAAAAGCGCGATGATGGCTCGATCATTTTGCGCAATTTGAATCCGATGGGAGAGCCGCCGACGCATGCGGCAGCGCCTTTGCGCCGATGGGCTGAGGAAGCGCCGGAGCGCATCTGGCTCGCCGAGCGCCCCGAAGGCAAGGCGATTCCGGGCCAATGGACAGAGCTGACTTACGGCGCGGCATGGCAGAAAGTTCAAGTGATCGCCTCTCACCTGATCGCACGCTCTTTCGGGCAGGACAGCCCTTTGATGATCTTGTCGGGCAATTCTATTGAACACGCTTTAATCACCTATGCGGGGATGCTCGCGGGCGTACCGGTCGCGCCGATTTCTGTCGCCTATAGCCTGATGAGCGGCGACTTTGCGCGGCTCAAATATGTGTTCGGCCTGATCGAGCCCAAAATGATTTTCGTGCAGGATTATCCGATGTTTGCCCGTGCGCTCGAGGCGCTGGAACTCGATGATGTTGAAATTGTTGCGGTCAAGGGCGGCGGCAATCATGCGACCGCCTTTGAAGACTTTCTTACCCCCGCCAGTGATCTCAATGCCGTCGCCGAGCGCGAGCAGACGCTTGACTGGGATATGATCGCGAAATTTTATTTCACCTCTGGCTCCACTGGCATGCCGAAAGCCGTAACCACGACGCAGCGCATGATGTGCTACAATGCGGTGATGGGCATCGAGCTGGCCATCGACAAGCCCGATGATCCGCCGCATACCTCGCTGAGCTGGCTGCCTTGGAATCATGTGTTTGGCGGCCAAGCCATTTTGCATATCGGGCTGATCAAAGGCGGGACCTGCTACATTGATCGCGGACGGCCTCTGCCCGGGCAGTTTGACGATACGATTCTCGCGCTCAAGGAGATCGCGCCGACGATCTACTCCAATGTGCCGATGGCCTATAATTTGCTGGCCGATGCGCTCGAAGCAGATGACGAGATGGCGAAATTGTTTTTCTCGCGCCTGCGCTACATGGCCTATGGGGGTGCTGCGATGGGCAAGGATTTGTCCGATCGCATGCAGCATATTGCGGTCAAGACGATGGGCGAGCGCATTTTGTTTCTGACCGGCTATGGCTCAACCGAGATCCCGCCCGCGATCATGGGCGTTCATTGGATGACCGATCGGATGGGGCTTCTCGGCCTGCCGCTCCCGGGCGTTGAGATTAAACTACAGCCGGTCGGCTCAAAGGTGGAAGTGCGCGCGCGCGGCGAATGTGTGATGAAGGGCTATTATAAAAATCCCGAAAAAACCAGAGCCGCCTTTGACGAAGAAGGCTTTTACTGCATGGGCGACGGCGCGAAATTTGTCGACCCCGATGATCCCACGCAGGGTCTGATCTTTGATGGCCGTGTTGCTGAAGACTTCAAGCTGGCTTCCGGCACATGGGTCAATGCGGGCAGGCTGCGCGTCAATGTCATTGACGCCGCTGACGGCCTGCTGCGCGATTGCGTCATCGCCGGACTGGATCAGGATTATCTCGCCGTCTTGGGTGTCCCCGATTTCGGCGCGCTGCGCCAGATCAAAGACCTGCCCGAAGACCAGCTCGTCAAAGATAAAGAGATTCACGAGATGCTGAAATCATGTTTTGCCGCTTACAATAAGGCCAATCCGGGCTCAAGCACGCGCATCAAAAAGATGCTGCTGCTGACCGCGCCGCTCAACCCCGATAAAGGCGAGATCACCGATAAAGGCTATATCAATCAAGGCGCGATGCTGAGCGCGCGCGCCGACGATGTCGCCCGCCTCTACGCCAAAGACCCCGACCCCGAAGTTATTTCGTTTTAAAAAATAGAATAGCCGCCATCAACGGTGAAGGTGTCGCCCGAATGATAGGCCGACGCATCGGACGCTAGATAAACCGCCACGCCGCCGAAATCTTCCGGCTGCCCCCAGCGCCGTATCGGAATGCGCGGGATCACTTTTTTCGCAAACCCATCTGAATCTTGCATGGCCTGCGTCATATCGGTGGCGATCCAGCCCGGCAGGATCGCATTGGCGCGAATGCCAAAGCGTGCAAACTCCACCGCGCAGGCTTTGATCATCGAGATCATCGCGCCTTTGGTCGCGGCATAATGCTGGTTGCGCGCCGCGCCCTCAATCGCCGCGAGCGAGGCGACGCCGACCAGCGCGCCTCCGGGATCGTTGTTTTGCGCGCGCGCGACCATGTGCTTGGCGCCCTCGCGCAGAGTCCAGAACGCGCCGTCCAAATTGACCGCCAGCACTTTGCGATAAGTTTCGGTATCCATCTCAACGAATGACGGCGCGCCATAGCCGATGCCGGCATTGACAAACACGGCATCAATGCGGCCAAGCAAGCGGGCGGTTTCGCTCATGGCGTCGCAGACTTGCTCTTCTTCGGCGACATCCACTTTAAGCGCGCTCGCCTTGCCCTGATGCTGGCCGAGTTTTTTCTGCGCCTTGTCGTTTTTATCTTGATTGCGCCCCCAGATGACGACATCCGCGCCGGCTTGTGCGAGCGCTTCGGCCATGCCCAGCCCGATGCCGCCATTGCCTCCGGTGACGAGCGCGCCTTTGCCTGATAGATCAAATGCTTTGAACATGATTTCCCCCCTTTTTTCTCGGATGATAGTGTATATATGGACGTTATTGTATTGTATTGCTGAATTGCTATAGGTGTGATAAAAGATTTTTTTATTTATTTAAACATGCTTAACTTTCAGGGTGTTATCCGAGAATTTCATTGGCAAAAATTGCCTGATATAGATGATTATCCTTAATGATAAGAAGGAGAGGAGTAATGTCGTATGAATCTGTTGATGTGCTTCAACAAACCCTCTCAAAGGATGTATTTCACTACGCTAAGGATACAAAAAAAGCTGCTGGACGAGCTTTGGGGACATTAGTTGAAATTATTAGCTTTTATTTGCTGAAAACATGGGGTTACGAAAACCATATTGCTATTGAGCAGCGTATTCCAGAATATGCAAACCCCGGTCTTACTCACAATGTTGAGTTTACGCTCCATCCAACAAAAAATATTGGAAAGGTTCGTTTGAAGGAAGTGGATTTACCGTTTACGGCAAAAAAAATTATAAAATTGATAAGTGTAGCTGATTGGCGCGATGGGAAGATTAAAGCTACTCGATTGCTTTCAAAAGCAAGATTGTTGCGTAATTCTTGTATAATATATGAACACAATGGCTATCTCGTCATGGCTCATCTTGAAGATAAAGAAGAAGAGGTTTGGAATATTTCTGTGGAGAATCTTCATTCTCATCCTTTTGCTATGTTTGAATGTAAGAGAGTTGGTGTTGAAGAGGGAGTGAAAAAAGGGCCTCAAACAATCGAAAAAGCGAAACAAGGCGCTTATGTTGCACGAACTGTCTCGTCATTGCAGAAGCTTAGAATGGCCGATGGCTCTCTGTATGGAGCTCTTCATCTAGCGAGTGGTGAATTGAGATATAAACCCTACACAGAGTTCCTTAAAACTGTAATAAACTCTAATGATTCGGATCTATTGAGAAATTTCATATTGACGGTAGGGATTGTGAGTAATCATGGTAACTGGTTTACATCTGAAGACCATAATAAAGAATTGAAAGTTCTGTCGCAATCTTATGATTGGTTGTTATTTTTGACAGATGTTGGCTTGGTCAGATTTGCCAATGATTTACTATTAAGCCCTTCAAAAAAATACGAAGTTATTAGAGAGGCATTTATAAACAGCTATACCGGTGAAAAGAGTGGAAATAAATTTACAAAAGTACAAATATTGTTGGCAGCAGATAAAGCTATTCAAAATTATTTTATGGAAAATCTCGTAGAAATTGAAAAATGGTTTAATGTTATTTCGCCAGCAAATATGACCACTAGGGAATTAAGGAGCGATCTTGATGTTCTTGCATCTAAAGACTGGGAGGAAATATTGAAATGACCGCAGGTCGGACAGTTAATTCCCAAAATATTGATTGGTGCACTCCACCAAAATATGTTGAGGCAGTAAAAGACATGTTTTGCGGGGTGGTTGAGCTAGATCCGTGTTCCAATCAATGGTCAATAGTGGGGGCCAAAAATAATTTTTCCTTTCCTGAACACGATGGATTAACTGAAGAATGGAATTACAAGACTATATATGTTAATCCGCCTTATGGGACAGATCGAGAGCGCAGAACAACGATAAAGCATTGGTTACATAAATGTGCTTATGCACATAAACGTTTCCACTCAGAAGTATTGGCATTGGTTCCAGTGGCAACTAACACTAGTCATTGGAAAGAATATGTTTGGGGAAGGGCAACTGCTATATGTTTTCTTTATGACACGCGCCTTAAGTTTCTAGAAAATGGAAATGGAGAAGGGAAGGGAGCTCCAATGTCCTGCTCAATGATTTATTGGGGGAGAAATTATGAAAAATTTTTTAAGGTGTTCATAGAGTTTGGCGCCGTAGTTAGCTTAAGAGAATTATCCGATAAAGCAATAGGAGATAAAAGTTCTTTGAGGCAACCAATGTTCTATGATAAAGAATTTTTTTAGGCAGCGGTTCAGTCAAGAGTATGCATCTTAACAATGTGTGGACGCTATGCACTGACTTCTTCCGCCGATGAACTGGCGCAGGCTTTTTCGGTTGACGCGCGGGCTCATCAGCAGCCGCGCTATAATATCGGGCCGGGGCAGACGGTTCCGGTGATTGTCGGGGAGCAGCTGAGGCAGGCGCGCTGGGGCTTTGCGGCGCAGACGATGCTCATCAACGCGCGCGCCGAGACGGCCAGCGTTAAGCCATCGTTTCGCGCCGCGTTCCGCCGCGGGCGCTGCCTATTTCCGGCGAGCGCCTTTTACGAATGGCAGCATGATGGGCTGCATAAGGGACAGCCTTATGCGGTGCGCCGCGCGGATGATCTTTTATTTGCGATGGCCGGTCTGTGGCGCCCGAATAAAGAGTCTGGTGCCAAAGAATTTGGAGAATGCGTGATCCTGACGGTGGCGGCGAATGCGGTGTTGTCGGCGATTCACCCGCGCATGCCGGCGATCATGCCGCAGGTGCACTGGCAGGCATGGCTGGAGCAGCCTGCGGAGATCGCGCAGGGCCTGTTAAAGCCCGCGCCCGCGCCGTTGATGGAGGCCTATCCGATCAGCCGCGCGGTGAACAAGATCGCCAATGATGCGCCCGCTCTTCTTGAGCGCGCCGAGATAGAAGCCCCGCCACAAATGAGTCTATTATAAAAATAGCTTTTGAGTTAAGCTGTGCCTACATGCTTGATAGAGGGGGAGAAATTAATCATGTTGTCATATACGAAACCAAAGAAAGTGTGGCTCAAGAGTCATCTTGAATATACAGAAAAGTGGGTTCAAGACCGTATTGAAGAAGACTTGTCAATCCTTGGGCTTGGAGAAGATTTAGAATTACGCGCAAGTCAAAAAAGACAGCCGGGTGCTGGAAGGCTTGATTTGCTTTTGGAAGACAGCGCTGAGAAACGATATGTGCTTGAGCTTCAACTTGGCAGGTCGGACCCATCTCATATTATCCGCACCATTGAATATTGGGATATTGAACGCAAGCGCTATCCTCAATATGAACATTGTGCGGTGCTGGTTGCTGAAGATATCACCAGCCGTTTCTTGAATGTTGTGTCATTGTTTAACGGAACCATTCCCTTGATTGCTATTCAGATGCAAGCGCTTGAGGTCAGCGAACATCTGACGTTGAGTTTCATAAAGGTTATAGATGAACTTAAGCGGGGCTCCATTGCTGAAGAAGAGGCAGTAGCTACGGTAACTAGAGATTATTGGGAAATTAAAGCGGCAACTATTTGTATGGCCGATGAAGTTCTGAAAATCATTCACGAGTTCGATGAAAGATGTAGTTTAAACTATACGAAAAATTATGTTGGTCTTGCACGAGATGGAGGGGTTGATAACTTTGTATCTTTCACCCCAAGAAACGATGTGTTTTATATACATCTAAAACTTGGAGAGACCGAAGAGTTCAATAATAAGATTCAGCGTGCAGATTTAAAAATGCAATACAAGGGACGTCAGGGACTCTATCGCATAAGGCTTCAAAGGGGTGATATAGACAAGCATCGTGATTTACTTAAAGAACTCATGAAGACGGCTTTTGAGACTAGTAAGGGTTGATTTAGGACCCTTCGAAAATCTTGCCCGGATTAAAAACCCCTTCGGGGTCAAGGGCGGTTTTGATTTTTTTCATCATTTCAAGGGCGACCGCGCCTTTTTGCTGGGGAAGCTGGTCGCGCTTGAGCACACCGATGCCGTGTTCGGCGCTGATGGAGCCGCCAAACTCTAGAACCAGATCATAGGTGATTTTGTTGATCGCAGGCTGCTGCGCCAAAAAGTCTTCGTCGGTCATATTCAGCGGGCGGGAGAGGTTAAAATGGATGTTGCCATCGCCGATATGTCCGAACGGCACGGGTCGGATGTCGGGCATGAAGTCTTTGAGTTTTGCTTGGGCGCGGGTGATGAAATCGGGGATGGCCGCCAGCGGCACGGAGACATCATGTTTGATGCTCGCTCCTTCTTTTTTTTGGACATCGGAGAGGTTTTCGCGCAGGAACCATAATTGATCGGCCTGTGCTTGTGAAGCGGCGATGACGCCGTCTTGGGCGCAGCGCAGAGCGTGTTCGGCCCATTGTTCGAGTCGCGCGGGTGCGGCACTTTCGACGAGAACATAATATGCCGCCGCCGCAGTGAAGGGATCGCGCGCGGTGTCAAAATGGCGCAGCATGAAGTCAATGCCGATGCGCGGCATCAATTCAAACGCGATCAGCTCAGCGCCGATATGGCGTTCGGCAAGCTGAAACAAAGCGAGCGCATCAGCGAGGTTCTCAAGAGCGAGCATCGCCGTGGCGGTGATTTTATTTTCGGGCGCGAGCTTAATCACGGCGGCGGTGATCACCGCGAGCGTGCCTTCCGATCCGATGAGCAGGTTTTTGAGATCGTAGCCGGTATTGTCTTTGCGCAGGAGGCTGAGGCCGTCCCAGATTTGGCCGTTGGCGAGCGCGGCTTCGATGCCGAGCGTCAAGTTGCGCATCATGCCGTAGCGCAGCACGTGATGGCCTCCGGCGTTGGTGGCGAGCAGGCCGCCGATCTGGCACGATCCCTCCGATGCGAGTCGCAGCGGGAATTGCTGGCCGATCTGCGCGGCGGCGGCGTGGATGTCGGCGAGCACGCAGCCGGCCTCGACGGTCATTGTGTTGTTGGCTTCATCGACGGCGCGGATTTTATTGAGGCGCGCCATATTCAAGGTGATGGCCTTGCTGGGGTCGAAAGCGATCTGCCCGCCCACGAGGCCGGTATTGCCGCTTTGCGGGACGATATGCATTCCGGCTTGGGCGGCGATGCGGATGACATCGGCGACTTGTGCTGCCGTCGCCGGACGCGCCACCGCCGCCGCCTGACCCTGCCAGATGCCGCGCGGCTCGTGTAGGAAGGGGCTTTTGTCTTCTTCTTTGAGAAGCAAATGCGGTGCGCCGATCAGGCTTTTGATCTCATCGAGCGCTTTTTCGCGGTTGAGAGTGATTTTGTGTTTCATATCTGAGAGTCTATATTATGCGGTGATGTTGCAGGGACTGGATCATATTATTATAGCGGTGCGCGATCTTGATGACGCGGCGGAAAGGATGGGCCGACTGCTGGGCTGTGAGGCTTCGTGGTCGGGGGTTCATCCGGATATGGGGACGGCGAACCGGCTTTTCCGGCTGGATCATATGTATGTAGAGTTGATGGGAGTGGTTGGCGCGGGGGTGCTCGCCGATCGACTCTGCGCGCATTTAGAGGCGAAGGGCGAAGGGGTTTTTGGCGCGAGTTTTGCGACGCAAGATGCCGAAGCCTGCAAGCGATTTTTTGAAAAGAACAATATCGCGCCGGTTATGGTTCAAGATGGTTTGGGCCGGAATGAACGTGATGGTGTTGTTCGACGCTGGCGTCTGGTGCTGCCCTCATTGGAGGCGACTCGCGGCCTGTTTCTTTTTGCGATAGAACATCAGAGTCCGCCTGATCTCTTGCCGCTGTCGCCGCGGGAAACTTTAACCAGCGGATGCGTCAGTGATGTGGATCATCTCGTGATCCGCACCAATGATCCCGACGGGGTCAATCTTTTATTGGGCGCGCAGGGCATGGGATTGCGCTTGGCGCTTGATCATCATGTAAAGAAATGGGGCGGGCGGCAGATGTTTTTTCGGCTCTCCGGCACGACCGTTGAAGTGGTGCAGACGCAGGAGGATCAGCAAAAGAATTTGCCCGATGATCTCTGGGGTCTGGCATGGCGGGTGGTGGATGTAGCTGCGGCGCATCATCGTCTTGGGAAGCGTGGGTTTAATGTTTCGCTGGTGCGCAAAGGGCGCAAAAAGGGGACTTCAGTTTTTACTTTGCGCGATGCGCCCGCGCAGATTCCGACTTTGTTTATCGGTCCTGAAGAGATATAATTAGTTTCAGTCAAAAAGGAATATGGCAAAAAGGAGGACATCAAATGAGTGAAGCACAAGATCAAACCCCGATTGAGCAAATTCTTGCTCTGCTGCGAGCCGCGCCGATTGCCGAAGGCGAACAAACGCCTGAGGAAATGCGGCTTGGCATGGAGCAGGTGGTTGCGGCCTTTCCGATCCGCGACGATGCCGAGATCACGCCGGTCAAAGCGGGCAATGTTCCGGCTGAATGGATGCGCACACCGGTTTCGCGCAAAGATCATGTGATGCTCTATCTGCATGGCGGTGGCTATGTGCTCGGCTCACCGAAGACGCATCGCAGTTTAACCGCGCAGATTGCTCATCTGACGAAGGCGTCTTTGCTGGTGATTGATTATCGCATGGGGCCGGAAGATCCGTTCCCCGCCGCGATTGACGATGCGCTCGCCGCATGGCGCTGGCTGTTGGACGATCAGGGTCTTGATCCTGCCAAATGCTCTGTCGCCGGAGACAGCGCTGGTGGTGGTTTGACGGCGGCGTTTTTGCTCTCCGCGCGCGACAAAAAACTCCTGCTGCCTGCCTGTGCGAGTCTGCTCAGCCCTTGGGCAGATCTGACCGGCGACGCGAAAGCTTTAGAGACAAATGCCTTATCCGATCCGCTGGTCAATAAAGAGGGGCTCATAAAACTGGCCGGACTTTATCTTGGCGGCGCATCGGCGAAAGGCCCTCTGGCTTCGCCGATCTTTGCCGATCTGAAAGGCCTGCCGCCTTTGCTGATTCAAGTGACGAGCGCTGAAGCACTTTACGACGATTCGCGGGTTCTTGCTGACAATGCAAAAAAAGCGGGCGTGAATGTGACGCTTCAGACATGGCCGGATTTGGTTCATGTGTTTCAGCTATTTCATTTCATGCTGCCCGAAGGCCAAGCCGCGATGGAAAAAATTGGCAGCTTCACCCGCCAGCACTGCGGCTAATGTGGTTAATGCGGCTAAGTTTTTGCGGCGCGGGTGAGCCGGTCATTGATTGCGCGGCCTAAGCCGGTCATCGGAACGGGCATCACCGCGATTTTATCGGCGCATTGATCCAGCTCATGGAGCATCGCAAAGAAATTACTGGCGGCCTCGCGCAGATCGCCCGACGGGCTCAAATTGCGCATGACCGGCGCGCTCAAACGATGCCGCCCGAAAGCGAGCAGAGCCTCATCGGGGCGAAGCGCAGACGCATTAATGCGCAGCGCCGCGCCGGGGGCATAATGCGTCGCCAAACGTCCGGGGCTGAGCTTTGTTTCTTTGTCTTCTTCGACTTGCGCGAGTGGCGCGCCCAAAACCGCCTCAGCCTCTTCGAGCGCGATCGCGCCATTGCGCAATAAATAGACTCCATCATCAAAGCAGCCAATGATCAAAGATTCCAAGCCATAATCGGTTGCGCCGCCGTCAAGAATGCAGGCGACCCGATCACACAGAGAAGCGCTGATGTGCTCGGCGCGCGTCGGGCTGAGCCGTCCGGCCAGATTGGCCGAAGGCGCGGCAATCGGCATTTGAGCAGCCGCCAGTAATTTTTGCGCCACCAGATGAGCCGGTGCGCGCAGCGCAATCGTTGCGCCTCCCGCACAGGCTAAATCTGCCACCGCGCAGTCGGCGCGGCGCGGCACCACCAAAGTCAATGGGCCGGGCCAAAAATGCCGTGCCAGCCGCCGCGCTGCATCATTGAACGCGCCGAGCGCCTCGGCTGCTTCAAGGTCAACAATATGTGTGATCAGCGGATTGAAGGTTGGCCGCTGTTTGGCCTCAAAAATTTTGGCCACTGCCAGCGGTGAGGTCGCATCGCCGCCCAGCCCATAGACCGTCTCGGTCGGGAAGGCGACGAGTGCGCTTTGCTTCAAAGCGTTGGCCGCATGCTTTACGCTTTTGGCATCAGGGGGAATAATTTTGCTCATCATCTCGTTCATTCTGCTATTTTTGATTGACGGGTGAAAATTTCAGGAGGTCTATCTTATGACGTATCGCGCTCCGATTAACGATATTTGTTTTGCGCTGGAGACTCAAGCCGGACTGGATGAGGTTCGCGCGCTGCCGCAATATGCCGAAACTGACAAGAATCTGACTCGCGCGATTTTGGAAGAGGCGGGCAAGTTTGCGGAGAAGACGATTGCGCCTTTGAACGCGCGCGCCGATCGAGAGGGCTGCCGTCTCGACGGGCAGGAGGTGCGCACCGCGACGGGGTTCCGCGAAGCCTACAAGCTTTATGCGGCAAGCGGCTGGAGCGCGATGAGCGCAGCGCCTGATTATGGCGGACAAGGTCTGCCTCTTGCGGTGTCGGTGGCGGCGCAGGAGATTTTTTCTTCGGCCTGCACATCGTTTGCGCTCGCGCCTTTATTGACTCTGGGGTCAATTGAGGTGCTCGCCGTGCATGGCAGCGAGTCGCAAAAGCGCGATTATCTGACCAAGCTGGTTTTGGGCGAATGGACGGGCACGATGAACTTGACCGAGCCGCATGCGGGCTCCGATGTTGGCGCGCTAACGACCAAAGCGCTGCCGCAATCTAACGGCAGCTATAAAATCATTGGCACGAAAATTTTTATTTCTTTCGGCGAGCATGATCTTACCGATAACATCATTCATTTTGTGCTAGCGCGCCTGCCGGATGCACCTTCGGGTCCGAAAGGCATTTCTCTGTTTCTTGTGCCGAAAGTTCTGCCCGACGGCGCGCGCAATGATTTGGCTTGTATCGGTTTGGAAAAGAAGCTGGGCATTCATGCGTCGCCGACCTGCGTGATGCAATATGGCGATGCGGGCGGCGCAGTGGGCTGGCTCGTCGGCGAGGAGAATGCGGGTCTGACCTGCATGTTCACGATGATGAACAATGCGCGGCTGCATGTTGGGGTTCAGGGGGTTGGCTTGGCCGAGCGCGCTTGGCAGCAGGCGCTCGCCTTCGCGCATGAGCGCAAACAGGGCCGCGCGGCGGGCGTGAAGGGATCGGCGCAGATTGTTCATCACCCCGATGTTCGCCGGATGTTGCTGTCGATGGCGTCGCAGACGCAGGCGGCGCGCGCTCTATGTTATGCGAATGCGGTGGCGATTGATCTGTCGCACCACGCGGCGGACGCCGAGGCGCGTCGTCACTGGACGGTGCGCGCGGCGCTATTGACGCCGATCTCCAAAGCGTGGAGCACGGATTTGGCGATTGAGGTTGCGTCGCTGGGGATTCAGGTTCATGGCGGGATGGGCTTCATTGAGGAGACGGGCGCGGCACAGCATTTGCGCGATGCGCGGATCACGCCGATCTATGAGGGGACGAACGGGATACAGGCGAATGATCTGGTGGGCCGCAAGCTGCGCGGCGATGGCGGCGCGGGGATGGAGTCGCTGGTTGCGGAGCTGGAGGCGGAGCAGCGCGTTTTGTCATCGCAGAACGAGTCGCTTTTTGTGGAGCTGGGCGAGCAGCTCGGTGCGGGTATTGTGTCGCTGAAGGATGCGACGGGCTGGCTGTTATCGCATGAGGAGTCGGATAGTTTGGCGGGCGCGGCGGCCTATTTGCGGTTAGCGGGGACGGTTTTGGGGTGTTATTATTTGGCGCGCGGCGCGCGTCGGGCAGGGGGAGATGAGGATCATTTGAGTCGGGCGCGCTTTTATGGTTTGGTACACCAGCCGCAGACAGAGTGGCTGTGTCGCGCGACGAAGAGCGGCGCGGGGATATTGTCGCATCCGAGCTTGGAGGTGAGAACATGAGCGCGAAACCGGTAATGAATTTTGAGGCGGCGCTGGCGCGTCTGGAGGAGATCGTTCGGCGCTTGGAGTCGGGGGATGTGGGGTTAGAGGAATCGATTAAGATTTATGAAGAGGGGATGAAGCTGAAGTCGTTATGCGCGCAGAAGCTGAGCGAGGCGCAGCAGCGGGTGGAGAAGATCACGCTGAGCGCCGACGGCAAACCTTCCGCGCCTATAACCACCAGGCCCTTTTCTGAGGAGGACTAATGGCTCAAGCCCTTTGGACAAGGGATGAGTGGATCGTCGCGCTGGCATTTTATCACCGCCATCGCGGCAATGTGCCGTCAAAAACGAGCGCGGAGATTAAACAACTCAGCGATGTTTTGCGCCGCCTGCGTGAGGAGATATTCAAAAACATTTCCAAAGAAGAGCAAAAGAAGTTTCGCAACCCCAATGGCGTTTATTTGCAAGTGATGGCGCTGGCGGGTCTTGACCCGGAGCATTCCGGCAAAGGGATCAGCAATGTCGCGCAGCTTGCGCGCGCGGTCTGGGAAGATTATGGCGGGCAGACCGACCAAGCCTCTAACTTGGCCAAACTCATTCTTGACGCTCCGAAAGCAAAGGATAAAGAGCCAGTCATCGAAAAACCCGATGGCATGGATTACGCGCCGGAAGGCCGAATTTTATCTCACCGCCACTGGACGCGCGAGCGCAATTCAAAAATCGTCAAAGATAAGAAGCGCGATTTTCTTGACCGCTATAAAGATATTTTTTGCGAGGTTTGCGATTTTAATTACCGCAAAACCTATGGCGAGCGCGGCGATGGCTATATTGAATGCCACCACATTAAACCTTTGAGCGAGCTTGGAGCGCATACCCGCCCGCGTTTGGACGATTTAATTTTAATCTGCGCGAGTTGTCATCGGATAATCCACCGCAAGAAGCCTTGGCTAGAACCCCAAGATGTCAAAACCCTCTTATCGTCCGGGCCTTATATTTGAGATAGGCACTATATACATAACTAGCCATTATTTTTTGTTTTTGTTTCTTTTTTTACGTAGTTCGTCGGTTTTCCCATCATGGTATTTAGCCTCTCTAAAAAAAATACTTCCGATTGCTATTAAAATATAAAGTAACGCTGTAGGAATAACTACATCAAAATAATCTGCCGCTAGAAAAACTGGAGCGGCCCCTATCATAATTATGTTCCCTAACAATCTGTAAAATGTCCGCCACCTATTTGCCCTAGCTAAAAACTTATCATCATCATCATCATCATCATCATCTTTAAGCTCTTTAGCGAGAGGGGTTTGTTCTGGCTTGTCTTCATCCCCCAATGACCTGTTCCTTTCCTCTTTCACGGGCAGCTAGTTCTTTGTAGTAAGATTTTATGATTTCATTAGGAATTGGAATACTGATCTGGCCTTTCTGATAAACCTGTTGCCAAGGAGTCCCATTTCTATGGGTGGCCTCTACTAGTTGACCTGCAGTCGCTCCTTTATAAGCATTCCATATCCTATTCAAATGCGCCAGAGTTGCTTCATCGGTTGTTGGAATTTTTGGAGCCTTATCAATTACTTTTTCATTTTCTTCATTTTCAAGATCAGGTAAAGTGATTAAGTCCTTTAAGGGCTGTGAACCAGAAAATTTTAGAGCGTGATATAGACTTTTAATTACAGGGCCATATCTCCATGCTTGTACCTCTTCATCTATAAGTGGCACATTGTGAAGGCCTAAATTCCAACCATGAGCAATATAAACAATTTTCTGTATTTTCAGATGAGTGATACTTTTACCAACATCTATAAAGAAGTTCGCGACTGCTTCCGCAGGATAGCCTTTTTCAGCGATTTTAATGTGATTGCTCATGATCTGATTCCCTCCTGTAGAATATCAGTGTATGTGATTTTGTAAAGAGTTTGCGTTCCATATTTGTTCTATTTTAGGTCAAAAAAACGTAAGGGCATAAGTTTTTCAAAAAAATCCGGTTTTTTGCCTAAAAACCAGCTAATAAAGTCAAAAATGACAACGATTTCCCCCGCGACCTTCACCGACGCTCTGCGAGAGGTTCAGCAGCGGATCAATCCGCTGTTAGAGCGTCATCTGCCTGCGGGCGCGCTGGCCGCCGCGCTCGCCCATGCGGTGCTGAGCGGCGGCAAGAGGCTGCGGCCTTTTTTGCTGCTGACCGCCTATCGTCTCGGCGCGCCTGCGCGCCCCCCCTCTCGTGAGGAGGAAGAGGCCGCGCATTTGTCGGCGGTGGCGGTGGAATATGTTCATGCCTATTCGCTGGTGCATGATGATCTGCCGAGCATGGATGATGGGCGGCTGCGGCATGGGAGGCCGAGTGTTCATCGGGCGTTTGGCGAGGCGCAGGCGATCTTGGTGGGCGATGCGCTGCTGACGCGCGCGTTTGAGGTTATTCCGGATGCGGGGCGATTGCTGTTATCGGGCGCGGCCTCGGAGATGGTGGAGGGGCAGGCGCAGGATTTATCGCCGCGCACTTTCAGTGAGGAGGGGTTGATAGGGGTACATCGTTTGAAGACGGGGGCGTTGATGGCGGCGGCCTGCGAGATCGGCGGTGTGCTTGCGGGGATGGATGCGCGCGGCTGTGGAGTGTTGCGATCTTTCGGGTCGGATTTGGGGGTGGCGTTTCAACTGGCGGATGATCTGCTCAAGGATGGGGATAAGAGCTCGGCGCGCGAGGGAGGCCCTTCGGCGCGACATCTGGGCGAGGCGCGCGCGCGTTTATTAGCTGCCCAGTTTGCTGAGAGTGCCCAAAAACATTTAATGGAACATTTAAGGGGATATTCATCGGGCTCTTTATTGGGGTCGGAGGCGGCGGCATCTTTGCTTCATGCTGCCGCCGACTTTGCTTGCCGCCGGGCGTGAGGTTTAGCCCATCTGGGCGCGGTGGCGCAGAAAGTGATCGGCGAGCACACAGGCCATCATCGCCTCGCCGACCGGCGCGGCTCTGATCCCGACGCAAGGGTCATGGCGGCCTTTGGTCGCGACCTCGATATTTTCGCCGGTGCGGCTGACGCTCTTTTGCGGCGTCAAGATTGACGAAGTCGGCTTGACGACGAAACGCACAACGATATTTTCACCATTGGATATGCCGCCGAGCACGCCGCCCGCCTGATTAGACTGGAACACAGGCTTCTTTTTCTGATTATCTTCTAGGCGCATTTCATCGGCGTTGTCTTCGCCGCGCAGGGAGGCTGCGGCGAAGCCCGCGCCGATCTCGACGCCTTTGACCGCATTGATTCCGACCATTGCTGCGGCGAGGTCGGCGTCTAGTTTGCCATAGACCGGCGCGCCCAGTCCGACCGGCACATTTTCAGCGACGACCTCGATCACTGCGCCCAAAGAGGAGCCGTCTTTGCGGGCTTGATCCAATGCGTTTTCCCAGACCGCAGCGGCGTCTTTATCGGGCGACCAGAACGGATTTTGCTCCACTTGCTTCCAGTCCCAGAGCTCGCGGTTAATTTTATGAGCGCCGATCTGCACGAGAGCGGCGCGGATCACGACATCGGGCAGGATTTTGCGCGCGATTCCGCCTGCGGCGACGCGCACGGCGGTTTCGCGCGCCGAAGCGCGGCCACCGCCGCGATGATCGCGCAGGCCATATTTCATTTGATAGGTGTAATCGGCATGAGAGGGGCGGTAGGCGTCTTTGATGGCGTCATAATCTTTTGCGCGGGCGTCTTGATTTTCAATCAGCAGCGCGATTGGCGTTCCGGTGGTTTCGCCGTCAAAGACGCCGGACAATATCTTGATCTGATCGGCCTCGCGTCTTTGGCTGACGAAGCGCGAGCCGCCGGGTTTGCGGCGATCGAGCCAATGTTGGATGTCGGCTTCAGCGAGCTTAATTTTTGGCGGGCAGCCATCGACGACGCCACCGATCGCCGGGCCGTGCGATTCGCCCCAGCTTGTGACGCGCAGCAGCTGGCCGAAGGAATTATGGGACATCAGTCGACATCCATTTTCATGCCGATGATATTGTATCCGCTATCGACGTAGTGGGTTTGGCCTGTGACGGCGCTGGACATATCACTGAGCAGATAGATTGCGGCCTGTCCGACTTCATCGATGGTGACATTGCGTCGCAGCGGGGCGTTTTCCTCGTTCCATTTGAGCATGAGTCGCAGGCCGCTAATGCCGGCGGCGGCGAGTGTTTTGATCGGGCCGGCGGATATGGCGTTGACGCGGATTCCTGATGGTCCGAGGTCTGCGGCGAGGTAGCGCACACTGGCTTCGAGCGCGGCTTTAGCGACGCCCATCACGTTATAATGGGGGATTGCTTTTTCGGCGCCATAATAGGACATGGTCACGATTGCGCCGCCATTTTTCATATATTTTTCCGCCGCGCGCGCGAGTGCGACGAGCGAGTAGCACGATATATTGAGGCTATTGGTGAAATTGCCGAGGCTGGTATCGACGAACCGGCCCATGAGCTCGTTTTTATCGGCGAAGGCGATGGCGTGGACTAAGAAATCAACGCGGTCCCAGCCGAGCTGGTCGAACAGGTTTTCGCAAGCGCCTTGTTGAGCGACGTCGCATTCGAGCAGTTTGGCGGCGTTGATCTCTTGGGCGAGCGGCTTGACGCGCTTGGCGAGCGTCTCGCTTTGATAGGTCAGGGCGATTTGAGCGCCTTCTTGGGCGCAGGCTTTGGCGATTCCCCACGCGATTGAGCGGTTATTGGCCACGCCGAGAACGACCCCGCGTTTTCCGGATAGAACATTAGGCATATATTTTTCCTTTTTCTCTTTCTTGTCTTTATATGTATATCAGCAAATGGGAGCAAGATATGACTGAAACAGATCCACAGGCGCTTTTTTCGAACTGGCTGCGTCTTGCCAAGCGCCGCGAGCCGAGCAATCCGGAGGCGGCGGCGTTTGCGACGATCGGCGCGGACGGCATGGCCGATATCCGCATGGTTCTGGTGCGCCGCGCGGATGAGCGCGGCGTGGTTTTTTTCACGAACCGGGGGAGCCGCAAGGCGAAGCAATTGGCTGCGGCACCTTCGGGCGCTCTGTGTTTTTATTGGAAGAGTGTGGAGCGCCAAGTGCGGATGCGCGGGCGGGTGGAATTGGCGTCGGAAGAGGAGTCGGATCATTATTTTGCCCGCCGCGCGCGCGACAGTCAGTTAAGCGCGCATGCGTCAAAGCAGTCGTGTCCTCTCACATCGCGTGCGGAATTGATGGGCGCGTTTCAAGAGTTCAAGAAAAAGTTTTCCGGCCAAGATGTTCCGCGTCCAGATTTTTGGGGCGGCTATCGGCTCGTGCCGATTGAGATTGAGTTTTGGACCGGCAGAGCATCGCGATTGCATGATCGGCTTGTGTTTTCGCGCTCATCACCTAAGGGCAAGTGGCGGCAGAAAAAATTATTTCCGTAAGCGCCATTATTGTGCGATGATGCCTCCATGTTACAGGCGGCGATCAATAAGAATAATATCAGTGCTGAAGCGAATCGGCGTTTGCTTTTCACGGTCAGCTTGGTCGCGGTGCTTGCCGCGTTTTTGATGACATTGATCAAAGTCGGCGGCTGGTATTTAACCGGCTCCATCGCGATGCTGGGCGCTCTGCTTGACTCATTGATGGACGGCGCGTCATCTCTGTTTATCTTTTTTGCGCTGCGCTATTCGATGCAGCCTGCCGATAAGGAGCATCGTTTCGGCCACGGCAAGGCTGAGGCGATCGCCGCTTTTTTGCAGGGGCTGTTCTTATTATCCGCCACCGGATTTCTTTTGGTGAGCGCTTCATTCGGTCTTTATGAGCCCAAGCCTGTCGCCAACACGCAGATCGGCATCATCGCATCGGCGATCTGCATCGTGATCACTGCGGGTTTGATGGTTTTGCAAAATTACGCGATCCGCCGCACCGGCTCTTTGGCGATCCGCGCCGATCATTTGCATTATCGCAGCGACTTTTTGCTTTATCTGTCGGTGATTGCCGCTCTGGTGCTGACGGATTTCTTCACCTTGCCGCACATTGACGCCATATTCGGGGTTGGGATTGCGATCTATATCGGCTTTACGGCGGCGCACATCATCTCGGACGCTGCGGCGCAATTGATGGATCGCGAGCTGCCCGACAATGTGCGTGATCAAATCAAAGCCATTGCTGCCGCGCATTCTAGTGTGCATAACGTCCACGATCTGCGCACCCGCATGTCGGGGCAGCGCATGGTGATTCAGTTCCATATTGAAATGGACGGCGAGGTCAATTTGAAACAGGCGCACCATATTTCCGACGAGGTGGAAGAGGCGATCAGCAAGGTTTTCCCCGATGCCGATATTCTCATCCACCAAGACCCTATAGGTCAAGAGCATCACAGCCGCCTTGAGATGGACTAGGCCTCAACAGGCGCAGTCTGCCGCCAGACCTGAAATATGCTAGGCTTGACCCGCCGCCAATTTCGGACTTAGGATGTTTATTTAATGAAACTCGATGAGTCTCTCATGAGACTTTTTGAACAGGGAGGTGATCCATGAGAGGTTTAATGCAAGACTGGCCGCTGCGTCAGAACTCGATTCTTGACCACGCGAACATTCACCATAGCAAGACGGAGATTGTCACGCGTCTAGTTGAAGGTTCGATTCATCGGACGAATTATGGCGAGGTTTATCAGCGCACGCACAAATTATCGCAGGCTCTTGTCAGGCTGGGTGTGAAGCCCGGCGACGTAGTTGGGACGATGGCGTGGAACACGCATCGTCATTTGGAATTGTGGTATGCGATCACCGGCGCGGGGGGGGTTTATCACACTTTGAATCCGCGTTTGTTTACCGACCAGCTTGTTTATATTGCCGATCACGCTGAGGATAAGTTTATTTTTCTTGACACGACCTTTGTGCCGATTTTGGAGGGCATACAGGACAAGCTGCCGCTGGTGGAGGGCTATGTGCTGATGACCGACCGCGAACATATGCCGGAGACGAAGCTCAAGAATGTCATGTGCTATGAGGAGCTCGTCGCTGCTGAGGATGGCGACTTTGACTGGGTCAAGGGCGATGAAAATGATGCGGCGGGCATTTGTTATACGTCGGGGACGACGGGCAATCCGAAGGGGGTTGTTTATTCGCACCGCTCGAATGTTTTGCACACTTTGATTATGCTGATGCCCGATGCGGGCTGCATATCGGTGTGTGATGTGATCATGCCGGTTGTGCCGATGTTTCACGCCAATGCGTGGGGGATTGCCTTTGCCGCGCCGAGTGCGGGAGCCAAGCTGGTCATGCCGGGTCAAAACATGGATGGCGCGAGCATTTGCGAATTGCTCAATCAGGAGAAAGTATCCATGTCGGCTGCGGTGCCGACGGTCTGGCTGATGCTGCTGCAATATCTGGAAGAGAGCGGCGAGAAGCTGCCGCATCTTGATCGTGTTTTGATTGGGGGCTCGGCGGTGCCGCGCTCGATGATGGAGGTGTTTGACAAAAATTATGATGTAGCGGTTCACCATCTCTGGGGCATGACCGAAATGAGTCCGCTCGGCACGATCGGACAATTAAGGCCGGAGATGGATGATTTCTCCTATGAAGACAAGCTCAAAATTCGTCTCAAACAGGGTCGTGTGCCTTATATGGTGGAGATGAAGATCATTGATGATGACGGCAAAAACCTGCCTTGGGACGGCAAGACGTTTGGGCATTTGCTCGTCAAGGGACCGGCGGTGGTCAGCTCTTATTTGAAGGGGGCAGGCGGTCAGGTGCTCGATGAAGGCGGCTGGTTCGACACTGGCGACATCGCGACGATTGACGAGTATGGCTATATGCAGATCACCGACCGCGACAAAGATGTGATCAAATCAGGCGGCGAATGGATTTCGTCGATTGAATTGGAAAACCTCGCGGTTGGGCACCCCGAAGTGGCTGAGGCTGCTGTGATTGGCTTGCCGCATCCCAAATGGGATGAGCGTCCTTTGCTGGTCGTGGTTCGAGATAAGGGCTCTTCGGTTTCGGAGGCTGACATTCTCGATTATATGAAGGGCAAGGTAGCGAAATGGTGGATGCCCGATGATATCGTTTTTGTTGATGAAATTCCGCATACCGCGACTGGCAAAATCCAGAAATTGATTTTGCGCGAGCAATTCAAAAATCACAAATTTACGGAGGCTGCAGAATGAATCTGACACAAATGTTTAACGAGGCTTTGGCCGATACGAAGGGTTTTTTTTCTGATCCGAAGGGTTTTTTCGTCAATTCGCGGGCGGCGTTTTTTGCGCTGCTCGGCGCGATGTTGCTTGATTTAGCGGTGTTGCTTTTTATTGTCATGGCGATTGGGGGTCGGCTTGACTGGTCGGGTGGGCTTTTATTGCCTTTGGCGGGGCTGGGGCTTTTGAGTTTGGTTGTAGCGTTTGGCATTTTGGTGTGGCAGGCGATTGTCGGGGCGAGATCATATGCGCTTTTGAGCGCGATTGTCGCGGGTTTAATGTTGTTGGTGCCGATTTTTCATGTTGTCCGCGCGGCGGGTCTGCCGCCGATTCATGATATTTCGACTGATCTCAGGAATCCGCCGCGTTTTGTCAAGATTAAAGAGCTCCGCCCGGCGGGCGCTAATGCGCTTGATCGCAAAGCGCCGAAAGATCTCAAGAAGTTGCAGCGTCGTGCTTATCCGAAAGTGAAGACCGCGCGGTTTGGCAATATCCATGCCGGTCGTGTTTTTGAGGCCGTGCGCGCCGTCGCCTACCAGCAAGGCTGGGCGCTCGTCTCGATTGAACCGCAGCGCGGCGCGATCGAGGCCACCGACACCAGTCTGCTCATGGGCTTCAAAGACGACATTGTCATTCGAGTCCGCGAGGGCAAGCAGAGCCCGCGCAAAAGGGGCAGGAGCAAAAGAATCAGAAACCGGGTTTATGTTGATGTCCGCTCGGTCTCGCGGCTTGGCCGGAGTGATCTCGGTGTCAACGCGCGGCGCATCAAGGCGTTTCTTGCTGACTTGAAGCAGGAAGTCAAAAAGCTGCGAAAAAACAAGAAAAAATAGGTGGTATAACTCTTACGATGCCCTTCCGTCATCTGTTGAAAAATAGAGTCTATGTTTTTGTGCTGGTGATGTTCGGCCTGGTGCTGGCGAGCTGCGGCGGCGGGGGAGGCGGCGGGCCGGCGCCGATACCTGAACCACCGCCAACGCCCCCTTCTCGACCTCAACCTCCTTCTCCTCCTCCTCCCGGTGGTTTTTTTCGCGGTTTTTCGGATGTCAGTAGGAGTGAACGTGAGGTTTTTTCGAACGCGCGGGAATATCGCAACCAGCCGGGTTTGGCACGGATCAACGCCGCGTGGGCTTATGCGCGCGGCGCGAAAAATAGCGCGCTGGGTTTTGGCTCAGCGACAGGCGAAGGCGTTGTTATCGGCATATTGGATACCGGGCTGGACCACAACCATCCTGATTTCTTGGGAAGAGTCGATACAGACAGCAGGCTGACTTATTTTTTATCGGATGCTAACCCGCTTCCAGCAGTGAATGGGCCGATTGTGATGATCACAAATTCGGATGTGGAGGATATCACGAATTATCCTGCCCTTGTATGCCGTCAACCAGGACTTTCTTATGTGCAATGTCCCGTTGATGAGCAAGAGACGCAAGGAAGTGGATTTAGCAGAATAGGTAATGTGCTTTATTCTCTTCCGCATGCTCCGTTTAGATATGAGGATTCGAACGGGGATGTCCAGATTGACTTTGGACCTATTTCGGGAGCGAATTTAGGGCATGGAACTTTTGTCAGCAGCGTCGCGGCGGCGGCCAAGCTGAATACCGATAACAATATCGACACGCATGGGGTTGCCTATGATGCGCGGTTGCGTGTGATGGCGCTGAGTCTTACTTTAGGGTTTAACTTTCTGCCGCTTGACCCTGTTTTTGATAGAATAACGGCGGGTGGAGTTGCATTTCAAGCAGGTTCGGCTGCTGTTGTCAATATAAGTTTTAATTTTACCGATGATATTTCTGGCCATACGCCATCAGTCATTCGGGAGTCTTTTCCCCTGACCATTGCTGCGATGTTGCAAAGCGATGCCGAGCCTGAGGATCGCACGATCTTTGTTGTTGCTGCGGGTAATCGCGGTGAAAGTTCTCCGGAGATTTTAGCCAATCTTCCGACTGGCGCTCCTGCATTGATGGGGCATTTTCTTGCGGTGGTTTCGGTTGACGTGCAAACGGGTTTTATTTCCATTTTTTCCAACAGATGTGGTGTGGCGCGCGCCTGGTGTCTTGCCGCGCCGGGGAGGGATATCCGCGGGGCTTATCCGATCATTTATGATCGGAATGGAGTCACCACCCAAGGCAGTTATTTCGCCAACGGGACGTCTTTTGCCGCGCCTCATGTGACAGGGGCGATCGCGGTTTTGATCGACTTTTTCAACGATCGTCTCGGCCATGACGAGATCGTCACGCGATTGCTTGCCACTGCCAATAAGAGCGGCGTATATGCCAACGAAGCGATTTACGGGCAGGGATTATTAGACCTCAGGGCAGCCACCGCGCCTGTCGGGGCAACGCGCGCGCTGACGGGAGGGAGTCTGGATGGCGCGGCGTTCACGACATTGTCGACACGTTTTGTGAATGGTGCGGCTTTCGGCGATGCGTGGGGCAATGCTTTTGGCGCGCGCGGGTTGAGCGTATTTGACGAGCTCAACGCGCCTTTTCCGATCAGGCTGATCGATTTTGTTGTTCCTGCGCGCGCTGTTCCGCTTGAGACGATTTTGGCGCGTTTGGGCAGAGCTGATCTTCCTTTTCGTCGAGTTTTGGATAATGGTGTGAGGCTGTCTTTTATTCATCGCGGCGGGCAGAGTGGGAGGCGAGGTCAGGGGGCATTTTTGGCGCGCGGCGCGTGGCAGGTTGGCAGTCCGACCGATCATCGTCGCTGGTTTGCGAGTTATGGGGTTCATCCCGGCTATGCGCTGTCTTTATCTGCGTCATCTGCGTCATCTGCGTCTTTATCACCGACGCGCGGCGACGAATTTCTTGCGCCCTGGCTGGGCTTTGCGACTGAGGGGCTGAGTCTGGGCGCGACGATGCCTTTGGGCAAAAGTGGCTTGGCGCTGACGATTGCGGGCTTTGAGGGTTATCAGTCCGATGATCTTGAAGAGTCGGGGGGGTCGCAGGGTTTTGCGTATCAGGAGGATGAGCGGCCTCACACGCAGGGTTTGTTGTTAAATGTGTCGTCATTTGAAAGGGAGGCGGTCAGATTTGATTTTCAACTTGGCTGGGTCAATGAATCAGGGGGGCTGGTTGGCGGTTATGGCGCGGGCGCGTTGAGGCTCGGCGATGATATGCAGACTTGGTTTCTCGGCGGCGCGGCGTCATGGAAGCTGGGGGCGTGGCGTGCTTTGGCGAGCGCTTATGTGGGCATCACGCAGCCCGATGAGGCGTCGGAGAGTTTGTTTGTTAAGATGAGCTCGTTAATGTCAACGACGATGAGTCTGGGCTTGATGAGGTATAATTTTTTGAAGCGCGGGGATCAGTTAAGTTTTTTGCTCACGCAGCCTTTGCGGGTGGAGCGCGGCGACGCGCGGCTTCGGTTTGCGGCGACGCGTACGCGCTATGGCGATGTGATTTTGGATGAAATTGACGTTGATCTCGCGCCATCAGGACGCGAGATTGAACTTGAAGCAAGTTATATTTATCCGCTGTCGCGTTTTTCACGCTTGACGATTGCGGCGAGTTTCATTCGAGATCGCGGCCATCGCGCTGCCGCGCCGCTTGAGGCGCGTGTTTTGGTGCGCTGGCGGCACGTTTTTTAATCGAGTTTTAATTTAATTGCCATTTAGCGTTGAGGCCTGCGTCATCAGAGCGGACACGATCTATTTCGGCCATATGTTGCAGGTGCGCGAGCATTGACATTGCCGCAGCGGGGTGGAGGCTTTTATCGGTGTCTTGGTAGATTTCGGCGACCATCTCGCCGATATTTGTCATGCCTTTTTCCAAACAGGCGATGATGCTTGCCTCACGCTGCTTGCGGTGTGTGATGAAAGCTCTGACGAGCTCTTTGGGTTTGTGCACGGCCTCGCCATGGGCTGGCCAGTAGATCTGATCGTCGCGCGCGAGCAGCAGATCAAGCGAGTTCATATAGACGCCCATATGCCCATCGGGCGGCACGACGACGCTCGTTGACCAGCCCATCACGTGATCGCCGGTGAACAGGATTTTTTCTTGTCGTAGAGCGAAGCACATATGATTGGATGTATGTCCAGGTGTGAACACACATTCGATTTCCCAGTCTTTGCCGGAGATCAAATCGCCATGTTTGACTCTTTGATCGGGCATGAAATTGCGATCGCCGCCTTCTTCGAGCGCCGGGCCTGCTTGCGCTCGACCTGATCCGTGCGGGCCGAAAGCATAGGTCGCCGCGCCGGTTTTTTCTTTGAGCGGCGCAGCCGCCGGAGAATGATCATTATGCGTGTGGGTAATCAAAATATGACTGACCCGCGCGTCGCCGATCGCGCGCAGCAGGGCGTCGACATGCTCTGCGAGCAGAGGGCCGGGGTCGATCACAGCGACCTCGTCGTGCGCGCCGATGATATAGGTATTTGTCCCCTTAAAGGTGAACGGCCCCGGGTTCGGCGCGACGACGCGCCGGATCAGGGGCGAAAGTTGCGCACAGGCACCATGTTCGACCTCCATTTCGCGGATAAAGGGGATTTTGACGGCCATCTATTTGCTCCTAAAGTTTGGTATATATTATCACTAAAGCAGGGGGAGGGCATCTATGAACTGGAACATTTTACTCGGCGCGCATACGGATTGGCGCTCGCGCTTATTTGCTTTGATTTGGCTTGCGGGGGTCGCGACGGCGGTGGGTGCCATGACGGCACCTTTCGTTCTGACGCTTGTGGGCGTCATGGATGGCACGGATTTTGCGCTTTATGTTCAGCAGGTTGTCAGTGGGGTGGCGGTTGGGTGTATTTATGCGCTTGTGGCGCTGGGGCTTGTCCTAATTTACAAGGCTACCGAGACGATCAATTTTGCGCAGGGTGAGCTGTTGATGCTTGGGGCGTTTTTTGCCTATACGGCGATTGGGATTTTTGGTCTGCCATGGTGGCTGGGAGCGCTTTCGGCGGCGGGGGCAGCGGCTTTGATTGGCATTGTCGCCGAGCGTGTTGTGATTCGTCCTTTGGTCGGCGAGCCAGCCTTTGCGATTGTCATGGCGACGATCGGGTTGGGTTTGATTGTGCGTGCGGGCGTGAGCATGGTGCCGGGCTGGGGCACGGATACGTATACGATTGCGACGCCTTTCGCCGATCAGACGCTTCGCTTGGGTCCGGCGGTGATCAGTCAGGATCATGCGGCGGTGATTTTGATCACGATATTGATGTGTATTGCGCTTTATGTTTTTTTCTCGCGCACCCGTTTAGGCATTGCGATGCAGGCGGTCAGTGAGAATCAGATTGCGGCTTATTATATGGGCATTCCGGTGCGGCGGATTTTCACTTTGATCTGGGGGCTGTCGGCGGCGACGGCGGGCGTTGCGGGATTGCTGCTTGCGCCGATCGCTTTTGTTCATACTGGGATGGGGTTTCTTGTTTTTAAGTCTTTTGCGGCTGCTGTGGTTGGAGGGTTTGGCTCGCTACCTGGCGCTGTGGTCGGCGGATTGATTATCGGCATGAGCGAGGCGTTCGCGGGTTTTTATTTGCCGGAGGGTTTTAAGGATATTGCGGCCTATGTTTTGCTGCTGGTCGTTTTGGTCGTACGACCGGAGGGCATTTTCGGCAAGTTGGCTGCGAAAAAGGTTTGAGTTCGTTATGCGCATTTTTTTGAAGACAGATTATCGACAGGATCTTCGTTTATTTCCATTTGGCGGCGAGCGTTTATTTTTTGCTGGTCTGGGGATTTATATTTTGTGGCTTGCGGCGGGAGGGTTGTTTTTGCCGCGCAATTTGATGTTGATGTCGGCGGTTATTTATGCGATCGGCTTTGGCGCGCTGCTGCTGCGGCGCGATCAGGCGGGCGAGGGCGGTGGCGGTGTATTTTGGCATGGTTTGCTGGGGGTTGCGCTTTTATCGCTGCCGCTGGCGGTCGATGATTATATTCTTGGCCAGTCGATTTTTGTTCTTGTCTATGCGATTGCCGGGGTTGGCTTAGTTTTGCTTTCGGGCTGGACGGGGCAGATTTCTCTTGGCCATGCGGCTTTTATGGCGTCGGGCGCTTATACCCACGCTTTGTTGCAGAATGAAGGTTTAGGACTTTTGGTTTCGCTTCCGGCGGCGGCGGCGCTATCGGCGGCGCTCGGCGTGATTGTCGGGCTACCGGCTTTGCGTGTGAAGGGTGTTTATCTCGCTTTTGCGACCTATGCCTTTGCGTTCATCGTTGAAGAGGTGCTCGCGCGCTGGGAGGGTGTGACAGGCGGCAATCATGGTTTGTTTCTCGATTTTCCTGAGATTGTTTTGCCTTTTTGGCGCTGGCGTTTTGAAAGCGACACTTCGTTTTATTATTTGTCGCTGTTTATTTTTGCGCTGTGCCTTTTGGTGGCGTTGAACTTGTTGCGGACGTCAACTGGCCGCGCCTTTGCTGCGGTGCGCGATTCCGAGATCGCCGCACAGAGCATGGGTGTGAGTCTCGCGCGGGTCAAGACGATGGCGTTTGCGGTTTCGGCGGCGATGGCGGGGTTAGCGGGCGCGCTTTACGGCCATATTTTATCGACGATCACGCCGGAAGCTTTTACGATTTTTTTATCGATCAATTTATTGATCGTCATCGTGATTGGGGGTTTGACGTCATTGCATGGCGCGGTTTTTGGCTCGATTTTCATTGTTATTCTGCCGCAGCTATTGGCCTCGCTGCGCGAGGTGCTGCCGAGCGCGCTGGCGTCGCAATCGGGTCTTGAGGCGATGATGTTCGGCATGGTGATTATTTTATTTGTGCTGTTCGAGCCGATGGGTATTTATGGCCGCTGGCTGAAGATCAAGTCTTATTTTGATCTTTTTCCGCTTTATCGCAAAGGGAGTTTCACGCAGCAGCGTAGCTACATGGCCAGTGAGCGCAACCGATGAGTTATTTGCGCGCGGAAAACATCTCAATGAATTTTGGCGGCGTCCGCGCGCTCGATCAGGTGAGCTTTGAGGTGCAAAAGAGAGAGATTTTCACGATCATCGGGCCGAATGGCGCGGGCAAATCGACGATATTTAATCTCATCAGCCGGATTTATGATTCGAGCGACGGCGCGATTTTTTTCAACGACGCTGACATTGCCGATTATGCGCCTCATGATATAGCGAGGCTGGGCATTGCGCGCACTTTTCAGAACATCGAGCTGTTTGAAGGCGCGAGCGTGTTGGATAATATCTTGTTGGGCCGCCATATTCATAGCCGCACGAATTTATTGCAGCGCTGCCTTTTTACGCCCGCGCAGCGCCGCGAGGAAAAGGCGCACCGCGAGCAAGTTGAAACTGTGATTGATTTTCTCAAACTGGCCTCTTGGCGCGACAAGCGCATTGCGGAATTACCTTATGGGGTGCGCAAAGTGGTTGAGCTTGGCCGCGCGCTTGCGGCACAGCCGGAATTGATCTTGCTTGATGAGCCTTCATCGGGGCTCAACCCGGAAGAGACTTTGGATATGTCGTTTTGGATCAGAGACATTCGTGATCTTTTGAACATGACCGTTGTGATTATTGAGCATGATATGAGTCTTGTTCATTCGGTTTCCGATCGTGTTTTGGCGGTCAATCGGGGCCGGGTGATTGCAAGCGGCACCTCGGATCAAGTGCAGGGGCATCCCGAAGTTGTGCGCGCTTATTTGGGGGATGTCGCATGAGTCTTTTATCCTTGCGTAATGTTGAGACATTCTACGGTCCGGTGATGGCCGTGCGCGGCATCAGCTTTGAGATTGAAGAGGGCAAGATCGCGACCATTCTCGGCGCGAATGGTGCAGGTAAATCGACGATTTTGCGCACGATATCGGGCATCATCGAGCCGCAAAAGGGCGAGATCGTTTTTGAAGGCGCGGCGATTGCCGGAGATGATCCTTCGCGGATTGTTCGCGCTGGGATTGCTCATGTGCCGGAGGGTCGCGAAGTGTTTCCGTTTTTATCGATTGCCGACAATCTTGCGATGGGCGCTTACATTCGCGCGGCGCGCGGTCGCAAGGCTGCCGGTGATCTCGCGCGGGTTTATGATTATTTTCCGATTTTGCGCGAGCGGCATAAGCAGTCGGCAGGGCAGTTATCTGGCGGCGAGCAGCAGATGTTGGCGATCGGGCGCGCATTGATGTGTCGTCCGAAACTGCTTTTGCTTGATGAGCCTTCGCTGGGTTTGTCGCCGCGTCTGGTGCAGGAGATTTTTGAGATCATCCGCCGCATCAATGAGGAGGAGGGGACAACGATTTTGCTCGTTGAGCAGAATGCGCGCATGGCGCTCAAAATTGCTGAATATGGCTATGTTCTTGAAAACGGCCGCATCGTGTTAGATGATAGGTGTGAGGCGCTGATGGAAAATGATGATATCAAGGAGTTTTATCTTGGCCTGACCGGTCGGCAGCAGCGTGACGAAAAGCGTTGGAAGCGAAGGAAGTCTTGGGGATAAGATGGCTAACGAAGGCGTCAAAATGGATCTGCCTGCGGCCTGTGATACGGTGCCGAAATTGCTGCTTGACCGCGCAGAGCGTTTGGGGGGGCAGATTGCGCTGCGGCACAAAAATTATGGCATTTGGCAGTCTTTGAGCTGGGCTGATTACCGGCAAAACGCCGAATGGGTGGGTTTGGCTCTGTTGAGGCTGGGGCTTCAAGCAGGAGAGCGTGTAGCGATCACTTCGGAGGTTTGTCCCGAATGGCTGTTTGCCGATTTAGGCGCGATGGGCGTCGGCGCGATTTCATTCGGCATCTATCCGACCGACGCGCCCAAGCAGGTTGAATATATCGTCAATGATTGCGCGGCGCGATTTTATTTTGCTGAAAATGATGAGCAGCTTGATAAAGTGCTTGAAGTTCGTGATCGGCTTGTGTCGGTTGAGAAGATCATTGTTTTTGATATGGAGGGTTTGCATAAGCTTGATGATCCGATGGTCATGAGCTTTGCGTCTTTTCTTGATCTTGGCAAGCAGGAGGCGCAACGCCAACCCGATCTATTTCGCGCGCGCGTCGCGCGGACCAAGCCTGAGGACATTGCCATTCTTGTTTACACGTCGGGCACGACCGGCCCGCCGAAAGGCGCGATGATCACACATGGGAACATCATGTTTCAGCTTCGCAACAATAGGGATATTTTGCCTTACACGTCGCAGGATCGGACTTTGGCTTTTCTGCCTCTGTGTCATATTGCCGAGCGGACATTCACGACATTCACGCAATTGTTGACTGGCCATATTGTTTATTTTGCCGAAGACATTGATTCAGCGCTGGACAATTTGCGTGAAGTGTCACCGACGGCTTTTTTTGCGGTGCCACGCATTTGGGAGAAGTTTTATTCGGCGACGGCGATCATGCTCAAAGACGCGACCGCGTTTGAGCGTCTAGCGTATGCTCTCGCGATGAAGGTCGGCGCGAGATATGCGCGCGCGCGCATTGAGGGCGAAGAGGTTTCGTTTTTGCTCAAGGGATTATTTTGGCTGGCTGATTTTTTAGTTTTTGCCAACATCAAGCGGATGCTGGGCATCGGCGATTGTCGCTGGGTTTTATCAGGAGCGGCGCCGGTCTCACCGGATTTGATCACGTGGTATTATGCGCTCGGCTTTTACATGGCCGAAGGCTATGGCCAGACCGAAAATTGTGGCATAGCGACTCTGCCTTTGCCGTGGGGCAGTTATAAATATGGGACGGTGGGCAAGGCTACTGCGAACACTGAGCTCAAACTTGCGCCTGATGGCGAAATTCTACTTAAAGGGCCTCATGTTTTTAAGGGTTATTGGCGCAAGCCGGAAAAGACATCTGAGACGATCATTGAGGGCTGGCTGCATACCGGCGACATTGGCTTCATCGACAATGAAGGCTGGGTCAAGATCACCGGTCGTAAGAAGGACATCATCATCACGGCGGGCGGCAAGAACATCACGCCGTCTGAGATTGAAAATGCGCTGAAATTCAGTCCTTATATTCAAGATGCGGTTGTGATCGGCGACCAGCGGAAGTTTCTGAGCGCGCTGGTTATGATCGATCAGGATAATGTTGCGAAATTCGCGCAGGATGAGCGTGTGCCGTTCTCGGATTTTGCGAGCCTGTGTGTGGCCGAGGAGGTTGTCAAGCTGATTCAAAGCGAGATTGATCGTGTCAATCGAGATTTTGCGCGCGTTGAGCAGATCAAGGCATTTCGTCTGATTGATCGCCTTATTCTGCCCGACGACGACGAAATCACAGCGACGGGCAAGCTCAAGCGCGGCTTTGTCAGCGAAAAATATCGCAGACTGATCGATGAGATGTATTAGGTTATGCGATCATGCGGCTGAGTTGGAATGAGATACGCGCCCGCGCGGGCAGATTTTCCGAAGAATGGAAAGATGCGAGCTATGAGAAAGGCGAAACGCAGAGTTTTTATAATGATTTTTTTAATGTTTTCGGCCTTCAAAGGCGTCGCGTAGCGCTTTTTGAGAAACAAGTTCAAAAGCTTAATAATCACAAAGGATATATAGATCTGTTTTGGCCGAGCGTTCTGTTGGTGGAACAGAAAAGCGCAGGCCATAGTCTTGAAAAGGCGCGCAAGCAGGCACAAGATTACTGCGACAAACTGAAAGATGAGGAACATCCGCGCTATATTCTCGTCAGCGACTTTCAAAAATTCATCCTTTACGATCTAGATAAAAGAACGGAGCTTTCTTTCTCGCTTGCTGATTTGCATAAGCACGTTGAGAAATTTGGTTTTATGGTTGGGGTGGAAAAGCGGCAGTTCCGCGATCAGGCCCCTGTCAATATCAAAGCGTCCGAGCTTATGGGGCGGGTCCATGATGAGCTAAAAAATGCAGGCTATCAAGGCCATGATTTAGAGCGGTTTTTAGTGCGATTGGTGTTCTGTTTGTTTGCCGATGATACGGGCATATTTGAGCGCGATATTTTTTTGGAATATCTTGAAAACCGCACACAGGAAGACGGCTCTGATCTCGGCGCAAAATTCATTCAATTATTTGAGGTTTTGGATACGCTGGAGGATAAGCGGCAGGAAAATCTAGATGAAGATTTAAATCAATTCCCTTATGTCAATGGAGATTTATTCAAAGGTTCATTAAGGATTCCGGCTTTGAATTCAGCCATGCGGCGCAGTCTGATTGAGGCGTGTCAGTTTGATTGGTCAAAGATTTCGCCAGCCATATTTGGCTCGCTGTTTCAAAGCGTGATGACAGCCCAAGAGCGCCGCCAGCACGGAGCGCATTACACGAGCGAGAAAAACATTTTGAAAGTCATAGAGCCGCTTTTCATGGATGAGCTGCGGGCCGAATTTGAGCAGATAAAGAAGCGCAAAACTGAGCGCGAGATAAGATTGCAAGCATTTCAGGAGAAACTGGGCGGTCTAGTTTTCTTTGATCCGGCCTGCGGCTGCGGCGACTTTTTGATCATCGCTTACCGCGAATTGCGGCGGCTGGAAATTGAGGTTTTGAGGGCGCTTTATCCCACAGGTCAGCTTGAGCTTGATGTTGAGGCTCTTTCTCAAATTGATGTTGATCAGTTTTACGGCATAGAGCTGGGCGAGTTTGCCTGTCGCATTGCAGAAACCGCTTTGTGGATGATGGATCACATTATGAATAACGAATTAAGCCTCGCCTTTGGGCAGGCTTTTGCTCGCATACCGCTCAAAAATTCTCCCCATATTCGCCATACCGATGCGCTAGAAATAGACTGGAATACTCATCTGCCTGCGGCGCAATGTGATTATGTTTTCGGCAATCCACCTTTTGGTGGCGCAAAGCTTCAAACTAAAAAACAACGGGCACAAATACATCGGATTGCCGCTCTCGGCGGTTCAGGCGGTACGCTTGATTATGTGACAGCGTGGTTTTTGAAGGCTGGCGAATATGTCCAAAAGAATCAAGCGAAAATCGCTTTTGTGGGCATCAATTCCATCACGCAAGGAGAGCAAGTTGCACAAATCTGGCCGCTCTTATTTGACCGGTGCAAGCTAGAGATAGCTTTTGCTCATCGCTCTTTTGCTTGGGGGTCGGAGGCACGGGGTAAAGCTCATGTGCATGTGGTCATCATTGGCTTGACGCAGCATGATATGACACCAAAAGAAAAGCGTTTATTTTCTTATCCAGACATTAAAGGAGATCCGGAAGAAAGTCACCATGTGGCGCTATCTCCTTATTTATTTGGTGCTGAGAGATTGTCTGATCCGCATTTGGTGGTAGAAAGTCGAGGAAAGCCCATCAATGGTCTGCCAAAACTGATTATTGGTTCCAAGCCAATTGATGGCGGACACTACATTTTCACCGAAAAGGAAAAGCAAGATTTTCTTTTGTTAGAGCCAAAAGCAGAAAAGTTTTTACAGCCATATATTGGGGCAAAAGAATATTTGCAAGGGGGCAAGCGCTGGATTCTTGCTTTACATAATGCTTTATCTGCAGAATTGGAAGAACTGCCGGAAGTCAAAAAGCGAATTAAAGCTGTGCGGGAATATCGTGAAAAAAGCGACAGCAAGCCTACTCAGGAAATAGCAAAAACACCGATTCGCTATCATGTAAATGTTATTCCCGACAAACCTTTTTTAATTTTGCCAGAAACAAGCTCCGAACGGCGAGATTACCTGCCAATCGGGTGGTTGAGCCCCCCCATTGTCCCAAGTAATGCCGCAAAAATTCTTATGAATGCTAGTTTATGGCAATTCGGAATTTTAACCTCATCCATGCACATGGCATGGTTGCGCAACATAGGCGGACGGCTGGAAAGTCGCTATCGCTATTCCATCGGCATGGTCTATAACACTTTCCCGATGCCCAATATGACAGAAAGGCAAAAAGCTACTATCAGCAAAAAGGCGCAGGCTGTGCTCGATGCCCGTGCCCTAGATAAAGAGGCAAACCTTGCTACTCAATATGATCCTGAGGGAATGACATCCAATCTGCGTAAAGCCCATATAGAGCTGGATCGCGCTGTTGACCGCCTCTACCGCCGAACGCCTTTTAAGTCCGAACATGAGCGCGTGGAATATCTCTTTGGCCTCTATGAGCAAATGACCTCCCCCCTCACCGCAAAGTCCAAAAAACGTCGATTGCGGCGATAACAAAATTGGACATGAGCCCCATAATTTTTTATAAAAAGGAGTGATAATGAAAAGCAAAATAATCAAACATTTAGTGTTAGCCGCGCTGGTCTTATTGATAGCTGCGTGCGGTGAGAACGATCCCGAAGGTGTGCGCGGCGTCAGTGCGACCGAGATCGTCATCGGCACTCACCAAGACCTCTCCGGCCCGCTGGTTGCGTGGGGTGATGGTGTCCGCAATGGCTTGATCATGGGCATCGAGGAGATCAACGCCAAAGGCGGTGTGCATGGTCGTCGGCTGCGTCTAGTTGTCGAGGATAATGGCTATGATCCGCGCAAGGCGGTGCTCGCGACGCGCAAGCTGCTTGAACGCGATCGCATTTTTGCGATGGTTTCGCCATTGGGCTCGCCGACTTCATTGGCTTCGATGCCTTTAGTTTTGCGTCGTGGTGTGCTTCATGTGTTTCCTTTTTCGGCGGCGCGCAGAGTTTTTGAGCCGCTTCATCTGCTCAAGTTCAGCACGTTCACGCCTTATTACGACACGATCGGCGCTGTGCTGCGTTATGTGATGGCCAAGCATAAGGTCGACAAGGTGGGCATCATCTATCAGGATGATGACTTCGGCACTGAAGTTTATAAAGGAACGGTGGCGATGTTGAAGGCGCGCGGTCTCGCGCCGGTTTCGGTGACGAGCTACAAGAGAGGCGCGACTGATTTCTCGACGCAAGTGGCGCGTATGCGCGCCGATGGCGCTGATGTGATCGCGATGGGCACGGCGATCCGTGAGACGGTTGGGGTTGCCAAAGCGGTTCAGGCGCTCGGCTGGGATGTGCTGATGGCCTGCACGCAGGCTTGCTATACGCCTGAGACTGCGACTTTAGGCGGCAAGGCGGTTCACGGCATTTATGGCGTGAGTGCGCTTGATGTGCCTTATCTTGATTCGCGAGTTTCTGGCATTCGGGTTTGGTATCGCCGTTATAAGGAGCGCTTTAGCAAAGAGCCCAACCTTCAAGCGCTGGCGGGTTATGTCAACATGCGTTTTTTTGCCGTCGCGCTTGAGGCGGCCGGCCCGGATCTGACGCAGCGCAAGCTTGCGCGAACTCTTGAGGATATGCCGGTTTGGAGCGATCCGGACATCAAATCAGCGCCGACGGATTTCACGAAAGACGATCATTTGGGGACTTATGAAGTTTTTGTTGGGCGGATCACGCGCAAGAATCAATGGCGGCGCATTGCGGGCACACAGATGGATGTGCGCAAGATAAAATAAAGCTTCATAATATCGGCAGATATTTGCGATAGATCGGCGTTGGGTCTTTGCCTTTGAGCTCAACGATGATGGCGTTTTCGTCTTTTGATTCATCTTTGATGGGCTCTTCGAGTTCGATTTTCATGCGCGCTATTTTTATGTGTGTCATGCCGACATGTCCAAAGCGCCCGATTCTCTGGTGAAGAAAGTAGGCGTCGGTTGATTTCTGCGCCCATTCTTTTGTGAATTTTGAGATGTTTTTTGGCAGGAAGGTATTGGCAATCCAATGGGCTTCTTTGATGTTTTCCCAGTCGGCTTTGCGGACATAGCCATTTTGGACGATTGCGCTGTAAGCCTCAAAGATTTTCTGGTAGCTTTCGACGCATCGCTCAAGATGTTTCTCGTGCGATTTATTTTTATTGATCCAATGCCACAGCGCGGCGAGCAGAACGCAAACTGCCAAGAGCGTCAAAGGGATCGGGTGTGAGACGATCTCGGCAAAACCCTGCTCAAGAGTCATTTTGGAATTCTTGCGCGGATAAAAAACTTGCGAGATCATCATTTGGCAGGCAGCGCTGTTGGATGATCTTGTCTTTTTGAGCGATCATTTCTTTCCTTCTGGGTAAGAGGCTTGCCAGGTTGATCTCATCGAGTTTTTGTCCGTGTCGCACTTTGATGATGCCGAGGCCGTCGCAGGCTAGGTAGACAGAGGGAGTTTGATAGCGCCGCCGCGCGATGCGATAATGGTTCCATTTCCGGATGGATAGAGTGAGCGGTGCGCGCGGCCATATTTTTGCTGCTACTTCCGATGATAAAGGCTTGAGGCGGATTTGACTTTTACGCACATTCGACCCGATTATGCGATAGTCGATTTCGGGCGAAGCGTTGGCCAAAATTTCGATCGCGGCTGCGACAGCCGGCCAGCTGATTGCGTCATGGACGATGATGAGCCCGCCTTGGGGCATCATACGCGCTACCAAAGCGACGTTGCGCAAGGTTGACAAAAAAGAATGATCTCCATCGATGAATGCAAAATCAAACTGACCAAAGGGCTGAGTGATCACCGGTACTTTAGGCGCCCAGCGATAGCCTCGAGATAGGTAGGCCTCAATCGTTTTGAGGCGCTGTTTGTGCTTGCGGCAAAATGTGAGCAAGTGGCTGCGCGGATTTTCAAATATGCGATGTGGGATATTGGGGTCGACCGCCGTCACATGAGCTGACCATGTTTCGGTTTTATCGAGCATCCAGCGTGTTGAAAAGCCTATAAACGATCCGATCTCAAGGATATTTTTGGGCCTGAGCATTTGCAGCGCCTCGGCGATAAAAACAGAATCCATTAATTTGATCGCGCCTTCCCAAGCGTGTTTTCTGACTTCATGGGGGTTTTTGTCTTTGTAGTGTGCGAGCAAGCTGGTGAAATATTCTCCTTGGAGGAAGTAATAATCGTTGATATGGCGCGTTTGGGGATCGTTCATGTCCCACTGTTTTTTTGAGTTTGAATACTCGTTTTCCTTGTTTTGTTCAATGCTCATGATCTGATTTCTCCCTCAGATAAAAAGCTTGCGAGGTTATCAGCAGGCAAGGCGCGCTGTGCGACAATTGCTTTTTTTTTGGGCAGCATCGCATCTTTTTTGGCCAAAAGGCTTTCGAGATCAAGTTGATCGAGTTTTTGTCCGTTGCGCACTTTGATGATTCCGAGACCATCGCATGCCCAAGAAACAGGGGCTTTTTGATAGCGGCGGCGCTCGGCGCGATAACGCTTCCATTTTCGCCTCGACAAAGTTAATGGCGGATGTGGCTGCATCGTTGATAGCGCTTTTAATAATAGAGGGCTTAAGCGGGATTGATTTTCATACAAGCTCGTTCCTGCAATGAGGTAGTCAATTTCGGGCGATGCCGTTGCAAGCGTTTCGAGCGCAGGCGCGACTTCGGGGCAGCTTATGGCATCATGAGCTATGATCGTGCCGCCTTGCGGCATCATGCGCGCGGCGAGAGCGCAATTGAGCAAAGCTGATTCAAAAGCATGATCACCGTCAATGAAAGCAAAATCATATTCATCGAAAGGTTCTGTAATCACTGGGGTGTCGGGGAAGCCCGGGTAAGGCATGGATAAAAACGCGGCAATTATAGTCATGCGTTGTGCGTGTTTTTTGTTAAATTTTTTGAGGTGGTCGTGCGGACATGGAAATAGGCCATAATGATAACCGACATTGGGGTCGACAGAAGTGACATGGGCTGACCAATCTTGAGTTTTGTCGAGTATCCAGCGTGTTGAAAATCCGATGAATGAGCCGACTTCAAAAATTTTTTGGGGTTTTAGGATTTGCAGCGCCTCGGCGAGATAGACGGCATCCATCATTTTGATGCCGACTTGGGAGCTATAAAATTTATGCTCGCGTCTTTTTCTGAAGCCCCAGTGAGCACTCACCGAAGCGGTTTGTTCTTCGTGGAGTTTAAGCCAGTCATCGATGTAGCGCGCTTGGGTATCTTTTATGCCGCACCCCTTTGTTTCACAAGTCATGTTTTAGCCTCTTTGGTCAGGGGATTTGTAGCAAAATCCGATCAGGAAAGCAAAACATAAGATCATGGTCGGAGTGGCAGGATTTGAACCTGCGACCCCCTCGTCCCGAACGAGGTGCGCTACCAGGCTGCGCCACACTCCGGCTGAAGCTCAACCTAAACGATTTTGTACAATAAGGTGATTACAAAGGTGATTACACAAAAAAGAGAAATTTAGCTACAGCACGTTGATAGCTAGTGCGCTCACGATTGCGCCCACCACACTTGAGATTATAGCAATAAAAATGGGCTTCTCCCACCATTTCTCTTCTAATTTCTTAAGCCGCTGTTCAATAACATACCTGTCTGTGGCTGTTTCTAATATATCTAAAAGAATTTTGTTGAGTGAATCGGCTATTGCTTGCGCGTGTTTAGGGTCTACATCTTTACTTGTAAGCTCTTCAACAAATTTAAGAGTATCAAATGCAGGAGTTGGCGCGAAATTTTTTACCATACATTCCCCTCCACAAATATGGATTTATTGATGTTGAGCTATATTCTGAACATTCAAATATTGAGTTATATTCTGACCATTCAAATGGACAACAGCAACAAGACGACCATATGTATCTATCGCTCGTGTATATAATTCAACGTCTTGTCTTAGAATCAAATTCTGCAATTTTTTATGAGCAACATCTCCCCCATGCTGGCGAAGTTCGGGGGCGTTAAAGTCAGCGATGCGGACACGGTCACCTTTTTTGGTGTTCACTTGCCAACCCGGTGAAACAACGAATGTATCACCATCAACGACTTCAGTTACATTAAACAGCGCCATAAATTAATCTCCGATAATAATCCAGCCGCCTGTTCCATTAGGATTGTTGGGGCTGTCAGAAGAGTATGGGTTGCCCGCTCCGTAAGGGTTGTTAATGCTTTCTGAGGAGTATGGATTGCCATATTTTCCATAAGGATTGGAAATTGAATCTGGGTCATAAGGATTATTGCTCAATTTTCCCCGATAATTTCCCTGTTGATCATAGAGGCGAGGGGCCTGTGTTGCGTAAGGGTTTGTCGCGCTCTTAGAGCTGTATGGATTGCCATAAGTTCCGTATTGATTGTTGATACTTTTTGAGGAATATGGGTTGCCATAGGTTCCGTAAGGATTAGACGTAGAATCTGAAGCATATGGGTTATTAGAGAAATTACCTAGATACTCCTCTGCTTGGGCTGATATTCCAGTGCAGATAATAAGACTAAAAGCTATCACGCTTAATGTATAAATTCTCATTTGTTTTTCTCTCACATTTAATTCTAGATAAACAGAAGAATAATATAGCTAGAATGTGTGAAAGTGTCAACTGAATGATTGATAATGGTTTGGAGAGCGGGAGTTATGAAGGATTCGCCTAGTTTTTGAAAGATGCGCTAGAGTGATTCTGGATTGGGGCGTGGCCAAGTGGTAAGGCAGCGGGTTTTGATCCCGTGATCGCAGGTTCGATCCCTGCCGCCCCAGCCAAGTTTTTTGTTTGGTTTTTTGTTCATCAGGTTATTGGCCTGAGAAGTTTCCATCGCGGCGCTCGGCGACGGCGGCGATGCCTTCTTTGTGGTCTTTTGTTCCAAAGAGGCGACTTTGTTCGCCCGCTTCGTGATCGGTGAAGCGGCGCATGGCTGAGACGAGATCGATGCCTTTGAGCTCGCCGCGCAGAGTGGCGCGTGTGCTCTGCACCGCGAGCGGCGCGTTGGCGGCGATTTCTTTGGCGAGGTCTAAGGCGGTTTGTCGGAGATTGTCTTTGTCGGCGAGCAGGTCGGCGAGTCCGAGCGCGAGCGCCTCTTCGCCGCCGATGCGCCGACCGGTCATAAACATCCAGAGCGCTTTTTGTTCGCCGATCAAGCGCGGCAGAGTGTAAGTCAGGCCGAAGCCCGGATGGAAGCCCAGCTTGACAAAATTCGCGGCGAAGCGAGTTTCGGGGCTCACGACGCGGAAGTCGGCGACGAGCGCGACGCCTAATCCGCCGCCGATTGCAGCGCCCTGCACGGCGGCGACGACTGGCTTATGGCAGGCAAACAAGCGTGCCGCATTGGCGTAGAGCGGATGGACATTGATTGTGGGCGGATCAATTTGGCCTTCGGGCCTATTGGCAAAATTGGCGCCCGCGCAGAAAGATTTTCCTTCAGAGGCGAGCACGAGAGCGCGGCAATCATTGTTGTGATCCATCTCCTCAAAGACCTGTGCGAGATTGCCGATCAAGGTTTCATCAAAAAAATTATGCGGCGGGCGGTTGATCTCAACCAAAGCGACATGGCCGTCGAGCGATAAGGATACATCCCCGTAAGTTTTTGTCATGATAATTTCCTTTCTATCTTTTGAGTTTCAACAGATCGCGGCGCGCTCTTCATCGGTGAGGGCGCGCGCTTGGCCTTTGGCCTCGTGCGCCAAGATGGCGGGTTCAAGCGGCTGCAATTCGTCGTGCACGAAGCGGCCGACGAGGTCTTTGAGCATTTTATGCTCTTCGCGCAGGTCAAAATCCATAATCCTCTTCCTTCACCGGAGCGACTATAGCAGATTTGCAAGCGGTTTTGGTGGTAAGAAATAGACACCTTATCAAACTGGCGGAGAGGATCAACAATGAATATGCGCCCGCGCGATTTAGCGCTCATTCTTTTATGCTGCGTAATTTGGGGCTTCACCTTTGTGACCGAAAAGAGGGTGTTGGACGAGATTCCTCCGTTTTTGTTTACTGTGGTGCATTATTCTTTCATGCTTGCGCTGCTGTCTGGATTCATTCGCTGGCAGAAGGGGCAGATGGGCATGATTTTTGCGACTGCGCTGACGACCGGCGGATTATATGTAGCGGTTTTCTTTTCGGGATTTGCGTTGTCGGGCAATGTGTCGCTGGTGGCGATCGCGACTCAGATGGAGATTCCGTTCACGACCTTGCTGGCGATGATTTTTCTCGGCGAGCATATTGGCTGGCGGCGTGGAGTGGGTTTGGCGCTTTGTGTTGTTGGTCTGATCGTGTTGAGTTTTGACCCGTCGGCTTTGGAATATAGCGATGGCATGGTTCTTGTTCTGGTTTCGGCTTTGATCGCTAGTGCGGGCACGATTTTCATGCGCAGCTTGAGCGATGTGGATATTTTTAATCTGCTTGGCTGGACGGCTTTGATATCTTTGCCGGTTTTGCTTGTGGGCACTTTGATATTTGAAAGCGATCAGATAGACACTCTCACCGATGCGAGTTGGATCGCATGGGGCGGTGTTGGTTATGGCGTTTTCATTGCTCATCTGCTGGGGGTAAGGATATTTTATTACCTTCTGTATCGCTATGATGTGTCGCTGCTGGTCACGATTATTTCGCTGGTGCCGGTTTTTGGAGTTGTGTTTGGCGTGACGGTCTATGGCGACGAGATCACGCAGCAAATGATTTGGGGCGGCATCACGGTTTTGGCGGGCACGATCGTGATCATTGAGCGCGAGAAGACTCGCTTGGACGAGGTCTCCGATCAGGAAAGCCCTGATGATATGGCCCATGATATGGACAGCCGAAAAATAGAAAGCGTCTATAAGAGGTTTTGACGATGAATATGCATCCGCGCGATTTGGCGCTGATTATTTTTTGTTGTGTGATTTGGGGTTTTGCGTTTATCGCGGCCAAAGCGGGCGCGGATGAGTTTTCGCCGCTTTTGTTCACGGCTTTGCGCTATGGGCTGCTCGCGTTGGCGATGTTTCCGTTTGTTCGCTGGCATCAGGGACAGATGGTTTTGCTCGTCGCCACAGCGCTGACGACCGGTGTGCTTTATATTTTATTTTTTTATGCGGGACTGGCTTTGTCGGAAAATGTGTCGCTGATTGCGATTGCGGCGCAGATGGAAGTGCCGTTGACGACATTTCTTGCGATCATTTTTCTCGGTGAGCGCATTGGCTGGCGTCGCAGCACGGGTTTTATGTTTTGTGTGATTGGGCTGGTGGCGCTGAGTTTTGATCCGTCGGCGTTTGAATATAGTAGCGGCGTCATGTTGATTTTAGGTTCAGCGCTGATCGGCGCTGTCGGCACGATTTTAATGCGGCATCTGCGCGATGTGAGTGTTTTTGATCTGATGGCGTGGATGGCTTTGCTGTCTTTTCCGGTTGCGCTGTTGGGCACTTTGATTTTTGAAAGCGGCCAGATCGAGATGATGGCCGATGCGAGCTGGGCGGCATGGGGGGGTGTCGCTTATGGGGCGTTGGTTGCGAATCTTTTAGCGGTTGGGATATTTTATTATTTGCTGCAGCATTATGAGGTTTCTCTGCTTGCGACATTGATTTCACTGGTGCCGGTTTTTGGGGTTATGTTTGGCGTGGGATTGCGCGGTGATTCTTTGACGCCGCAGATGGTTTTTGGCGGTCTTGTGATTCTGATAGGCGTGGTGGTGATTGTCGAGCGCGAGAAAGCGCGTCGCCGCCGACTTCTTCGCGGATGATTTGCTCTTTGGCGTGTGAGGGCGTAGGACATATTTTATGAACATGGCGCCGCAACATTTAGCCTTTTTGGTTTTTATCTGCCTGATTTGGGGTTTCACCTTTGTAGCGGGCAAGGCGGGTGTGATTGAGTTTCCGCCGCTTTTGTTTACGGGGCTGCGCTATGTGCTGCTGGGGACAGTGCTGCTGCCATTTTTGCGTATTCATACAGGGCAGATGAAACAGATTGCGTTCATTGCGGTGACGATGGGCTCGCTGCATTTTGCGTTATTTTATGCGGGACTGGCTTTATCAGGGAGTGTTTCAGCGGTTGCGATTGTGGTGCAGTTGGGAGCGCCTTTTGCGACGGGGCTTTCGGTTCTTGTGCTCGGCGAGCGCATTGGCTTGCGTCGTATCACGGCGCTTGCGATGTCGTTTATCGGCGTGATGATTATCGGTTTTGATCCAGTGGTTTTTGTTTATATTGATGGTTTGCTGCTTGTCATTCTAGCGGCTTTGATTGGCTCGACGGGCATGATTGTGATGCGTCGGATGCACGACATTCGGACTTTTGAGTTGCAGGCGTGGATTGCGCTTTTATCTTGGCCGCCGCTATTTATCATGTCGGCGCTGTTTGAGACCGATCAATGGGAGACGATGTTCAATGCGAGTTGGATGGCTTGGGGTGGTGTGCTTTATACGGCTTTGGGCGCGAGTCTGATTGGTCATGCGGGGATGTTTTATTTGCTGCAGCGCTATGAGGTAGGCTTGATTTCGACACTGACTCTTTTAGCGCCGGTTTTTGGCGTGATGTTTGGCGTTTTGGTTTGGGGCGATGATGCGAGCTGGCGGTTTTTGTTTGGCGGCGCGATTGTTTTGCTGGGCTCGCTGGTGATCGTGGAGCGAGAAGGCGGCAAGCGTTTGATCGGGCGCAGCATATGATATCACCGAATTACGATGAGCGGCGCTCTGAGATTGATATGTTGCTCTTGCATTATACCGGCATGAAAAATTGTGATGACGCGCTCGCCCGCCTCTGCGATGAGCGCAGCAAAGTCAGCGCGCATTATCTCATTGATGAGCAGGGCGGTTTATATGCGCTCGTGCCGGAGGACAAGCGCGCTTGGCACGCCGGAGAGGCTTTCTGGGCGGGCAAGACGGATTTGAATTCTTGCTCCATCGGGATTGAACTGGCTAATGGTGGGCATAATTTTGGTCTGCCGGAGTTTTCGGAAGCTCAGATGGCGCGTGTGGTCTCTTTATGTGTTGAGCTGGTCGAAAAATATGCTATTCGCCCTGAGCGCGTTCTCGGCCATTCCGATGTTGCGCCGACGCGCAAACAGGATCCGGGCGAAAAATTTGATTGGCAGCGTCTGGCTCGTGAGGGTGTCGGGCTTTGGGCTTCGCCGCCGCCGCCGGGTGAGGAAATTCAACCGATTGATGAGTTCCTGTCGAAATTTTCGGCCTATGGTTATCAAACGGATGGCGCAGCACCTGCCGATGTTGTGTGCGCTTTTCAGCGGCATTATCGGCCAATGCGGGTTGATGGTCGGGTTGATGATTCCACTTTGCAGGCGCTCTGCGCATTGACAGCGGCTAAAGAGTTCCTATAATTTATCACTGGATCAGATGGCCGGATGGTCGCTCTGGCGGGAGTTTTTTCGTCAGGGAGGAAAGTCCGGGCTCCGCAAAGACACGGTGCCGGGTAACGCCCGGCTAGGGCAACCTGAGGGAAAGCGCCGCAGAAAATATACCGCCTCGCGAGAGGTAAGGGTGAAAAGGTGCGGTAAGAGCGCACCGCGTCGGTGGTAACAGCGACGGCATGGCAAGCCCCACCGGGAGCAAGATTAAATAGGCGCAGCGTTTGTGTGATTTTCGGATGATACAGAATGTTTTGTTCTTTGGGCATAGACTGCGCGGGTAGATCGCACGAGGTGTCTGGCAACAGGCATCCCAGATGAATGGCCATCCCCATAGCAATATGGGACAGAACCCGGCTTATAGGCCGTCTGATCCCTTGATATTAAAGCTGACATTCCTGCTTGTGTGGGATCTGGAACTTTTGGCTGGCATTGGATATAAGACCCGCATTAAAGTCTTGTGATGTTGAAATATATTTTGATATGGCTTGTCGCGGCCTGTGTTTATGGGGCGTTCTGGTTTTGGCATAGCGCTGGGCGGGCGCGTCTTTCGCCGTCGGAGATCACCGAGCATCTTGTGTCTTATGGGCGTCTTTATTCGGGGGGCAGAGATGCAGAGCGTCGGGTGCGTCTGCGTGGATTTTTGGCTGCTGATGATGGCGGTGAGGTGTTTATGGTGCATTTGATTAGGATGCGGGCGTTTCCGCTGCCGGTTGCAGGCGCGGATGTTCGGCAGCTTTCGTCTTTTGAGACTTTAGAGCGATATACGAATATTTTGATCTGGCCGCTTTTTGTTCGTGGGGGTTATCCGTTATGGGTAGCGACGGCGTCGTCGCTTAATCTTGAGGCGTGGGGCATGACCGAGTCTGTGGAATGGACACATATTGCGGTGGTGCGCCATCGCTCGCGGCGTGATTTGATGGAGCTGGTGCTTGATCCGGATTTTGCGTCGCGGCATAGATTTGCTTTTGCGGCGATGGAGACGCATTTAGCTTTTGGGGTAGGCGCGCCGTTTCAGCTATTGATGTTGCAGCCGCGCATCGTGATGGCGTGGATTATTTTTGCATTGGCGTCTTTGGTTCATATGATTGCGGCGTTTCAGGGCCGCCGATCGCAGATGAGGATGTGAGGGTCAAGGACAGGCCCGATCACAAAGCGATTTTTATAGGGCGCGGCGGTTGCTGCCGCCGAGATGGCCTCGCCATCATTATAATAGATTTCCTCCACCTCGCGGGTTCGCGGAGAGATGCGCAGCACTTGTGTCGGCGCGATGCCGCCTTCAGTGAAATGCTCAATCGATTCGAAAAATTTAGGATGCCCCGCCGTCCACAGATCGCCGGAAGCGTCAAGCTCGAGATTGTCAATCGCGCTGTCTGCAAAGATGGTGTCGCGCAAAGTGAGGGCGTTGGTTGCTAGGTCGCGGTCAAAAACACGGACTTGGTGCGCGGAGAGTTCGGCCATATAGATGGTTTTGCCGTCCGCGCTTTTGTTGATGCCGTTGGGGAAGCTCAAATCATCCATGATGATTTTGCCCTGCTGGCCGTCAAAGAAAGCGAGCGAGCCCCAAGCAAGCCCGAAGATGATCTCCAGCGTGCGTGTGAAGCCGTCGGGGTCGGAGCCTAGGTCATTGGTTGCATAAAATTGCGCTGCGCCCACTGCAACGATGTCATTGGGCGAAAACAAAGCGGGCGATTGAAATCGCGCATTATGCTCTAATTTTCCGGCTGCTGTGATTTTGAATCTTTCAATGCTGTGCTTGCCGTCGCTGGTATGATTGACGGCGAAAAGGTATCTCTGCCCGTCTTGATCGGTGAACAGGCTGATGCCATGCGGGCGAAAGTCGGATGGGCTGTCGGGAGTGATGTCGCGCAAGGTGGGCAGTTTTTTATTCAGATCCATTATCGCGATTTGTCCGCGGACTTTTTTGCCTGCCAAGATGCCGCGCCGATCGGTTGCCGAAATCCATGCTATGCCCTGCTTGTCAATGGTAATATCTTCCGCGCCGATGATGCCGTCAATTTTTTGGCAGGTTCCGGCAAAATGCGGCGTGAAGGTTTTGAACGCGCCGGTTGATTGGATGATATGTCTGGCACCGATGAAAATATAAACCAGCGCGACGATTCCGATCAGCCCGACAATGTACCAGATCATTTTTTTACGGCTCATGTTTTTTCTCCTTTTTTCGAAAGATTACGCGACAGCGCGGTTTTTTGACTTGTCGGGCGCGGCGGTGAATCTTTGACGCGCAAGGCGGCGATAGAGCTCGCTTTTATCGAGCAGCTCTTCGTGTGTGCCTTGGGCGCTGATGCGTCCTGCCTCCATGACAGCGATGTTATCGGCGCGCTGGACGGTCGTCAAGCGATGGGCGATGATCAAAGCGGTGTGCTTGTTCGACAGACCCGCAAGCGCCTGCTGAACGATGTCTTCATTTTCTGAATCGAGTGCGCTGGTGGCTTCATCGAGCAGCAGCACTGGCGCGTTGCGTAAGAGCGCGCGCGCGATCGCGATGCGCTGGCGCTGTCCGCCTGAGAGCATGATGCCGCGCTCTCCGGCGAGAGTCTCATAGCCTTGCGGCAATTGCATGATGAAATCATGGGCGGCGGCTTTTTTGGCGGCGTCGATCACTTCGTCTTCGCTCGCGTCGGAGCGCGCATAGAGGATATTGTCGGCGATACTCATTGAAAATAGAATCGGCTCTTGCAAGACGCTCGCCATTTGCTGCCGCAGCAGATCAAGATCGCCGTCGCGCAGATCGATGTTGTCAAAAGTGATGCGCCCCGATTGTGGATCATCAAACCGATTGATTAAATGAAATATCGTCGATTTGCCGACACCTGAAAGTCCGACCAGAGCCATAATCTGACCGGCCGGAATATGAAGCGAAAAATCATCGAGGACATAAATATCGGGCCGTGTCGGATAGGCGAAGGAGACATGGTCAAACACGATTTCGCCGCGCGCGGGCGTGGGCAGATCAACGGGCTGCGCAGGCTTCGTGATTCGCGCGCGCTGCGCGAGCAGTTCGAACAGCCGTTCGGCGGCTCCGGCGGCGAGTTGCAGATCGCCCCAGACCTCGCCGAGTGCTGCGACGCTGCCGCCGACCATAATCGCATAGATGACGAATTGGCTTAATGTTCCGGCGGTCATGTCTCCGGCGATGAGCGCGAGTCCGCCCTGATAAAACACTGCCAAGACCGCCAAAAACACGACCGAAATCACGAGTGCCACGAGCACAGCGCGCGCAGCGATGCGCCGTCGCGCCGAAAGGAACGCGATCTCGGCGGCGGCGCTGAAGCGCTCGCGCGCGGTGTTTTCATAGGTGAAGCTCTGGACGGTTTGGATTGCGCCGAGCAATTCGCTGGCCATGGCGCCGGTATCGGCGAGGCGATCTTGGGCGCTGCGCGACAGCCGCCGGACGAGTCGACCGAAGCCGAGCAGCGGCAGGCACAAAAGCGGGATGACGATGAGCACGAGCGCGCTTAACGAGGGGCTTGTGATGATCAACATGGCGGAGGCACCGACGAGCAGCAGGACGTTGCGCAAAGCGATTGATGCGCTCGAGACTAAGATCGTGCGAATGAGCACAGCGTCTGCCGACAGCCGCGAGATGACTTCGCCGGTGCGGATTTTTTCAAAGAAACCGGGCTCAAGGGAGAGGATATGTCCGAAAACTTTTGTTCTGAGATCAGCGCTGATGCGCTCGCCGAGGACAGTGACGAAATAAAATCTTGTTGCGCTTGAGAGGGCAAGGAAGAGCGCGAGCGCGCCAGAGACAGCAAAGACACCAAAGCCGATCTGCGCGCTGTCATTGCTGGTGATGAATCCACCATCGATGACCTCGCGCACGGCGAGCGGGATTGCGAGCGAGGCTGCTGCTGCTGCGATCAGCGCAATGAGTGCGAAGAGCACTTTCATTTTATGTCGCAGCATCATAGGGGTCATTTCGGCGAGCGGTCTGATGGATTTTGAGCGTTTTCGCCGCAGTGCTTCTTCTTCGGTCATGTTGTTGAGCTCCAGTTTTGGATGATCGCGGCTTCTTGGCGCAGGCGCTCGCTTGCGCCGAGCAGCTGGCGGCTTGCGCCGATTCGTTTGAACCAAAAATGCAGTCCTGAATCGGCGGCGAATCCCATGCCGCCATAGACTTCGGTTGCGGTGCGCGCGACGAAGCGCGCGACATCGCCGATATGGGCTTTGGTGAGGCAGGCCATGAGCTGCGGGTTGTCGGATTTTTGATCGGACGGGGTATCGAAGCAATGAGCGGCGAACCACATCATAGCGCGGCAAGGTTCGAGTTGCGCGGCCATTTCGGCGCATAGATGTTTGACGGCTTGGAACGATCCGATGACGCGGCCAAATTGCTGGCGCTCGAGCGCATAGCTGACGGCGCGCGCGAGCATGGATTGCGCGCAGCCGAGCATATCGGCGGCGAGCAGGATGCGTCCGGCGGCGAGCGTGCGTGCGGCGACTTGGCCGGGGCGATTTTCTCCGGCGAGTTTTGTTGCGGGCGCGCTGTTCAGACTGATCTGGGTTAATTGCCGGGTTGTATCGATCGTGTTGAGCGGCGTGATTTTGGCATGGTCTGCGGGCAGGAGGAAGAGGTTGCGCGCTTGATCGGCGATGAGAATATGTGTTGCGTTGCTTTCGATGACAAACATAAAGTTGCCTGAGAGCGCGCCTTCATCACTTTGATCGTGTTTGATTGCCGCTGCGCCGCGCTGGCCGCTGAGCGCTTGGATTGCGGCACTGACGCGCATTTTGCCTGAAGCGATCTGAGGGAGATATTCGGCCTGTTGTGCTGGACTGCCGGCCTCTTGGATCGCGACTGGCGCGAGCACCTGCCCGGCCATAAAATTGACCGGCGCGACAAAATGACCGAGTGTCTCCTGCACGAGAGCCGCGTCGAGAAGGGTGGCGTCTGAGCCTTCATGTTCTTGCGCAACGAGTATGCCGCTCATGCCGAGCGCGTCGAACCCTTGCTGGATTTTCGGCCATGACTTTTGATTTTTGAGTGCATCGAGTGTGACTTGATCTTGCAGGAAGCGCCTGACGCCATCTTGCAAGAGTTTTTGTGTTTCAGAGAGTCCGAAGTCCATGATATTTTTGCCTATATTCTTGCCAATGTTTTTGATTGCGGTTTTGGTTCGCGGGGCATGCCGAGTCCGCGTTCGCTGATGATGTTTTTTTGGATCTGCGCCGTGCCGCCGCCGATGATGAGGCCGAGATCGAACATATAATGTCTTTGCCACCGTGTGCTTTCCAAAGAGGTTTTGTCATGCTGGTAGAGGATTCCCATTTCGCCCATCACGTCGATGGCGAGCGCGGCGAGCTGATGATTGAGCTCACAGCCGCGCAGTTTAACGATCATGCCTGCGATGCCGGGCGGTTCATTTTTGATGTTCTGCGACAAGAGTCGCAGGCCATGGCAGCGCATAGCGATCACTTCTTCCTGCAATTTGATGAGGCGCTGGCGGAAGCTGGTCTGGTCGATCAGCCGGACGCCGTCGATTGTTTGCTGTTTCATCAGAGCGATGATTTGGTTGAGGCGATCTTCGGCCTGATTGGGATCGCCGAGCATACCGCGCTCATGTTTGAGCGTGGTGTTGGCGACTTTCCATCCTTCGCCGCGCTGTCCGACGATGCGGTTTTTTGGCACACGGACATCTGTGAAGAAGACTTCGTTGAATTCGGCGTGGCCAGTCATGGTTTGCAGCGGTCGGACTTCGATGCCTTTTGTATTCATCGGGATCAGCAGATAGCTGATGCCTTGATGTTTGGGCGCATTGGGTTCGGTGCGGATGAGTCCGAACATCATATCGGCGTTGGCGGCGGAGCTTGTCCATATTTTCTGGCCGTTGATGACAAAATCGTTGCCGTCTTCTTGTGCGGCGGTGCGCAGGCTTGCGAGGTCGGAGCCGGAGCCTGGCTCAGAATAGCCTTGGCACCAGACTGTTTTGCCTTCGATGGTTGGTTTGATCCATTTTTGTTTTTGCTCTTGGGTGCCGAATTCGAGCAGGGTGGGCACGAGCATCGAGATGCCCTGATTGGCGAGGGCGCGCGGCGCATTGGCCTCGATGAAACACTCAACGATGATGCGCATTTCGAGGATATCGGGTTCAGCGCCATAGCCGCCATATTCTGTGGGGATGGTACGTGCGGCGTAGCCATGTTTGATCAAGAGTTTTTGCCACGCGACGCTGGGCGCTGACGGGCGATCGAGGCCGTAATGTTTGGGGAGCTCGTCTTGGTGGTTTTTCAAGAAGGCGCGCACTTGTTCACGGAAGGTCTCGTATTTTTTGCCGTAGGATAAATCCATCATTTTCTCCTATTGTTGATTTATGCGGCTTGTTGTTGATCTTGAGCGAGCATGAGTCGGATATTTTGCATAGCGGTTCCGGCGGCGCCTTTGCCGAGATTATCGAACAAAGCGGCGAGTAAAACGTGCTGATGTTTGTCATGGCCGAAGACATAGAGCTCCATGCGATCTTGCCCGGCGAGCGCGGTGGCATCGAGTTTTTTGGCAGCGGGCATCACTTGGATCAGGTTTTGGTGGCTGTAGAAGCCGATGAGTTTTTGCTCGACATCGCGGACGCTGGGCTGGCTCGGCAATTGCTTGAGATGAAGCGGGATATGGACGATCATGCCTTGCGGGAAGAGTCCGACCGACGGCGAGAGCAAAGGGGGGTTAGTTAGTCCGCTATGGAGGTGGATTTCTTTGAGATGTTTATGCTCCAAGTTGAGGGCGTAGTCGCGCATTGGGCTTTGGGTATAATCGGGGTGATCGGGCTTGGTATAGGCGGCGATCATATTTTGTCCTCCGCCGGTATATCCGGAGACGGCATGGATTGTGATTGGATGATTGCTCGGCACGATGTGCGACGAGATCAGCGGCCTGAGCAGCGCGAGCGCGCCGATTGCATAGCATCCTGGGTTGGTGACGTATTTTGCTGTAGCGATTCTTTGTGGTTGAGCTTTGTCCCATTCTGGCATGCCATAGGTCCAGTTTTTTTTGGTGCGGTGAGCGGTGCTTGCGTCGAGCAGTTTGAGGCGCGACGATGCGGCCATGCTGACGGTTTCGCGCGCGGCGTCATCGGGCAGGCAGAGCACGGCGAGGTCGGCGCTGTTGAGGGCGTTTTGGCGCGCGCGGGGATTTTTGCGCTGTTCGTCGGAGAGCAAAATGAGTTCGATGCTGGGCTCTTTGGCGAGTCTTTCGTGGATTTGCAGTCCGGTTGTGCCGACATGACCGTCTATGAAGATGCGTTTTTTCATTGGAGCGTATCGAGGAATTCTAGGACGGCGGCGTTAAAGGTTTCGGGGTTGTCATCATTGGCGAAATGTCCGGCGTTGGGGATGACGATTTTTTCGGCATTGGGGATTTTTTTTTCCATATAGTCAGCGGCGGCTTGGAAGGGCTGGTCGTCGGCGCCGACGACGATCAGGGTTGGCGCGCGCACTTGATCGAGCGATTGGATCACGTGATCGTTGTCCTGCGCTAATATGCCGCGCGCAGCGAGCGCGAGCGCGCGCGCCGAATGATGATGGACGCCATCGGGTGCTTTGGGAGCTGCGCCGAGGCCGCGTTTTTCTAGGGTGTCGGCTTGGCGCAGGGCGGCTTGGTTCCATTTTTGGCGGGCTTCGTCTTTTTTGAATCCCGGGCCGCTATCGCATAGGAGCAGCGCGCGGACTTTTTGCGGCCATTGCTGGGTGAACATCAAAGACAGATAGCCGCCCAGCGACAGGCCTCCGAGCACGGCGAAAAGCGCGTTGTAATGATCGAGCAGCGCGGTGATGTCTTCGAGGGTCAGCGCGTGAGAGAAATGTTCGGGTGTTTCGGGAGTTTGTGTGAGTCCATGGCCGCGCATATCCCAAGTGATGACGCGCCATTTTTCGGCGAGCGCTTTGGTTTGAGCGCGCCACATAGCGCTTGAGGCGCCGAAGGCGTGGGAGAGCAGCAAGACGGGGGCGTCTTCGGCGCCATAGACTTCGTGATATATCCGGGCTTCGCCGCGAGCGAGATGAGCTTTAATGGTGTTCATAGTATTTTGTTATATCCTATCTTTCGGTGAGTTTGAATTCGATGCGTCGATTGCGATACCAGACTTCGCTGCCCCCTTGGACGAGGGGTCGAAACTCGCCGAAACCTGCGGCGACGAGCCTTTTGGGTTTCATGCCGCGCGCGGCGAGGAATTCGACGACGGCGACGGCGCGCGCCACAGACAGGTGCCAGTTGGACGGGAATTGCTCGGTACGGATGGGCTGGATGTCGGTATGGCCATCGACGCGCAGCACCCAATCGACTTTGGCGGGGATGTCTTTGCCGACTTTGGCCATGACGTCGGTAATTTTGCGCAGTTCGAACTTGCCGCGCGGGCTGATCTCGGCGCTGCCGGAGTCGAACAGGACTTCGGCCTGAAAGATGAAGCGATCGCCGACGATTTCGAATCCATCGCGATCTTTGAGCAGGCCGCGCAGCGCGGCCATGAAGGCCGAGCGATGACGCGCTAATTCCTGCACTTTTTGTGCAAGCGCGGCGTTGAGTCGTCGGCCTAAGTTGGCGATTTGGGTTTTATTTTTGCGATCGCGCTTTTCGCTAGCTTCGAGTGCTGCTTGGAGGGTTTGCAATTGTTTGCGCAGCGCGGCGATTTGCTGGTTCAACAATTCGGCTTGAGCTGTGGCGGCTTGAGAGAGTTTTTGTTCTTCGCCTAGGGCTAAAGCGAGTGCTTTTCTTTTAGCTTGCGCTTCAGCGAGTGAGGCGGTGAGTCCGGCGAGCTTTTCTTCAAGTGAGGTTTTTTGTTTTTTTTCAAGCGCGAGCAGATCGGCGAGCTCGGCGATTTGGCTTTGCAATTGCGCGAGCGCGCGATCGCGTCCGGACAGCAGGTTGGCGAGCACAAACTGCCCGACGACAAACACAGCGAGCAAAAAAGTAATGACGAGCAAAAGGGTTGCCATGGCATCGACGAAGCCGGGCCAGAAATCGACGCTAGTGCGTCTATATTTAGCGGTGCGCACGGGCATTTTTTTATCCTATTCTTCGCATTTTATCTTCGTCCGCGCAGCCGTTCGAGGAGCTGGCTCAGGGATTCGGCGACATCGGAGAGATCATCTTTTGGCAGAGCGGTCACGCCGTCTTGAGCGAAGCGCGCCGAAGTGGAGAGCCAGTCTTCGAGCTCGATCACAAAGCGGTTTTGCGCCTGACCGAGCTGCAAGTCTAGGAAGCCCAAAACGAGCGATCCGGCTAATCCAAACAAAGACGAAGAGAATGCTGTGCCCATGCCTCCGAGCGGGGCTTGCAGTCCGGCGATGAGGCTTGTGAAGATCGCGCTGTCATCGGCGCGGCTCTGACCGAGTGTTGCGATGAGGTCGCTGATTGAGCTGATCGTGACAAGCAGGCCCCAGAAGGTTCCGAGCAGGCCTAAAAATATAAGCAGACCGATAAGGTAGCGTAAAATTTCTCTTGTTTCATCGAGACGAGTTGAGACGGAGTCCATCACCGAGCCGAGGCTAGTCTGGGTGAAGACGAGGGGGCCGACGGATCGGTTCATCATTGCGGCGAGCGGCGCGAGTAATTTTGGCGGCGGCATGGTTCGTGTTGTTGCGGTGCCTTGTCCGAGCGCATTGACCCAGTTAATTTCGCGCCAGAGCATCAACATGCGGTGGCATGCGTAGATGATTCCGATCAGCAGCACGGACAGGATCACGCCATTGAGTGCTGAGTTGGCATTAAAGAAGAATCGCAGGCGATCGGAGGGCAGCCCCAAAAAGACGACGACGGTGGCGACGATGATGAGGAACGAGATGATGCGCAACAGATAGGCGCTTGGCGAAGAGAGCAAAGCGTTGGGGTGGGATGAGCTAAACATAGATGGCCTCGTTATTTTGTCAGGAAGATATCGACTCTCTGGCATGGCGCGGCGCACAGATTGCCGAGGGGTTTGAGGATGATTCGTTTTGGCGGGATGGCTTTTTGGACGAGATAGTCGCGCACGGCGAGAGCGCGCGTGAGGGCGAGTCTTTGCGCTGCCCAAGAGGGTTGGTCAGCGACGGCGGCGAAGGCATTGATCGTGATGAGGGGGATTTTGCCGTTTTTGATCTGTTCAAGCAGACGGTTGAGTGTTGTCTGGCTGCCAGCAGGGAGGTTTTCGGCCTCGCCTTGGAATAGGATTTGCAGATCGGGGGCTGGCGTTGTCTGTCCGGCGAGGGCTGGACTTGCGGAAATAAAGATGATGAGCGCGGCATATTTGAGCGATTGTTTCATTGTTTAATGGTGGCGCACAGGGGTGTGTGCAGAGCGGCGGCGCAGGCGATCACTGAGAGAGGTTTTTGCTCAAGCTGGAGATGCTGGTCATCGAGGTCGGTTGCGATGCCGCCGGCCTCGCGGACGATGATGATTCCTGCGGCGACGTCCCAGATTTTGGCATCGCCGGTCAGGAAGCCATCGAGTCGGGCGGCGGCGACATAAGCGAGGCTGAGCGCCACTGATCCGAGTTGTCGCGGGTGGCCGCCAGCGCGCATGACGTTAAAGATTCCTTGCATCCATTTATTTCCCATGCGGCCATAGGCGAGCAGCGCGTTTTGAACATGGGCGCAGTTTGAGACGCGCAGGCGCTGGTTATTCAAATAAGCGCCTTCGCCTTTTGCGGCGGTGAACATTTCGCCATTGAGCGGCGTATAGATGAGACCGGCGATAATTTCGCCGTCGGCTTCGGCGGCGAGCGAGATTGCAAAAGAGGGGAAGCCGTGCATAAAGTTTCTCGTGCCATCGAGCGGGTCGATGATCCAGCGTGTGTTGGATTTTTTTCGGCTCAGTTGATTGAGCACCTCGCCGCGTTCTTCGGCGAGGATATCGAAGTTCGGGCGCGCTTGGGAGAGTTCTTCGCATAGGATATCTTCGGCGCGCATATCGGCGGCGGCGAGGAAGTCGTTTGTGCCTTTGACTGAATAGCGCAATTGTTCGGCTTCGCCGAAGTCGCGGAGCAGGCCGCGCGCGGCTTGGCGCGCGGCGGGTATCATCACATTGATCAGGGGGTTGATGAGCATGGCCGGACTATTTTTTATCTGCGCGGCGAACATATTCGGCGGTATTTGTATCGATCAGGATTTTTTCGCCTTTTGTGATGAAAGGCGGCACCATGATTCTCATGCCATTATCCATGATGGCGGGCTTGTAAGAAGCGGCTGCGGTCTGGCCTTTGACGACGGGTTCAGCCTCGCGCACTTCGAGCGTGATCTGTTCGGGCAGGCTGACGCCGAGGGGTTTGCCTTCATGGCTTTCGATTTGGACGTTCATGCCGTCTTGGAGGAATTCGACGCGCGTGCCGAGGGTATTTTCGGGCAGGGAGATTTGCTCATAAGATGAGGTATCCATGAAGATGAGCATACCGTCTTGGGCATAGAGGAATTGATGAGTTTTTTGCTCGAGTCGCGCGCGTTCGACGGTTTCTGATGATCGGAAGCGCTCATTGAGCTTCGAGCCGTCTTTGAGATTTTTGAGTTCGACTTGAGCGAACGCGCCGCCTTTACCGGGCTTGACATGGTTAATTTTGACGGCTTGCCACAGCGCGCCTTTATGCGTGATGATGTGTCCGGGGCGGATTTCGTTTCCGTTAATTTTAGGCATATGTGTCCTTTATAGGTATGTGCGGAGTGCATGCTAATATGTCGCTTGATCGAAGGGAGCGCAAGGGTTTGATGAAGAATTTTCTAATTGGCGGTGCGGGGTTTTCCGGCGCGGTTTTGGCGCGATGTCTGGCGGAAGCGGGGCATGATTGCCGGATCATCGAGCCGCGCGATCATGTGGCGGGCAATTGTCATACGGTGCGTGACGGCGCGAGCGGCGTGATGGTTCATGTTTACGGCCCGCATATTTTTCACACCGACGATCAAGAGGTCTGGACGTTTGTCAATCGACATGGGCGGATGCGTGCTTATCGTCATCGGGTATTTGCGCGCTATCGCGGGGAGATTTACTCATTGCCGATCAATTTGCGGACGATTAATCAGTTTTTCAGAAAATCTTTTTCGTCTGATGAGGCGCGCGCCTATATTGCTGGGCTCACCATTGCGCCTGAGGGAGGCCGTGCGCCGCAAAGTTTTGAGGAGCAGGCGCTTGCTTTTGTCGGGCGTGATCTTTATGAGGCTTTTTTGAAAGATTATACGCTCAAGCAATGGGGTGTAGCGCCGGATTTGCTGCCGGCGTCGATCTTGAAGCGCTTGCCGCTGCGATTTGTTGATGACGACAATTATTTTTTTCATTCCTTTCAGGGCATTCCGGAAGAGGGTTATACAGCGCTAGTGAGTTCGATATTGGATCATCCGAACATTGAGGTTATTTTGGGCGAGCGGATTTCCCGCGCTTCGGGGTTGAGCGCTGCGGATCATATATTTTTCACCGGCCCGATCGATGATTGGTTCAATCATGATTTTGGCCGTCTGGCCTATCGGACTTTGGATTTTGATCCTTTGCGCGCGTCGGGTGATTTTCAAGGCTGTCCGGTGATGAATTATTCGGATGAAGATATAGCGTGGACGCGCATCACCGAGCATAAGCATTTTGCTTTTTGGGAGAGTCATGACGAGACGATCTGTTTCAAAGAGTTCAGCCGCGATTGTGGGGTGGGGGATATTCCCTATTATCCGGTGCGTTTGGTTAAGGATAAGGCTTTGCTTGGGGTTTATCTTGACAAAGCGCGCGGCGAAAAGAATGTGAGCTTTTTGGGACGGCTGGGCACTTATCGCTATTTGGATATGGATGTCGCGATCCGCGAGGCGATGGATGCTGCGCGCGCAGTTATTCGGGCTATGGAGCGCTCTGAGTTGGTGCCGTCGTTTTTTATTAATCAATAATCACGCGGGTTTTTGTGAGTTTGCTCGCGCCTGTGCGCTGATTTTTGATTGAAAACTTAATGCAGCGTCGCACCGATCGATTGCGCCTCATTTGCGCGCGGTTGATATGTTGAGCGGCCTCGCGCCATCCGGAGACGAGCAAGGGCAGCATGGCTTGGCTGTCTGCGACGAAGGAATCGTCTTTGAGGATGCCCGCATGGCAGACGATTTTGACGAGGTCCCATTTTCCGTGATTGGGTTCGTAATCGGGTATGCGGTAGCGCGCTGGGCCAGTTTCTGACCATCCGAGTTGTTTTTGCTTATCGTAGATTTCGCCGCCGCCGAACGGGCGAGTATGGGTGACTTGGACTTCATCGATGAAGGCGACTTGGCGCGCTGGCTCGTCGGTGAGTCGCGCCCAGAAATTATCGATGAACCAGCCGATCGGGTTATTTTGATAAAGCGGCAGGATTTGCCGCCAGACATTGGCGCTCAAGCAGACGGTGCTTGCTTCGGCGAAATTGCTGAAGCGGATCTTAAACAGCGGATTATGCAGATGTGGAAAATAAAGCACATGGCTTTGATAAGATAAAGAAGGCTGGCCGATCTGCAGGTTATGTTTGCGCATGATTTCGAAGATGCGGTTGATGTCTTGGGCGGTCATGGAGTAGTCATCGTCGGCCATCATGATGTAGTCGTATTTGTCGAGCAGGCCGGGCTTTTGTTGGAAGGCGTCATAGAGGCCGTCGCCCTTGCCGCCTTGATAGGTCAGGTGTGTGATGTCATTGCGCTGCCATTGATCGGGGTTTTTGCCGAAACAGGAGACGATGATGTTCCACTGGCGCTTGCCGTCCAGCCAGCCTTGGTGGAGTGAATTATCTCCGGCGCGCACGATGACGAGGTTTTTTTTATCCGACATAGAAGATTATGAAGGTTTGTGTTTGATTCGTTCGGGCGCTTGTGCCGGATCGATGCCGAGTTCGCGCGCGCGGGCGTATAGCCATCCTTCTTTTGGCGGATTGCGGACAAGCTCGCGTCTTGGGGCTCGCGCAAACAGGCTTGATGTATACAGATGTATTGAGAGGCAATCATGGGGGATATGTTTTGCGAGGTTTTCTTGAGTGCCGAAGATAATATTATCGCGCCCGTCTGTAGGCAAGGGAAGAGGGTAAAAAATATGTGTGGGCAAAGCGTGTTCGATTTCGCCTGTCATTTGCAGAAATTTTGTCAGCGTGATCGGCCCAGTTGTTCCCCAGCGAAGGCGGGAGACATGGGTGCCGAATCCCATCATTTTGCGCAGTCTTTGCCAGAGTCGGCTTCTTTTCGGTTTACATGGCAAGATCGGGTATTCATCTCCGCTGACGAAGGTTTCGATGAGCAGTTGGAGTGTTTTGGAATGGCGTGGCAGACGCAAAATGCCGTTGCAAATGCGGCGCTCTTTCAATATGTCTTCACCGAATATCCATGGTTTATTTGGGAATCGCTGATGGCAATAAGCATCCGTGTCAACCCAGATATAATCAGTTTTGTTGAGCAGTTGATAGCGAAACAAGTCTGCATGTGGCGCGGGGTTTCCTTTGAGATGTGACCAGATGTCTGATTGATAGGTGATGAGTTTGCCTGGGTTCCATATTTGCGTATCGGGTCGCTGCTCGACGCCTTCGGGGACGTTATCGACTTCGCCATGGGTATAGAGGATAACCTTGTGGCCTTGCTCGACAAAGGAGCGCAGGCATAATTGTTCGATCCAGCTCATGCGCCAGCCGACCCACCAGGAGGCGATGGTTGGGATTTCGTTTTGATCAGGTGTCATGCGGGTTTTTCCTTGATTCGTTGGGGCGCTTGTGCCGGATCGATGCCAAGTTCTTTCGCGCGCGCGACGAGCCAGTTCTCTTGGGGAGGGGTGGAGATAAATTTTTTGCCGAAAATCTTTTTGTTGAGAATTCCTGTATATAAATGCACGGACAGACAATCGTGCGGGAGGTATTTCTTGATGTCTTCTTGAGTGCCGAACATAAGTTTCCATCGCCCATATTTAGGGATAGGCAGGGGATAAAGAGTATGTGTGGGCAAGGCGTGTTTGACTTCGCCTGTCATTTGCAGAAATTTTGTCAGCGCGATTGGGCCGGGCGTTGGCCAAGGTAGCTTGGAAATATGTGTGCCAAATCCGAGTTTTTTGCGCAATCTTTGCCGAAATTGATTCCTTTTTGATTTCCATGGCACGATCGGATATTCATCGCCGCTGACGAAGGTTTCGATGAGCAGTTGGAGCGTTTTGGAATGGCGTGGCAGACGCAAAACAGCGCCATTGATCGTGAAATTATTTATATGTTCAGTTTTTGCGAACATCCAAGGCTGATCGGGGAAGCGCTGGTGGCAATAGACATCGGCATCGATCCAGATATAATCGGTTTTGTTGAGCAGTTGATAGCGAAACAAATCCGAATGTAGCGAGGGGCTTCCTACGGCGGCTATTGGCAGGGAGCCTTGATAGATGATGACTTTTCCTGGGTTCCAAATTTCTTTGTCGGGTCGCTGCTCGACGCCTTCGGGGACGTTATCGACTTCGCCATGGGTATAGAGGATAACCTTGTGGCCTTGCTCGACAAAGGAGCGCAGGCATAATTGTTCGATCCAGCTCATGCGCCAGCCGACCCACCAGGAGGCGATGGTTGGGATTTCGTTTTGATCAGGTGTCATGCGGGTTTTTCCTTGATTCGTTGGGGCGCTTGTGCCGGATCGATGCCAAGTTCTTTCGCGCGCGCGACGAGCCAGTTCTCTTGGGGAGGGGTGGAGATAAATTTTTTGCCGAAAATCTTTTTGTTGAGAATTCCTGTATATAAATGCACGGACAGACAATCGTGCGGGAGGTATTTCTTGATGTCTTCTTGAGTGCCGAACATAAGTTTCCATCGCCCATATTTAGGGATAGGCAGGGGATAAAGAGTATGTGTGGGCAAGGCGTGTTTGACTTCGCCTGTCATTTGCAGAAATTTTGTCAGCGCGATTGGGCCGGGCGTTGGCCAAGGTAGCTTGGAAATATGTGTGCCAAATCCGAGTTTTTTGCGCAATCTTTGCCGAAATTGATTCCTTTTTGATTTCCATGGCACGATCGGATATTCATCGCCGCTGACGAAGGTTTCGATGAGCAGTTGGAGCGTTTTGGAATGGCGTGGCAGACGCAAAACAGCGCCATTGATCGTGAAATTATTTATATGTTCAGTTTTTGCGAACATCCAAGGCTGATCGGGGAAGCGCTGGTGGCAATAGACATCGGCATCGATCCAGATATAATCGGTTTTGTTGAGCAGTTGATAGCGAAACAAATCCGAATGTAGCGAGGGGCTTCCTACGGCGGCTATTGGCAGGGAGCCTTGATAGATGATGACTTTTCCTGGGTTCCAAATTTCTTTGTCGGAGCGCTGCTCGACGCCTTCGGGGACGTTATCGACTTCGCCATGGGTATAGAGGATAACCTTGTGGCCTTGCTCGACAAAGGAGCGCAGGCATAATTGTTCGATCCAGCTCATGCGCCAGCCGACCCACCAGGAGGCGATAGTTGGGATTTCGTTTTGTTTGAGTGTCATGCAGGTTTTTCCTTGATTCGTTGGGGCGCTTGTGCCGGATCGATGCCGAGTTCGCGCGCGCGCGCGTATAGCCATCCTTCTTTTGGTGGATTGCGGACAAGATCGCGTCTTGAGGCTTGCGCAAACAGGGTTGATGTATACAGATGTATTGAGAGGCAATCATGTGGGATATGTTTTGCGAGGTCTTCTTGAGTGCCGAAGATGATATTATAGCGCCCGTCTTTAGGAAAGGGAAGAGGATAAAAAATATGTGCGGGTAGGGCATGTTCGATTTCGCCTGTGATTTCTAAGAATTTTGTCAGCGCGATCGGGCCGACCGCCATCCAGCGAAGGCGGGAGATATGGATGCCGAATCCCATCATTTTGCGCAGTCTTTGCCAGAGTTGGCTTCTTTTCGGTTTCCACGGCAAGATCGGATATTCATCTCCGCTGGCAAAAGTTTTGATGAGAAGTTTGAGCGTTTGAGAATGGCGCGGCAAGCGCAAAACACCATTATTAATGACATATTCTTCTTTCAGGGATCTGGAGCTTCCTGCAAAGATCCATGGTTTATTTGGGAAACGTTGATGGCAATAAGCGTCTGTATCGATCCAGATATAATCGGTTTTGTTGAGTAGTTGATAGCGAAACAAGTCTGCATGTGGCGCGGGGCTTCCTTTGACCTCTCGTCTGGCCTCGCCTTGATAGGTGATGAGTTTGCCTGGGTCCCAGATTTGCGTATCGGGGCGCTGCTCGACGCCTTCGGGGACGTTATCGACTTCGCCATGGGTATAGAGGATGACCTTGTGGCCTTGATCGACAAAGGAGCGCAAGCATAATTGTTCGATCCAGCTCATGCGCCAGCCGACCCACCAGGAGGCGATGGTTGGGATTTCGTTTTCATCGGGGATCATTTGAATGCTCTAGGTTGCGCGTAGAAAATCTATTTAAGCTTCTTTATCACGGGTTTGACTGAGACGCAATATACGTGAAATGAGATGTTTGTTTTTTTCATTGATCGGGAATGTTTTTTGATAGAAGCTGCCGTCCAAATAGTAGTCATTGGCGAGCCAAGACAGAAAAGCGCGGCGGTCTTTTTGGTTGAACGAAATCTGTTCGGGGTTTTTGAATATCTCAAAGACTTCTTCGGCGCTGCGGCATTGATGGGTGAGGCCATCGAAAGCATAGAAGGCCTGGCCGAGGGTAATGACGGGCTTATCGAAGAGCATGGCCTCGAGTCCGACCGAGCTGTTGAGTGTGACGATCAGCGACGCATTTTGGATGAGGTCGGGTGTTGTGTTTCCATTAGCGAATAGGAAGCGCTCGGTTTCCATTTTGCGCACGTCATAGCGCTGGAAGCATTCGGGATGTTCTTTGGCAAGCACCCGCCATCCTTTTGGCAGATATGCCGCTGCTTGATGTGCGATTTCAACTAAATGCTGGATGTTGTTGATCCAGCCATTATAGAAGAGGATTTGAGTGTCGCGAAAGACTTGCAGAGGCAGGAAGATATATTTACCGCTGAGGTCGAGAACATTTTTTTGGATGAAATCGTGGTGCTGATTTTTTCGGATGCCGATTTTGGGCGCATTGTTTTGGGTTTCAGAATTGAAAATGAGCTTCGGGTTTTTTTTAGTCCATTCTCGGTAAAATGAGATTTGCCGCGGAATAGAGCTGGCATAATTGGTGCCGTCTTGATCCATGAGGATTGTGTTGTCAAAGGGGCCGACTTCGACAAAGATAGTTTTTTTGCCTAAAATTTTTGCAGCTTTGATAAGGCATTTTTGTTCGGGCAAGACGCCGTTATAGAAAAATATGGCGTCGAATTTTTTCATCTGATTGAGACAGAATTGGAAAAGAGGCTTGATTTGCTTTTTTGTTTTTTTGACGATGTTTTGGTAAAAGGCGATTTCTTCTTGGCGCGCCTGTCGGGAAAGCGTGGATGTTTCGGGCAAAGCTTGAATGGCGTCGATCATTCTTGAGGGGTAGGCGAGGATTTCATTGGGATCGATTTTATATTTGCTTCTCACGGTGAAGAAGGCGGTCAATTTCAGGAAAAAATAGCGCAGATAGCTTTTTTTGAGGTTGAGGTCTTCTGCGGTGATATACGTAATCTGATCGATCTGAGGGCATATTGCTTTGAGTTGATCAAAGAACCATTGATCTTGTTCATGATCGAGGATGCAAATGGCAACTTTCATTAGACTGTTTTCACGAATTGTTCCGGCGCTTTAGCGGATATTTTCCATTGCTGCTTGTGCAGGCTTTTTTTTATCACGATCTTTATCACGGCCATGGATAATCAAGCAAGTTTTTGCAAGGCTGCCTATTCCGGTGATCTGGTTTTCGATTGATCGCCTGATACATTTATGCATTGATCTATTTTTGATCATCTGTGATCGGTGGATGTTTTTGGCGGCGTGGAGCCAGCCTAAGATCAAAAAGGCGAGCATGGTCCATCGTCCTTGCACCTGGCGGCCATTGGAGCGGATTCCCGCATGACAAACAACTTTCATTTTCCACCATTTTTGGTCCATATCCTCGATATGATCGGGGACGCTATATTGGATTGAGCCTCTGGAGGTCCAGCCGAATTGACGTATTTTTTGATAAAGGAGGCCGACTTCATAAGGGTTCATATGGGTGACTTGCACCTCATCGATGAGCGCGACTTGGCGCGCGGGATTATCGGCAAGCCGCGCCCAGAAGAAATCGATATGCCAGCCCATCGGATTATCCTGATAGAGCGGCAGGATTTGCTTCCATATTTTTGTATGCAGGCATACGATATTTGTTTCCAAGAAATTGGTGAATCTAATTTTAAAATATGAATTATGAGCGGCCGTAAAATAAGCCATATAGCTGTGAGTAGATAAGGAAGGCTGACCGACCTGCAGATCATATTTGCGCATGATCTCAAAGATGCGGTTGATATCTTGTGCGGTCATGAAGAAGTCATCATCGGCCATCATGATATATTCATATTGGTTCAACAAGTTGGGGACTTGTTGGAAAGTGTCATAGATGCCATCGCCTTTGCCGCCTTTATAGACGATATGCGTGATGTCCTCGCGCTGCCATTTTTCGGGGTTATCCCCATAGCAGGAGACGATGATGTCCCAGTTGCGCGCGCTATGGGGAGTATTGTTCAGCCAGCTTTCATGGAGTGAATTGTCTCCGGCGCGCACGATGACGAGGTTTTTTTTGACGAGGCTTTCTTGCGTGAGGCTCTTTTTTTGGGGGGCGAGTTTTTGCGGTGGCTTTTGGGTCGGATTGCAGATGACGATGTGTGTTTTCGTGGGTTTATATATTCCCATGATTTGGTTTCCCAGTGAGCGTCTGATGGATTTATGGAGTGATCTATGATTGAATATATTAGCACGATCGATGGTTTGAGCGGATTTGATCCAGCCGGACAGCAAGAAGGGGAGTGTGAGCCATCGTCCGCGCACGCGGCGGCCATTGGCGAGGATGCCCGCATGGCAGACGATTTTTGGCAGCCACCATTTATCCCAGTCGCGCCTGTGATCGGGGACGATATATTTTACTAATCCTTCTTTTTGCCATCCGCGCTCTGCCATATTGTGATGAAGGCCGCCGCTTGCGTGAGGTCGTGTATGGGTGACCTGCACTTCATCGATCAGCGCGACTTGCCGTGCGGGGTCATCGGTCAGTCTTGCCCAGAAATTGTCGATGAAAAACGCCATAGGGTTATTTTCATAGAGCGGCAGGATTTGCCGCCAGACATTGGCGCTCAAGCAGACGGTGATTGCTTCCAAAAAATTAGTGAAGCGGATTTTGAAGCGCGGATTGTGATAGGCCGGGAAGTAAAGGTTGCAGCTTTGATGCGAAAGGGAAGGCTGTGCGGCCTGTAGATTATGTTCGCGCATGATATCGAAAGTGCGGTTGATGTCTTGGGTGGTCATGATGTAATCGTCATCGGCCATCATGATGTAATCATACTGGTCTAACAGTCCGGGGATTTGCTGGAAAGCTTCGTAAAGGCCGTCAAATTTGCCGCCTTTGTAAAGAACAAACAAGCTGTCATCATGATAGAAGTTTTGGCGTCTTTCATGATCGCCTCCGAAATAAGAGATGAGGAGATCCCAATTGCGCGCCCCACAGGGGGTATTTTTGAGCCAGCTTTCATGGAGTGAATTGTCTCCGGCGCGCACGATGACAAGGTTTTTTCTTCTGGAGTTTTTCATTTTTGAGATATTGCCTTCGCGCAATTCATTTTCCAGCAGGATTTTTGTTTTGGATAATTTGCTGCGGCCAGTTTTTTGATCTTCAATGGAGATGGCGATGCTTTCTTGCACGGATCTGTTATCGAGCATTTTTTCCTGTGTTATATTTTTTTCAATTTCATGCCATCCGGAGGCGAGCAGGGGCAGCACTTTGTCGCGTCCGGAGATTGTTTGGCCATTGGCGTTGATGGCTTTATGGCAGACGATTTTTGTCAGCCGCCATTGATTCCAGTTAGGTTTGTGGTCTGGCACCATAAATTTGATTGGGCCTTCATAGTCCCATCCGCGCTGCTGCATTTTTTGGTAGAGCTCGCCGGTTCCATAGGGGCGGGTATGTGTCACTTGGATATCGTCGATCAGCGCGACTTGGCGCGCGGGCTCGTCGGTTAATTGCGCCCAAAAATTATCGATGTGATAGGCCATCGGGTTATCTTGATAAAGCGGGAGGATCTGCTGCCAGACGGCTCGATGGAGGCAGGCGACGCCATTTTCGACAAAGTTGGTGAAGCGAATTTTGAAGCGCGGATTATGATAGGCCGGAAAATATGTTCCGTAGCTTCGGTGCGAGAAGGATGGATGACCGATCTGGAGGTCATATTGGCGCATTGTGTCAAAAAGGCGGTTGATGTCTTGGGGGGTCATTTCGAAATCATCATCGGCCATCATGATATATTCATATTGGTCCAACAGATGGGGCATTTGCTGGAAGGCGTCATAGAGGCCGTCAAACTTGCCGCCGCGATGGAAAATAAGCATGGCATCATCGCGCCGCCATTTTTCGGGATCATCACCGAAATAGGAGACGAGGATGTCCCAGTTGCGCGTGCTGTCCAGCCAGCTTTCATGGAGTGAATTGTCTCCGGCACGAACGATGACGAGGTTCTTTTTATTCGACATGACAGGGATGAGTTTAATGTTTCGGTGTGAATGGGATTTTGCTAGAATGAAGGCGACATTACCCATAGACAGGCAAGGAATCAAGGGAGAATAGACAGATGCACGGAGGCAAACTTGCGGCGCGCGCGCTGAAGCAGGCGGGGGTGGAGTGTATTTTCACTTTATCGGGCGGACATATCATGCCGATTTACGATGGCTGTTTGGATGAGGGGATCAAGATTATAGATGTCCGTCATGAGCAGGCGGCGGTTCATGCAGCGGATGCGTGGTCGCGTTTGAAGCCGGGGTCGATGGGGTGTGCGGTTTTGACAGCAGGGCCTGGCGTCACCGATGGGGTAACTGGCGTGGCGAATGCGTGGCGAGCATCGGCGCCGATTTTGGTGATTGGCGGTCAAGGGCCGTTTATGAATTTACGCAAGGGATCGCTGCAGGAGATGGATCATGTTGGCGTGATGCGCCCGATCACGAAATGGGCGGATGCCTGTTATGAGACGGCGCGGATTCCGGAATATATTGAGATGGCAGTGCGTCATGCGCGCGCGGGGATGCCCGGGCCGGTTTTTCTTGAGATTCCGATGGATACGTTGATGGGCGATGTTGATGAGAAGGCGATTTTCTGGCCGCGCATTGAGTTTGCAGCGCGTCCTTGTCCGGCGGCTTCATCGATTGCGTCAGCTTCGTCGTTGATCAAGGAGGCGAAGCGTCCGGTGCTGATGGTCGGGACGAGCGTGAAGTGGTCGCAGGCGTCGGGCGCGGTGCAGGGGTTTTTGCAAAAGACAAATATGCCTGTTTTTGTCAATGGGATGGGTCGCGGGATGATTGCGCCTGACAGCGCGCAATTATTGAATCGAGTGCGCAAGGCTGCGCTCAGTCAATGTGATTTGTTTATTTCGGCGGGTGTTCTGCTGGATTTTCGACTAGCCTTTGGCCGGACGATTCCGCAAGAGGCGAAGATCATCCAGTTTGACATTGAAGCGCAGGCGATTGGACAGAATCGTTCAGCGGATGTTGGCGTGGTCGGTGATTTATCGGCTGGCTTTGAGATGCTTGCGTCCGAGCTTGGCGGCGTAGATTTTTCGACTTGGCTCGCCGAGTTGCGCGGCAAAGAGGATGAGCTTGAAGCGAAATTTTCTGCCGAGCTAAATTCGGATGAGGTACCGATAGATCCATTGCGGATGTGCCGCGAGGTGCGCGATTTTGTTGGTCGCGGGGATCATGAGTATATTTTGATTGGCGATGGCGGCGACATTGTTGCGCAGGCGGCGAAAGTGATTCCGGTGCCGAGCGAGAATGCGTGGATGGATCCTGGTCCCTTGGGGACGCTTGGTGTGGGGATGCCGTTTGCGCTAGCGGCGCAGACGATGTTTCCGGCCAAGCGCGTATTGATCATTTATGGTGACGGAGCGTTTGGCTTAAACGGATTTGAATATGATAGTGCGGTGCGTTTTGATTTGCCGATTGTGGGGATTGTGGGCAATGATGCGGCGTGGGGCCAGATGATGCGTCCGCAGGCGCAGCTTTATGGGGAGAATCGGCTTGTGGCGACGAAATTGAATCCGACGCGCTACGACAAGATTGTTGAAGCGATGGGAGGTTATGGGGAATATGTCGAGCGCGCAGAGGAGATCATACCGGCGTTGGAGCGCGCTTATGCGTCGGGCAAGCCCGCTTTGGTCAATGTGATGATCCGGCAGGATGTTTCGACCGGCATGAAGGGCAGCACCTATGCGTGAGGCGGCGCGATGAGCGTCTATGAGATTTTGCTGCTCTCATGGGTTGGGGTTGCGGCGGCGGCTTTTCTGGGTTTGTTTAAGATCAATGCGGGCTATGGGAGATATGCGCAAGACAGCTTTGGCGCGCTGTTCAATGCGCGCACCGGCTGGATCGTCATGGAGATGCCGGCCTTGCTGGTGTTTCCGGCAATTTATTTTGCCGGACCGGCGGAGAAATCTTTTATCACGGATATATTTATTTTCTGCTGGGTATTTCACTATGTCAATCGGGTTTTGATCTATCCTTTCCGCTTGAGCAGTGGCCGCAATGTGTCTTTGGAGGTGATCGCGAGCGCGTTTTTTTTCAATTGCGTCAATGGCGCTTTTCTTGGCTATTATTTTGGGTTTATGGAGCTGGATTATGCGGGCTGGCATTTAGATTTTCGGTTTTGGCTGGGGCTGGGCGTCTGGGTTTTGGGGCTGTCGATTAACTGGGATGCCGATCGGACATTGCTGCGCTTGAAGCGGCTCAACCCTAACGGCTATCAAGTTCCGCATACGCGTCTTTTTTCATATATTTCCAGCCCGAATTATTTTGGCGAGATCATAGAACATTTAGGCTTTGCGATCATGGTTTGGGCGCTGCCGGGCTGGGCGTTTTTGATTTGGACAATTGCGAATTTATTGCCGCGCGCTTTGGCGCATCGGCGCTGGTATCGGGAGACCTTTGCCGACTACCCGCCGGAGCGCAAGGCGCTCATTCCGTTTATTCTCTGACCTATTCAAAAGAGGGTTCAACGCCGGTGAGTTGTTCTGACAGCTCCCATAATTTGCGGGCGTTATCTTTGTCATAGCTGTGGGGGGCTGACTTGACGCATATGGCTGGTCCGGCGGTTTCGAATCTTTTTGACGGCCCGTAATAGTCGCCGCCGTTTGCGTTTTGTGCGGTTGCGGCGAGCAGGACGGGCCACGCGCCCTGAGCGGGTGAGCTGGCGACCCATTTATAGACGGGCAGATAGGTCATCCAAGCGGGGAGGTGGCGGAGCAGGTCGGTGCCGACGGCGCCCGGATGGCAGGCGACCGAGATGGCTTGAGAGCCACAAGCGGCGAGTCGCCTCTGCAATTCGTAGGCGAACAGGATGTTGGCGAGCTTGCTCATGGCGTAGCGTTGAAAGGGGTTGTAGTTTTTTTCGGCATGGATGTTGTCATAGTCTATTGCGCCGAGCCTGTGTATCATGGAGCTGACGGTCACGATGCGCGCTTTGCGCGTTTTGTGTTGGTGTTTGATTTTGTTAAGCAGCAGGCCGGTGAGCGCAAAATGTCCGAGATGATTGACGCCAAATTGTTTTTCAAAGCCATCTTTGGTTGTCTGGCGAGGCGGGGCGAGCAGACCGGCATTATTGATGATGACATCAAGCTGCGGCTCTTGTTGGATTTTTTGAGCAGCAATGCGCACCGAAGACAAATCGGCGAGGTCTAGCTGAACGATCGCGATGTCGGCTTCGGGATGGAGATCGCGGATGCGCGCTCGCGCCTGTTCGGCTCTGGCCTGCGAGCGGCAGCCGAGCAATATGCGCGCCCCTTTGGCGGCGAGCGCGCGCGCGGTTTCAAAGCCGATGCCTGTGTTTGCGCCGGTAATCAGTATAATTTTTCCAGCTTGCGGCGTCAGATCAGATTCACGAAAGGGGCGTGGTGCGTTTTTTTTCATCTTTGATTCGGTTAATCTATTTATTGCGTCCGGCAAGCCCGCTTTGGTCAATGTGATGATCCGGCAGGATGGCGCGATCGGCATGAAGGGTAGCATCTATGTGTAGGATGGCGAAAAATTTTTCTTTATTTTTTAAAATTCAGTATTTGTCAAAAGCAGCAATAAGTGCTATATTTAATTCGCAGATGGCTCGCTTCCCAAGGCTGGGTTGAACGACATCTGCCTTTTTATGGGCGCACGATTCCCTTGCCTTTTGGGTCTTTGCTAAAGGCCTTCCTGATAAGTCGTTGATCGAGTTTTTCAAAAGCTGTGCGAACTTCTTCTCTGGTTTCCGGCAGGGGACATTCATTTCTCAAAAGGCCGAAAGCTACGAAGTCAGCGATCTGGATGAAGTAAGATGTATCCGAGACTTTGAAGAGGGGGTCTTCAATGATCCTGTCTAGAGGAACGTTGTGTTCGTTGTATCCGTGCTCACGATGATACTCGTTTGAGGGGATAAGATTTGTTTTTTTCTTGTGCCGCAATATTGATGTTAGATTTCCCTCGTTGCCCTGATCGCAGATAAGGATGCCATAGGCATTTTTTGCTTCAAGTGTGCGGTGAATCCTATTAAGCATATAATCAAACAATCTTGGGTAGCTGCGTTTTGGCTGAATGATGCCATTCATAATCATGACATGATCTAATGACTCGATGAAATCGAAAGATTGGGCAAACAAATTTGCGCGATATGTTTTGTCAGAGTTGCGGCGTGGTTGTCCCTCACCTCTGATAAGTTTGGTGGCATGCAGCTCATACTCGTGCTGGATGTCATGTTTTTTAAACAGTTCATGTCGCCATTCTACTATTTTGTTGAAAATCTTATCCCAATGGGAGGCTGGAACAAATAGTGCCGAATAGACATAATTTTGATTATCAAAAGACTCGTCAATATAGATTAGATAGAATTCCATGAAGTGAGTTTCTCAATTGTTTTATTTTTTGGCTTTGCGTTTGAGGGTGGTGATGCGGTTTTTGCATTTGCGCTCAATGAGCCGGTGAAGATCGGCGACGCGCTCAGCGAGCCAGTCAAGCTCGTCTTTGGTGATTTTGTAATGTTTTGAGTAGCGCGCTTTGACATAGGCGTCTTTGAGAAGTTCAAACAGGCGGCGCTCTTTTCTTGTGCCGCGCGGCCAAATGGAAATCAAATCGCGGTTGATACTCTCTGAGGTTGAGCGCAGTTTTTTGATGTCGTGATGTTTCGACGCATAATTAGTCATCACTAAAAGAAATGCCCGAAAAGCATGTTCGGTCGCTTGGTGGAGTTGAAAGGCAGATTCATTGAGTCTTTTCTGACTTAACGCATAGCGTGAGGTGTCAAGAAATCCTTTTCCACTTGGCATCCAGACTTCAAAATGTTCCTGCGCTTCTTCAAGAGCGACTTTGGGTGTCATCGGTCGCGGGTCTTTGAGCGGCTTGGTGCGCCGCGCCTTATAAAGCACAATGCCCTCTTTGGCGATATCAACAAAGAAATATTTTCCGCGTAAGAGCTGGTTATTGACATCGCGGCTTGAATGGACGATCAAATTGATCGACGGCCTATCCCATCGATTGCGTCCGATGCGGATGAAGCGGTCATCGATATCGGCCCAGAGATCAATAAACTGGGCGAGCTTGTTATTATTGACGATAATCAGGATATCATAATCGCTGACATATCCCGAATGAGGGCCGCTGGCAGGATCATGGACGAAATCGCCGCGTGCGTGAGAGCCATAGAGGATAATTTTAAGGATTCGGCTTTTTTTCTTCCAGTCAGCTTTTGAGGTGCTAAAGAATTTGTCAAACTCTTCAAAGATGATATTGACGGCCTGTGCCAGTTCTTTTTGGCACTTGGGCGGGAGGTGATCGAGGTTAGTTTGAGGCTCCATGCTGTCTCTCAAATAGCTGTTTAGCCGATAATTCGTTTTCGGATAGCATTGATGCCGCCAAAAAAAGCGAACATGATGCCAATCGCTGTAATACCTGCGATAATTTCTGAATCGGAAAACATGCCTTCCTTAGTTTGTCAAAGGGAGGGCTTTTAAAGAGATGCTGGAATGCCGCCAGATAAGGTCATCATTTGAATCAATATAACGCCTCTTTTGATTGATGTCAATATGAGTTTAGGGAGCTTGTTGCGAGACTTATATCATCGGGTTATTTTTTTCGCGCCACATATGGAGCGCCAAGTGGCTGCGCCAGGGCGCGAACATTTCGGTATTTTTGTCGGCGGCCTTTTCGTCGCTTTGGGTAAGGCGGGCGAAGGTGCGCCGCACTGCGAGGTCGCCCTGCGGCCAGATGTCGGGGTCGCGGCAGTAGAAGATACCGATCATGTCGCAGGTCCATGGCCCGATGCCGTCGAGCTGCGTGAGGTAGTCTGTCCGCGCGGGGTGATCCAGCGCGATGACGCGCCGTGCGGATAGGACGCCGCTGCGTTGTGCGTCGCCGAGTCCGATCAAGAAGCGCACTTTATTATTTGACAGGCCACATTGGCGGATCCGCTTCCGGTTGGCTGAGCAGAGAAATTCGGCAAGCGGCAGGTTTTTTTCGCTAGCCTGATCTTGGAGTCTCTGCCAGAAAGTGCTTGCGACTTTAGCTGCGACTTGCTGCCCGACGATGGCGCGTGCGAGCACAGTGATGAGGCCACCGCGGCGTCTAGGTGGCATATTGGCGGTGCCGGCCTGTTTGAGCACGAGGTGGAGCTGGCTGTTAATTTGCTTTGCGGTTTTGAGCAAATGGAGGTGTGCTTTGCGATTTTTGGCTTTTTCCTCTTGAGCGAGGGTCATTTTTATTGTGGTTTCCTTTGTTGCGGTGCTGTTTGTTGAGTGCTCCAGCTCATGCCTTCGAGGAAGGTGCGCACATCGCGCGCGGAGCGTCCGGGGATTTCTTCTTGCGGCATATGTCCGACATTGTCGTAGATGACGAGCGACGAGTTCGGGAGATCGCGGTGGAATTTTTTAGCGTATGTGGGTGAGATGAGTTTGTCTTCTTTGCCCCAGAGGATGAGCGTTGGGAGGTTCAAGCTGCCGCGCGGCGGTGGTGATCTGGGGTGAGCGGCGTATTCGGCGAAGCGCAGAGCGGTGGCGCGTCGCTGTCCTTCGCGCAGGTTGAGGTCTTCGTAGCGCTGGATAAGTTTTTGGGTAACGACAGGGGAGTTGTTATATGCGTTGCGCACGCCTTGTTCGACGAGTCGCTGCAAATGGATGTTTTGGAACAGGAGACGTAACGGCGCATATTGCAGGAGCGAGAAGATGATTGGTCCGTCGCTGTCTTTGACGGGGTATCCGCCGCTATCGACGAGGATGAGGCCGCGGACTTTCTCGGGATATTGGAGGGCATAGCGCCATCCGATGTTGCCGCCCATCGATGATCCACCGAGGACGAATTGTTCGAGGTTTAATTTCTGCGCGACTTCATCGACGAAGTTGAGGTAGGCGCCGATGGAGTAGTCATCGCGCGTTGAGGGTCCGGTGAGGCCGTGTCCCGGGAGATCGACCGTGATGATGCGGTATGTGTTGGAGAGTTGTTCGACCCATGGTTCCCATCCGTGCAGCGATGCGTTGGAGCCGTGGAGCAGGATGATGGGCGCGGCGTTTTTGCGGCCTTGGTCGCGGATATGGGCGCGCTGGCCGCTGGGGAGGGTGATGAATTGTGAGGCGGCGTTGGTATATTTGGGGTCGATTTGGCTAGCGGGGAGGTCTTTGCGTATGAGCGATGCAAAGCCCAGTCCGACAACGAGGATCAGTCCGACCGTTATGATCAAGATAGCTTTTTTAGTGAAGCTCATATTTCTCCCTTTTTCTTCGAGTTGGGATCATATCATATTTTGGGTATCTTGCAATTTAGTGTGTGCGAGCAGTTTGTTGAACAGCGAAATGGCGTGGTTTGCGCCGCGCGGGTGGTGCCAGATGCCCGACGAAACAGCAAGCAGGTCGGCTTTTGCGTTAATCAAGATTGCGGCGTTATCGGGGTTGATTCCGCCGATCGCGACGGCGGGCATGACGGAGGTTGCATGCCACTGGGTCAGAATATCGGGTATGGCGCGTGTTTTTGGCTGTTTGGTGTTGGTCGGGAAGAAGGCGCCAAAGGCGACATAATCGGCACCGTGCTGTCCGGCGACCATCGCGCGGTGGCGTGAGTTATAGGCGCTCGCGCCGATGATGAAATCATTGCCGAGCATTGCGCGTGCATCGCGCACACAGATGTCGTCTTCGCCGAGGTGGACGCCATCGGCTTGGACGTCGCGAGCGATGTCGGGGCGATCATTGATGATGAAGGTGATGTTGCGCGCTTTATTGCGCGGCTTGACGATCGGCTTGAGGGTCTGCGCCCATTGTTTGATGAGCGCGTCGTTTTCGGGTTGTCCGCCGGGTTTTTTGAGGCGCAATTGGAGGGCGGCGATGTGGTTTTGATCTTGATCGAGGGCGCGGGTGAGGATGTCAGGGAAGTCGCTGTCGAGCTGCGGTGGCGTGAGGAGATAGAGTCGACAGGCCATAGAGAGATTAGGCGGCTTGACTTTCTTGGTCGGGCGACCATTGACCGCGCGCGGCGAGTCCGTTCATGCGCGCGCGATGAGCGAAGGCGGCTTGAGCGGCGGGGATATTTTCTTTTTGGCCGCGCCAGACATTGAGCGGCGCGGCTTGCAGAGCGCGTCCATAAGAGAAGGTGAGTTTCCAAGGCGCGTCGCCGATTTGGTTGATCGCATTGAGGTGAGCGGTGGCGTCTTGATCGGATTGTCCGCCCGACAGGAACGAGATCGCAGGCACGCAGGCGGGGACGCATCGTTTGAGGCAGAGGAGAGTTGTTTCGGCGACTTCTTCGATTCCGGCTTGTTGCGGGCATTGGGAGCCGGAGACGATCATGTTGGGTTTAAGGATCGTGCCTTCGAGATGGACGTGCTGCATGCGCAGATTGCGATAGGTGATGTTGAGCATGGTTTCGGTTGCTTTGAGGCAGGTGTGGATATTGTGGGTGCCATCCATGAGGATTTCGGGTTCGATGATCGGGACGATTTGGGCTTCTTGGCTGATTGCGGCGTATCGCGCGAGCGCGTGGGCGTTAGTTTCCATACAAACTCGGCTGGGCATGTGATCGCCGATTTTAATAACGGCGCGCCATTTGGAGAATTTTGCGCTGAGTTTGTGATATTCGCTGAGGCGCTCGCGCAGGCCATCGAGGCCTTCAGTGATGGTTTCGCTTTGCGCGGCGGCGAGTGGTTTTGCGCCGCGATCGACTTTGATGCCGACGAGCGCGCCGTTCTGTGCGATCAGTTGCGCGAGTTTTGTGCGGCCATCGGCGGAGGTTTGTCGGATGGTTTCGTCGAACAGGATGACGCCGGAGATATGTTGGCGCATAGCGGTTTGGGTTTGAAACAGGAGTTCGCGCCAGTCGCGGCGGTTATTTTCGGTGGAGACTGTGTTGATCGAGGCGAACCTTTTGGCGATGGTGGCGTCGCTTTCATCGGCGGCGAGGATGCCCTTGCCGTCGGCGGCGATCTGCTGCGCGATATTTTCGAGTGTTTGTTTGAGTGTCTGGTGCATGAGGTTTTCCTTTACTATGGGTTATTATATATCGAGTTGAGCGGCGGCAAGTGCGGTAATTGCGGGCAGGGGTTTGCCCTCAAGCCAAGCGAGGAACGCGCCGCCTGCGGTGGAAATATGGGTGAAACCGGAGCTTGCGCCGCTCAGATTGATTGCAGCGCCTGTTTCGCCGCCTCCGGCGATTGAAATGATCTGATTGCGTTGAGTGCGCGCGGCGATTTTTGCTGCGACATGATTGGTCGCTTGATCGAAGGGCGGCGTTTCAAAAGCGCCGAGCGGCCCGTTCCATAGAATTATTTTTGCTTGCTTGATTTCTTCGTCGATGGCGGCGAGGCTCTTGGGTCCGAGATCGAAGCAGAACATTCCATCGGGCACTTGATCGACGTTGCAGGTTTGGGTTGCAGCGTTTTCGCGCAGAGCGCTGGCGATGACGACATCTTGCGGCAGGACGATGCGGCATGATGTCGCCGCGGCTTTTTGCAGCAGAGCTTGCGCGGAGTTGATTGCGGCGTCATCGACGCGCGAGGTTGCGCGCGCTATGAGGTTTTGCGCGGCGAGGAAAGCGTTGGCCATAGCGCCGCCGATGACGAGGCAGTCCATGCGATTGAGCAGGTGGCTGAGGATATCGATTTTGCCGGAGACTTTAGCGCCGCCCGCGATTGCGAGCGCAGGACGCTGCGGGCTGCTGAATATGTTGGTGAGTTTTTCGAGTTCTTGGCCGAGCGCGAAGCCCGCGAAAGCGGGTCGAATGTGTGCGAGCGCCTCGGTTGAGGCGTTGGCGCGATGAGCAACCGAGAACGCATCATTGACATAGAAGCTGCCGAGCGCGGCGAGTTCGGCGGCGAAGCTGGGATCGTTATCTTCCTCGCCTTTATGGAAACGTGTATTTTCGAGCACGACGATGTCGCCGGGCTGGCCTTCGGCGAGCATATTGCGGGTGCGCTTGCCGATGCAGTTGGGAGCGAAGGCGACTTTTTTTTCGAGCACGTCTTCGAGCGCGCCGACGATCGGAGCGAGGCTGAGGTCTTTGTGTGGTTCTCCTTGTGGCCGTCCGAAGTGTGATAAGATCGCGACGCGCGCGCCGTTCTGGCTCAAGGCGAGCAGGCTTTCTTTGTGGTTATGGAGTCTTGAAGAGTCTTGGACGCGGCCATCTTTGAGTGGGATATTGAGGTCAGCGCGGAACAAAACGTTCTGATTTGACAGATCAATCGAGCTCAAAAGTTCTGAGAGGCAGGCATAAGATGTGGTCATGTTAGATCAGCGCGCCGAGTTTTTGAGCGACATCGATCATGCGATGAGCGAAGCCCCATTCATTATCATACCAAGCGAGCACGCGAACGAGGTTATCGTTGATGACATTAGTTTGGGTCAGATCGGCGATGGCGGACGCGCTGCAATGGTTAAAGTCGACCGAAACGAGCGGCAGTTGATTGACTTCCAATATAGATTTCAATTTTCCCTGAGCAGCGCGGGTCAGAGCATGATTGACGTCTTCGATGCTGGTATTTTTTTCGGCTTGGATAACGAGGTCAATGAGTGAGACATTCGGCGTCGGGACGCGGACAGCGGTGCCTTTGATTTTACCGGCGAGTTCGGGCATGACGAGGCTGATCGCTTTGGCGGCGCCGGTGGAGGTTGGGATCATGGAAGTTGCGGCGGCGCGTGCGCGTCTGGGGTCTTTGTGGGCGATATCGAGAATGGATTGGTCGCCGGTGTAAGCGTGGATGGTGTTCATGTGTCCGCCTTTGATGCCGCAGAGGTTGTTGAGCACCATTGCGACTGGCGCGAGGCAGTTCGTTGTGCATGAGGCGTTAGAGATTATATCATGCGTTTGATTGAGTGTGTCATCATTGACTCCGCAGACGATTGTGGCGTCGGCGTTTCCGGACGGTCCGGAGATCAGGACTTTGCGCGCGCCGGCTTCAAGATGACCGGCGGCTTTATTCCGGTCGGTGAAGATGCCGGTTGCTTCGATGACGACATCGACCTTGAGCTCGCGCCACGGCAATTGACTGGGCTCGCGTTGGGAGATTGATTTAATTTTATGACCGGCGACTTCGATTTGATCGCCGTTTCTTTGGATTGGGAAAGGCAGGCGGCCATGTGTTGAATCATAGCGGAGCAGATGGGCATTTGTTGCGGGGTCGCCGAGGTCGTTAATCGCGACGAAAGATATATCTTGCGCGCCAGCTTCTAAAGCGGCGCGCAGACTCAACCGACCGATTCGGCCAAACCCATTGATGGCGATGCGCAGCATGATTCACTCTTCTTTTTTATCTTTAGGCTTTATCTTTATTTTTTTCGATGGCGTCAAGCACGGCGTCGGCGACGGCGTCGGCGGTGAGGCCGAAATGCGGGAAGAGGGTATCACCGGGCGCGCTCGCGCCGAACTGGTCAAGCCCGATAAAGATTGTTTTGCCGCCTGCGATGCGCTGCCAATTGCTTTCGGTTGCGGCTTCGATGACGCAGCGGACATTGCTATCGCCGAGGATTTCGGCTTGATATTCGAGCGGCTGCGCGGCGAAAATATCGAGGCAGGGCACCGAGATGACGCGCGCGGCGATGCGTTTTGCGCCGAGCAGGCGTCGCGCTTCGAGTGCGATGTTGACCTCCGAGCCGCTGGCGATCAGGGTGGCGTCTTCGGCGCCATCGACGCCGCGCAGTTGATAAGCGCCTTGGCGGCTGCGATTTTCTTCGGTTTGAGCATTGCGGATCGTTGGGACTTTCTGGCGCGTGAGCAGGATTGCGGCGGGGTTATTTTTTTGTCTGATGGCGATATCCCAGCATTCGGCGGTTTCGACGCTATCGGCGGGGCGAAACACATTGAGTCCGGGGATAGCGCGCAAGGATGCGAGGTGTTCGATCGGCTGATGTGTTGGGCCATCTTCGCCGACGCCGATGGAATCATGCGTTAGAACATAGATCACGCGCAGCCCCATGAGCGCAGCGAGTCGGATTGCTGGGCGGCAATAATCGCTGAAGATGAGAAATGTGCCGCCATAAGGCATCATGGCGCCATGGGCGGCCAAGCCGTTCATGATGGCGGCCATAGCGTGTTCGCGCACGCCATAATGGATATATTTTCCGCTGTGGTTTTCGGCTGAGAAGATTTCTTGCGCGGTGGTTTTTGTGTTGTTGGAGCCTGTGAGGTCAGCGGAGCCGCCGATGAGTTCGGGCAGAAGCTCGTTCAATCTTTCGAGCACGACGCCGGAAGCTGATCGTGTTGCGAGATTTTTTTCACGCGCGAGCTGCCGCTTGCATTCGCTGAGCGCGCGCGCGGTGCCATCGGGGAGTTCGCTGGTTTGGCGTCTTGTGAGTTCACTTTTGACGTTTTCGGGCAAGGCGCTCCATTTTTTTTGCCAAGGGCCGTTTTTTTTAGCCATGCGCAGGCCTGCGATGCGCCATGCGTCGAGGATTTTACCCGGCACTTCGAAAGGCGGGGCGTGCCAGCCGAGCTTTTGGCGCGTGGCGGCGACTTCATCAGCGCCGAGCGGCGCGCCATGGCTTTGATGAGAACCTTCTTTTTTGGCTGCGCCGAATCCGATTTTTGTTTTGCATGAGATGAAAGAAGGCTGTTCGCTGTTTTGCGCATCGGTGAGCGCCTGAGCGATGGCTTCGTGGTCATGGCCGTCGACACTGAGGCTATGCCATCCGGCGCTTTGGAATCGCGCGATGATGTTGCTGCTATCGGCAAGTTCGGTTTTGCCGTCAATGGTATTTTGGTTGCTGTCATGGAGGATGACGAGGCGTCCGAGTTTGAGATGTCCAGCGAGAGAGATTGCTTCGTGGCTGATGCCTTCCATGAGGTCGCCGTCGCTGGCGAGCACATAGGTCCAGTGATTAACGATGTCGTCGCTTTGGTGGCTGAAGACGCTGTGCATTTGTCGTTCGGCGATGGCCATGCCGACTCCCATAGCGAGTCCTTGGCCGAGGGGTCCGGTAGTAGCTTCGATGCCGGGCAGACATCCGCGTTCGGGGTGGCCGGGGGTTTTTGCTCCGAGCTGGCGGAAGTTTTTGATATCGTCGATCGTAATTTCTTCGATGCCGATCAGATAGAGCAGCGCATAGAGCATCATGGAGCCGTGTCCGGCGGACAAGATGAAGCGATCGCGGTTGAGCCATTCGGGCTTGTGCGGATCAAAGCTGATGAAGCGTGTGAACAAGGTTGTGATGATATCAGCGGCGCCCATGGGCATACCGGGGTGCCCGGACTGCGCTTTTTCGACGGCGTCGATCGCGAGGAAGCGGATCGCGTTGGCCATGTCTTGCGCCGAGACTTCACTGCTTTGGACTGCCGCGAGTTCAGGGGTTGGAGTTTCGTTCTCCGTTTTTTTGGAGGACGAAATCACCTGACCGGCGCCCAGAAGGGTTGTTCGATGGCTGCTGGCCATATATTTTCCTATATTTCTCCTGAGGGTTTTGCCTCATTGATTTTGACGATTTTGGCTCTCATTTGACTCTCATAGGTGCGCAGTTGCGGGGATAAAGTCAAGCCTATCGCGGGGGATGGCGCAAAGAGGCGGGTTTTGCCTCACGAGATCATCACGTTTTGTGTAGGGATATAGCAAAGCAGCACGCTGGCTGCACAAGGCAGCTCGAAATGGCTATGCAATTGCCCTGCTTTTGTTAATGCTAAAGGTTAACGCAGCGAAGCTGCCGTAATAAAGTTGACGCGAAGGGGGATAGGCGTCTAGCTTTGAGAATCGGTCAAAAACGAATCAGCGAGATTGATTTATGAGTTTAGATGGCAGCTTGCGCATGCAAGATTTTAAGAACATCGGGAGCGCGTCGGTTCACAAAGCGGTGGCGCAATTGGATGCGGCTTTAGGGAGGTTAGAGCTTGTGTGTGCGTCGTCGCGTGATCGCGCTGAGCAGTTATGTTTGGAGCAAGAGCAGCGTTCGGATCAGCATATTCAATCTTTGCGGGTTCAGTCGGATCACTGGCGCGGCGAGGCCGAGAGGCAAGCTTCGACGCTAACGCAATTGCGTGCGCATGAGAATAATGGGCGCGACAAGATGGCTGATTTGGAAGTGGATTTAGCGCAATGGCGTCAGAGGTCGCAGCAGTGGCAAGAGAAGGCGGAGCAGCAGGCTTCGGAGCTGGTCGCATTGCGTGGGCGCGAGAATAAAGATCGCGACAAGATAGTTGATCTGGAATCGGATTTAGCGCAATGGCGTCAGAGGTCGCAGCAATGGCAAGAGAAGGTGGAGTCATGGAAAGAGGAGGCGCGCCGTTCAGAGGAGGCGCGTGTTGCGGCTTTGCATCGTGTTGGCAGCGCGGAGGTCAAGGCTTTGGCGTCGGAGGTGGGTGCGACGATCGACAATGCGATTAATCATGTGCGCGCAGTTTTGAATCGCAAGAAGCTCAAAGCGGAGATTTGATGATGAAACAGGTCAATGTTTGTATTAACGGCCGGGATTATCTTCTTAATTGCGGCGAGGACGAGCAGGAGCGTCTGCACAAAGTGACTGCTTATTTAAGCAGCCAGGTCGCGCATTTGGATCGCTCGACGAAGCGGTCGGGCGACACGAATTTGATGTTGACGGCGGCGTTGATGGTGTCTGACGAAGTTCTGACTTTGCGCGAGCAGATCAAGGCGCTGCGCCATGATATTGAGAAGGCGCGTTTATCGGAGCAGGCGACGCACAGATATGTTGAGACTCATGAGGCTGAGTTGGCGTCGGCGCTGGAGAGATTGGCGGCGCGGGTCAATCGTTTAATTGAGGCGATGGCGGATGGAGGGTCGTCGGATGAGGATTCTGGGTCTATTTGGACGGCGCGAGATGCGGCTGGGCCAGCGGCCTAATCGGGATGGATAAAGCGATGTTGCGAGTTCGCGCGCGCACCGCGCGCGCGGCGATCGCGCCTGACGCTGCTGAACGTGCGGCGCGGCATATTGCGCGATTATTTTTTGAATCTCGTCTTAGCTCGTCTGTTCGATCGGTGGGGGGGTATATGCCGATTAGGCATGAGCTCAGTCCGGCGCCTTTATTGACCGAGCTGGATCATCGCGGCGTGATTTGCGCTTTGCCGGTTGTGGTGGATGAGGATTCTCCGTTAATTTTTCGCCGTTATCGTCCCGACGATCGGCTTGCTGCGGGCGCTTATGGGATTTTGGAGCCTTTAGAGGATCAGGAAGTTGTTGAGCCGGAGTTAGTGTTTGCGCCTTTGCTTGCGTTTGACGATCGAGGGACGAGATTAGGTTATGGTGCGGGACATTATGATCAGACATTAGCGCAGCTTTCGGCGATATCGGTGGGTTTAGCTTTTGCGTCGCAGCAGGTTGATTCATTGCCGCGGGCGTCGCATGATATTGCTCTGGATTATGTATTAACGGAGAAGTTTTGGCTTGTTTGCGGCGCAGGGAATTAAGTCAGGGTGATAAAATAGGTATAATAAAGAATCATGGCCGGACATTCTAAGTTTAAGAACATACAATTTCGCAAGGGCGCTCAGGATAAGCGTCGCGCGAAGCAATTTTCGCGTCTTGTGCGCGAGATCACGGTGGCAGCATCTGTCGGCGGAGCAGATACGGCGAGCAATCCGCGCTTGCGCACGGCGATACACAATGCGCGCGCGTCGAATATGCCGAAGGACAACATCACGCGCGCGATCAATAAGAGCGCGGACAAGAACACGGCGAGTTATGAGGCGATCCGCTATGAAGGTTTTGCGGCGGGCGGTGTTGGTGTCATCATCGAGACGCTGAGCGACAATCGCAATCGCACAGCGAGCGGCATTCGTGCTTTGCTAGCGAAGTTTGGCGGCAATCTCGGCGAGAATAATTCGGTATCGTTCATGTTCACGCAGATGGGCGAGGTCTTTTACAAGCATGATGCGTTTGGTGAAGACAAGGCGCTCGATGTAGCGCTGGAGGCCGATGTAACGGACTGTCATTCAACTGAAGAGGGGCATTTTTTCTTTTGCCCGCGCGAGCGCATGGAGACGTGCGCGCGCGCTCTTGAGCAGATCACGCAATTATCACCGGCGTGCCAGCGTCTGGCGTGGCTTGCGGCGAACGCGATGGAGGTGGACGAGGTTTCATTTGAGAGTTTGTGCAATATCGTCGAGGCGTTGGAAGATCATGATGATGTTCAATATGTCTATACCAATGCGTGCGCGCCGGAAGGGGAGCTGTTATTGTATGCGCCGATCTGATGTTATTTCTGAGGTGATTTTGGGATTTGATCCCGGGCTGCGCGCGACGGGCTGGGGTGCCATCCGCCGCGAGCGGGATGGGACGATGACTCATATTGCGAGCGGCACGATCAAGCCTGATGTCAAAGCGCATTTAGCGCAGCGGCTGTTTTTTTTGGAGCAGCAGGCCGATCGAGTGCTGGCCGAGTACCAGCCGACGGGCGCGGCGATTGAGAAGGCTTTTATTGGCGCGAGTATTCCGTCGGCGTTTTTGCTGGGACAGGCGCGCGCGGCCTGTTTGATTGCGGCGGCGCGTGCGCGCGTGCCGATTGTTGAATATGCGCCGACGGAGGTCAAGAAGGCCGTGGTTGGTCTAGGACGCGCGAACAAACATCAGATTGGCTTCATCATCGGGAAATTATTGCCGGGGGCTTTGCCTGAAAACGATCACGCCGCCGATGCGCTTGCGATTGCGCTTTGTCATGGCTGGCGGTCGCATCGACTTTTGCGGGAGGTCTCATGATTCGCAAGCTCACAGGTTTGGTTGATGAAGTCAAAGATGACGGCGTTGTGATTGATATTCACGGTGTGGGTTATTATGTTCAATGTCCGAGATCGACGATGGATCATCTTTCGCCGGTGGGGCAGCCGGTGACTTTATGGGTCGCGACAGCGATGAGCGAACACGCGCTTTTGCTTTATGGTTTTGCGAGTGCTGAAGATTTGGAATGGTTTCATCTTTTAACTTCGGTGCATGGCGTTGGGAATCGGGCGGCGCTGGCGATTTTGGGATCGGTGTCGCTCGACGATCTCAGTCATGCGATCACGTCGGGGGAGGGTGCTTTTCTGCTGACGGTGCCGGGGATTGGCAAGAAGCTGGTGCAGCGCATCATCAACGAGCTCAAGGACAAGCTGCCTGAGGCGCAAGCGGAGATTGTATCGGTTGCGAGCGGCTCGTCGATTGGGGCGGTATCGGCGCTGGTGAATTTGGGTTATCCCGAACATAGAGCGCGCGCGGCGGTTGGCAAAGTGATGGCGGCGAATTCGAACCAGCGCGCTGCGGTTGAAGAGATCATCCGGGCTTGTTTGCAGGAGTTGGCGCGATGAGTTCACGCGAGGCGATCACCCAAGCTGAGGCGCTGTCGCCGGATGAGGGGCGTTCATCGCGTCCGCGCTTTTTGGCGGATTTTATTGGGCAGCAGGAGACTCGCGAGAATTTGAGCATATTCATTGAGGCGGCGCGCCAGCGCGGCGAGGCATTGGATCATGTATTATTGGCTGGGCCGCCTGGTCTTGGCAAGACGACGCTTGCGCATATTGTGGCGCGCGAGCGTCAGGCGAATTTGCGCGGGACGTCGGGTCCGGCCTTGCAGAAGCCGGGGGATTTAGCGGCGATTTTGACTGGTCTTGAGCCTTACGATGTTTTGTTCATTGACGAGATTCATCGTTTGACATTGCAGGTGGAGGAGATTCTTTATTCGGCGCTGGAGGATTTTGCGCTTGATCTGATGATCGGCGAGGGTGTGGGTGCGCGTTCGGTTCGGGTATCGTTGAATCCGTTTACGTTGGTTGGGGCGACGACGCGCAGTGGATTATTATCGGCACCGCTGCGTGATCGTTTTGGGATTTCGATTCGTCTAGATTTTTATAGTCAGGAGGAGCTGGAGCAGATTGTTGAGCGTGCGGCTTCACTATTGGGTTGTTCGTTTTCGCGTTGCAGCGTTGAGGAGATAGCGCGTCGTTCGCGCGGGACGCCGCGCATAGCGGAGCGGTTATTGCGTCGGGTGCGTGATTTTGTGCTTCCAGGCGGAGCGGGGCAGGCCGATCCCGCAGAGGTCATTGCGGCGCTTGGGCGTTTGAAAGTGGATGGAGCAGGGCTAGATGATTTGGACCATCGTTATTTGCGCTGTCTGACGCAGATGTTTGCGGGTCGTGCCGTCGGGATTGAGACGTTAGCGGCGGCTTTGGGTGAGACTCGCGACACGCTCGAAGACGGGGTTGAGCCCTATTTGCTGCGTCAGGGTTTAATTTTACGGACACCTCGGGGTCGGGTGGCGTCGGGGGCGGCCTATGCGCATTTGGGGCTGGCACTGCCGCCAGCGGCGGCGGGTTCGCTGCCGCTGCTGGATTCGGACGAGTCGGTTTAATGGGTCAAGACTATTCTCATCATTTTAAGCTGCGTGTTTATTATGAGGACACGGATTTCACTGGGTTAGTTTATTACGCGAATTATCTGCGTTTTGCCGAGCGTGGGCGCTCGGATTATTTGCGCCATTTGGGGATAAGGCATCGTGCTTTATTGGCCCGCCGAGTTCCTTTGGTGTTTGTTGTGCGTCGTCTTGAGGCGGATTTTCATGCTCCGGCGCGTGTCGAGGATGATCTAGTTGTGGCGACGCGTTTAATTGCGGCGCGCGGCGCGCGTCTGGAGATGGCGCAGGACATTATGCGTGAGGATATGTTGTTATGGCGCGCCCGGGTAGTTCTTGCGGTCATTGTGGCGGGGGATGATCTGCGTCCGGCGCGCATTCCATCTGATTTGCTCGTTTTGTTTGAGGCCTCTATATAAGGGTTATGAATCGCTTGGAAACAAAAATCGAGATAAAAATAACGAGAAAGCTTTGTCCGATGATCTTTGCGGCATTTCTGGGAGTATTTTTTTTATCGGCTTTTGATGCCCGCGCGGCTGATGGTGATGCGGGGGATATTTTTGCGGGCGTTTATTTTGGTGTGAGGTTTGGCGCGATTTTCCCTCACGACGCCAACGAGCATTTTGCGAGCGGTGTCGATGGCATGGGTGATCTTGTTGATGTGGTTCATCAACCGGAGATGGCAGGTTTTGGGGTTAATACTGCTTTGGGGGCGCGACTTGATCTTGGCTGGCCGGTTTGGCTGCGCAGTGAGTTGGAGTTGGGCTTGCAGCGTTATGCGATTAGGCAGCGCGGCAGCGGCAATGGTTCATCGCGGGCGATTTCGATTTTGTGGCAAAACTATTTTCATCCGTTTGATCGTCATAACCCGCATCAGATTTGGGGCGGTCTGGGCTTAGGGGCGAGCTTTGCCGAGACGAGATTATTGAATGGGTCAGGCACTGCCGAGAACGGCGGTGTTAATTTTGTTGCGACGGCGAGTCTTGGCTATGATTATCTTGTTTTGGAGCGCTCGCGCTTTAGCAGCGAATATCTATTACTGGGCGTGAGTCATCGTTTTCTTTTTGCTGAGGGCTTCCGGCGAGAATTGGGGAGTCAAGTGTTAGTAAATTTGACTTATGGTTTTTGAGATGAAGCGCGGTTTTTGTTGTTGTTTGATTATGCTGCTGGTCTTATTTTTGCCGTCCGCGCGCCTGAATGCGCAGGATGGGTTTGAGGGGATTTACACTTCATTGAGGGTTGGGACATTTCTTGATCATTCGCGCAGGGGACGGATCACAGTTGAGGATTTAGAGCCGCGCGCGCGATCTGTGAGGTCGCAATTGGGTCTTGAGACGGCTTTTGCTTTGGGGATTTGGCTGCGGATTTCTGATGTCAGGATGCGCTCTGAGTTTGAAGTTGGTTATAATCGCGCGCAGCTTGAGGCGCGCAGCCGTCCGACAGGTCTGCGCGGCGATGAGGGGCGCGGCTATAAAGATGGCGTGCTTTTTTTATGGAGTAATTATTGGAATTTTTTATCGCGCGGCTCGCGTCATCAGCCTTGGGCGGGCTTTGGGATTGGCGGAGCGAGTCAGCGGCGGCGATTTTATTTTTTGCGGCTCTATAAAGAAGACTTCGAGACAGATTTTGTACTCACGGGCACGATCGGTTATGATTACCGCCTGACCGATCAGCTCGGTGTGGGGGTTCATTACCGCTATGTGCATATTTTTGATCAGGCCTCTGCTTCTGGGCAGAGTCAGTTAAGGCTAGGCCTCATTTATGGCTTTTGAGGCTTAAAAACAGGCCTTAATCTCGTGTGTTTTTGTGCAAAAAAAATCGAAAAAAACTCTTTATTAAGGAGATTTTTGTTTTATACTGCCCACAAATCGCTTCAAAAGAGGTTGAGGCGAAAAGCATTATAGGGGGAAGGAATATGCGTTATCTTTTTTCAGCGACTTTTGCGGCTTTGATCGGCTTGGCTTTGGCTCAACCGGCTCATGCGGTTTCACCGATAGAGAAGGATTATTATCTTTCATTTGGTGTGGGTCCGATCATTGCAACAAATGATTATGCCTTTGGCAACAATACAGAAGTAATCGACCTCGCTGGTGCGTCTGCTGCGTTTCAAATTGAGGTAGCTCCTGATGTTGGCCTTCACATTGAAGGTGCTGTTGGCGCTTGGATCGGCCCGGTCTATCGGACAGAGATTGGCGTTGGCTGGCGCGCCTATGATGCCGATGGCACTTTGAGCCCTGCCAACTCTGCAGACGTGCAGACTGCGCTGGCTGTAGCAACAGGTCGTTTGGATTTGGGGACCAGCACCAGTATCGTCAGTGAGGTGACAGCGATCAACATTTCTTGGAACAGCTATTTCCATCCTCTTGAGGGGCATCATCAACCTTATGCTGGTTTTGGTCTTGGCATTGGCTTTTGGAGTGTTGATAGTCCAATTCTTTCGGATTCTTTTGATATAGCCTTTTTAGGCCATCTGACTGCCGGTTATGATTTTTATCTTTCGGGGCTTCCGTCTGGATATAAAGATATGATGGGCGGCAGTTTTGTTGATGATATCGCTGTCGGCGTGAGTTATCGCTTCTCTTGGAGTGAGCCAAGGCCTAGGGGTCTCGGTGGCGATCCCACCATCACGGCGAATGATGAGCTTCAGCAGATCAGCCATGCTATAATGTTTTCCGCGCGTTATGAGTTTTAATAGCTGATAGCACCGAACAGGTTAAAGAGAAAGAGGGGCTTTCATGCCCCTCTTTTTTATGCGCCTTTTATAACTCTTGCGTCTGTTTGAGGCCTCGCGCTATAAAATAGAGAGCGGTCATCGAATCTTCTGCCGCGATCATGTAAAGGAGCTTTTCCGCAATGGAGTTTTTAGCTGACGATTCGTTCACGCCTTGGGCGATTTTTTTGCGCGCCGACGGCATTGTCAAGATGGTGTTGATCTTGTTGGTTTTGATGTCTGTGGGTTCATGGGCGATCATTGTAGATCGGTGGTTGCTGCTGTTTCGCCTGAACCGGCGGGCGGATCATTCGGAGGCGGAGTTTCATAAGACTCGCGCGCCGCGTCCGGTGGAATTGGATCGGCAGGGAGAGGAGGTTCCCGATCATCTTGTGGCGCTGGCGGAGGAGGCTATACGTGAATGGGATGTATCGCAAAAGGCGGCGCGGCAGACGGGGCAGCTACCGGGTCTTGGCGATGCGGCTGATCGGGTCGAGCGTGTTTTGGGGGTTGAGATTCAACGCACACTGACGGGTCTCGAGCGTTATTTGTCTTTGCTGGCGACGATCGGCGCGACGGCGCCGTTTGTCGGATTATTTGGCACGGTGTGGGGGATCATGAACAGCTTCCAGTCGATTGCGGTGACTCGCGAGACGAGTTTAGCGGTGGTGGCCCCGGGCATAGCCGAGGCGCTTTTTGCGACGGCCTTTGGTTTATTTGTCGCGATACCTGCGGTTGTTTTTTATAATTGGCTGTCGGGCGAAGTGGGGCGTTATGCGTCGCGGCTTGATGTGTTTGCCAACGAGTTCTGGGCATATTTGACGGGCGGATCGCGGCCGCCGCCGCCTTCGCCGCAAGGTATTCAGCCTGTGTCTTCGGATCCGCGCCGTGCATAATCCACTTGCGGATAAGGGTCGGGGGAAGTATCGGCCTCTGAGCGAAATCAATGTGACGCCGTTTGTTGATGTGATGCTGGTTTTGCTGATCGTCTTTATGATTACCGCGCCTTTGCTGACGACGGGGGTGCCGGTTGATCTGCCGAAGACTCAAGCGCGGTCGCTCAAGGGAGAGAGCGAGCCGCTTGTGGTGACGATTGACAATAAGGGCAAGATTTTTCTTCAAGATGCGGAGATAAAGTCGCATCAGCTTTTATCGCGTCTGGCGGGTTTAGCGCAGGAGGACGACAAGAGGCGGGTTTATGTGCGCGGTGATAAGGGCGTCAATTATGGTCAAGTGATGGGCGTGATGGGCGCGATCAATGCGGCGGGTTTCACGCATGTAGCGCTCGTGACCGAGCCGATCAATTGATCTGTGTGAGGGGGGGGCTGTTTTTGGGCTCTTTTGATTTATGCGCGGTGGCGTTATAGATTATGAATCGGGTTAAATAACGCAATTTAGGAGCTATTTTGCCTCATGCTGTTGCAGGAGGAATTTAAGGATCAAGTCAAGGTCTTTGCGTCGGCGCAGTATGGCAAGATATCGCTGGGTTGGCGATTTTCGCTGTCTTTCCATTTTGTTTTGCTGGCGCTGACGTTTTTCGCATGGCCGCGGCTGCCAGAGCTCAAATTACCTGAGCCGGAGCCTTTGGCGATCATGATCATGTCGAGTGAGAAGGCTGAAGCGCTGGTCAAGCCATCGAGCACGGTGACGGCGGTGGGGTTCATCGAGGCGCCGCCGATATTGGACAATGTTAATTTTGAGAAGCGGCAGCGCAGTTTCAATCCTGGGCGCATAGCGGCTTTATTGGATAAATTGCCGGACAAGAAGGATCAGAATTATATTCCGCCGCAGCCTCGATTGACGTTGCGCGACATTGATGCGATCAAGGTTCAGATGCGCCGCTGCTGGACGATTCCAGCGGGGGCGGCCAATGCGCATAAGTTGATTGTCAAGATCAGGGTATTTTTGGATATTGATGGCCGGATGATTGTGCCGCCGAAAGTTTTAACGCGGTCGCGGGGCAAGTTTTTTCGGGTGGCGGTAGAGAATGCGCTGCGGGCGCTGCGCCGCTGCGAGCCTTTCAAGATGCCGGCGGAAAAATATGAGGTCTGGCGCGAAATGGTGTTGATTTTCAACCCTTCGGAGATGCTCGAGGGTAAAAGGACAGAGGGATGAGCCTTGCTGTCAAGGAATTGTTAACCATATTGAGGCTATATGAGGTTATATATTGCTATTGATATTGAATCCCTATGAAGAAGCAGATTTTTTTGGCATTGATTTTCCTGCTCGCGCTGGGCGCTGATCCGGGGCGCGCGGAGGTTGAGATTGACATCACGCAGGGCAATGTCGATCCTTTGCCGATTGCGCTTTTGCCGTTTGAGGGCAGCCGTAAGTTCAAGGAGAAGTTCGGCGAACAATTGCGCGATGTGATCGCGGGGAATTTGACGCGTTCGGGTTTATTTCGGATTTTGGATAAGAAGCGCTTTGTTGGTCAAAAGCAGCCTTTTGACAAAGCGCCGAAATTTTCGATCTGGCGAGCTTTGCGCGCTGACATTCTCGTGGTGGGACGGATGAGCTCGCTGACTGAGCGTCGGCTTGCGATTTCGTTCAGGATTTGGGACACTCATGCGCGCGAGCAATTGCTGGGGCTGCAATTGACGGCAGACAAGAAGAACATCCGCCGCGCCGGACACTTAATCGCCGATTCGGTTTATCAGAGGCTCACCGGCGAAGAGGGTTATTTTGATACGCGCATTGCCTATGTCGAGGAGAAGGGTCCAAAAGATGATCGCAAGAAGCGCCTGACGATCATGGATCAAGACGGCGTTGGGCGGGAATATCTGACCGATGATTCTCATATTATTATCACGCCGCGTTTTTCGCCGACCTTGCAGGAGATCACTTATGTTTCGTTCATTGACAAGCGCGCGCGGGTTCATCTTTACAATGTGGAAAAGAAGACTCACGAGACGATTGCGGAGTTTTCGTCGATCAGCTTTGCGCCGCGCTATGCGCCGAACGGCACGACTCTGGTTTTTTCTCTTGCCAAAGGAGGCAAGACGAACATTTACATCATGAATTTGCGCACGCGGCAGATCAAGCAATTGACCGATGATGCGTCGATCAACACAGCGCCGTCTTATTCGCCGGACGGGCGTTATATTTCGTTTGAGTCTGATCGTGGCGGCAGGCAGCAGGTTTATGTGATGCGCGCTGATGGCTCGCGGGTGCGGCGGATCAGCTGGGGGCAGGGTGTTTATGGGACGCCGGTGTGGTCGCCGCGCGGCGATCTGATTGCCTTTACGAAGCAATATAAAGGCCGATTCCTGATCGGCGTGATGCGCCCCGATGGCAGCGGCGAGCGCATTTTGACGAGCGGCTATCATAATGAAGGGCCTACGTGGTCGCCCAATGGCCGTGTTCTGCTGTTCTACCGCGAGACCCCAGGCACAAAGGGCGGGCCGCGTATCTGGTCGGTTGATCTAACCGGCTATAATGAGCGTCCGGTCAAAACCCCCACTTTTGCCTCAGATCCCGCTTGGTCGCCGAGAATCGGCCCTGGATTGACAAAATCGCTTTCAAAGAGAAAATGAACAAAAAGAGCTATTTTTGATTTTTAGCGGGATTTTTTTGCTGTTATCCCTTGCTTTTATTTGAGTTCTTTTGTTATAAAATAATAAAGAACATAGGGGAAAAGGCGGCCTCTTCTTAACCGCTAGATTCAGAGGGGATGACTCACATGAATATAATTTTTAGAAACTTTGCTTTAGCCGGGCTGCTTGTCTTCACGATGGCCTGTGCCGCCGAAGAAGCCGTAGAGACAATAGCCGAAGGAGAAGTCATGGGCGAAGAAGGCATGATGATGGAAGAAGAAGGCATGATGATGGGCGAAGAAGATGAACTCTCAACGTCTGAAATCGGAGAGGATGAGTGGGCTAACTTGACCATCAACCAAGCCGATACGCCTGATGCTGCTGCTCAATTCATGGCGACTAATGGCTTTGATCGGGTCTTTTTTGATACCGATAGATCTGAGCTTTACTGGCGTTCGGAAAATGCGCTGAAAGCTCAGGCGCGTTTCTTGGAGGCTAATCCTGATCTGACGGTTGTCATTGAAGGCCATGCTGATGAGCGCGGCACTGACGAATATAATCTTGCTCTGGGCGAGCGCCGCGCCAATGCCGCACGGGAATATCTAATTGCGCAGGGTCTTGATCCTTTCCGGATTGAGGTCGTCTCTTTTGGCGAAGAGCGTCCGGTGGAGACATGCTCGGATGAGTCTTGCTGGTCTCAGAACCGTCGCTCGGTCGCGGTGATCAAGGGGGCCGAAGGAGGCTCCGAGCCGCTCGCTGAAGAAGAAGGAGAGTTTGAGGAAGACGACGACGATTTTGATCTTGGCTTCTAACATCTGAGCTTCCTTTCAACAGGAAAAATCAAGGGGGAGAGGCTTGATCCAAGTCTCTTCCCCTTTGTGAATCTGAGGCATAAGGATAATTATGATGCGTAGTTTTATTGGAGTCTTTGTGCTGGCGCTGGCGATTTTTTCGGGGTCATTTGAGGTGCAGGCGCATAGCACGAGATCGGCCCAGCGGCTGGAAGCGAGTTTGGCGAAGTTGTCGATTCGGCTGGGCAAGATCGAGGCGCACTTGCGCACTTTAACAGGGCAGATTGAAGAGGCGCAGCATAGTTCAGGGCAGGCAGAAAAGACGTTCAGCGACAAGACCGAAGGCATCGATCGGCGTGTCAAGCGCGTGGAGCTCAACATGCAGCGCGTGATGCGCGCGATCAAGGCGATGGCTAGCAGGACTTCCAAGAAGGATAAGTCATCGGCTTCGCTTTCAAAGAACACGCAATTAGCTTTAGCGAGCGCCAATCCGGACAGTCTTTATGGCTATGCGCTTGATCAGCTTTTTAACAAGAAGAATTACCCTCAGGCGGAGCGGGCGTTTGAGAACTTCACCAAGAAATATCCGGATCACGAGAGGGCTGGGCCGGCGCTTTATTGGCTAGGCGAGTCTTTTTATGTTCGCAAGCGGTATCGAGAGGCGGCGTCGGCCTATTTGCGGGGTTTCAACTCTTACGGCACGAGTCCGAAGGCGGCTGATAGCTTGTTGAAGCTGGGTATGGCGCTGGCGGCGCTCAATGAGTGGGACGAGGCCTGTTCCACCTATGATAAATTGCGCAGCGCGTTTCCGTCGGCGCCGCAGCATATTCTTCAGCGGCTCAATACCGAGTATGATCGCGTTCAGTGCAATGTGGGATTCACCGGTTAGTCGAGCGGAATTTGCGGCTTTAATTTCGGGATATGGCGCGTCGCCGATGGCGGTCGGCGTTTCGGGCGGTGCGGATTCTTTAGCTTTATTGGTTTTACTGGCGCGTCATCGTGCGGGTGGTCTTTTTGCGCTCAGCGTAGATCACGGCTTGCGCGCGCAGGCGGCGCACGAGGTGCGTCATGTGGCGCGGGTTTCGCGAAAATTGGGTGTGCCTCATATTATTTTGCGTCATCGCGGTATTTTGGGATCGGGTCAGGCGGCGGCGCGGCGTGTTCGGTTTGAGCTGTTGGCGGCATGGTGTCGGCGCAATCACGTGAGATATTGTGCGCTGGCGCATCAGCAGGCCGATCAGGTGGAGACATTTTTGTTTCGCTTGGCGCGAGGTTCGGGCGTTGATGGTCTTGCGGCGATGCAGTCGCAGCGGCGGGATTTTCGCTTTGATGTTGATTTTATTCGTCCTTTATTGGATGTTCCCCGCGCGTGTCTTGAGGCGGTTTTGATACAAGAGGGGATTCCATGGCGGGAGGATCCGTCAAACTCTGATCCGGCCTATAGCCGGACGCATTTGAGTCGCGCTTTAGCTATTTTGGCTGAGGCGGGTATTTCTGCCGATCGGCTTGCGCGTGCGGCGCGGAGTGCGGCGCGACTGCGGGGGGTTTTATCGGACGCGGCGGCGGATTTTTTGCGCCGCGAGGTTGAGTTTACCGCGGCGGGTTATTGCTGGCTCCCGCGCGATGCGTTTGCGGCACTGCCGCGAGCAGTGAGCGAGCGGGTATTGGGGGGTATTTTGCGGCGCATTGGGGGTCGAGCGTTTCGGCCTTCGGCAGAGAAGCTAGCGAATTTTTATAACGATTTTTATCGAGGTTTGGGTGCGCACCAGATGCTCTCCAGTTGGATGCTCTCCGGTCGGACGTTTTCCGGCCGGACGCTCTCCGGCTGTCGGATTGTTCCGCGTGGTGCGCGGCTTTTGATTTTTCGTGAACTGGCTGATATTGGTCCTTCGATCTATTTGAGGTCAGGGGGGCGGGGTATTTGGGATCGGCGTTTTCAAGTCCGCGTGAGCGACGGACTCGGCGCGCCGCATGAGCAATTCGAGATTGCGCCTTTGGGGTTAAACTGTTCGAGGGATATTGAGACAGACATTCCCCCGATTGTTCGGCCTAGTCTTCCGGCTTTATGGCGCGAGGGGCGTTTAGTTTCAGTGCCGCATTTGGGGTTAGCGGCGGATTGTCTAGCGGTTTTGTCTATTTGAGGCTTTTTGCGCTAGGGGGATTTTTCTGCTAGAAGTCAGAATATAGATTCACGAATGTGAATTGACTGGCACTTATGGAAAGGGGTTGGGGTGAAAGTTAAATTATTGATGTTTTTGATGATGTTGTTTTGGGCTGAGCGGTCTGATGCGGCGAAGCCTGTTCCTTGGCAGCTTGACTTTCAGTCTGCGGCGACGCCGATCATGGAGCAGACGGTTTTATTTCATGATTTTCTTCTTATTGTGATCGGTTTAGTTACGGCATTTGTGTTTCTTTTGCTGCTTTATTGCGCTTTTCGATTTAATGAGCGGATGAATCCGGAGCCGTCGCGGGTTTCGCATAATACATCGCTGGAGATCATCTGGACGGTGGTGCCGATTTTGATTCTCGTGATGATTGCGGTGCCATCATTTCGACTGCTGCGCGACCAGACGGCGATTCCGAAGGCGGATATGACGATCAAAGTGATCGGTCACCAATGGTATTGGGAGTATGAGTATCCCGATGAGAAGCTGGTGTTTGATTCTCTGATGATCGCGGATAAAGATTTAAAGAAAGGTCAGTTGCGTTTATTATCGGTGGACAATCCGCTTTATGTTCCGCTCGACAAGACGGTTCGCGTGATTGTCACGGCGTCGGATGTGCTTCATTCGTTTACAGTGCCGGCCTTTGGCATTAAGACCGATGCCGTGCCGGGGCGCATCAGTGAGACGTGGTTTCGTGTTACCAAGATAGGCACTTATTACGGCCAATGTTCCGAGCTTTGCGGTTCGCGTCATGCGTTCATGCCGATCGAGGTGCGCGTTGTTTCGCAGCGTGATTATCGCCGCTGGCTGCGTGCGGCCAAGCGTGCTTTTTCTGAAAATGATAATCAAGAGGTAATGTTTCGTGTCAGCAACGCCAATTAGCTCTTCCCCGCCGCGCGCCGAGCATCACGAGCATCACCCGACCGGCTGGCGACGCTGGCTGTTTTCGACCAATCACAAAGACATTGGCACGATGTATCTGGTGATTGCGCTGATTGGCGGCGTGGTTGGCGGTGCGATGTCGGTGCTGATGCGCGTTGAGTTGATGCAGCCCGGCGTTAGTTATTTTGATCATGAATTTTTTAACGTGCTGATCACGGCGCATGGTTTGATCATGGTATTTTTTGCTGTGATGCCTGCGCTGATCGGCGGTTTTGGCAATTGGTTTGTGCCTTTGATGATTGGCGCGCCGGACATGGCATTTCCGCGCATGAACAACATTTCGTTTTGGCTGATGCCCGCGGCGTTGAGTTTGCTTGTGATTTCGATGTTTGTGCCTGGTGCGGCGGGTGCTTTGGGCGCGGGGACGGGCTGGACGGTTTATCCGCCGCTCTCGACGACGGGCACGCCGGGCATGGCGATGGATTTTGCGATTTTTTCTTTGCATTTAGCGGGCGCGTCGTCGATTTTGGGTGCGATCAATTTCATCACGACGATTTTGAACATGCGCGCCCCAGGCATGACGATGCATAAGATGCCTCTTTTTGTCTGGTCAATTTTGGTGACGGCGCTGCTGATTTTGCTGGCGATGCCGGTTTTAGCTGGAGCGATCACGATGCTGCTGACCGACCGCAATTTTGGCACGGCGTTTTTTGAGGCTTCAGCGGGAGGTGATCCGGTTTTCTTTCAGCATTTATTTTGGTTTTTCGGCCATCCGGAGGTTTATATTATTATTCTGCCGGCGTTTGGGATTGTCTCGCAGGTGATTCCGACATTTTCGCGCAAGCCGATTTTTGGTTATTTGGGCATGGCTTATGCGATGAGCGCGATCGGTTTGATTGGCTTTGTTGTTTGGGCGCATCATATGTATACGTCGGGGATATCGTTTGCGGCGCAGGCTTATTTTACTTTTGCGACGATGGTGATTGCGGTGCCGACGGGGATCAAAGTGTTTTCGTGGATCGCGACGATGTGGGGTGGCTCGATCAGCTTCAAGACGCCGATGTTGTGGGCGGTGGGTTTTATTGCTTTATTCACTCTGGGGGGTGTGACGGGTGTTGTGCTAGCCAATGCGGGTGTTGATCGGGCGCTGCATGACACTTATTACGTTGTTGCGCATTTTCATTATGTTTTGTCGATGGGCGCGGTGTTTGGCATTTTTGCGGGTTGGTATTACTGGTTTGGCAAAATGTCAGGTTATCAATATGAGGAATGGATCGGCAAGCTGCATTTCTGGACGACGTTTATCGGTGTCAATTTACTTTTCTTCCCGCAGCATTTTTTGGGGCTAGCTGGGATGCCGCGCCGCTATATAGATTATCCCGACGCTTTTGCTGGTTGGAATTTAATTTCTTCTTTGGGCGGTTATCTTTCGGCTTTGGGGATGCTGATATTTCTTATTGGCGTTGCGCGCGCTTTTATCAGACAAGTGCCGTGCGGGGATAATCCGTGGGGCGCGGGAGCTGATACGCTTGAATGGACTCTGTCCTCGCCGCCGCCTTTTCATCAATATCAAACTTTGCCGCGCCTTTCTTGATGATGCTGGCGGCGGAAAGCGAGATCCTCAAGGCCGAGCCGGAAGCCAAAGATTTTTTTGCCTTGATGAAATCAGGCGTGATGGCGCTTGTTTTATGGACGGGACTGGCAGGGTTGTGGCTTTCGCCGGTGTCTGCGCCTTTAGCGATTATGGTGGCGGCTTTGGTGTTAATGGCGCTGGGTGCAGGCGGTGCTGCGGCGCTTAATATGTGGTATGAGCGCGATCTCGATCTTGTGATGACGCGCACGGCGAAGCGGCCTCTGCCTCAGGGGCGCATGGCGCCAGGTGAGGCGCTTGGTTTTGGCGCGAGTTTGTCGGTGTTATCGGTGGTTGGGATGGGGGTTTTTGTCAATTGGCTTGCGGCGTTTTTGCTGGCTTTGACGATCTTGTTTTATGTTTTTATTTATACGATGTGGCTCAAGCCATTGACGGCGCAAAACATTGTGATTGGCGGTGCGGCGGGCGCGATGCCGCCGTTGATCGGCTGGGCGGCTTCGGCCAATGATCTTGCGTTGATGCCATTTTGGCTATTTTTGATCATTTTTTTCTGGACGCCGCCGCATTTTTGGCCTCTGGCTCTGGGGCGCAAGGAGGATTATGCTCGCGCCGGATTGCCGATGTTGCCTGTGGTCAAGGGCGATCGCGCGACGTGCTGGCAGATTCTTATTTACACTTTGATTTTGCTGCCGGTTTCTTTATTGCCGGTTGTATCGGGCGCGGGCTGGTTTTATGCGACGGCGGCGGTGTTGCTTGGTCTGGAGTTTGCGCGTCGCGCTTTGATGTTGTTGCGACAATTGTCGCAACATAGGCAAAGCGCCATGATGATGCGTGCGAAATCTTTATTTTGGTTTTCGGTGATTTATCTTTTTGCGTTATTTTTCGCTTTAATGGCGGATCATCTGTTAAGGATTTACGGCTTTGTCTATTGAACGGCCGCGATGGACGGATGAAATTTTAAAAAAAAGACGGCAGCGTTCACGTGTTTTCGCGTGGGTTCTTGTGGGGTTTGTCGTTTTGATCATATTCGTGACGATGGCGCGTCTGGGCGGCAATGTCATGACGAGGCCGCCGATCGGCTTGACGATTGAAGGAAAATAAGGGAGATTATGCCCGAAAATATATATAAAACGGCTTTGTTATGCAGTGTGATGGCGCTGGCGATGTTAGGTTTGGCGTTTGCGGCGGTGCCGCTTTATGATGCGTTTTGCCGTCTGACGGGCTATGGCGGGACGCCGCAGGTTGTGCCGGGGCATGGCACGCCGATCGTTTTGGCGCGCAAGATGGAGATTCGCTTTGACGCGAACATTTCGCCTGATCTGCCTTGGAGCTTCGGCCCGAACGAAAAAAAGATGATCGTGCAAGTGGGTGAGATGTTGAAGACGAGCTATTATGCGCGCAATCTTTCGAGTCGCAAGATTGCTGCCCGCGCGACTTATAATGTGACACCGGAGAAAGCTGGCTATTATTTTTCAAAGATTCAGTGCTTTTGTTTCACGAGTCAGACATTGGCGGGCAAAGAAAATGTGGATATGCCGATCGTTTTTTTTGTTGATCCGGAAATTGACAAAGACCCGGAAATGGCCGATGTGAAAGTGATCACTTTGTCATATACGTTTTTTCCTGCTAAAAGTAAGGGAAAGGAATAGGAGAAAGATTGATGTCGGTTGTGCAGCATGATTATCATTTGGTTGAGCCGAGTCCGTGGCCGGCGCTGGGGGCGTTTTCGGCGTTTTTGCTGACTTTGGGCGGCATTTTGTATATGCACGATTATGGCTTCTGGACTTTGTTTGCGGGCGCTGTGGGTGTTGGTCTGACGATGATTTTCTGGTGGCGCGATGTGATTAGCGAGGCGCAGCAGGGTGATCACACGCCGGTGGTTCAGTTGCATTTGCGTTATGGGATGATTTTGTTCATTGCGTCGGAGGTGATGTTTTTTTCGGTATGGTTCTGGGCTTATTTCAATGCGAGCATTTTCCCTGATGATGCGGTGATGGAGGCGCGCGCAGCGCTTTTTGATCATGTCTGGCCGCCGAAGGGCATTGAGACATTTGATCCCTGGGACATTCCTTTTTTGAATACGGTCGTGCTGCTGCTTTCGGGCACGACGGTGACATGGGCGCATCACGCGCTTCTCGAGAATGATCGGCGGCGTTTGGTGCAGGGTTTAGGTTTGACGGTTCTTTTGGGTTTTTTATTTACGGCGCTGCAGGCTTATGAATATGTTCATGCGGGGTTTGGCTTTGCCGGGCATATTTATGGCGCGACGTTTTTTATGGCGACTGGGTTTCATGGCGTGCACGTGATTATCGGGACGATTTTTTTGATTGTTTGTTTTTTTCGTGCTATGCGCGGGCATTTCACGCCGCAGCAGCATTTTGGCTTTGAGGCAGCAGCGTGGTATTGGCATTTTGTTGATGTTGTGTGGCTGTTTTTGTTTTTCTCGATTTACATTTGGGGCGCGGGAGCTGCGCCGCACTAAGTTTTCATCAAAGATGAGCTCCCGTCGGGCGATTTTTTTACTTTCATTGGGACTTTCGTTGATTTGTCTTTTTTTGGGCGTGTGGCAATTGGAGCGCCGGACATGGAAGCAGGCTTTGCTGCGTGATATCGCCGAGCGCTGTGAGGGAAATGAAGTCTTCAGCCTGCCGTCTGTCAAACAGTGGCGCGTTTTGGATCAAGAGCGATGGGCATGGCGGCGCGTTCGCTTGCGCGGGCGGTTTGATCATCTCAGATCGGTGCAGTTATGGAGATCGGGCGCGTGGCATATCATCACGCCGCTGCGTCTTGAAGGCGGGTTCATTCTTGTTGATCGCGGCGTGGCGAAAGATCAACCGGAGGGGGTTCAAGTTTTGCGGGTAGTTTTGTGGCCTTCGGCGCGTCGCGGCTTTTTTGATCCCGATGACAGGGTACAGGAGAAGAAATTCGTGCGCAATGTCGGTGAGATTTCGGCGTTTTTGGGATTGAGTCCGGTTTTTTCTCTAGTCGGGGATTTGTCTTTGAGCTGCCCGCGGTTTCGGGACCCGCACCTGAACTATGCGCTGACATGGTTTGCGCTGATGTTGGCGATCCCGCTCATGGCGCTTTTCGGCAGACATGCTACAAGGGAGGCAGGTAAAAAGGAAAATGGCCAGTGAAATATATCAGTACAAGAAGCGCCACGTCTCATCCGGTTGATTTTGAGGATGTTTTGCTGTCGGGTTTGGCACCGGATGGCGGTCTTTATTTGCCGCGCCGCTGGCCGCGGCTGAAGCGCGCGACTTTGCGCAGCTTTGCGGATGCGTCTTATCAGGATGTAGCGCAGGCGTGCTTTGCGCCTTTTATTGGCTCGGCGATGAGCGCGGCGAAATTGCGCGAAATGATTGACGCGGCCTATCGCGGGTTCAAGCATCCGGCGGTTGCGCCTTTGCGGCAGATTGCGCCGCATCAATGGATGATAGAATTATGGCACGGGCCTTCTCTGGCGTTTAAGGATTTGGCGATGCAGCTTTTATCGCGTCTGTTGGATGACGCGCTTGAAAAAATAAACATGAAGGCGACGATCGTCTGCGCGACTTCGGGAGATACAGGTGCTGCGGCGATAGCGGGCTTTGCCGACAGCCGCCATGTTGATCTGTTCGTATTATACCCGCATAAGCGGATCTCATCGATGCAGCGCCGCCAGATGACGACTCATCTCAGCGACAATATCCACGCATTGAGCGTGGGCGGCGATTTTGATGATTGTCAAGCCATTGTCAAAGCTTTGTTTGGCGATCGGGAGTTTCGCGTGCAGGCGCAATTGGTGGCGGTCAATTCCATCAATTGGGCGCGGGTGATGGCGCAGACGGCCTATTATTTTTCTGCCTGCGCCGCGCTGAATGCCGGAGGCAGACGCAAGGTTCATTTTGTCGTGCCGACTGGAAATTTTGGCAATATCTATGCAGGCTATGTCGCAAAGTCTATGGGCGCGCCGATCGGGCGTCTGGTCATCGCAACCAATAAAAACGATGTCCTTGCGCGCGCGCTGACCGACCGGCATTATAGCCCGCGCGAAGTCTCGCCGACGCTTTCGCCCAGCATGGACATTCAGTTGCCGAGCAATTTTGAGCGCTTTTTGTTTGAAGCCTATGGCCGCATACCGCGCCGGATCAACAAATTGCTGGAAGGCTTGCAGCGCAAGAAAGAGGTCGTTTTTCCCCATGGCGTTCATCAAAAGATCATGCGCGAGTTTGACGCGATGAGCATTGATGATGAGGAGACGAAATGGACGATTAAAAAACATTATGAGCAAACAGGCCGGATCATTGATCCCCATAGCGCGGTGGCGGTGGCGGCGTCGCGGATCACATTGCCGCCGGGGCCGGTGGTGATTTTATCCACCGCCCATGCGGCGAAATTCCCCGATGCGATTAAAGAGGCGATTGGGAGGGTGCCGTCTTCGCCTTTGCTTGATGTCAAAGGGCGTGAGCAGCTGCACCGCCTTGACAATGATGTCGGCGCGGTGGCGGCGTTTATCCGCGCGCAAGCGAGGATATTTCGTTAGATGGAGATGAGCGGGGTCATACTTTCCTTTTTGGCCGCGAGTCTGCTGGCGGCGGCGTCTTTTTGGCTTTATCAGCTTCTTTGGGGCTTGGCTGAGCCGGAGGTTCAACCGATGCGGCCTCAGACCAAAGATGTAGCGATTGGCGCAGCACGACAAGGGGTATGGGATTGGGATATGGCTGCGGGGCAGTTTTCGGTTTCGCCTTTATTGGAGGAGGAGCTTGGCCTTGAGCCTCAGGCGCTTTGCGGCACGGCGGAGAAATGGATTGAGCGCATTCACCCGGATGATCGTGTCACGTGCCTTACGGCTTTTGAGAATTATGCAAAATATAAAAACACGACTTTTCGCATGGAGTTTCGTTTGCGTCATGCGGCGGGTCATTATCTTTGGCTGGAATTGCGCGCGGGCATGGTGGGGACACGCTGCATAGGATTGGTGGGGGAAATCACGCAGCGCAAGCGGATTGAAGAGCATTTATTGCGCGGCGCGATCTATGATCCGCTGACCGGGCTGCCTAATCGGGTTTTATTACTGGATCGATTGGATCGCATGATCCGGAACATCGATGGAGGTTTGGGGCCGTCTTTGGCCTTGCTTGATCTCATCCGGTTCCGCGAGATCAACGAGGTTCTGGGTCATTTAGCGGGGGATCATCTATTGTCGGCGGTGGCTGAGCGTCTTGCGCATGACGCACCTCACGGCGCGAGTTTAGCGCGGACGGGTTCAAACGAGTTTGCGATTTTGCTGCCGCCGCGTTGTGCGTCGCAGATGGCGGATTTAGCGCAGGCGCTTGTGGAGCGGGTTGAGGTTCCGCTGCGGATTTTGGGTCAGGAGATTGTGCCGTCGTGCGCGCTGGGCTGGTCGGATTATCGTCAGGGACGCGCGAGCGTGTTGATTGGCGAGGCTGAGATTGCGCTGCAGCAAGCGCGCGCGCAGAGATCGATCGTGCGGTTTGGCGCGGATATGCGCCGGGTGGATTCTCGACAGATGTCTTTGGCGTCGGATTTGCGTTATGCGCTGTCGCGCGGCGAGATTGAGATGCATTACCAGCCAATCATTCGCCTTGCTGACACCAAAGCTGCGGGCTTTGAGGCTTTGATGCGCTGGCGTCATCCGAAATATGGGATGGTGGCGCCTGCGGAGTTTATTCCGCTTGCTGAGGAGAGCGGTCTAATCAACGAGCTTGGTCGTTTTGCGCTCACGAACGCGACGAAAGAGCTAAGCGGCTGGCAATTGATTTATCGTCATGATCCGCCTCTTTTTGTGAGCGTCAACATATCGCGCCGTGAGCTCTTCCGCGAGGGTCTGGCGCAGGATGTCAAGGATAGTCTTGCGCAGGCTTTTTTAGCGCCCGGGATGTTGAAGCTGGAAGTGACGGAGGGCTTAATCATGCGTCATCCGGAGCGCGCGGGGCAGTTATTAGCGCAGTTGCGCGCAGTTGGCGCGCATATAGCGATTGATGATTTTGGCACGGGTTATTCTTCTTTGGGCTGGCTGCAGCATCTGCCTTTTGACGTGATTAAGATTGATCGCGCTTTGCTGGGGGATAGTCTGGCGCAATATGGGGTTGGCGCGGCGGCGATCGTGCGTGCGGTTGTGGGGATGGCGCATGATATGTCGGTTGAGGTCGTCGCTGAGGGGACGGATTCATCTCAAAAGGCTGTGTCGTTGCGCGATACCGGCTGTGATTATGCGCAGGGCTTTTATTATGCGCATCCGATGGATAAAGAGAAAGTGCGCGCTTTCTTACCGCGCAATCGTCCGCGATAGGGGTATTCGAGATAAATGCAGATTTATCTTGAAGTGGGGGTCTATGATAAGGAATAATTGTGATAGAGAATAATTTATTGATGAAAACTCACGCGAAGCGATATTTTGCTTGTCTGCTGCTGTTGCTGGCGTCTGCGGTGTCTGCGGTGTCTGCGGTGTCTGCGGTGTCTGCGGCACCTGCGGTGTCTGCGGAAGATTGGCCGAGTATTTTTCCGCCCAAGCCTCAGGTGAGGCTAATCGCCGCGCAGACGGCGATTGGTCAGGGACGGGTTGAGATCGGTGTTCATATCAGTTTGGGCGCTGAGTGGAAGACCTATGCGCAAGACCCCGGCCAGAGCGGCTTCGCGCCGAAATTTAACTGGTCAGGGTCGCGCAATTTGAAGTCAGCGCGAGTTCGATTTCCACAGCCGATGAGGATCAAGGTTTTTGACAGCGAGATCATAGGCTATCAAGATGAGGTTGTTTTTCCGGTGGTGATTGATGTAAAAGATCGCGGTCGTCCGCTTCATTTGCGGCTTGATCTGTCCTATGCTCTGTGCGCCGACCTCTGTGTGCCGCTGCGTGAGCAATTCAGCCTGATTCTGCTGCCTGGCATCTCTCGGCGGAGCGCTGACCGGGCGCTCATTCGCAGCTTTATCGACAAAGTGCCGCAATAATATGATAAACAGAAACAAACAAAGGAGAGGATCATGACGGTTCAGATTGGGGATCAAATCCCGGAAGCAAAGTTAAGTTATTTTCATAATGGGAGCATTGAGCGTCTCAACACGGTGGAGTTTTTCAAGGACAAGCGGGTTGTTCTGTTTGGCGTGCCGGGAGCGTTCACGCCGACTTGTTCGAACCAGCATCTGCCGGGGTTTGTGAGTCATGCCGCTGAGATCAAAGCGAAGAACGTCGATGTGATTGCGTGCATATCGGTCAATGATGTTTTTGTGATGGATGCGTGGGGCAAGCAGAGCGGCGTCGGCGATGATGTGCTGATGCTCTCTGACGGCAATGGCGCGTTTGCGAAGGGTTTAGGTCTGGACTTTGACGCCTCAGCGATGGGCATGGGAGTGCGCTCGTGGCGTTTTTCGATGCTGATCGATGATGGCAAAGTGGTCGAGTTCAACCGCGAGCCGAACCCGGGAGAGGCCAAAGTCAGCAGCGCTGAGAAGATTCTTGAGCAATTATAGATATTTTCTTTTATTTTGGGCGTTGATGTTTTCTGCTCCGGCCTATGGTCAGGAGAAGGGTTTTTTTGGGCTGCTCGACGAGGATCGTCGTCGTGAATTTATTTTAGAGATCGGGCCTTCATTTATGAGCGATCCGGTTTTCAGCGAGTTTCGAGATGAGGCGGGTCTCATTCATCCGGCGACGCAGGTTAATCTGAAGACGCCGCGCCATATTTCGGCGACATTTGCTTGGCGGCTCAATAATTGGCTGCGGGTGGAGGCGGGGCTCAACTTCAATGCGGTGGATTTTGATGGCGCGACGCCGGTTTCTGCTGCGCAGGAGGATGAGTTTGACGTTTTTGTGATCGACAATCTGCGCAATCAAACGGCGATTGGTCAGATATCTCTTTTGGACAGGCCGGACGATGAGGATGGGATTTGCGGTTTTTTGAATAGTTCGATAAGCGTTTATTGCCTTGTATCGAATACGGTTTATAACCGGCTGATTCAAAATGGTGACGAAGATGCGACCGCGCGTGAGCAGGCGCGCGCGCAGGCGGATGTTGCCGTTGATCTAGCGGACGACGGCGCCTTTGAGCTGGAGCGCCGGACTTATGCAGCAGAGGGCACTTTCTTCAGTTTGAGCAGTTTTTTGAGCGCCTATGTTGATATTCCGCTTTCGAGCGGTTTGTGGCTTTATAGCGGCGGTGGGGTTGGTCTTGCTTGGAGTCATGTCAAGGATGGGTTTTACAGCCGTGAGTCGGCTTTTGACATCACCAACACGGCCGAGATCAGACAAGAGATCGAAAGTAATCTTGAGCTCACGGGCAATTTTAGCGAGCTTGGCAGAGCCTTTGCGGCTTTACAGGATTCTCGTTCGCAGAGGAATTCGATCATCAGCACGGTGACGTCTTTTGCGCTGACGGGTTCGGTGGGATTTCGCAGCGAGCTGTTTGAGGGTTTAGTTTTGGATAGCGGCTACCAGATTATTTGGACGCAGAAGGGACTTTATCGCGGCGCGGATGAGAAGATCACGCATTTGCTGCGTGTTGGGTTTGTGTTTAATTATTAGAGTTCGTCGATGGCCTGCCGCGCGAGTTCATCGGCTTGTTCATTGCCGACATTGCCTGCGTGTGCGCGAATCCATTTCCATTCAATTTGGTGCTGTTCGGCGAGCGCGCTGAGCTGTCGCCAGAGATCGCTATTTTTGACGAGTTTTTTTTTAGCGTTTTTCCATCCATTGCGCGCCCATTTTTTGATCCACTGCGTGATTCCCTGCTGGACATAGGTCGAGTCGGTGTAGAGCGTGATCCGGCTATTTTTCGGGCAAGCTTCAAGCGCCTTGATTGCGGCGGTGAGCTCCATGCGGTTATTGGTCGTGAGGCGCTCGCCGCCGTGCAAGTAGCTGGTCTGATCGCCTTGCCGCATGACAACGCCCCAGCCTCCTGGTCCGGGGTTGCCTGAGCAGGCGCCATCGGTCCAAAGGATGATCTCGCTCATAAAAACGCGCCTAAAAACGCGCCGCCATTTTTGTGGAACCGCATAAGCCGCAGATATTCTTTGGGGTCTTTGGGTGAGACATGGGTCTGGCCATTTTGGAAGCTGAGCCAGTCGAGGAGTCTCGTGAGCAGGAAGCGCAGAGCCGCGCCACGGCATAAGATCGGCAGCGCTTGGAGTTCGTCTTGAGAGAGCTCACGGGTCTGGCTGTAATGTTGGATCATGGCCTGTGTTTTTTCTTTGATCGGCGCGCCTTGCGGCGTGAAGCACCACGCATTGAGGCAAATCGCGAGATCATAGGCGAGTTGGTCATGGCACGCAAAGTAGAAATCGATGATGCCGGGTGTGAGTGCTGACGGGTCAAACAGGGCGTTGTCGGGAAAGAGGTCGGCGTGGATGATCCCCTGCGGCAGGCCTTGAGGCCATGAGGCTTGGAGTAGATCGATCTCATCTTTGATTTCTTGTCGGAGGCCTTGATGTGATTGTTCGAGACTGTTTTCGCATGAAGCGAGCAGGCGGTGCCATGATTTTACCGCCATTTGATTTTCGCGGCGCATGGGGAAGTCTTGGGCAGCGAGGTGCATCTGCGCGAGCGCTGTGCCAAGCTGAGCGCATTGGTTGCTGGAAGGGTCTGTCGGGCTTCGTCCTTGGAGGAAGGAGATCAGCGCGGCGGGCCGTGCGGCGAGCCGATGATAGAGCGTGCCATTCTTTCCGGTCAAAGCGGCAGCGACGCGCAAGCCTTTTGCCGCAAGGTGATTCATCAGGCCGAGAAAAAACGGCAGGTCTTTTTCTTGGACGCGTTTTTCGTAGAGGGTGAGGATAAAGTTTTCTTTTTCGGTCTGCAGGAAGTAGTTAGAATTTTCGACGCCTTCGGCGATGCCTTTGAAAGATAGGACAGGCCCGATCTTATAATGATCGAGGAAGCCGTCGAGCTGATCATTATTGATGATTGTATAGACGGCCATTATCGGCTGAGCTCGACGGGAGATTTGAACATGATGTTTTCGTCAGGCGCATCGCTTTCGGTCAGCTTGACGTGAAATCGCGCGCGCATTTCTTTGATGACTTCTTGAACGAGAAACTCTGGTGTTGAGGCGCCTGCGCTCAGGCCGATCTTGTGGTGGGGGGATATGTCGCGCCAGTTAATCTGGGTGGCGTCGCTGATGAGCTTCGCGTCGCGCGCGCCGTGTTGTTGCGCGGTTTCGACGAGACGGCGCGCATTGGATGAATTATCCGCCCCAAGGATAAAAAACAGATCGCATTGGGCGGCGAGAGCCGCGACAGCGTTTTGCCGATTGGTTGTGGCATAGCATATATCCTCGCCATGGGGCTGCGCGATATTATCAAAGCGGGTTTTGAGCTCTTTGATGATCGCTGCCGTTTCGCTGATTGACAGGGTTGTCTGGGTAGCATAGGCGGTTTTGGTTTGTCGCGGCAGGTTTGTTTTGCGCGCGTCTTCGATGGTTTCGATCAGGGTATAGTCGCCGTCGTGGATATGGCCGATCGTGCCGATCATTTCGGGATGCCCGTGATGGCCGATGAGAAAAATATGCCGCCCCGCCTCAACATGACGCCGCACTTCAGCATGAACTTTAGACACAAGCGGACAAGTGGCATCGAGCACATGGAACCCGCGCGCTTTGGCTTGAGCGACAATATCGGGCGCGACGCCGTGGGCTGAAAAAATCACGCGGATATTTTTATTTTTTGGAATTTCGCTGAGTGTCTCGACGAAGATCGCGCCCATGTCCGCGAGCCGCTTGACCACATGAGCATTATGGACGATCTCGTGCCGGACATAGATTGGCGCGCCATATCGTTTCAGGGCTTCTTCGACGATTCGCACGGCGCGATCGACTCCGGCGCAGAAGCCGCGTGGCCGTGCGAGGAGAATATGAAGCTCATGGTTTTGGCTCTTGTCTTGGGGCCGCTGAGCGCTTATCTTGCGATGACTTTCCACGAGGATAACCTTATGTGTTTTATGTGTCAGATGTGCCGATTTTTGATGATCTGTCTGATGGTTTTGCCGTTTTATGGCTGTGAGTCAATACAGCTGACGCGCTACCTTGAGGCGCGCTATTGCCCTCGCGCGCTGGTTCTCAAGGGGGCGGAGAAGCTGACTTTATGGCGCGAAGATCGCTTTGTGATGGAGGCCAAACTCGCGTCTTTCGGCGTCTCATGCGACGTCGACAGCGACGGCGACAATATCGATGATCCGAAATTTACCATTACCGATATTGATCTGGAGATGGTTTTTCGCGGTCAGATCAGGGGCGGCGGTGAGGGATCATTTCGACTGCCGCTTTTTATTGCTTTGCTGCGCAAGTCGGACAATCGGGTGATTTGGCGGCAGAGCGCTCAGGCTGAGGCGCGTGGCGATTCTTTCCGCCATAAAATGACGCTGACTTTTCCACAGGCGCAAGAGTTGAATCGGGCTGAATATGTGCTGCTTGGCGGTTTTATTGTCGATGAGGCACAAATTGACAATAACCTTAAGCCTTACATCTCTCGGCAAAAAAAGAAATCAAAGCCGCTTTAGGTAAATTGACTTTATTTTTTCTGCGGTTAAGATAGGGGTAGCTACGACTAGCGGGAGAGATCGGACTTAGGCGTCCGGCACCGAAGGAGCAATCGCCTCGAAAACTCTCAGGTCAAAGGACCGCTAGGACAACGCGAAACTCTGGAAAGTAGGTGAGTGTTGGCTCATCTCGCCGAAGGGGGTAGGCGGAGGCGCTCCGCGAAATCTCTCAGGCCACAAGCGACAGAGGGGGCATTGGATCGCGAGGGCGATGCGATGTTTATGCAATGCTTGTTTTTGCTCGGATATTGCGCGCCCGCAAACTGAGGTGGGCTATTCTGGGATGGTTTCCAAAATAAAAGGCAGACCGACGCCGCTTTATGATTTGCATTTATCATTGGGCGGGCGACTCGTTGAGTTTGCAGGTTATATGCTGCCTGTTCAATATCGCGCGGGGATTCTAGCCGAGCATCGCCAGACGCGGCAGCGCGCGTCTTTGTTTGATGTTTCGCATATGGGTCAGGCAGAGTTGAACGGCACAGCAGATGAGCTGGAAAAAATTTTTCCTGCTGACCTGATCGGCATGACGCGAGGGCAGATGAGATATACGTTTTTGCTCAATGAGGCGGGCGGCATTATTGACGATCTGATGATCTGCCGTCGCGGTGATGCGAAATGGCAGATCGTTGTCAATGGCGCGTGCAAGTCCAAAGATTTTGATTATCTCAGCACGCGCACGGATGTTTGGCCTCGTGATGATCTTGCTTTATTGGCTCTGCAAGGCCCTGAAGCGTCGCGGATCGTTTCTTTGTTCGCGCCGAAATTGGCGGCGCTGACGTTTATGCAGGCGATGGCGGCGTCGATCGCTGGGGTTGATTGTTATGTTTCGCGTTCGGGCTATACCGGTGAGGATGGGTATGAAATTTCGCTGTCGGCAGATCAGGCGCGCTTTTTGGCGGCAAAATTTCTTGAAGATGAGGCGCTCGCTCCGGCGGGATTAGGCGCGCGCGACACTTTGCGTCTTGAGGCGGGTCTGTGCCTTTATGGTCAGGACATTGACGAGACGACCAGTCCGATCGAGGCGGGTCTTGCGTGGGCGATTGCGCCGCGTCGCCGCAAGGAGGGCGGCTTTTGCGGCGCACAAGTGATTTTGCGGCAATTGTCTGAGGGTGTTGTGCGGTGTCGCGCGGGGTTTCGGATCAAGGGCAAGAGGCCTGTGCGTCCGGCGGCGATCATTTCGGATATGCAGGGCAAAGAGATCGGTGTTGTCACGAGCGGCGGGGTCGCAGCGGATTGCCCTGAGCCGATCACCATGGGCTATGCGCTCAAAGAGGCCGCAACACCCGATGCGCAGGTGATGATGAGCCAGCGCGGGCAATCTTTTGAGGCGCAAGTGGCGCGTTTGCCTTTTCGTCCGCACCGTTATTTTAGAGGTCAAAAAGGAGGACAGCATGGATAGGGTTTTTTACACCGACCAGCATGAATGGATCAGAGTTGAGGATGGGACAGCCTATATCGGCATCACCGAATATGCGCAAGAGCAGCTTGGCGATATTGTTTTTGTTGAGCTTCCGGAAATCGGCAAAGTGTTGTCGAAGGGCGATGAGGCGGCGATTGTCGAATCGGTGAAGGCGGCGAGCGAGGTTTATATGCCGGTCAGCGGCGAGGTCGTCGCGATCAACGAGGCGCTCGCCGACGATCCGGCTTTGGTCAATCGTGAGGCGATGGGAGGCGGCTGGTTTGTGAAGCTCAAAGTCTCAAACACGAGCGAGTGCGAAGGCTTGATGGATGAGGCGGCCTATCAGACATTCATAGCGGCGCAATCATGACGCGCTATCTGCCTTTATCCGAAACCGACCGCCGTGTGATGTTGAATGAGATCGGCGCTGCTGATATGGATGTTTTTTTTGCCGATGTGCCCCAAGGCGCGCGGCTGAAGACGCCGCTGGCCCTGCCGCCTCACCAGAGCGAGTTGCAGGTCGAGCGCGACATGGCGGCTTTTGCGAGGGCTAATCGTGCGGCGGACGCGATGCCGTTTTTTTGCGGCGCAGGCGCTTATCGGCATCATGTTCCGGCGAGCGTTGACCATATCATCCAGCGCTCGGAGTTTTTAACTTCCTATACCCCCTACCAGCCGGAGATCGCTCAAGGGACGCTGCAGACATTATTTGAGTTTCAGACACAAGTTGCAGTTTTGACGGCGATGGAGGTTGCCAACGCCTCGATGTATGACGGCTCGACCGCGGCGGCTGAAGCGGTGTTGATGGCCTGCCGCATCACGAAGCGCGCGAAATCTGTGTTGTCTTCGCGCGTTCATCCGCATTATCGCGCGAGCATCGCCACTTTATGCGACTTCGCCGATCTCGCTGTGAACGCGATCGATCATTCCCACGCGCGCATCGACGCTTTGATCGAGGCGATCGATGACCAAACCGCCTGTATTGTGGTGCAGAACCCTGACTTTTTTGGCGGGCTTGCTGATTTTGCACCGCTGGCGGAGGCTTGTCATGCAAAAGGCGCGCTGTTGATCGTTGTGGTCAATGAGATTATTTCTTTGGGTTTGATCCGTCCGCCGGGTGATATGGGCGCGGATATTGTTGCGGCGGAGGGGCAGTCGCTTGGCAATCCTTTATCGTTTGGCGGGCCTTATGTTGGTCTGCTTGCTGCGCGGCAAAAATTCGTGCGCCAAATGCCCGGACGGCTGTGCGGTCTGGCGCGCGATGTGCATGGCCGTCGAGGCTATGTGCTGACGCTGGCTGCGCGCGAACAGCATATCCGCCGCGAAAAAGCGACGAGCAATATCTGCACGAGCGCGGGCCTGTGCGCTTTGGCGTTTACTTGTCATCTTGCCCTGCTCGGAGGCAAGGGGCTGCGTGATCTTGCATTGATCAATCATGCGCAGGCGAAGAAGCTCGCTGAGCTTGTCGACGTGCTGTCGGGGGTTGAAATGATCACGCCGACTTTTTTCAACGAATTCACTATAGCGACGAAGCTCGATGGCCGTGAAGTGATCGAGCGATTATTGGACAAAAATGTGCTTGGCGGCGTTCCTGTTGCGCGCCTGCTCCCTGATGATGAGCGCTGCCGCAATCATATTATCGTCGCGGCGACCGAGATGAATCAAGATGAGGATATTGCCGCCTTCGCGCAGGCCTTAAAAGAGGTGCTCTCGTGAAAGACAGCGATACGCAGCTTGACGAGCCGCTGATTTTTGAGAATACAGGCAGTGATGATGGCGCGGACATCACGCCGCCGCGCGGCTTTGCGCCTGAGCTCGACGCGCATTTGCTGCGTGAGAGTGCGCCGCCTTTATCGGGTCTGTGCGAGCCTGAAATGGTGCGTCATTTTGTGAGGTTGTCGCGCAAGAATTACAGCATTGATATGGGGATTTTTCCTTTGGGCTCGTGCACGATGAAGCATAATCCCCGGCTCAACGAGAAGATCGCGCGGTTTACCGGTTTTGCCGATATTCACCCTTTACAGCCTTTATCGAGTGTGCCGGGCGCGGTGGAATTGATGGTGTGTTTGTCGGACTGGCTCAAAGTTTTGACCGGCATGGAAGCGGTCGCTTTGTCGCCGCGGGCGGGTGCGCACGGAGAATTATGCGGCATGATGGCCATTCGCGCGGCGTTGAAAGCGCGCGGCGAGTGGGAGACGCGCCGTCGTGTGCTTGTGCCGGAATCGGCGCATGGGACGAATCCAGCGACGGCGGCGCTGGGCGGCTACCGGATCGAGGCCATACCGGCGAACACATCGGGTCATGTCGCGCTCGGCGAGATCGAAGCGCGTCTAGGCGATGATCTCGCGGCGATCATGCTGACCAATCCGAACACTTGCGGCTTGTTTGAGCCCGACATTTTAGCGATCGCCGACCGGGTGCATGAGGCAGGCGGGTATTTTTATTGCGACGGCGCTAACTTCAACGCGATTGCCGGGCGTGTGCGACCGGGCGATCTCGGCATTGATGCGATGCATATTAATCTACACAAGACATTTTCGACGCCGCATGGCGGCGGCGGTCCGGGGTCGGGGCCGGTGGTGTTCTCGCGCAGACTTGCGCGGTTTGCGCCTGTGCCATTGATCGCCGCGCGCCGCGGAGATCATGCGTGTCTCATTGAAATCGAAGCTGAAGCGCAGGCTTTAGGCTTGCAGCCTTGTGGTCGTCTGGCGGCTTTTCACGGCCAGATGGGGATGTTTGTTCGCGCGCTGGCTTATATGATGAGTCAGGGCGGCGATGGAATCAAACAGGCGGCTGAAGACGCTGTTTTGAACGCGAATTATATTTTCGCGCGCTTGAAAGATGTTTTGTCGGCGCCTTATCCGGGTTTGTGCATGCATGAGGTCTTGTTTGATGATCGTTTTTTGAAGGGCAGCGGCGTCGAGGCGATCGATTTTGCCAAAGCGATGATCGATGAGGGGATTCATCCGATGACGGTCTATTTTCCGCTGATCGTCCACGGCGCGATGTTGATCGAGCCGACCGAAACGGAATCCAAAGCGAGTCTTGATCGGTTCATCGGGCTGATGCGGGATTTAGCGCAAAAGGCGCGTGATGGGGAGGTGGCACGTTTCAAGCAAGCGCCGCGCCATGCGCCGCGCGCGCGGTTTGATGAGGCCGCGGCGGCGCGCCATCCGGTTTTGCGCTGGCAGAGCGAGCCCGATGGGCACGGCGATGAGGAAAAAAATCCTTAAAACAGGGGGGTTGTGAAGCGCGCGGGGGGGGCGCTAAATTATCAAAATGAGAATGAGAATTATTCGCAAATACGCCTTCGTGAGCCTATGCGCGCTGTTGAGCGCCGCACTCCCGAATTTTAGAGCTGCGGCGCAGGAATTGATTATCGGCGAAAAGAGGGTGGCCCCTGGGATCATCTATATTTTTGAAGGCGCGATCAAAGATGAGATCGCACCAGCAGGCTTGCATTTGTCGGAGGGGCAAACTCATGTTCATATTGAGGCGCGGGTCAATTGGGATAAGAAGAATATTCCTGCGGGTGCGGTGCCGGGCGGGTTTGTGCCTTATCTGATGATCACGGTACAGATCACGCATGAGAAAACTAACCGCACGATTTTGGTTGATCTTGTGCCGCATATCAATTTGGTAGATAATTTTCATTATGCGCGCAATTTGGCGCTGCCGGGGGACATTGGCGATCTCTACACATTGCGCTGGACGATTTTGCCGCCGAATCCTAAAGAGTTAGCTCTGCATAAGGATTGGGTCGATCAATATGGCTATGCTTTGATGAAGAAGCAGTCGTTCACCTATCGCCGGGTCAATTTCGAAGAGATTGCGCGCGCGCAGCGGCGTTAAAATTTCAAAAAGTTTAGTTGAAGTTTAATTAATGTCGGAGCTTCGGGCGGTTTTGAGCGCAGCTTCGATTTCGTCAAGGCCGCGATCGATGAGTGCTGTGTGATCGGCTTTTTCGTCGATGAGCATTTTGGCGGCGCTCACCGAGAGCGCAGCGGCTTCATGGTGAAGGGATGAGATGGCTGTTTTGCGCGCCGAGTCGATGCGAGCTTCGGCCTGCTGTTCTTGGCGCAGGTTGTGCTCGATCAAGGAGGCGGTGCGTTCTTGGGCGTAGTCTTCGGCCTGTTGTCGAGCTGCGCCCATGAGCTGTTCGGCCTCGCCGCTGAGGCGGGCGAGCAGCACCTCGTGTTTTTGCAGCAGGGTCTGCGCCGCGTCATAGAGTCTTTTGGCTTCTTGGAGGTCGCGTGAGATGATTTCGGCGCGCTGGTCGAGCGCTTGAGTGATCTGCTTGGGTGCGCGGTAATAAAGCGCGAGCGCCACCAGACCGATAAAGCTGACAAGCACCCAAAACTCGCCGCTTGTCAAAAGAGTCTCAATCATATTTGTCATATTTGTGCCCCATATTCGCGTTCATTTTTGAGCTCTTTGGACGGCGCGTTGCGCGTCTTCGGCGGCGATCTCTTGGCCGGTGAGGTGCTGGACGATCTCCTGTGTTGCTGTGATTGCGGCTTGTTTGGCTTGTTCGTGTCCGGCGGGCAGGAAGGCGGCGATCTCCTTTTCGGCCTGCTGGATTTTGTCGTCGAGGCTTTGGCGCGTGCTTTCCTTCTGTTTTTTGAGCTGTTCGTCGGTTTGCTGGCGCAACTTTTGGCTTTCGGCTTGAGCGAGGTTTTTATGTTCGGCGAGTTTGCTCTCGTAATTTTGCAGAGCCTGTTCAGCGCGCATAGTGGCTTGTTCGGCTTGTTTGCGCCGCCCCTGGTTTGCATCGGCGCGCTGCTCTTGGATGCGCTTGAGGCGCGGCAAAACAAACGCCGCTAAGACGATATATAAGAGCGCAAAAGTCGTCGCGAGCCAGAATAATTGCGACGGGTAGAATGCCTCATCGAGCTGCGGCATTTTACAGCACGAAGAGCAAGATCAGCGCCACAACCAGACCAAACAGGCCGGTTGCTTCGGCGAGCGCAAAGCCTAAGAGCAGGTTAGGGAATTGTCCCTGCGCGGCTTCGGGGTTGCGCAATGCACCAGAGAGATAATTGCCAAAAATGATCCCGATCCCGACGCCGGCACCGGCGAGCGAAAAGCAAGCGAGACCTGCTCCGATAAGTTTTGCTGCATCAGCTTCCATTTTTTTTCTCCTTTTTGAGTTGGGGGTCTAATGTGATGACATATTGAGCGCATCATTGAGATAAATGCAAGTCAGCACGGCGAAAACGTAGGCCTGTAAGAGCGCGATGAGAACTTCAAGGCCGCTAAAGAGGGTCATGAAGGCGAGCGGCGCGAAGCCGCCATAGGCGCCCATCAGGATCACGAAGCCGGAGAAGACTTTGAGCATGGTGTGTCCGGCCATCATATTGGCGAACAGGCGCACCGAGAGGCTCACCGGGCGGGTGAGGTAGGAGATCGTCTCGATGACGATAAGCAGCGGCAGCATCACGATCGGCACACCTTTGGGGACGAAAAAGTTGAGAAACTTGATTCCGTGCTGGATGAAGCCGATCAACGTAACGCCTAAGAATACGATCGCGGCAAAGGCGAAAGTGACGATGATATGGCTCGTGATTGTGAAAGCGTAGGGGATCATGCCGAGCAAGTTGCTCGCGAGAATGAACATGAACAAAGTGAAGATGAAAGGAAAGTAGCGCATGCCTTGTTGACCGGCGTTTTGCCTGACCATATCGGCGATGAAATTATAGAGGCTTTCGCCGATCATCTGCCAGCGTCCGGGCACGAGCGCTGGTCGCGCGACGCTGCTGAGCATGATAAAGCTCACACTCAGCAGCACCACGACCATCCACAAAGAGGAATTAGTGAACGAAATATCGACGCCTTGGAGCTCCAGCGGAATAATGCGGTGGAGGTCGAATTGGCGCATGGGATCAACCGGGAATTTGGATGATGCGGCTGCGAGGTTCATGGATTGGTTCCGTTATGGTTATTTTTGCGATTCATCTCCTTTGCTGTTCGCATAACATTGATTACGCCCGCCGCCAAGCCCAGAAAGAAGAAAATGATCAAAAAAAGCGGGCTCGTGCCGGTGAAGCGATCAATGAGCCAGCCCATAAAGCCGCCGATCACGGGAGCAGCGATGAGGTCAGTGATGATGCGCATGGCCAATCCGAGCGCGCGCGCGCGCAGCGCGGCGTCTTTGGGGTCGCTGGGGGGGAGGTCTTTGGCAGCGGCGTCTTTGAGCTCTTGTTTGAGCCTAGTGATCTGCTTTTTGGCGGATTTATCGAGTTTCATTTCACAATAATAGGACATTATTCGTCATTGCTGAGCGCCATTGTAGTCTGAGTTCCGGCCTGATAGGGGAGGTTTTGCACCTTCAAGCTGTAATCGTCGCGGTCCCACTCGCAGTTTTGGAGGATCGCCGGAGGGATCCTGCACACGGTGAGATTGGCGAATTGGTCAAGCCGCGCCTTGAAGCCGCTGCAATAGATGAACAGCGTGCGGTCATCGCCGACCTCGGCGGAGAGCTTGGCAAGCTGCGCATGGGTGAAAGTTTGGGTTGTGGCATAGATGAAGTCGTGCTCAGACGAAAACCCATGCTGCCACCAGACATCAGGATTGGGCTGATAGGTGAATCCGGCCTGCTGACATAGGGCTTCGGCGAGCATTTCGGGGTTGAAGGCTTTGTTGACGATATAGCGGCCCCATTTGTCTTTTTTGAGGAGAGAAGGCGCGATGGTGAAATATCTGAATCCGCCGCCGCCTTGCCAGTTTTGAGCTTTGGAGATGCCGCCTTGGTCATTGCCGTCAATGACTTTTTTGAGGCGGGGTAGGATATGGGTATGGCAGTGTTCGCCGAGTTCGACCATGATCCAGCGCCGGTTCATTTTGTGAGCGACGGCGCCGGTGGTTCCGGAACCGGCGAAGCTATCGAGCACGAGATCGCCGGGCTGGGTTGTAGCACCTATGAGCGTTTGAATTAGTTTTTCGGGTTTTGGATAATCAAATGAATTTTTTGCGCCGAATAAATCCTTGCTTTCTTTTTCAGCATCTTCATTGGTTGCCATATCATAATGGGCACGGGATAAAAGGTTATGCATTTTTTTTGGTTTTCCGCCTTCTTTAATATGATTAGGTCGGAAAGGAGATTTGCTTATAATGATTCTCTCATCATTTTTAATGATTTCATCAAGTTTATTTTGGGAATATCGCCATTCTCCCTCAAGACGAAAAATATTTTTATTATATCCACCCTCTACAATGAGTTTGTCTAATAATTTAGTTATTATATTTCCTTGAGACATGTCTTGAGCCTCAAATATTTGATCAGGGCATCCAAATTCAACGCTTTCTTTTGGGAAGGTTAGGGTTTTTACACCATTTCCTGCATTATTAAATGGAAATTTTTTTCCTGCGGTAGTTACTCCATAGATAAAAGGTGCTACAAGTTTTATGTTTTTTGCATAGGGTAAAATGTAATCTGTAATAATTCCCACTTGAGCCTTTAAGAAAGAGGGTTTTTTCTTTTTTTCCCAAACCATTTGACCACAAAAGTTTTTTCTCCCAAAAATTTCATCACAAATCACCTTGCAGTAGTGTATTTGTCTTTCATCTAAAGTGATCCACAAAACCCCGTCATTGGTGAGTAGATGATAGAGAAGCTCCAAACGATCGCGCATCAAAGTTAGCCAAATGGAGTTTTCTAAACCATCATCATAGTGTTCATAGGCATTATCAGTATTATAGGGCGGGTCAATGAAGATACATTTGATTTTACCGGCATAATTGGTTTCGAGCGCTTTGAGCGCGAGCAGGTTATCGCCATGTATCAGCATGTTATCAAAGCTATCCTGCTCCGAGACGCGGTGTGCGGCGTGATAAGACTTGGCTTTATCCTCGAGTAGGATACGCGGCTCGAGTTTCGGGCGTTGTTCCTTTCCGATCCATGTAAGCTCCAGTCTTTGTTTATTTTTTCTTGTCATAATCTTCCCCGAATCTCTTATTTTATCGTCTCACGTTGAGAGTGCCTGTTCAATGGTTTCCCGCTGACAAGTGGCTTCCCGCTGACAAGTGGTTTCCCGCTGACAAGTTCTTGCGGGTTAGCTGACGGCCTGAAGGGGCTCGCGCATGTCTTCGGCTTCGGCGAGCTCGACCGAGACGATGCGGCTGACGCCTTCTTCTTCCATTGTGACGCCGTAGAGTCGATCCATGCGCGAGAGAGTGATCGCGTGATGGGTGATGACAAGAAAGCGTGTTTGATGATGATGAGTCATTTCATCGAGCAGATCACAGAAGCGCTGGACATTGCGATCGTCGAGCGGCGCATCGACCTCGTCGAGCACGCAGATCGGCGCAGGGCGGGTTTTGAACGCGGCAAACAATAAAGAGATTGCGGTCAAAGCTTTTTCGCCGCCCGACAGCAGGGACATATGCTGCACCGCTTTGCCTGGGGGTCGCGCGATGATTTCGAGGCCAGCTTCGAGCGGGTCTTCATCTTCGACGAGTTCCAGCCGCGCGCTGCCGCCGCCGAACAATTTTTTAAACAGCGCCTTAAAATGTGTATTGACCTGCTCGAAGGCTTCGAGGAGTCGCTCGCGGCCTTCACGGTTGAGGGTGCTGATGCCGCGCCGCAGCCGGTTGATCGCTTTTTCGAGATCGTCGGCTTCGGCCTTCATGGTTTCATATTCGTCGATCATGCCTTTGCGCTCTTCTTCGGCTTGGAGGTTGGGAGCGCCGATGCGTGTGCGTTCATCTTCGAGGCGGGTGAGGGTTTCTTCGATTTCGGCAAGTTCTGGGATCGGGCTGTCATTTTCGAGTTCAACCCAAGCGGGAATGTTTTCGGGTGCGCGGTGATATTTGTTTTCGATTTCAGTGCGGCGCTCGGCGAGGGTGCGCTGTGCATTTTCTTGAATCGTTTCCTGCCGTGCGAGATTTTCGCGTGCATCGGCGAGTATTTTCTCGGCTTGACGAGTTTGCTGGCGGCTTTGATTATATTGAGCTTCGGCCTGTGTGAGTGCTTGCTGGGTTGCCGCGCGATTTTGATTGGCTGCTGTGAGTTTGTCGTCGATCGATTGAATTTGAACAGCGATTTCTTGAGGTTGGCTGTCCATTGAGTGTTGTTCCTGTTGTGCGGCTTTGTGTCGTGCTGTGAGGGACTCCATTTGCTGATCGAGATGAACGCGGTTTTTTTGAGTATTGGCGCGGCTTTCGGCGATCTGGCTTTGTCTTTGCTGGCGCTTGGTGATATTTTGCGCGATCAAGGTTTGCGCTTCTTTTGCTGCAGAAAGAAAGTCGCGCGCTTCAAGAGCCTGCGCGCGCGCTTGATCTTCTTGTTGCTGCGGCTGGGTGTTTTGTTTGATCGCATTTAGATTTTCTTCTGTTTTGGCGATGAGCTGTGTAGCGGCGATTTTTTCTTCTTTGATGCGGCGCGCGGCTTCATCGAGGGTAGCTTTGCGCGCCATTGCGGTGGAAATTGTCGCGGCTGCCTCTTGCCAGGCATTGCGTGTTTGTTCTTTGTGTTCGTTGTCTTTGAGCCGCTGCGCTTTGGCGGCATCAACGCTGCGCGAAGCCGCCTCAAGATCGTGTCGCGCCTGTTCAAGATGAGCGGCGGCCTCGTGTTGAGCGCTGCGCGCTTTTCCGGCTTCGGCCTCGAGCGCCGAGAATTTGCGCCATTCGGCGAGTCGGTTGAGCGTCGCCTGAGCGATCCGCGGATCGGCGACATAGCCATCCCAGCGCCACAAATGGCCTTCGCGTGACACAAGGCGCTGGCCGGGTTTGAGCTCGGTTTGGAGCTCGGCGCCGCGCGCCGCATCGACGAGGCCGGTCTGCGCCAATCTGCGGCGAAGGACATCGGGCTTGCGGATATATTTGCTCAGCGGCACGACTCGCGACGGCAAAGCAGAATCGCCGACAAACTCGGCGTGGCGGCGAAAGAAAAAAGTGCGTTTTTCTTTTTTCGTGGTTGGCTGCCAAAATGAGGCGCTGCCTTCTTCGAGCGACGCCATGAGATCATCGCCTAGGGCTGCGGCCATCGCCATATCGAGATGACGCCGCCCGAACCATCCGCCTTTGATGAGGTCGATCACCGCTTTGCCGGGATGGTTGCCGATATCAGCGAAGAGTTTGCCCATTGCATGGGCTTCGGTTTCGCGCTTGCTGACTTCGTCGCGTGCTTCGCCGAGCTGTTCGTGGGCGTGGCGTTCATATTGTTCGGCATCGGCGCGGGTTTTTTCGGCGTGATAGAGCTTGTCTTCGCTGTGGCGCGCGGCTTCGTGTGCGGCGTGAGCCTGCTGTTTCAGCGCATTGACTTCTTGATGATCGTCATCGAAGTCGGCGAATTCCTGCAATTGTCCGACAATGTCGGCTTCTTCTTCTTGTGTTTGTGTCAGGCGCTGATGGGTTTCGTTTAATTTTTGTTCAAGCGATAGAATGTTCCCCTTCCAATCGGCGCGTTTTTTTGCTGTTGTTTCGGCGATCTGCTCGGCTTGCGCGAGGTTGTCTTGACAGGCAGCGACATTTTGTTGAGCTCTTTGTGCTTCTTGTTCGTGTTCGGCTTCGGCGTTGATGATGTGTTGGCCTTCCTGATCGAGGGCGGCGATTTGCTCTTGAGCGTCTTTGATCATTTCTTTGGTGCGGGCGATATCATCTTGTAATTCTTGCTGGGTTCGCTTGAGCACGGCGATTTTTTGTTGAGTGTCGCGCGCTTCGCGTTCGAGCAGGGTTTTTTGTCCTTCAAGACGCTCATAGGCTGATGTAGCTTCCGTCGCTTTTTCGCGCGCTGCGGTGAAGTTTTTTTCGGTTTGCGTTTCAGCTTGGAGTGTTTGTGCTGCGGTTTTTGTGCATCCTTCGGTTTTGTTTTTCTCTTGCGCGAGTTTTTGCTCTTCTTGAGTGAGTTCATTTTGCGCATTGTTCCATCTGATCCAGAGGCGCAGGGCTTCAATGCGCTCGATCTCTTTGGAGGCTTTGCGATAGCGTTCAGCTTGAGTAGCTTGTTTTTTCAACTGCCGCAGCCGTGTTTCTGTCTGCTTGATGTTGTCGGCAAGTTTAGCGAGGTTATCATCGGCGCGTTTGAGTCGCAATTGCGCCTCATGTTTGCGCGCGTGGAGGCCGGTGATTCCGGCGGCTTCTTCGAGGATACGGCGGCGCTCTTTGGGTTTTGACAGGATGATCTGGTCGATTCGCCCCTGCCCGACAAGCGCTGATGAATGTGCGCCGCCGAGCAGATCGGCAAAGAACATATTGACGTCGCGCGCACGCGTTTCCTGTCCATTGATCTGGTAGTGTGATCCGGCTTCGCGTTCGATGTGGCGGGAGATTTCGATGATGTCTTGCTCGGTATAGGGAGCGGGGGCATCGCGCTGGCTATTGTTCAAGACGATGCTCACTTCAGCGATATCGCGCGCGGCGCGCAGCGAGGTTCCAGCGAAGATCACATCATCCATCTGTCCGCTGCGCAGCGATTTTGATGAAGCTTCCCCCATCGCCCAGCGCAGGCTTTCGACGAGATTAGACTTGCCGCAGCCATTAGGTCCGACGATGCCGGTGAGGCCATTGAAAATCTCAAGCTCGGCCGGCTCGGCGAAAGACTTAAATCCGCTGATGCGAAATTTTTTGAACTCCATTATTTTGCGGCCTCATCGAGAGCTTCTTTGATCGCGCGGCGAAAAGTAGGATAAGGCTGGTTGCCTGTGATGAGTGTGCCATTGATCAAGAAGGAAGGCGTGGATTGAACGCCCATTTGAGTTCCTTGTGTGCGACTAGCATGGAGTCCGTTGAGGAGTTGTTCGTCATCGAAGCAGGCGATGAAGGCTTTTTCGCCGATGCCCGCCTGTCGCGCGAGGCTTTTGAGTGCGCCCATGCGATCCTCGGTGAGGGCCCATTTGGCCTGCTGCTGAAACAGGACTTTGAGGAAGGTCAAAAAGCGTTTGGTGTTGAACCGCTTTTTGTTTTTATCGCGCGCGACGCAGCGCGTGATCATCGAGGCGGCGGTCGCCCAGGGGTCGAGCGGAAATTCGCGGAAAATGAGTCGGACTTTGCCCGTATCGATATAATCTTTTTTCAGGCGGGGATAGGTCTGGGTATGGAATTGCGCGCAATGGCCGCAGGTCATTGAAGCATATTCAATGATGACCACCGGCGCGTCGGCGCGGCCGATCGAGATGTCGGGCAGGAGATTTTGCTGCGCTGCGGGGCTTGATGTCTCCGAGCAGGCGAGCAAGACGATCAGCGCGGCAAAAGGCAGAAATCGAATCAAAGGCTTCATAATAGAGGCTAATATATCGCATTATGAGCCGGAATGCGGGCTGCGCTGGACGATTTTGATGCGTTTGACGGCCTCATAGCCGAGAAAATCGTTAACGCGCGAAATGATATAGGGTGCCTGGTGTTGCGCCTCGATGGCCGCGCCGCCGAGCGCATAGAGGGTGAGGACGCCGTCGCGGATATGTTCGGGGGTGCTTGAGGGATCGGTTTCTCTGATGATTTCTCCCCAGTGAGCCGCGAGTTTGGCGTGTTGCGCATTGCGGAAGCCGTGGCGTTTGAGCGTCCGGGTCATAATTTTGGTAATCATCTGGCCGAGCGGACGCGGCGCATTTTGGGTGATGATTCGAGTTTTGGGGGTCATTTTTTGACTCATGTTTGAGGTTATCATGTCGAGGCGATAAGAGTTGGAGATATGAAGGGAAATTTATCACGGGATTTGCTCCGCTGGTTTGACCGCTATGGGCGGGATTTATCGTGGCGGGAGAAGGCACCTGATCCTTATCGCGTCTGGCTGAGCGAGATCATGCTGCAACAGACGGTAGTGGCTATGGTCGAGCCCTATTTTGAAAAGTTCACTTTGCGCTGGCCGGACTTGCGCACACTGTCGAAGGCGTCGCTCGATGATGTTCTGCGGGCTTGGGCGGGTTTGGGTTATTATGCGCGCGCGCGCTCATTGCATCTTTGCGCGCGCATCGTGATCAAAGATTATGCTGGTCGGTTCCCTGAAGATGAACAGACTTTGCGGCGTCTGCCGGGCATCGGGCCTTATACGGCGGCGGCGATGGTGGCGATCGCTTTTGGGCAGCGAGCGATCGTCATTGACGGCAACATCAAGCGCGTCATGGCGCGGATGTTTGTGATCGAGGATTTGGACGAGAAAAAGATCTATCAATATGCCGAGCAGATCACGCCGAAAAAGCGCGCCGGAGATTATGCGCAGGCCGTTATGGATTTGGGCGCGCTGATCTGCACGCCACGCAACCCCGATTGCGATTCGTGTCCATGGCGGAAGAATTGCCAAGCCTATAAGATCAGCAAGGTTGATGTCTTTGGTCGCCGTGCGAAACTAAAGCCAAAACCTCGCCGCAAAGGCCGTGTTTTCATTTTGACGCGGCATGATGGCGCAGTGTTTTTGCGTCGCCGTCCGCAACGAGGCCTGCTCGGCGCGATGATGGAATTCCCCTCTTGCGGCTGGGATGGGCAAAAGACAAAATTGCCATTAAAAAGATCATGGACAAAGAGCAAAAAGATCGAGCAGTGTGTGCATCATGTGTTCACGCATTTTTCTCTTGAACTGTCGATTTATCATGCGGCGCTTAATCAAAAACAGGCGGCACAGCTCGGGCAAGAGTCAAATGGAAAATGGATCAAAAGAAATAAAATCAGCGCTGAGGCTTTGCCGAGCTTGATGAAAAAGGTCTGGGACGCATTTGCCAAAACACGATCATGAGTGCCACGATCACGAAGCAAGTCCCAAGCGCACGCGCATTTCTTGACGCAGATGATCAATCGGGGTCAGGGATTTTTCTTCATTAAAATTTTTTCTGGCTAGATTTTCTTCATGCAGATAATGCCAGAATGTCCAGCCATTGCAGCTTTCACGCTGGAGCAATTGCGCGCCGAGCTTATGGATCGAGCCGCTGTGCCTGCCGCAGATCAGGCTGCCATCGACGCGCACCCGGGCTGTCCAGCGGCGTGAAGCATCATAAAGCCGCGCGCCTGGCGCGATCAGCCTCTCCTCGACGATGCGGCCAAAGGGAACGCGCGCCTCGCGCCGTGCGCCTCTGGCGATTTCAAGCGCGTCTTCGGGCTGAACTTTCTGCTGCCGCACCCGCGCGCAGGCGGCGCGGACATAATTTTCGTCGCGCTCTATGCCGATGAAGCGGCGTCCAAGATGACGCGCCACGCAGGCCGTCGTGCCGCTGCCGAGAAAAGGGTCAAGCATCACATCACCGACATCGCTTGCGGTTAAGATCGCGCGCGCAACGAGCGATTCGGGCTTTTGTGTTGCGTGGAGCTTTTCGCCTTTTTCGTTTTTGAGTCTTTCGTGGCCGGTGCACAGCGAGAACACCCAGTCATCGGAGCGCATTTGCAGGTCATCATTGAGCGTCTTGAGCGCGGCATAGTTAAAGCGATATTTGCTCTTGGGTGACCGCGCTGCCCAGATCAAAGTTTCGTGAGCGTTGGTGAATCTTGTGCCGCGAAAATTAGGCATCGGATTAGTTTTGCGCCAGATGATGTCGTTGAGTATCCAAAAGCCCATATTCTGCAGGGCGGTGCCGAGCCGAAAGATATTATGATAGGTGCCGATCACCCAGATCGTTCCGTCAGGTTTGAGGAGTCGCCGCGCTTGCGCCAGCCATTGGCGCGTGAATTTATCATAATCGGTGAGGCTGTTGAATTTATCCCATTGGTCGTTGACGCCATTGACGCGGCTTTCGTCGGGACGTGTCAGCGCGCCGCGCAGCTGGAGGTTATAAGGCGGATCGGCGAAGACCATATCGATCGACGATGCAGGCAGGGTTTTCATTTTTTTGATGCAATCGCCCTGAATAATTTTGTCGGTAATTTTGTTTTTGAACATTTAATTTTTGCGGCTCGTCTTGTGAAGGGAGCTTTAAGAAAATCATGATCGGGTTAATTTTCGGTTGGGAGTGGTTAACGATTTATGACCGGAGCGGCGCGAACGAAAAGCGATGGAGCTTAGTCGCGCCGAATTTTTTGAGCGCGTTGAGATGTTCGGGGGTTCCATAGCCGACATTTTTGCTCCAGCCATAATGGGGATAGAGGCGCGCGGCGTGTTGCATGAGGCGGTCGCGCGCGACTTTAGCGATGATCGAGGCGGCTGCGATGGAGAGCGACTTTTGATCGCCGCGCACGAGCGGATAGGCCGGGCAGAGGAAGTTGTTAGGGATGTGCGGTCCGTCGATGAGGGCTTTGTCGGGGTTATGCGCGAGGTTAGAGACAGCGCGCCGCATGGCGGTGAAGGTGGCGGCGACGATGCCGATTTGGTCGATTTCGCGGCAGTTTGCGGCGCCGATGCCGATCTGCGCGCAGTTGTGGAGCTGATCGAAGGCTTGCGCGCGCAGTTGTGGCGAGAGTTTTTTGGAATCGTCGAGGCCATCGGGGATCGCGCCTGCTTTGAGGATGACGGCAGCGGCGACGACCGGTCCGGCGAGCGCGCCGCGCCCGACTTCATCGACGCCAGCGATATATTGGCCGGGCGCGCCGAGTTTGCGCTCGTGGATGAAAGAAGGCGGCATAGAGGTTCCTGATTGAATAAGTTTTGAGTGCATTATAGTCTGTTGGCTATGTCGGCGCGGTCAAAATTGACGATCATCATTCCTTCTCTTAATGCGGAGCGTTTTTTAGGCTCTCTTTTATTATCGCTGCGCGGCTTTGAGGTGATTGTGGTTGATGGCGGCTCGCAGGATAACAGCGTTGAAGCGGCAAGGGCGGCAGGCGCGCGGATTTTTTTGACACGTGCCGGTCGCGGCCACCAGATGGATTTGGCAGCGCGGACGGGCGTGTCGAAGGATTGGCTATTTTTTCTTCATGCCGACAGCCAGCTTGTCGCGGGCTGGGATCAAGAGGTAAGTGATTTCATTGCTTTGGGGAAAAAGCAGGTGGCTGTGTTTCGCTTTGCGCTCGACGATGGAAGGTTGCGCGCGCGATTTGTTGAGTTTTTTGTTTGGCTGCGCTGCCGGATTTTTGCGCTGCCTTATGGCGATCAAGGACTTTTGATTCGGCGTGATCTTTATGAAGAGGTTGGCGGTTTTGCCGATCTCAAAATCATGGAGGATGTTGCGCTGATCGATCATTTTTCGCGCCGCGAGATCCACTTTTTTCGCGCAAAGCTGATAACAAGCGCTGCGCGTTATCGCGCGCGGGGTTATATTCATCAGATTTTTCGCAACTTCAAATGTTTGTTATTTTATTATGCGGGTGTTTCAACTGATTGCATTGCGCGGCTTTGTGAAGATTGATCTCCGATCTTGATATTAAGCTCGTAGGGAGTAAAACATCAAGCCGGAGGGACCAATGCAGACAACAAAAATAATCAGAGTTTTGATTGCAGGATTTGTTCTGATCTTTGCGCAAGGGTGCATGGGAGATACTGAACATATGTCGATTGCCTCGCTTCGTATGCGCGCTGCGCAAGGCGATGCCGCAGCTCAAGTGGAGCTCGGCGAGCTTTATTATCGCGGCGAGAAAGTCAAAAAAGACTATAAGAGATCGGCATATTGGTATCACGAGGCCGCCAAGCAGGGATATGCCGCAGGCGAACACGCAATGGGCTGGATGTATCATCAAGGGCGCGGGGTTGCGAAAAACAGCAAAGATGCCGTCCGATTTTATCGTCGCGCCGCTGCGCAGGGCGACCAGAACGCAAAGCAATGGCTGCAAGATAACGGATATTAAACTTCACCCGACGCTTTAAGCTATAAGAAGTTATGAGAGCGTCTTTAATCATCATGTCGCGTGTGCCGTTTGTCGGAGCGGTGAAGCGGCGTCTTGGACGCGAGATCGGCGCTGTGTCGGCGGCGCGTTTTTATCGCAAAATGCTGCGCGTGAGTCTTGCGCTTTCTTCCGATCATTTATGGTGGTCTTATGTGGCGATGACGCCGGATCATATCACCTATCCGCTGGATTTGCCGCGCCTGCCGCAAGGGCACGGAGATTTAGGCCAGCGCATGGAGCGTTTGGCGCGTCGGCTATCGGGGGCGGTGATTTTTATTGGCTCGGATGTGCCGTTGATCCGGCGGGCTCATATTCGCCGTGCGGTGCGGGGGTTATATGGCCATGATGTGGTTTTGGGGCCGTCGCGCGATGGCGGCTATTGGCTTGTGGGATTTCGCAATCCGTCATTGAGGATTTTTCGTGATGTGCGCTGGTCGACGCCTCACGCGCTCGCCGACACCTGCGCGAATGTGAGCTCAAAGGACATTTTTTTTCTTGAAGAGCTGCGCGACATAGACGAGGCGCAGGATTTAGCCGAGCTTAACTTTGGGTGAAACGAGGCATCAGCTCGACGAGATTGCATGGTCGGTAGCGGGCATCGAGCAAGTCGCGCAGGATGTTGTCCCAGCCATCACGGCACGCATTTGGAGAGCCGGGCAGCGAAAACAGGCAGACAGATCCGACAAGCCCCGCAGAAGCGCGCGACTGAATCGCCGAAAGGCCGACATTTTTAGCGCTGACATTATGGAACTCAAACGCGAAGCCGGGAATTTCTTTATCATAGAGGGAAGAGAAAGCTTCATAGGTGATGTCGCGTTTGGTGAGGCCGGTGCCGCCGGTGGCGATAATGACATTGATGTTTTTATTGGCGAGCCATTGTCGTGTTTGTGCGGTGATCTCTTGGATATCATCGGCGACGATTTTGCGCTCGGCGAGCTGGTGTCCGGCGGATGCGATCCGTTCGGCGAGCAGATCGCCGGAGTGATCATTTTTTTCGGTGCGGCTGTCAGAGATTGTCAGCACACAGATTGCGAGCGGGATAAAATTTTGTTCGGGATCAATCGGCATTTTCGAGCGTCTCGTATTTTTTCTTGACGAGCAGTATATCGCGCCACGCAAGAGATTTTTGCGCGGGCTGCCGCAGCAGATAAGCGGGGTGCAATGTCGGCAGCGCAGCGATTTCGCGGCCTTTGATTCTTGCGATATGCCAGCGGCCCCGCAGGCTCATAATGCCTTGCGCGGTGCCGAGCAATTCTTTAGCGGCGACGCCGCCGAGAAACATCAAAATTTTCGGCGCGATGAGCTCAATGTGGCGGTCCAGAAAAGGCCGACAGAGCGCGCGTTCAGACTCTAATGGGTTGCGATTGCCCGGGGGTCGCCAAGGCAGGATGTTCGTGATGTAAATGTTTTCAGCGCGACTCAAGCCGATCGCCGCGAGCATTTTGTCAAGCAATTGGCCTGAACGTCCGACAAAGGGGAGGCCTTGGCGATCTTCTTCTTGGCCGGGGGCTTCGCCGACGAGCATGATCTGAGCTTTTTTGGCGCCGTCGGCAAAGACGAGATTGCGCGCGGTTTTTTTGAGCGGGCATAGATCAAACTGCATCAAGGCTTCGCGCAGAGCAGAGAGGTCAGAGGCTTGAGAGGCGAGTTTTTCAGCTTCAGCGATCGCGTGGATTTGATCTGGCGCTTTTGTCTCAATGAGAGGCGTCTCGACGCGGGGCGTTTTGACACGGGGTGTCTCGACGCGCTGTGTTTGGGTATTTCGGCTTGGCTGAGGTTTGAGCTGATAAAAGTTAACGGGGGTTTCGCGCGCGCAATCATGGACACCGGCGGTGTCGAGCCACCGCGCATAGAAGGCGGCTTGTGAGGCGGATAGGTTTTTAATATCGGTCATATTTTGATCGCCACTGGTGCCAAAACTATATATCATGGAGAAAAACATCAGATAAAGGAGATCATGATGAGCGCATTGCCTCCGGAAGAAATCAATGCACGGCAGGGGTTTGTGCTGACGCCTGAGGGGCGTGAGTCGATGGAATATGATGTTGTGATTATCGGTGCTGGTCCTGCGGGGTTAGCGGCGGCGATTCGGCTGCGGCAGCTCGCTGAGGAGACGGGCAAGGACATTTCGGTCTGTGTTTTGGAGAAGGGGTCGGAGGTTGGCGCGCATATTTTATCGGGCGCGGTGATGGATCCGGGAGCGTTGACGCGTCTTTTGCCGAAGTGGAAGGAGGAGGGCGCGCCATTAGAGACGCCGGTCAAGAGGGATATTTTTTATCTGATGAGTGAAAAGCGCGCATGGCGGATTCCGAATATGTTGTTGCCGCCTTTGATGAAGAATCACAAGAATTACATTATTTCGCTGGGCAATTTATGCCGCTGGCTCGGAGAGAAGGCTGAGGCGATGGGGGTTGAGATTTATCCGGGCTTTGCGGCGGCTGAGGTTCTGTTTGATGATGATGGCCGTGTGCGCGGCGTTGCGACAGGAGATATGGGAGTTGGTAAAAGCGGCGAAAAGAAAGATAATTACACGTCGGGCGTTGAGATCACCGGCAAATATGTTTTTTTTGCAGAGGGCGCGCGCGGTTCACTGACGAAGTTTTTGGTCAAGCATTTTAAGTTGGATGAGGGGCGTGATCCGCAAAAATACGGGCTTGGCTTGAAGGAGTTGTGGCGTGTTGATGAGCGCAAGCATCAGCGAGGTCTTGTGCAACATTCGCTTGGCTGGCCTTTGGGCAATCAGGTGGGCGGCGGCTCGTTTATTTATCATTTTGGCAAAAATTATGTTTCGGTTGGTTTTGTCATTGCGCTGGATTATCAAAACCCTTATTTTTCGCCGTTTGATGAGTTTCAGCGCTTCAAGACACATAGCGCGATCAAGGATTTATTGACAGGCGGTGAACGTTTGTCTTATGGCGCTCGCGTCGTGACCCAAGGCGGCGCGCAATCTGTGCCGAAATTGATTTTCCCGGGCGGCGCGCTGATCGGCTGTGCGGCGGGGTTTGTCAATGTGCCGCGGATCAAAGGAAGCCATAACGCGATTATGACCGGAATGCTCGCCGCTGAGGCTGCCGCTGATGCACTCTGCAAGGATGCGCCGCCGCCTCTGCTCGATCAATATCCCAAGGCCTATCGCGCGAGTGCGGTCTATCGTGAATTGCGACGAGTGCGCAATGTCAAGCCGCTCTGGGCGCGTTTGGGTCTTTTTCCTGGGATCATGCTTGCGGGCATGGATATGTGGCTGCGGACATTTTTTATTAACCTGCCTTTGACGTTCCGGCATAAAGGTGCCGACCATGAGGTGTTGAAACCGGCGCGCGAATGTCAAAAGATAAATTACCCGAAGCCCGACGGCAAAATCAGTTTTGATAAATTGTCGTCGGTATTTTTATCCGGCACCAATCACGCCGAGGACCAGCCTGCTCATCTGACATTGCGCGACCCGAATGTGCCGTTGGCCTCTAACCTGCCTGAATATGATGAACCGGCGCAGCGTTATTGTCCGGCAGGGGTTTATGAGGTCGTCGATGAAGGCGGCGCGCCGCGCTTTCAGATTAACGCGCAAAATTGCGTTCATTGCAAAACTTGCGACATCAAAGATCCGGCGCAAAACATCAACTGGGTTACGCCTGAAGGCAGCGGCGGGCCAAATTATTCAAATATGTGAAGAGGAGGCGCGGAGTCGCGTGAAGACATAATGAAGATATATTTCCTAATTTTTAGCGCGCTGGCATTTCTAGCACCGGAGCGCGCAGCACAGGCGGCGATTTCGCCTTTGTCGGCGGGCGTGGCGGGAAAATATCTTTCGGCGCAGGTTGCGGCTTTGCGCGGCCATCCGGGCGATGCGGCGCGCTTCATCGAGCGGGTTTGGCGTCAGGACGATCAAAACAAAGATGTTTTGCGCCAGTTGATTGTTCTGAAGATCACCAATGGAGATATTCGTCCGGCGTTTGCGCTGGGGCGCAAGCTCATACAGTTGCAGCAGCACGAGCCTTTGGCGGTTCTGCTGTTGGGCCTTGAGGCGATGGAAAAAGGCGATTATTCCGCAGCGAAGAATTATTTTGAAGGGTTTGAGAAAAGCCGACATCAAGATTTAGGCCGCTGGCTGTCTGTATCGATGTTGAATGTGTGGACTTCACAGGCGCTGGGCAAGACAGACAAGGCGCTTTTAGCACTTGAGCGTTTAGATCAGCTGCATCCGCGTTTAGGCTCGCTGATGTCTTTTCAGAAGGCTCTGCTTTGTGATCTTTCGGCCAGACCGAGCTTAGCGCGCTCATTTTATAAGAAGGCGATGAGCTCTTATACTCATTTGTTTGGCCGCTTGGATCGCGTCGGCGATGCCTACGGTCGTTTTTTGGAGCGGCATGGCGACAAGGGGCAGGTTGAGCGGATTTACAAGAATTTTATCAAAGCGGGCGGCGTGGACAAAGTGATTGGCACGGCGGGTTTGGCGCGTCTTGCTCGCGGCGAGAAGCCGCGCGCTTTGGTGTCCGAAGTCAATGAGGGCGCTGCCGAAGTTCTTTATTATTATTCGATGCTTGCGTTTTTGAGTCATCGGCTTGATGAGGCGGCGCTTTATACGCGCTTAGCGTTGTTCATGCGCAGACCTTTTGATGAAGCGCATTTGCGTCTTGCCGATATTTTTGAGAAGCAGAATGATTTTCATGAAGCTATCAGGCTTTATCGGCGAGTTGCGCCGCGTTCGGATTTTGCGCTGTTTGCCGGAGTTCAGATCGCGTTTGCTTATGAAGAGAGCGGGCGGAAAGATTTGGCCGAGAGTCAGTTGTTTGCGCTTGCGCGTCGTTATCGCACGGAGTCGATGCCTCTGGCGGCGTTGGGGGAGATTTTTCGCGCGCGTCGAGACTATGTTAAATCGGCGAACATTTTCAGCAAAGCGATCGAGCGCGCTGGCAAATCTGTTGCCAGTAAGAATGTTGCCAATAAGAATATTGATTGGCGGCTTTATTTTTCGCGTGGGATGGCGCTCGAACGCTCGCAGCAATGGAGGCGCGCCGAGAAGGATCTTCGCCATGCGCTCGCTTTATCGAAGGATGATCCCAATGTGCTGAATTATCTGGGCTATTCGTGGATCGATCGGGGCTATGAGCTCGACCGTGCGCTCAATATGATCAAGCGCGCTGTGCGCAAGGCGCCTAATCGCGGGGATATTGTCGATAGTCTTGGCTGGGCGCATTACCGGCTCGGACGATTTGAGCGGGCAGTGCATTATTTGGAACGCGCAGTGCAGCTCAATCCGGGGGAGGCGGTGATCAACGATCATCTCGGCGATGCGCTGTGGCAAGTCGGGCGCAAAGTTGAGGCGCGTTATCAATGGCGGCGCGTGTTGGAGCTCAAGCCGCTCACCGACATTGATCTCGAAGGCGTCAAGCGCAAGCTCGAAGAGGGTTTAGTGCGGCCATCTTCGGCTGAGATGCGGTTTTAACGAAAAAGATGCGGGAGGCGGCTCCGGCGAAGATCAATTTGACTTTGCGCATAGGCGCACGGCGGCACGATGGATTGCATGAGGTTGCCAGTCTGGTTGTTTTTGCTGATTTGGCCGATGAGTTAGAGATCACGCCGGGCGACGGACTTGAGGTGAGCGGACTTTGTGCGGCGAATGTGCCGCTGGGTGAAGCTAATTTAGCGGTCAAAGCTTTGCGTTTTTTAGATCGCCGCGCGCATATTCGTCTTGAGAAGAACGTTCCGCCTGCTGCGGGTTTAGGCGGCGGTTCGGCGGATGCGGCGGCAGTGCTGCGGGCTTTGGGCGGGTCGGGCGATTTGCTGAAGCTTGGCGCTGATGTTCCGGCGTGTTTTGTTTGTCGTCCTGTTTGGATGTCGGGCGCGGGCGAGAAGCTCAAGAGGTTATCTGCTTTGCCTCCTTTATGGTGTGTGTTGATCTGTCCGGCGGTTCATATCAGCACGGCGGATATGTTTGCGCACTGGGATGAGGCGTCGGGCGATAGGGTGAATGACATTTCTGACGAAATCAGAAAAGATTTTAGCCATGCCGAAGATTTATTTTCGTTTTGCGCCTGTCATCGCAATGACTTTGAGCCTCTTGCGCTGGAGCGCGCGCCGGACGTGCGGCGGGTGTTAGATTTATTGCGCGCGACGCGGCCTGCTGTTGCGGGCATGAGCGGATCTGGGCCGGCCTGTTTCGGACTTTATGCGAGCGCGGTGGAAGCTCATCGTGCTGAGAGCGCTCTTCGGCAAGACTCAAAGGATTGGATTTGGCGTGGCAAGATCAGAGCGTAGGATTTAACAAAGGAGCTTGTGGACATTCTCGCCACCTCGTTGATGGGACTCGTCCGCTAGCTTCTCTCTGACAGAGGTTGAGCCGAGAACTTCACCGACCTGCTGTCACTTGATTAACCGCCTCTTTTAGTCTAAAACTCTGCTCAAGTCTAATTTGAAAAAGGTCGAATGGCTATGTATATTCTTGGCATTCAGCTGGGACATGATTCTAGCGCAACTGTGTTTGACAACTACAAACGAATAGTATCCGTCTCCTTAGAGCGCATGACCCGCATCAAAGGTGACGAGGGCTTTCCGCGCGATGCAATCCAGGAATGTCTCAACTGTGCTTCATTGCGACTCGACCAAATTGAAGCGATTGCTCTGCCGCAGGAAGCTTACCCTATATCCTATATACGCGGACTGTCGATGAGAGCCCGCCGTAAGGTATGGGCAAGGAATATTAAAAATATGTTTATGCTCAATCGAGCTCCTTCCGGCCCCCCTCGCAGATCACCTAGCCTGATGATGTATAATCGCAAAATGACCAGAACAGATTCTTTGATCAACATCAAAAAATTTCTTCGTGATGCGGGTTTTTCTCACACTCCTAAAGTATTTTTTTATGAACACCATTATGCCCATGCGCTTGGCGCACTTTTTCACACCGATTGGAATGACGCAATGATTTATACAGCCGATGGACAGGGCGATCGTGTTTCTTACTCTTGCCGTATTCTTAGAAATAATCGCTTGTCCACTCTTTTTGGTGGATGGGAAGACACTTGTTACACGCCTCTTGATCTTTTTACAAGCATGGGAGTGCTTTATAAACATTTTGTATATTTTTTGGGTTTCACACACCGTCATCACGCAGGGAAAGTTTTGGGACTTTCTGCCTTTGGCAAGCCTGTTTTTGCTGATGAGTTAACAGCGCTTTTTCGTATAGATGATGATGGATGTATCCATCGCACTCAAGAAACTCAAAAGCCTGACTGGGAAGAAAAACTAGCAGCGCTGGCTCGTGGACATTCTCGTGAAGATGTTTCTGCCTCAGTTCAAAAAACTGTCGAAGACATCATACTTGCTGCTATGGAACGGATCATCGACAAGCATCAGCCTAAAAACATCGGCTTGAGCGGAGGGGTGTTCGCCAATGTGCTGCTCAATCAAAAAATTGTCGAAAAATTCAATCCCGACGAAATCTTCATTTACCCTGCTATGGGCGATATGGGACAAGCAGCCGGTGGAGTTCTGCAACACCTTTTGGAGCGCGATGGGTTGGAAACTTGGTTAAGTAAGCGTCATCGGCTGAAAGATGTCTATTTTGGGCGAGTCTATGAAGAGGATATCCCCGCAGCGATGCACTCTGTTGGTGCCAAGAACATAGCGCCTCAGGGCGAGGTTGCGCCGCGCGCCGCCCAGATGCTCATCGAAGGCAAAATATGCGCTATTTATACAGGTCGGATGGAATATGGTCCCCGCGCGCTGGGCAACCGCTCTATTCTCGCTGCCGCGACAGATAAGAACATCAATAATTGGCTTAACAAAAGGCTTTCGCGCACAGAATTCATGCCCTTCGCGCCCGTCGTGCGCGAGGAGCGGGCAGGTGATGTTTTCGATCTGCCGTCGTCCATGCGCTATGCGGCGCGTTTTATGACGATCACCTGCAATGTCAAAGAGGCATGGCGTGATAAGCTGCCTGCTATTACGCATATCGACGGGACAGCACGTCCACAAATCATTGATCGCACGACCAATCCGCTTTATTACGACACGCTCCATATCTATGAACAAATGACCGGCCTGCCTGTTCTGATCAACACGTCATTTAACGCCCACGAAGAGCCGATCATCAACACGCCTCAAGAAGCGGCACAGGCTCTGGCAGCCAAACGGGTTGATGTCATCATCACGCAGCAAGGCATCTGGCAGATCGCAGGCGCAACCGACCGCCGAGCGCCTGATTAGAAATCGCGGCTAGTTGAGAAATCGACCATATTCTCAAAGCCTCGCCGCCAGACATTGTCGGGGAAAACTTTCAGCGTCGCGCGTGCTTTATGGGCATAATCAAGCGCATAGTCGCGCGTCGCTTTGAGCGAGCCGTGCCGCTCCATGAGCTGGCGCGCTTTCTTGAAGTCGGAGGGTTTCGTCTTTTCCGGCACTGAGATCACCGCGCGCCAAAAATTGCGTTCAGCACTGTTGGCGTGCTGCCAGCATAGAGCCAGTGGAAGCTCATCGTGCTGAGAGCGCTCTTCGGCAAGACTCAAAGGATTGGATCTGGCGTGGCAAGATCAGAGCGTAGGATTTAACAAAGGAGCTTGTGGACATTCTCGCCACCTCGTTGATGGGACTCGTCCGCTAGCTTCTCTCTGACAGGGGTTAAGCCGAGAACTTCACCGACCTGCTATCACTTGATTAACCGCCTCTTTTAGTCTAACACTCTGCTCAAGTCTAATTTGAAAAAAAGAGGTCGAATGGCTATGTATATTCTTGGCATTCAGCTGGGACATGATTCTGGCGCAACTGTGTTTGACAATTACAAACGAATAGTATCCGTCCCCTTAGAGCGCATGACCCGCAACAAAAATGCCCTTGGTTTTCCACGCGATGCAATCCAGGAATGTCTCAATTGTGCTTCATTGCGACTCGACCAAATTGAAGCGATTGCTCTGCCGCATGGTCTTTACCCTATATTCTATTTACGCGGATTGCCGATGAAGCTCCGCTTTGAGGGATGGGCAAGGGATTTTAAAAATATGTTTAGGCTCAATCGAGCTCTTTACGGCTCCCCTCGATCTCCTTACGGCCCTCATGCCAAAGTACTTACCCATATCATGTATGAGCGTAAAATGAGCAGAGCAGATTCTTTGATCAACATTAAAAAATATCTTCGTGATGCGGGTTTTTCTCAAACTCCTAAAGTATTTTTTTATGAACACCATTATGCCCATGCGCTTGGCGCGCTTTTTCATACCGATTGGAATGACGCAATGATTTATACAGTCGATGGACGGGGCGATCTTGTTTCTTACTCTTGCCGTATTCTTAGAAATAATCGCCTGTCCACTCTTTTTGGCGGATGGGAAGAAAGTTGGTCCGCGCCTTTTGATCCGTTTGCAAGCATGGGATATCTTTATGAAAAGTTTGTACGTCTTGTGGGTTTCACACGCCGTTATCACGCAGGGAAAGTTTTGGGACTTTCTGCCTTTGGCAAGCCTGTTTTTGCTGATGAGTTAACAGCGCTTTTTCGTATAGATGATGATGGACGTGTCCATCGCATTCAAGAAACTCGAAGGTTTGACTGGGACGAAAAACTAGCAAGGTCTGACTGGGACGAAAAACTAGAAGCGCTGGCTCGCGGGCATTCTCGTGAAGATGCTGCTGCCTCAGTTCAAAAAACTGTCGAAGACATCATACTTGCTGCTATGGAACGGATCGTCGACAAGCACCAGCCTAAAAACATCGGCTTGAGCGGAGGGGTGTTCGCCAATGTGCTGCTCAATCAAAAAATTGTCGAAAAATTCAATCCCGACGAAATCTTCATTTACCCTGCTATGGGCGATATGGGGCAAGCAGCCGGTGGAGTTCTGCACCACCTTTTGGAGCGCGATGGGTTGGAAACTTGGTTAAGTAAGCGTCATCGGCTGAAAGATGTCTATTTTGGCCGAGCCTATGAAGAGGATATCCCCGCAGCGATGCACTCTGTTGGTGCCAAGAACATAGCGCCTCAGGGCGAGGTTGCGCCGCGCGCCGCCCAGATGCTCATCGAAGGCAAAATATGCGCTATTTATACAGGTCGGATGGAATATGGTCCCCGCGCGCTGGGCAACCGCTCTATTCTCGCTGCCGCGACAGATAAGAACATCAATAATTGGCTTAACAAAAGGCTTTCGCGCACAGAATTCATGCCCTTCGCGCCCGTCGTGCGCGAGGAGCGGGCAGGTGATGTTTTCGATCTGCCGTCGTCCATGCGCTATGCGGCGCGTTTTATGACGATCACCTGCAATGTCAAAGAGGCATGGCGTGATAAGCTGCCTGCTATTACGCATATCGACGGGACAGCACGTCCACAAATCATTGATCGCACGACCAATCCGCTTTATTACGACACGCTCCATATCTATGAACAAATGACCGGCCTGCCTGTTCTGATCAACACGTCATTTAACGCCCACGAAGAGCCGATCATCAACACGCCTCAAGAAGCGGCACAGGCTCTGGCAGCCAAACGGGTTGATGTCATCATCACGCAGCAAGGCATCTGGCAGATCGCAGGCGCAACCGACCGCCGAGCGCCTGATTAGAAATCGCGGCTAGTTGAGAAATCGACCATATTCTCAAAGCCTCGCCGCCAGACATTGTCGGGGAAAACTTTCAGCGTCGCGCGTGCTTTATGGGCATAATCAAGCGCATAGTCGCGCGTCGCTTTGAGCGAGCCGTGCCGCTCCATGAGCTGGCGCGCTTTCTTGAAGTCGGAGGGTTTCGTCTTTTCCGGCACTGAGATCACCGCGCGCCAAAAATTGCGTTCAGCACTGTTGGCGTGCTGCCAGCATAGAGCCAGTGGAAGCTCATCGTGCTGAGAGCGCTCTTCGGCAAGACTCAAAGGATTGGATCTGGCGTGGCAAGATCAGAGCGTAGGATTTAACAAAGGAGCTTGTGGACATTCTCGCCACCTCGTTGATGGGACTCGTCCGCTAGCTTCTCTCTGACAGGGGTTAAGCCGAGAACTTCACCGACCTGCTATCACTTGATTAACCGCCTCTTTTAGTCTAACACTCTGCTCAAGTCTAATTTGAAAAAAAGAGGTCGAATGGCTATGTATATTCTTGGCATTCAGCTGGGACATGATTCTGGCGCAACTGTGTTTGACAATTACAAACGAATAGTATCCGTCCCCTTAGAGCGCATGACCCGCAACAAAAATGCCCTTGGTTTTCCACGCGATGCAATCCAGGAATGTCTCAATTGTGCTTCATTGCGACTCGACCAAATTGAAGCGATTGCTCTGCCGCATGGTCTTTACCCTATATTCTATTTACGCGGATTGCCGATGAAGCTCCGCTTTGAGGGATGGGCAAGGGATTTTAAAAATATGTTTAGGCTCAATCGAGCTCTTTACGGCTCCCCTCGATCTCCTTACGGCCCTCATGCCAAAGTACTTACCCATATCATGTATGAGCGTAAAATGAGCAGAGCAGATTCTTTGATCAACATTAAAAAATATCTTCGTGATGCGGGTTTTTCTCAAACTCCTAAAGTATTTTTTTATGAACACCATTATGCCCATGCGCTTGGCGCGCTTTTTCATACCGATTGGAATGACGCAATGATTTATACAGTCGATGGACGGGGCGATCTTGTTTCTTACTCTTGCCGTATTCTTAGAAATAATCGCCTGTCCACTCTTTTTGGCGGATGGGAAGAAAGTTGGTCCGCGCCTTTTGATCCGTTTGCAAGCATGGGATATCTTTATGAAAAGTTTGTACGTCTTGTGGGTTTCACACGCCGTTATCACGCAGGGAAAGTTTTGGGACTTTCTGCCTTTGGCAAGCCTGTTTTTGCTGATGAGTTAACAGCGCTTTTTCGTATAGATGATGATGGACGTGTCCATCGCATTCAAGAAACTCGAAGGTTTGACTGGGACGAAAAACTAGCAAGGTCTGACTGGGACGAAAAACTAGAAGCGCTGGCTCGCGGGCATTCTCGTGAAGATGCTGCTGCCTCAGTTCAAAAAACTGTCGAAGACATCATACTTGCTGCTATGGAACGGATCGTCGACAAGCACCAGCCTAAAAACATCGGCTTGAGCGGAGGGGTGTTCGCCAATGTGCTGCTCAATCAAAAAATTGTCGAAAAATTCAATCCCGACGAAATCTTCATTTACCCTGCTATGGGCGATATGGGGCAAGCAGCCGGTGGAGTTCTGCACCACCTTTTGGAGCGCGATGGGTTGGAAACTTGGTTAAGTAAGCGTCATCGGCTGAAAGATGTCTATTTTGGCCGAGCCTATGAAGAGGATATCCCCGCAGCGATGCACTCTGTTGGTGCCAAGAACATAGCGCCTCAGGGCGAGGTTGCGCCGCGCGCCGCCCAGATGCTCATCGAAGGCAAAATATGCGCTATTTATACAGGTCGGATGGAATATGGTCCCCGTGCGCTGGGCAACCGCTCTATTCTCGCTGCCGCGACAGATAAGAACATCAATAATTGGCTTAACAAAAGGCTTTCGCGCACAGAATTCATGCCCTTCGCGCCCGTCGTGCGCGAGGAGCGGGCAGGTGATGTTTTCGATCTGCCGTCGTCCATGCGCTATGCGGCGCGTTTTATGACGATCACCTGCAATGTCAAAGAGGCATGGCGTGATAAGCTGCCTGCTATTACGCATATCGACGGGACAGCACGTCCACAAATCATTGATCGCACGACCAATCCGCTTTATTACGACACGCTCCATATCTATGAACAAATGACCGGCCTGCCTGTTCTGATCAACACGTCATTTAACGCCCACGAAGAGCCGATCATCAACACGCCTCAAGAAGCGGCACAGGCTCTGGCAGCCAAACGGGTTGATGTCATCATCACGCAGCAAGGCATCTGGCAGATCGCAGGCGCAACCGACCGCCGAGCGCCTGATTAGAAATCGCGGCTAGTTGAGAAATCGACCATATTCTCAAAGCCTCGCCGCCAGACATTGTCGGGAAAAACTTTCAGCGTCGCGCGTGCTTTATGGGCATAATCAAGCGCATAGTCGCGCGTCGCTTTGAGCGAGCCGTGCCGCTCCATGAGCTGGCGCGCTTTCTTGAAGTCGGAGGGTCTCGTCTTTTTCGGCACCGAGATCACCGCGCGCCAAAAATCGCGTTCAGCGCTGTTGGCGTGCTGCCAGCATAGAGCCATCGGCAATGTTATCTTGCCTTCGCGGAAGTCTCCGCCGATCGGCTTGCCGAATTTTGACGATGCGCCGTCATAATCGAGGGCGTCGTCCATCAATTGGAACGCCATGCCGAGGTGATGACCATATTGTGTCAAGGCGGCGCGCTTTTCGCCCGAACATTGCGCGAGGATCGCGCCGGTTTCGGCGGCGGCGGAAAACAAAGAGGCTGTTTTGGCGCTGATGATCTCTATGATTCTTGTCTGATCCATTTGCGTTGCGTCATCTTGTGTTGAGTCATTGACGGCGAGCTGCATGACCTCGCCTTCAGCGATGATCGATGCTGTGCGCGACAAGACTCTGAGCGCTTCGAGTTCGCCGACCGCGACCGTGATTTCAAAGGCGCGGCCGAGCAGAAAATCACCGACGAGAATGCTTGCCGGATTACCCCATAAAATGCGCGCTGAGGGCTGGTTGCGGCGCTGCGCGCTTTCATCGACGACGTCGTCATGGAGCAAAGTCGCGGTGTGGATGAGCTCGACGGCGCTGGCCATCTGGATATGCGCAGCCTCTTGATATACGCCGCGCTCATCGGCGAGATGGGCGGCGGCCAAGACGAGCATCGGGCGCAGTCGTTTGCCTCCCGATGAGATTAAGTGCTGTGCGATCTTTTGCGCAAGCTCGCTCTGACTTTTGAGGTTCTGTGCGATCATCTTATCGACCTGTGCCATTTCGGGCGCGAGGCGCTCGACGAGTTCTTCGAATGTTTGTGTTGGCGTTTTTTGTTGGGTTGATGCGGCACGACTCATGATTTTGAACGCTCTCTTTTTTTGAGGGATTTTGTTTTTTTGGCCAAGATGGTTGCTTGAGCTGCGGCGAGTCTTGCGATCGGTACCCGATAGGGTGAGCAGGAAATATAATCCAAACCGATCTCTTCGCAGAGTTGGATGCTTGTAGGATCACCGCCATGCTCGCCGCAAACGCCAAGTTGGATGTCAGCGCGGGTTTGTCGGCCTTTAGCGCATGCCATGCGCATCAGGCTGCCAACGCCTTGGATGTCGATCGTGACGAACGGGTTACGCTCGAACAGGCCTTCCTGTGCGTAGATTCCGATGAAGCGCGCGGCGTCATCGCGGCTGATGCCGAACGTGGTTTGGGTCAGATCATTGGTGCCGAAGCTGAAGAAGTCGGCGCTTTCGGCGAGCGCATCGGCGCATAGAGCCGCGCGCGGCAGTTCGATCATCGTGCCGATGTGATAGGGGATATCGACGCCTTTTTCTGTGATTACTTCTTTTGCGATTTTTACGATCAAGTCTTTGATGAATTCGAGCTCGCTTTTCATTGCGATGAGCGGGATCATGATTTCAGGGAAAATTTGCGCATTATTGCGGCTTTGAGCGATGTGGGCGGCTTCGAGGATAGCGCGCGTCTGCATTTCGTAGATTTCCGGGGAGGTGATGCCGAGTCGACAGCCGCGATGTCCGAGCATTGGGTTTGTCTCTGATAGCTGGGCGACGCGGCGGCGCAGATAATCTTCTTCGACATCAAGCTCGCGCGCGACTTGCGGGATTTCATTTTCGTGCGGCAGGAACTCATGGAGCGGAGGATCAAGCAGCCGGATCGTCACAGGAAAGCCCGACATGATTTCGAACAGCTCGACGAAGTCTTGGCGCTGCAGAGGCATCAATTGCGCGAGCGCTGCGTGGCGATTATCTTTGTCTTTGGCGAGGATCATTTCGCGCATGATGCGCACACGGCCAATATCAAAGAACATGTGTTCGGTGCGGCACAACCCGATTCCTTGGGCGCCGAAAGATCGCGCGGTTTTGGTATCGGTTTTTGTTTCGGCGTTGGCACGGACGTTCATGCGGCGGAACTTGTCGGCCCATTGCATGATTTTGACGAAATTATCTGACATTTGCGGCTGCAATTGCGGCACCTCGCCATAGATCACTTCGCCGGTGATGCCGTCGATCGTGATGATGTCGCCGAGCGCGAGCATGCGTCCATCGACTTCGAGGTTTTGTTTGGCGGTGTCGATGCGCACGGCGCTTGCTCCAGCGACGCAGGGGCGTCCCATGCCGCGCGCGACGACGGCGGCGTGGCTTGTCATGCCGCCGCGCGCGGTGAGGATTCCTTCGGCGGCGTGCATGCCGTGGATGTCTTCGGGGCTTGTTTCGTGGCGCACGAGAATCACGCGTCGTCCCTGATGTTTCAGCCGCTCGGCCTCAGCGGAGGTGAAGACGATTTCGCCGCTTGCCGCGCCTGGCGAGGCAGGCAGACCGCGCGTGAGCACATCGCGTTTAGCGTCGGGGTCGAGCATTGGGTGGAGCAATTGGTCGAGCGATGTCGGCTCGATGCGCTCGACGGCTTCTTCTTCGGTGATGAGGCCTTCAGTGACCATATCAGCCGCGCAGCGCAGAGCGGCGGCGGCGGTTCGTTTAGCGGCGCGTGTTTGGAGCATCCAGAGTTTGCCGTTTTCGATCGTGAATTCGATGTCCTGCATATCGCGGTAATGCTGTTCGAGTTTTTTGCGGATCGCGGCGAGTTCACTGAAAGCTTTGGGCATGATCTCTTCCATAGACGTTTGCGGCTCGGCGTTTTGTTCTTGCTGGGATTTTTTTGTGAGCGGCGAAGGTGTGCGCAGTCCAGCGACGACGTCTTCGCCCTGAGCGTTGAGCAGGAATTCGCCATAGAATTCGTTTTCGCCATTGGCGGGATTTCTGGTGAAGGCGACGCCTGTGGCGCTTTTGTTGCCCATATTGCCGAAGACCATCGCTTGGATATTGACGGCGGTGCCCCATGAATGCGGGATGACGTGCAGGCGGCGATAGGTCTGCGCGCGGACATTGTTCCAAGAGTGGAAAACCGCGGCGATTGCTCCCCAGAGCTGCTCTTGAGGCGATTGGGGAAATTCCTGATCAGTATTTTCGGCGACGATTTTTTTATAGAGCTTGACGATGTCTTTCCAATCTTCGCCGGTCATGTTGGTATCGAGGAGGTAGCCTTTGGCCATTTTGTGGCTTTCGAGGATATCCTCAAACAGATGATGCTCGATGCCCAGCACGATGTCGGCATATATCTGTATGAAGCGGCGATAGGAATCGTAAGCGAAGCGTGGGTCTTGGGTGCGCCGCGCGAGCGCTTCGGTGGTGGCGTCATTGAGTCCGAGGTTGAGGACGGTGTCCATCATGCCCGGCATTGAGGCGCGCGCGCCCGATCGCACCGAAAGCAGCAGCGGCCGCTTTTCGTGGCCGAATTTTCCGCCGGAGATTTTTTCAAGACGCCTGAGTGCGCGCTGCACTTCTTTTTCAAGACCGTCGGGGAATTTTCCGTCATTTTCGTAGAAGGCGTTAGAGGCTTCGGTGGTGATTGTGAAGCCAGGCGGCACGGGCAGTTTGATGAGGTTCATTTCGGCGAGGTTCGCGCCTTTGCCGCCGAGCAGGTTTTTCATATTGGCGTCGCCTTCGGCGCGACCATTGCCAAAGAGATATGTCCATTTCTTTTTTGCTTTTCTGCGGAGCATGAGATTATGACCGTCCTGAGATGGAGGAGAAATCAGCGGCGCGGTTCATGATAGAGCGCAGAGCGGCGCACAGCGCGAGCCGATTTTGGCGGATTGCGGGATCATCGACATTGACGCGGACATTGTCGAAGAAGTCATCGACGGGCTGACGCAAAGCGGCCAAGAGTCCGAAGGCGCGGGGAAAATCGTGTGTTGCGAGGGCTTGGTCGTAGCCCTCCATCCGGAGCGCTTGGGCGAGTTTTTTTTCAGTTGGCTCGGTGAGAAGTGCTGCGGCAAGCGGAGCGCCGCTACGCTGTCCGGCCTGTTTCGTATCTTTGAGAATACCGACAATGCGCCGCCACGCAATCATCAGATGGCCGCCATTTTCGTCTTTGAGAAAATTTTTGAGCGCAACGAGTCGCGCTTGGATGCGCGCGAGGTTGAGGCCGGTTTCGGCTTGCATGGCGGCATCGACGAGATCGGCAGGCTGGTCTTGGCGGCGCAGATAAAACTTTAGCCGATCGGCAATGAAGCGGCGCAATTCGTTGAGGGCGGGCTCTTTATCTTTAACCTGATAAAGATCAAGCGCCTCGGAGAATAAATCATTGAGGTCGAGGTTTTGAAAATCATTTTGGTTTTCCAAAATGATCCGAATGATTGAAAGCGCTGCGCGGCGCAATCCGAATGGGTCTTTGGAGCCGGTGGGCATTTCGCCAATGGAAAAGAAACCGACAAACGTATCCGTTCTGCCGACAAGCGCGAGTATCCGGCTTTCCCTTGACGGCGGCTGGGCTTCATAATGTGTTTCAATCGCTTTTATGATTGTTCTGCCTATATCTTCATTTAGGTTAGGGTGGTGTTTTGAAAATAATCTCATTGCAATCTGGCCAAGAGCTTCAGGGAATTCTCTACCGCTCTGGCTGGCAATATCCGCTTTGGCATAGTGCGCCGCAGGTTGTATTACAGAGTCCCACTTTTCATCAGGTAATAGGTTGCGCAATGTTTTCCCTAAGGATAATTTTTCAAACCGCTCGGCTTTATCCAAAAAATTGCCTAGTTTGGGGTGAAAGGATATTTCCTTTAACTGCTTTCTTAAACGATCAAGGCCGGTCTCATGATCGTTTTCTATGAAAAAAAGCGCGTCGTTCATTCTTGCGCGCAGAACGGTGGAAAAACCTGCAAGAATCACAGAATCATTTTTTTTCTTTCCATCAATACAAGCAAGGAAATTTCCCATCCAGAGATTATCTTTAAAAAGCGGCAGACAATGTTCTTTGATAAAAATTGAATCCCTAATTTTTGTTGGAAGTATGATTAACTTCTCAGCTTTATCGGTTTTCGTAAAATGGACCTCTCCTTTTTGCAAAATAGGATATTCTGAAAATCGCTTCATCTGATAGGCGATAGTTTTTGTCTGTTTTGCAGACATGCCTTTTCGTTTTTCTTCTATTTCAGATATTATTTTATCGTGGCGCTCATCGGCAGAAATCAGAACATGAGCTTTGCGCAATTTTTGCTGATAATCCTCAAAAGAAGAGATTTTGATTTTATCAGGCGCATCAAAGATATGGCCATAAGAGGTGTCGCCTGATTGTACGCCGCCAATGGAAAAAGGGACGACCTCGCCATCCAGAATGCACAAAACCGAGCGCAGAGGCCGCACCCAGCGAAAATCTCCACTGCCATCTTTGTTTTGCGGCCAGCGCATGGATTTCGGCCAAGGGAATGTTTTTAACAATTGCGGTATCTCCTCAGCGAGCAGGGCTTTCATCTCCATCGCCGGACGCTCAATCTGCGCATAATAATAGCCGTCTTGCTCAAAGATTTTGACGCTGGCACCGTCCAAAGATCGCTTGAAGCCATCAATGGCCTGTTGGGGCGCGCTAGTTTTTGGCCCACGTTTTGTTTCAGTCTGCGCCGCAAGTGAAGTGGGTAAATAATTAAACCAAACACCGATCCGGCGCGGTGTTGAAAAATGTTCTATTGGGAACACCTCGCAACCATAATCCATTTCGAGCATCTGGTGTAGTGAGCTCCGGAGATTTTCGGCAGCGGGCTCTTGCATAGAAGGGGGAATTTCTTCCGACAATAATTCGAGCAGCAGTTCAGACATTTTGTTTCTCTTGGCTCACCCACATTGCGGCGCATTGGCAGGCGAGGTCGCGCACTTTTTTGATGTAATCGGGCCGCGCCGAGTGTCCGATGACGCCGCGCGCATCGAGCAGATTGAACAGGTGGCTGGCTTTGACGCAATGGTCATAGGCGGGCAGGACGAGGTTTTTGTCCAGCAGAGCAAGACATTCGGCCTGCATATCGTCGAAGTGGCGCTGGAGCATTTCTTTATTGGCGGCTTCGTAGTTATAGGCCGAGTGCTGCCGTTCGGCTTCTTGGAACACGTCGCCGTAGGAGGTGTTGCCGCCGAAATTGAGCTCAAAGACGTTATCTTTATTTTGTTTGAACATTGCGAGTCGTTCGAGTCCGTAGGTAATTTCGCCCGACACCGGCTCGCAATCGATGCCGCCGATCTGTTGAAAATAGGTGAATTGCGAAACCTCCATTCCGTCGCAGCGCACTTCCCAGCCGAGTCCCCAAGCGCCGAGCGTCGGGCTTTCCCAATCGTCCTCGATGAATTTGATATCATGTTGTTGAGGCTTGAGCCCAAGTTGATCGAGGCTTTCCATATAAAGCTCGCGGATGTTCGGCGGCGCTGGTTTAAGGATCACTTGAAACTGGTAATAATGTTGCAGTCGATTGGGGTTTTCGCCATAGCGGCCATCGTCGGGTCGGCGCGCGGGTTGGACATAGGCGGCTTTCCACGTTTTTTGTCCGAGCGCGCGCAGAGCGGTAGCGGGGTGGAAGGTTCCGGCGCCCATTTCGATATCGTAGGGCTGGAGCAGCACACAGCCTTTCTGGCCCCAAAATTTCTGCAGAGCGAGGATCATATTTTGGAAGTTGTCGGGATTATCGATCATATATTTTGATAGGCGCTCTGACGGGTAGAGGTCAAGCGCCGGTGAGGCCGTGAGCGAGCAGGGCAAAGGCATAAGCTTGGGCGATTTCTTCGAGTTGGCGGAAGCGGCCTGATTTACCGCCATGACCGGCGCGCATTTCGGTTTTGAGCAGGATGGGCGCTGAGCTTTGTTGAGCGTCGCGCAGACGGGCGACCCATTTGGCGGGCTCCCAATATCCGACGCGCGGATCGGTGAGGCCGCCGGTCGCGAGGATCCATGGATAGGCCTGTGGGCGGACATTATCGCAGGGGGAATAGGCGGCGATTTGCTCATAGGCGGTTTTATTGATGATGGGGTTGCCCCATTCAAGCCATTCGGCTGGAGTGAGAGGGAGGTTTTTATCGAGCATTGTCGCGAGCACATCCACGAAAGGCACTTGGGCGATGATGGCGCGAAACAGATCGGGCGCCATATTGGTGACGGCACCCATGAGCATACCCCCAGCGGATCCGCCTTGTGCGGTGATGTTGCCGTGTTGAGCGTATTGGTGCTGCACGAGATATTCAGCGACGGCGATGAAGTCTTTGAAGCTGTTAGTTTTGCGATTGAGTTTGCCGTCATGATACCATTTGCGTCCTTTGGCGCTGCCGCCGCGAATGTGAGCGATCGCGATCGCGACGCCGCGATTGACCAGCGACAGCCGCGCCGATGAAAAATAAGCCGGAATCGTAATGCCATAAGCGCCATAGCCGTAGAGCAAAAGAGGCCGCGCGCCATCGGGTGGCGTGCGGACATGATATAAAAGAGAGATCGGGATTGTCTCGCCGTCGTGCGCTTTGGCGAAGATTCTTTTGGTGGCATAATCATCGGGATTGTGGCCGCTGGGGATTTGCTGTGTTTTGCGCAGGGTTCGCTCTTGTGTTGCCATATTGATGTCATAGACCTGCTCCGGCTGGCGCATCGAGCTGTAATGGACACGTAGATTATTCGTTGCGTAGAGAAGACCTGGTTCAATATCAAGATCATGCGGCTCATCGCCAAAGGATAGCTGAGAGGTCTTGTCCGATGTGAGATCACGAACCAGCAGACATGGAAGGCCTTTTTCGCGCGTGAGCCAGATGAGATAATTTTTATAAAGGTTGAAATCGATAATATAAACGCCGCTGCGCGCGGGAATGAAATCGTGCCATGCACTGAGATTTTGTTCTGGCGCGGCCATGATTTTGAAATCGATCGCATTGTTGTTAGTCAGCATAAAAAATCTTTGATGCGCGCGATCATATTCAATGCTGTATTCGATCTTATCGCGCCGCGCCGCGATAAGACGCGGCGATTTTTTAGGCTCATGCGCGTCGATCAGGCGAACCTCCGATGAGCTGTGATCATAAGAATTGATCGTTATGTAATCTTCGCTCTGCATTTGATTGAGGGATAAAAAAAAGGCGGGGTTGGGCTCACGAAAGACGACCGCATCTTTTGCCGGATCACTGCCGGTCAGGTGGCAGCGCACCTCGCAGGGGCGGTGATTTTGATCAACATGAATATAGAAAAAATGACGGCTATCCGCCGCCCAGATGGCGGTGCCGTCGCTGTTGATGATGGTGTCGTTGTCTTTTTGCGCCGTGAGGTCGCGGATGCGGATCGTCCAATATTCTCCGCCCGACAAGTCCGCCGCCCAAGCGAGCCATTGATGATCGGGACTATGCGCGGCTGTGCCCAGCTTGAAAAAACTGTGATTTTGCGCCTCTTTATTGCCATCAAGCATGATTTCTTCGGGCGTGTCAGGCTGATCGCCCTGCGCGCGGCAGAGGCGCGGCTGCTCATCGCGCGCTGAGAAACGATCATAATAGAAATAATCGCCATCGCGTTCAGGGACGCTTTTGTCATCGGGAGGAATGCGCGCTTTCATTTCGTTGAGCAGAGTTTGGCGCAATTGATCGACCGGCTGCAAAACTTGCTCGGCATATTTGTTTTCGGTCTCAAGATGAGCGCGAATGTCTTGCGGCAGGGCTGAACCATCATGGATGACGTCGCGCCAATTATCGGCTTTGAGCCATGCATAATCATCTTTGCGGGTGAGGCCATGGTGAACATCTTGTGCGGGCTTTTTGAGCGCGCGCGGCGGCGTGATCATGTTTTTTGACGATGAAAATCGAGCGCGTGGCCGTTCATGCAATAGCGCAGACCGGTCGGCGGCGGGCCGTCGGGGAAGACATGGCCGAGATGAGCATCACATTGCGCGCAGGCGATCTCGGTGCGGCGCATCGAGAGGCTCGTATCATCATGTTGGGCGACGGCGTTGCGGCTTGCAGGCGCATAGAAGCTTGGCCAGCCGGTGCCGCTGTCATATTTTGTTGCCGATGAAAATAGGAGCTGCCCGCAGCAGATGCAGTGATAGAGTCCACCGCGTTTTTCGTCCCAATGGGGTCCGGTGAAAGGGCGTTCGGTTCCGGCTTCGCGGGTGACGTGATATTGCTCTGGCGTGAGTTTCTGACGCCAGACTTCATTGCCTTCGCTTTTTTTGTTTTTACTCAAAGAGGAGGGTCAAAGTTTCAGCGACCATCGCCGGGCGATCTTGGCCGTCGATTTCCATTGTGACTTCGGTGGTGCATTGTGTTCCGCCCGATTTAGGCTGGCTGTCGAGCAATTTGACTCGCGCGCGGACTTTCGAATTGACCGGCACCATATTTGTGAAGCGGACTTTATTGGCACCGTAATTGATTCCGCGCGTCACCGATTTGATGCGGCTGATGTTCGAGGTCATTTTCGGCAGCAGCGAGAGCGTCAGGTAGCCGTGAGCGATGGTTGGCATATTAAGGTCTTTTTGGCATCGGTCGGGATCGATATGGATCCATTGATGATCTTCGGTGGCGTCGGCGAAGTCGTTGATGCGATTTTGGTCGATGGTGAGCCACTCGCTGACGCCGATTTCTTGGCCTTGGGCTTGGGTATATTCTTCGACATTGTTGAATTCGCGCATTTGTTTCTCCCTAACTAGACGATTTTTGATTGCTTATGGCCCCAATAGCGATCACGTAGGAGCCGTTTATAGAGCTTACCGGTGGCATGACGAGGCAGTTCCTTTTCAAAGTCCACCGATTTAGGACATTTTATCAAAGAGAGCTGTTTTTGGCAATAAGCGATGAGTTCGTCGGCGGTCTCGGGATTGGCGTGAGCCCAATCGGTGGGCTGGACGACGGCTTTGACTTCCTCGCCGAACTCCTCGTGAGGGACGCCGATGACGGCGACATCGGCGACTTTGGGGTGGTTGATGAGGATATTTTCGGCCTCTTGGGGGTAGATATTGACCCCGCCGGAGATAATCATATGGGCGCTGCGATCGGTGAGGTAGAGGAAGCTGTCTTCATCGATCCAGCCAATGTCGCCGAGCGTTGACCAGTCTTGATGCTGCTTGTGTCTGGAATCGTGTGTTTTATCGGGATCGTTGTGGTAGGAGAATTGATTTTCGTTTTCAAAGTAGATGAGGCCTTCTTGTCGCGGCGGGAGTTCATTGCCGTTTTTGTCGCATATGTGTATGACGCCCATGGCGGCCTGGCCGACCGAGCCTTCATGTTCGAGCCATTGTTGGGAGTCGATAGCGCAGAATCCGTTGCCTTCGGTTCCGGCGTAGTATTCGTAGATGACCGGCCCCCACCATTGGATCATTTTGCGTTTAATTTCGATCGGGCATGGCGCGGCGGCGTGGATGGCGATTTTCATCGATGAGACATCATATTTTGCGCGGACTTCGTCGGGCATTTTGAGCATGCGGACGAACATAGTCGGGACGAACTGGCTGTGAGTGATTTTATATTTTTCGATGAGTTGGAGGGTTTCTTCGGGATCGAAGCGGTCCATGATGAGAGCGGTTCCGCCGCAGCACATGATTCCCATTGTAAATCTGAGCGGCGCGGCGTGATAGAGCGGCGCAGGCGAGAGGTAGATCGTTTCAGCGGACGCCTGATAGAGCAAGACAAGCAATCCGATGATGCGGTTTGGCGCATCGAAGGGCTCTTCGGGGAGAGGATGGCGCACACCTTTAGGCCGCCCGGTGGTTCCGGAGGAGTAGAGCATATCAGCGCCAGCAGAGGGGTCGGCGATGAGGTTGGTGGGCTGTTGCTGTCGAGCGTTGAGGTAGTTTTGGAAGCCGCTGATTTCGTTGCCGTCGCAGAAGGCGAGGATGTCGGGGGAGATGATATTTTTGATTTTGCTTGCGGTGTGTCGGAGTTTGTCGGAGACGAAGAGCATTTTAGCGTTGCAGTCATTGATGATGTAATTGGCTTCGGGCGCGGTGAGTCGAGTGGACATGGGGGTAAAGTAGATGCCGGCGCGTTGAGCGCCCCAGCAAATTTCGAGGAAAGCGGGTGTATTTTCCATAAAGAGTGCGATAGCGTCGCCGTGTTTGAGTCCGGCGCTGCGGAGCAGGTGAGCGACTTGGTTAGCGCGCTCTTCGAGTTGGGCGTAAGAGACGCTCTCGCCGGTTTGAGTCATGATGAAGGCGGGCTGATCGGGTTTGGTTTTGGCGTGATGATGAGGATGCGCGGGCGCATCGATGGTTTCGAGGGGTTGGGGGTTTGGGGTTATTTGGCTCATAATTTTCTCCTGCTCTTTTTCGGTATTATTGATATTTTGAGAGGGAAGGGCAAGAGGGTTGGTGTCGTGTGAGTTGAAGGCTGGTTGAAGGCTAAGGGCAGCTCTTTCGTTATTTCAAACGACACTTAACTCTTTCATTTTTGTGCCCTGTCATTTTCGTGCCAGACTCGCCTTTGTTATCGTCGCCAATGCTCGACGATATTCTCGTATTAGGAGAGCGCTCTTTTCGTATATACAACCATTGAGGGCGCACAATGTTTTGAGTTGTATATTACACATATATACAGCTGCTAGATGTATATACAACCACTAGTTTTCATATAAACAATTTATGAGGGCATATTATAGGGGTATATAAAGAACAAAGATCGATTTTATCGCAAATGATCGATTTTGCGATCTATTGATCTGTTTCACCGATCTGATCAACGATCCGATCGATTCGTTTTCGGAGAAATCGGTGAAGCCCCTATTTAAGACTAAGAATCTACGCCTTTTTTATGGCGAAGCGCTTGAGGTGATGGCGAGCTTTCCAGCGGAGTCGTTTGATATGATTTTTGCTGATCCGCCTTATAACCTATCCAATGACGGCTTCACCTGCCATGCTGGCCGCCGCGTCAGCGTCAATAAGGGCAAATGGGATAAAAGCCAAGGCATAGACGAAGACTTTGCTTTTCATCAGAGCTGGGTTGCCGCTTGTCGTCGGGCATTGAAGCCCAACGGCACTCTATGGATTTCCGGCACCTATCATTCTATTTATAGCTGCGGCTTCGCTCTGCAGCAGGGCGGCTGGCATATTTTGAACGACATTTGCTGGTTCAAACCCAATGCCGCGCCCAATCTATCCTGCCGCATGTTCACCGCCAGCCATGAAACTCTTATCTGGGCGCGCAAGAATAAAAAAGCCTCTCATGTTTTTAACTACGAAACCATGCGCGACTGCGAATGGCCGAAGGACACAATCAAAAAGTCCGGCAAGCAAATGCGCTCTGTCTGGGCAATTCCAACGCCCAGCCCGTCAGAGAAAAAATACGGCAAACATCCGACCCAAAAGCCTCTCGCTCTTTTGGAGCGCATCGTTCTCGCGTCTACCCAAAAGGGCAGCCTCGTTCTTGATCCTTTTTGCGGCAGTGCCACAACGGGAGTCGCCGCGCTTCATCATGGCCGCCAGTTTGTCGGCATAGATTCAGAGATGAATTATTTAAGAAATTTTGCCATCCCGCGTCTATCGGAGATAGTATAGAATCATCATTCCCGCGACATACTCGTTTGTTGGGTTAAGAAAAAATAATCACGGAAAGGGTAGGGGGAGAAATGAAACAGAAAATCCAGCTCGTTGAGGCGTTTGATCGTCTCGGTGGCATCGCGACATTGCGCGATCTCTATCAAAAGACCGATATTTCTCAATGGTCGACGAAGACACCTTTTTTGTCCATTCAGCGGCTCGTCCAGCAGGAGGATGAGTTCTGCCGTCTGCGTCCGGGCCTTTACTGCCTCGCCAAGCACGACAAGCAATTTGCGCATTTCAAGACCGGCACGAAGATCACCAAAGAGCATAATGATTTTCATAGTTATTATCAGGCGCGCTTGTTGGAGCTGGGTCGTCTGAGGCAGTTCCGCACCTACGCGCCGCCTCAGGACAGGCAGAAGAAGGTATTTTCGGGCGGTTTGGTCGGCGATTTCTGCGACGAGGCTGATCTGCCTGCGTTCAGTCATCGCGAGCTTTTGCAGCAGGCCAAGACGGTCGATGCGATTTGGTTTAATGGCCGCCGCATGCCTGCGCGTTTTTATGAGGTTGAGTTCACGACGGATTTCATTCGTTCTTTGATGAAGTTCACCGAGCTGCAAGATTTTCATGCGGAGTTTTTTATTATCTCGGATGTTTCGCGCCGCCGCAGCTTTGATGACAAAATGAAAAGTGCGACGTTTCAGTCGATGAAGAAGCGGGTCAAGTTCAAGAGTTTTGATCTCATTGACAAGGAATATAATGGCTATATGAACATAGCCTCGCCGCAAGATTTATAGAGGAGGCATCCCATGACCCAGAGCTACAAGACGATCCTTGCCGACAAAAAGGACGGCGTTTTATTAATCACGTTGAACCGGCCGGAGAAGCTGAACGCCTTCACGGTGGAGATGATGCGCGAGATTATCGCGTGCTTGGACGCCGCCGACCAAGATGACGAGGTGCGTGTGATTATCTTTACGGGTGCGGGTCGAGGTTTTTGCGCGGGCGCGGATCTTTCGGCGGGCGCGGCGACGTTTGACTATGAAAAGCGTGAGGATCGGCCTGATCGCCGCACGCCGCGCCTGTCGGACGGGACACCTGATTACGCGAACCAGAGAATGCGTGATGGCGGAGGTTTGACGTCGTTGCGTTTGTATCATTGTTTGAAGCCGATCATTGTGGCGTTTAATGGACCGGCGGTGGGGGTAGGTGTGACGATGATGTTGCCTGCGGATATTCGGTTAGCGTCGAGCGAGGCGCGTTTTGGTTTTGTGTTCACGCGTCGCGGGTTAGTGGCGGAGGCGTGTTCGTCGTGGTTTTTGCCGCGGCTGGTGGGGATTGCGCAGGCGCAGGAGTGGATGTTGACGGGTCGGATTTTTGATGCGGATGAGGCGTGGCAGGGCGGTTTGGTGCGTTCGGTTCACGAGTCGGACGAGTTATTGCCGGAGGCGTTCAAGTTAGCGCATGAGATAGCGGATCATACGGCGCCTGTATCGGTAGCGCTGGTGAGGCGGATGATGTGGTCGATGTTGGGGGCGGATCATCCGATGGAGGCACATAAGGTAGACAGTCGGGGGATATTTGCGCTGGGTCGGGCGTCGGATGCGCGCGAGGGGGTTACGGCGTTTTTGGACAAGCGCGCGGCGAAATTTCCGGGCAAGGTGAGCAAGGATATGCCGTCGTTTTTTCCGTGGGAGAAGAAGCGAGACTATAGTTAGTCATAAGTTAGTCATAAGTTAGTCCTAAGCTAGTCCTAAGCTAGTCCTAAGCTAGTCATAGGCGCTGGTTTCCATTTGTCATCCCCGCGCAAGCGGGGATCCAGTCTGATATAGTAAAATTTCTGTCCTGCGCAGTCGGCAGGACGATCTTAATTTAGGGGGGATTTTTATGGAATACATCGTTATTGCAATTTTTGTAGTAGTTATTGCTTTGTTTTTTATACAAGGGTGGCGCAATTCTAAACTTAGAAGCTCGACTCCTGCGACTCTTACAACAATTGGCGTTCTTGGAACTTTTGTTGGTATTTTTATTGGCTTGTGGGATTTTAATGTCGAAGATCCCCAAAAAATTAGAGAGAGCATTCCTCCTTTGCTTGGCGGTCTTAAGATTGCTTTTGCGACAAGTATTGCTGGCATGTTCGCAGGGCTTGTCTTCAAGATTCTTTCTGCGCGCGGTTCATTTGGTGAAGAAGCTAGTCAAGGCGACGTCGGGCCGGGCGAGATTCATAGTGTTTTGGTGGGCATACAAAATGCAACACAGGAGCAAAAAACTGCTTTGAGTGATTTGCGGAAGTCTATTGCCGGAGATTCTGACGACACCTTGTTAACCCAGTTAAAGAATCTTCGGACAGAAATGAATGATAACAGCAAAAAACTTATATTCGAGTTTCAAGAGTTTGCTCAAAAAATGGCTGAGGACAATTCACAAGCTCTTATAGAAGCTCTTGAAAATGTTATGCGAGATTTTAATGCCAAGATTAACGAGCAGTTTGGTGATAATTTCAAACAGCTAAATGAAGCTGTCGGTAAGTTAGTGGATTGGCAAGAGAATTATCGCCAGCAAATGGATAACCTTGAAGAGCAAATTAAAAGAGTGATTGGTGATCTGGGCAGATCGGCTGAATCTTTGACCCAGATTGTGGACAAGACAACGGCCTTGCCAGAGACGCTTGAGAGCCTTGGCCCATTATTGGAGGACGCTAGAGATAAGACAACAAAATTAGAGGCAACTCTTACGGCGATAGCTAGTCTCGGAGATAAGGCGCAAAACACTTTTCCAATTATAGAGAATAATTTGAAGTCAATGACAGAAGGAATGGCCGCTGCGGTTAATGAGGCCATTAACACCTCAAAAGATGCGGTTGTCGATCAAACTAAATTCGCCAAGCAGTTGTTGGAAGCGATTAAAAACAATCAAAACGCTCTTGACGGAGAGATAGAACGCGCATTAAGAACAGCCATTCAAGAACTAGGAAACCGTTTAGTGGTTTTGGCGGAGGCGCTTGCTGGTCAATATGATAAAGTAAATCAGGCGGTTGACAGCCTGACACAAGCAATCGATAGGTTCAACGGAAGACAATGAGCACGGAACAGATTTTTGGCGAGGGCAAAGGTTCAGAACAAGAACAATGGCTCTCTGTGTCTGACCTCATGGCCGGGCTGATGGTGCTGTTTTTGTTTATCGCAATCGCCTTTATTCTCCAGACACTTAATACAGCGCAGGCTTGGAAGGACTCAAAAGATAAAATTTACGAAAGCCTATATGAAGAGTTTAAGGATGATCTTCCGCGGTGGAATGCGGAAATTGAGCGCGATACTTTGATAATTCGCTTCAATACGCCAAGGGTATTTTTTGATGCGGGAAAAGCAAAGCTCAAAAAAAGATTTAAGGTGATTATCAGAGATTTTTTCCCCCGTTTTATTCACTTGCTTCACTCTGAGCACAGAAAGGAAATCAGCGAAGTGCGCATTGAAGGTCATACATCATCAGAATGGAAAGAGGATGATAAATGTCCGGATGCATATTTTTGTAATATGAAACTTTCTCAGGAGCGCACACTCGCTGTTCTGAAATATGCTGATAGCCTCTCTGGTGTGGGTCAGTATCGCTCTTGGATTAGGAGGTATCTAACGGCAACCGGGCTGTCTTCAAGTCGGTTGCGTGAGACGAGAGGGCGGGAAAATAAGCGCCTCTCACGCCGGGTTGAATTTCGTGTGCGCACAAAAGCTGAAAGTAGGATTGAAGAAATTATCAGAGGTTTTGAGAAAAAATGAATATTGATATATCAGAAGTGCGGGAAACTTTAGACAGGATTTTACCTCCTCACCTCCGAGGCAAAGTGTATATAATGGAAGAAGGTGGTGATATTGAACTGAAAGATATCGAGAAGTTTGTAGGACCGGAAGGAGTATTTGGGAAATATAGGCAGTGGTATCTCGTTTATATTTATAATCAAACGTATCAGTCTCACTATGGCAAAGATCCTGTTAATAATATAGAAGACAGGCGCAGAGTTCACCTTACAAATTGTTGGGTTCTTCAAAAGAAGCAGAATGAAAATGATTATAAAGACAAATTTGTTTGGGTAAGAAGAGGTGATGAAAAATTTCCTGCAAAACTTATTATTGATAATAAAGAACCTCCTGAGAAGCTGTATGAATTATTGCCTTGCCAACCTTGCCTTGACATCTATAATAAAATCAATAATACAAATATAAAAAGGGAAGATTTTAATTTTGGAGATTATTTAGATGGAAAGTATGAAGCCCCCACCTAAACCATGCAATACGCCAGGAACCATGCCGCCTGGAAATTATACTAAGGATTGGCCAGAAATAGCGAAAGAAAGGAAAGAAAGAAAAAACTATACCTGTGAGGAAGGCGGTAAGTGCTATAAAGATTATATAGATAGAGATAGATTGATAGAAGTCCATCATAAGAACGGTCAAAGAGGTGATAATCGGCCAAGCAATCTTGAGGTCTTGTGTAGAAAACACCATGATGAACGGCATGGTCGCTATAGACGGCTACTATAAGGTTTTTATTCTTCTTCGGCGGTGATTCTGGTGGTTTCCTCGACATTATCGACCTCCCGCTCGGACAGGCGGATGTTCCACAGGCCGGAGAAGCACACGACAAGCGCCAAAATGATCCCCATCCCGCCGACCGAGAATAACGGCGCTTGATGGCTGCCGAAGAGATCAACGAGAATGCCGGTCAAGAGCGCGCCGAACGGGGCGCCTCCCATAAAAGATAGCTGGTAGACCGAGAGAATCCGCGCGCGATGGCTGTCCGGCGCGCGGTTTTGGATGATCGTCCGTCCCGACGACATCGAACAGCCTGCCGCGATCCCCCAAAATACGCAAAGGGCGGCGAGCATCCAATAGGGCTTCTCGATGGAGAGCAGAAAAATCACCACAAGGCCAGAGCTGATACCCATCGCCAGTAGCCGTCCGACTGAGGCAATCTGCCCGATCCGCAGCAACATGATCGTCGAGACGATCGTCCCTGCCCAAAACATCATATTCAATATCGCTATGTCTGCCGCGTCGCCCTGATAATGATCGCGCACCAAGATCGGCAGCAGCACCAGAAACGTCCCGATATAAAAAATTGAAATCCCAAACTGCAAAATCAGAACCGGTGAGATATCCTTATGGCCGAACGCGACTTTGATGCCGTCAATCATTTCGGGCAGTCGCCGCGGCAGCGCGCCGGATAGCTCTGGCCGCTGGGCGAGATCACGCGGCAGACGAAACGCCGCATAGCTCGCGCCGATAAATATAAAGCTCTGCATGATGGGTATCCAGCCAATGTCGATGAACTCGGAAAGCGCGGCGAGAGTCATGCCGGTCAGCATTGCCGTGAATTGTAGGCCTAACGCGATATTGACCGCGCGCTGTATCTGATCAACCCCGACAATGTGCGACAGAAGTGCGTCGCGCGCGGGCATCACGAACGAGCTGATCGTCCCCATCGCAACGCCATAGATGATCAGGCCAAACAAGCTCAGCTGGTCGGCGAGCACCATATAGCCCAGCGCGATCGGCGGAAAAAACGCGACGATCTGCAGCCGCAATAATATAATCCGGCCATCATTGCGCTCGGCAGTGACCCCGGCGGGCAGCATCAGAAAAAGTGCGGGTATCAGCAGCGAGGCCTGCGCGACGCCGAGCATCGTCGCGTCAAGTTTTAGCACTAGCGCGCCGATCGCTTGGAAGGCGACGAGCTGGATCCCATGCGCGAGGAACCAGAAAGCTTGTCCGGCCATATACCAAGGCAAAGCGGGGGTTTCGGTTCTTGCGATTTCACTCATAGTTTTTTATTCGATGTTTTTTATTCGATTTTTTGTTCGTTTTGGTCGAGCTTGATATTCCAGAGTCCGGTTGAGAAGACAACACAAATGAGTGTGATGAACATACCGATCATCGGCACGAGGGGTGTTGCATGGAGATTATCGATAATATCAGCAAACGCGCCGAACATCAACGTGCCAAGCGGCGCGCCGCCGAGGAAGGAGAGCTGGTAGATCGACAAGAGCCGCCCGCGATGGCTTTCCGGCGCGCGACTTTGGACGATCGTCCGGCTGACCGACATAAAGACTCCACCGCCGCATCCCCACAGGCCGCATAGAGCGGCGGGCCACCACAGGGGGCCGGGAATGGACAGCGAGATAAGGACGATTAACCCGGTAATGGCGGCGAAGACGAGTAAGCGGCCAAGATGTTCGATTCGTCCGGCACGCAGCAGCACGATCGAAGCGGACACCATGCCGGCAAAGAACAATATATTGAGGGTTGCGATGTCTCCGGTGTTGCCGTGATAATAATCGCGCACGATGAGCGGGAAGAAGACAAAAAACGTGCCCATATAAAACAGGCTGATAAAGAACGTTAGGATGATGACCGGCGCGATTTCGCGATGCGAAAAAGCGAGCCGCAAGCCATCCATGATTTGCGCCGCGCGCCGCGCCGAAGAATCGTAGGTTTGCCGCGACGCCGACGGCATGAGCCGGTAGGGCAGGCGATGGGTCACAAAAGCGGCCAACACAAGAGCGAGGGCTTGGAACATCGGCATCCAGCCAATATCAAGCGCCAACAGGCCGACGAAGGTCATGCCGATGATCTGGCCGACAAATTGCAAGCCGGTCGCGACTGTCACGGCGCGCTGGATTTCGTGCGGGCTGACGATGTAAGAGATGAGCGCATCGCGTGTTGGCATCACGAAGGAGGAGATGATACCCATCATGACGGCGTAGATGATGAGGCCGATGAAGTCTAATTGTCCAGTGAGCACCATGAAGCCGAGTGCGAGCGGCGGTAATATAGCGGCGAGCTGCAATCTGATGAGCAGCAAGCGGCCATCATTGCGTTCGGCGGCGACTCCGGCGGGCAGCATGAATAGCAGGGTTGGCAACAGCAGCGCAGACTGCGCAAAGCCTAATTGTGTGCCGCTGAGGTTTAAGGTGAGGGCACCGATTGCCTGAAACACGACAAATTGGATGCCTAGTCCGATGAACCAGAGGCTTTGTCCCATCATATACCAAGTGAGCACCATGCGCTGGCTTGGTCGAATATCAGGTATTTCGCTCATTTTGGCAGCGATTATGGAGATATAATGAGCCTGCCGCAAGGCTATGAGGTAAGGTAAAATTAACCCTAAGGCGATATTGATAGAGATATTATCTGCCCCCGTTTGGTCGGGAGGTGAGTGGATAATTGAGCCGATAATGCGGAAATATAAGGATATGAGCAGAAAAAATTATAATTTGAGCGCAGCTATTTTGGCGGCTTTTGTTTTTCTGAGCGGCTGCGCGAGCCGCGAGCAAATCGTGCTGCCTGATGAGGCGCAGGAAGGGTTGGAGGGATTGGTTGCGCCGGATTCTTACATTGTGACGCAAGATGGCGTTTCAACGGGAGCTGCCGACATTGATCCCGGTACATTGGATCAAAAAAAGATCAAAAAGCCCGCCGTGAAGGGCGATCAGGCGATTGATCGTCTTGGCCGCGCGCTTTATGGCGATGACTTCGATCCGAATAAAATAGCTACCCCCGATTATGAGGTGCCGGTCTATAAAAGCGGGATCAACAAAAAGCGCCTGCTTGATGAGCTGATGAGCTCGGCCTATGACGCCTATGAGGAGGTGACAGGCAAAAGATGGTATCCGCGCCAGACGATCACTGGGGTGTCTTCGCGTGATCCTCTGCTCAATCCGAATTGGTGGCAGGTCTATGCCGGACAGACGCTGCAGAGCACACTTGCAAAATGGGGCGCGCGCGCGGGCTGGCGCGTTGTTTGGAAGTCGTCCTATGAATATCCGATCGAGGCCAACGCTGTTTTCATCGGAGATTTTCCGAAAGCCGTCGGTCGCGTTTTGGCATCGTTTGAGAAGAAGCGCTCTGCGATTCATGCAGTTTTTTATAAGAACCGTGTTGTTGTCATTGAGGCGGGCGAGGGTGTTCAATGATGCGTTTGATCGTTTTTTTTCTCGCTTTTGTTTTGCTGTCGGGCTGCGCCGCTTATTCATTTCGTGAAATCGCGCCGCCGCCTTCGCAGGAGGCCGTGCAGAAAGAAAAAGAGCAGGCGCGCAGCAAAGAAAAGCGTCAAGTATTCTATCAAGCGCTGCAGCAGAGTCTCAAGGAGAGGCCCCAACAAAAGAAACAAGAGAAAAAGAAAAAAGCGCAGCGTTCTCTCACGCGCTATGTTGACAAGGCTTGGCTCGGCGATGAGTCGGAGTTTTTCACGCCGGGACAACAAAATCTGCCGGACGCGATCACGCATCAGCAGGAGCTGGTTTTTATCAGCGCGGTGGATTTGAAGCTCAAGCATATCTCCCGCAGAATATCTGAGATGGCTGGCATTCCGGTGCGGGTGAGAACAGGCCATGTCGGAGAGATCAAGCTGGTGAAGCTCGCGCGCTTGAACTATCGCGGCGCACTGACGGGCCTGCTCGATGTTGTCGCGAGCGCCTTTGAGGCCTCATGGTCTTATGACCGAAAAAGCCGCAGTCTTGTTTTTACGAGGCTCATGACGCGCGCATTTGATTTTTACGCGCCGCCCGATGGTGTCGCGGTGGCGCTGCCTGTTTTAGATTCGCGCGCGGCCGGTGAAGCGGCCTCGCCGCTGCTTGCGGAGGGCAAAAGGTGGCAGGGGATCAAGCGCATTTTGGCCAGCGTGATGCCGTCGGGCTCGCGGATTTATCTATCGCCTGAGGCGGGCAAAATTACATTGACGACCACGCCTCCGGCCATGCAGCAGGCCGCGAAATTTATTCGCGCGCATAATCGATATTTCATCCGTGAGATTCACTTAAACGTTCAGGTTTTGTCATTTGATGTCAGTGGCGGCCGGAGTTTTTCGGATCGAGGCCGTTTGAATCTGCCTGCCTTGTTGGAGGCGATCGGTTTGGACAGCCAGATACCGCTCTTGGATGAGGATAAAAAATCCAAAAAGCCGCCGCAGATTAAATTGGCGGACGTCGGCACTGATGTGATTATTGCGGCGCTGCGCAAGGTTGGCAAAGTCTCTGTTTTGACGATCACCGATACGCGCACACGCGACGGCAAAGTTATACCCATCAAGACGATATCGCAGCGCGCCTATTTGCCGCGTCCGACGGCAGCAGCGGCGAGCGGCAGTGCAGCGAGCGGCAGTGCAGCTTCACCTGCGACAATCACGACCGGTTTTTCGATGAATTTGCGCCCGCATATTTTGCCGCGCGATCGGGTTCAGGTGGATATGTCGATGTCATTGCGCCTGCTCAGCCGACTCAAGAGTTTGGGCGCGGGCAATAACAGGGTTCAAATCCCCGAAATCTCGACGAGCTCTTGGGCGCAAGAGACGGTCATTCCTGATGGCACGACTCTTGTCGTTTCGGGTTTTGAACATGATGTTGTTAAGGTGGAGGCTGACGTTAAATCTAACGTTGAAGCCGACAAAGTTGAATCACGCAAGGTCATCATCATTTTGATCACGCCGACGATCGTGGATAGGTCTGATGAAACGACAGGGTAGAAGTTTGATGATCTTGGGGTTGATGGCTTGGGTGCTGCTTTTCACCGAAGAGATGCAGGCGCGTCCACAGGCCAGTCAGATGGAGAAATTTCTTCAGCAACAAATTGAGCAAGAGCGCCAAAAGCGCGCCCAAACGCCTCAAAAGAAGCCAAAAAAATCTGAGGCCAAGAGCAAGATCAAGCAGGCTCAAAAACCTAGAACTCAAAATACGCCTCAAAAGCCATTCTATCGCATACTGCTCATTGCGGGCTGGCGCGGGAAGCTGCAAGCTGATCTCTTGACGCCGCAGCGTGAGGTGATCCGCGTCAAAATTGGAGATCGTTTGAGCGCAGGTTCCAACGCGCGTTCGTCGCGTCCGTTCATCGTCGAGGCGATCACCGAGAAAAATGTGAGGCTTGTCCAAAGCGGCAGGACTTTTCTTTTGCCGATGGCGAGGCTGTCGGTGTCTGCTAGAAAATGAGACGAAAGGCTTTCCCTGATACTTTATTCGTGATCTGTGTCGCGGGGGTTATTGTTGCGGGCGGCATCGCGCTGAATCAGGAGCGGGACGATGTCGATATATTAATGGCGGGCATAAACAGCACATTGGGACAGATCCGCGCCGATTTTGCCACCGAGCGGGATTATCGCGCTTTGAGCACAGCCTATGATGATCGCGGCAAGAATCCTTGGGGAAATTTCACGATCAGCCGCAGCACCGGAGATGGCAGCGTCGGTTCGTCGCATATTCAAGTGCGGCTCACACAGATTCCGGATTCTATCTGCGAGGATTTGCTCAAGACTTTAAGCGCGGAGCGTTTTTTGATTCATGTTATTGAAGATGCTGATGATGTCGTCAATTGGAGCGAGGCCATTCGGACGCGCGCGCATGATTGTCGGGGCTTTGCCAATAAAACGAAAAATGCGATACAGTTAATATGGTTCAATAATATGGGCTGATCTCGCCAAATTCTAAGGTTTATTGAAAGGTATATTGATATGAGTCTTTCAAAGATCAGGATGAGTGATCTTTATTTCACGATGGACGGGCGTGTGCTGCTGTCGATTGACGGCGACCTGCTTGCGCTTGAGCGTCTTGTTGCGGAAGGGGGCGCGGATTTTCTGCGCTCTATTTTGAATGAACCGGGGATGGATTTAGCTGTGGTATCGCGCGGCATCATTGCCGATAGCCAGAGTCTTTACGATCTTGTGCGCACGCGCGGCGACGCAGTCGGCGAGGTTCATCATGATGGCTGTGTTTATCATTTCAGCCGCCTGCCACTGCGCGCCGATGTTGTGTTTGATGGGGCTTTGTTTCATTTGCGCCGTCTTGAGGCACAAGCGCCTGATTTAGCGCAATTGGGCTTGTCGCCGGGGCTGATTTGGCATATTGAGCAGAGTTGCGGCAAGGCCGGGCTTGTTGTCGCGACGGGCTTGGATGAGATGCGCCGTGCGGCGGTATCATCGTCTTTGCTGAGCTTGCTGCTGCGCGCGCAGGGGAAATTGGCGTGGACTTTGGAAAGCCGTCCGGCCTATCGATTGGCCGGGCTTTATAACAATGCGCACCATGAGGGTTATTGCGTTCAGGCGCATATTTCTGAAATGTCTTGGGGTGAGACGGTTCACGCGGCCTGTCGTTCGGGGGCTTATTATATTTTGATTGATGAAATCAAAGAGTCTGAATGTGCGGCGCAGGCTTTGACGGCGGCGTGTTCTGGTCATCTTGTTTTGCTGGGGCTTTATGCTGAGACGATCCCAGAGGCTTTATCGCGGCTGGCAGATTATGCGGCACCGGTTTTGACTCCGACGCTTGCGCATCAATTGATCGCACGGAGCTTTCTTGCGGCTTTTGGCAGTGATGGGGAGTCTGCGCTTTTTGGCGGTTCTGCGGAGTCTGTGGCGCGCCGCCGGATCGCGGCAGGAAAGTGGACGCTGCTCATTAGTGATATTGAAAGCCAGATGGGGCGCATTCGACATGGGCAGCCGCTTTTTGTGTAGGATGTCATGATGGACGTAAAGGATATAACCTTGCAGCAGGTCTTGGATGATTTTGCTCTATTTGAGACATGGGAGGATAAATACCGCTATCTCATTGATATGGGCAATGGTCTAGCGCCTTTGTCGCGCGGCGAGCAGGTTGCGGCGAACAAAGTTTCGGGCTGTGTGAGTCAAGTGTGGCTGGTCTCAGGGTCAGGAGATGGGGGTCGGCTTATTTTTCGTGGCACGAGCGATGCGCATATTGTGCGCGGTCTGATCGCTCTGCTTCTGAAAATTTATTCCGACAAGCTGCCGCAAGAGGTGTTAGAAGCTGATTCCCAAGGCATATTCGAGCGATTGGGGTTTGCCGATCATCTGACACCGCAGCGTTCGAGCGGCTTTTATGCGATGGTGCAGCGGATCAAAAAAGATGCGCAAACAGCGCTCACGGTTTAACTTAGAGATTAGCGGATCATGCCGTAATGGTGAGCAAGTCGCGTTAGCGCAATGCCAAGCACGACCTTGCCGGCGCGCTTTGGCCAGTTGAGCGCGCGTTCGGCTTGCTCGAGGCCGCGCATATAGCAGCATATTTCTACAGCGATTTCAGCAAGCCCCGGCCCAAGCGCTTTGAGCGCGCGATTAAAGCGGTCGCGCGCGGCGAGCGCTCTTTCGTCGAGGCGCAGCCCGTCATGAGATCGCCGCCCGGAATGCTTATTGGCCGGTGGTGCTGCGAGATCAACAGTGAGGCGCGGACGCATTGTGCTGCGGGCAAAATCATTTTGCAGGCGGTGTCCGGCTTGCAGTTGTGTCTCGCTGATAAGGTTTTGACCATCCGGCCCGCGCCGTCGGCTGAGCCAGAGCAGAGGGTTTTCCGTAACGTTGATTTCGCAGCCATCGCGCTCAGGGCTGCAGGAGGAATGTTTTTGCTTGGCCCTCATTTGATGCTGGCCGCGAAACGCATCTTGCTCTTTGAGTTCGATCCGCCTGAGCCACATCGCGCCGGTCTGGCTTGCGGTTAGTTTTTCGCCGTGCTTGACAAGAAAATCATGCGCGCGCATGGCGGCGATCAATTCCGCATTGAAGACCATAGTGGCATTTGTTTTTGATCGCGCTGTATATAATCCGTAGGCACCGTCTTTCTGCGGCAGCAGGCAGGCTTTCGGTGCAACAAGGCGACGCAAAATTTGTCGGGCTTGGCGCTCAAAAGCCTTGCGCCCGATCTGATCACCGGGGGCTGCGCGCATGATCGACATAATGAGAAGGCTGCGAAATCCGTGCGGCAATTTGCGCCAGCCCTTCTTCAAGCCGACATAATTGCATATCAAAATGAGGATCGTCGCGTTTTTCCTCAATGACGCGGCACGCATGAGAGGCCGTTGTCCGATCGCGTCCGAAACACGCGCCGGTCCGCGTCAGCGAGACGCCGAGCGCCACATGACTGAGATACATCGCGGTCTGGCGCGCGAAGGCGATCGGCGCTTTACATCTTGTTGGCGCACGCATCGCGGCTAGTTCGACGTTGAAAGCTCGCGCAACGGCAGCTTGTGCTAAGTCAACCCGCGCCTGTGCGGATTGTCGATTGGGTTGAGTGTGGATATCTCCCATATTTGCCTCCTTATTGATGAAATGCACTCTATACGTGTAAAAAGAGTATATACAAAGAACATAAATAGAACATACAAAGAATATAAAGTGCTCATTAGTTGTAATATACAGCGCTCCATTGTGGACGGGGATATCAAAAATCATTTTATGGTGTTTGTTTTTTCGGCAAGCTAAGCCGTCACAGGGAGGGTCAAGACGGTTAATTGACGCCACACCTAGGGAGAGTAAAAGCAGAAATGAAAATAATTGTTTTAGGTGCAGGATTGGCAGGCATTTGTGCAAGTTGGGCTCTCGCGCGCGATGGCCATGAGGTGATCGTCATTGATCGCCACGCGACCGTGGCGCGCGGCACGAGCTTTGCCAATGGCGGTCATATTGCAACGGGCGATGCCCTGCCTTGGTCGAGCATGCTAATTTTGCGCCGTCTGCTTTTGAGCTTCTTTCATCATCGAGGCGCTATGCGTCTGCATTTGCGCACTGATCCGGCGCAGTGGATGTGGCTTGCGCGGATGGTCCGGAGCGCTTCGTCCGGGTCATGGGGGATTAATGCGCATCGTTTATTATCACTGGCGGCTTTGAGCCAGGCCTGTTTTACGCAATGGCTTGATGAAATCGCCGATCAAGATTTTCATGTCAGCGCGCAGGGCGTTGTGCATATATTTGCCGGGCGCAAAGCGATGCAGCGCGCGCAAAAACGCGCTCAATTGATGAGCGCTAATGGAATCGAGGTCGAGGTGCTCGATGGATACAATTGTATGCGCACCGAACCCGCTTTGACCAAGGCGGTGCAATATCGCCGCGTTGAAGCGGGGCTGCTGTTTCCAGACGACAAAACCGGCGACGCGCGCGCTTTTACTGAAGCCCTCGGCGCGCGCGCGGCGGCGAAGGGCGTCAAGTTTTTATTCAACCATGAACTGAATGGCGTCGCAACGCAGGGGCGTTATATTCGAGCTGTGTTGACGAGCCGCGGCGAGGTCAGCGGCGATGCTTTTGTTTTGGCGCTGGGCACAGACAGCGTCGCGTTTGCGCGGCATTTCGGATTGCGGTTGCCGGTTTATCCAGTGCGCGGCTATTCGGTGACGATGGCAACTAATGGAGCTCATGCGCCTCGCCTGGGCCTGGTGGATGAGGCGCGCCGCGTCGTTGTGAGTCGCTTGGGCGCGCAATTGCGCTTGGCGGGTCTGGCTGATATCGGCGCGGCGGGCAATGAGATCCCCAGTCATCGCGCGGATATTTTGATGCGCGCATGGCGCGAGCTGCTTCCTGAAAGCGCAGATGGCGCGTCGGCGCAGTTTTGGATCGGCGAGCGCCCGATGACACCCGACGGTCTGCCGCTCTTGGGCCGTGCGCAGATGATGGATAATCTTTATTTGAATACCGGCCATGGGTCTTTGGGCTGGACTTTATGTCATGCGAGCGCGCAATTGACGGCGGATCTCATTTCACGCCGCGCGCCGATGCTTGATCCGACGCCATTTTCGCTTTCGCGGTTTTAATCAGCCTTTATTTTCTGCGCGCATTTGCCAGATTGTTTTCCCGCCGTGTGTCGGCTGATACCACAGCGAAAAATCTTTCATCGCCTGCTGCCATGCGACGCAATCGGCGCTGTCGGGCAGGGCGAAGGCGTCAAAGCCGCAGCGCAGCATAAAAAACACCTGATCTTGTAAAATATCGCCAGTGGCGCGCAATTCTCCGTTAAAGCCCATTTCCTCGCGCAGAATCCGCGCCTGCGAAAACGCGCGGCCATCTCGAAAAACCGGAAAAGTCAAAGCGATGAGCTTTAAGCGCGCAAGATCGTCCTGCAGAAGTTTTGGATCTTCCGTATTCGGAAAAGCGACGCCAAGCGTCGCATTGCTTTGCGACAAGGTCGGACGATCTTTTTGCCACCTCTCCCATGAGATGATGATTTGCGCATGATCGCCCAAATGATCGCCTAAAGCGGCCTCATCGTCCAATGAGTGCCAGCGATCGGAGATGATGTTTTGATCTTTAAGAAGCGGCATGAGAAGAAGGATAGAGCCGTTCTTTGAAGGGCTCATTGCCGAGCCGCCGCCATGTCTGGAGAAAGGTTTCGTTCTCGTGCCGCAGCTCGCGATAGGTCTCCACGATGTTTTCGATCGCATCGACGATTTCATCTTCGGTGAAGGCCGGGCCGATAATTTTGCCGATTGCGGTATTTTCGTCTGCCGAGCCGCCGAGTGTCAGTTGATAATATTCCGTGCCTTTTTTATCAACGCCGAGAATGCCGATATGGCCAACATGATGGTGGCCGCACGCATTCATGCAGCCGGAGATTTTAATTTTTAGCGCGCCGATATCTTCTTGCCGCATCGGGTCGGCGAAGCGCTTGGCGATATCCTGCGCGATCGGGATCGAGCGCGCATTGGCGAGGTTGCAATAATCGAGCCCAGGGCAGGTGATCTGATCTGAGATCAGGCCAATGTTCGGGGTTGCGAGATCATGTTGTTTGAGCTCGCGCCAGAGCTCAGCGAGATCTTGTTTGCGGACATGGGCTAAAGTGAGGTTTTGCTCGTGGGTGACGCGGATTTCGCCGAAGCTAAATTTTTCGGCAATATCGGCGACGGCTTCCATCTGTTCGCTGCTGGCGTCGCCTGGCGCGATGTCTTTGGTTTTGAGCGACACATTGACGATCGTATAGTTCGGGATTTTGTGCTGTGCGGTGTTGATCCGGACAAAGCGGTCAAACTCCGGATCATCGAGTTGAGCAAGCTCGGCGATCGCGGCGTCGTCTTTTGCCGGATAAGGCGGCGGCGCGAAATAGGCGCGGATGCGTTTTTCTTCCTCTTCGGGCAGGCGGAGCTGCGTTTTGTCGCGGATATCCGCAAAGGTTTCGGCCACTTGTTTGCGCATCTCTTCCGCGCCGATCGTATGAACAAGAATCTTGATCCGCGCTTTGAATAAATTATCGCGCCGCCCATGGCGGTTATAAACGCGCATGATCGCTTCAAGATAGGGCAGGAGGTCAACTTTGGAAATGAAGGGCGACATTTCCTGACCGATCATCGGGGTGCGACCCTGTCCGCCTCCGGCATAAACAGCGAAGCCGACTTCGCCCTGTTCGTTCTTGACGATGCGGATGCCAATATCATGCGCTAAGATCGCCGCGCGGTCATGTGTGCAGCCGGTGACCGCAATTTTGAATTTGCGCGGCAGAAAAGAAAATTCCGGATGAAAGGTCGACCATTGCCGCATGATCTCAGCCCAGATGCGCGGGTCTTCGATTTCATCGGCGGCGCAGCCGGCATAATGGTCGGCGGTTATGTTGCGGATGCAATTGCCGCTGGTTTGAATGCAGTGCATTTCCACTTCGGCAAGCGCGTCGAGAATGTCGGGAACATCTTTGAGCTTCGGCCAGTTGAACTGGATGTTTTGCCGCGTCGTGAAATGACCGTAGCCGCGATCATATTTGCGCGCGATCATCGCAAGCTGGCGCATTTGTCGCGACGAGAGTGTCCCATAAGGAACCGCGATCCGCAGCATATAGGCGTGGAGCTGCAGATAGAGCCCGTTCATCAGGCGCAGAGGTTTGAATTGATCTTCGTTCAGCTCTCCGCTGAGGCGGCGCGCCACTTGGCCGCGAAATTGATCGACGCGTTCCTTGACGATCTGATGGTCAAATTCATCATAGCGATACATTTTTCTTCAAGCTCCTCATTCAAGCTCCAGTTATTTTCCTTCGGCCTGCTTGCCGAGATCAAGACGCACAGTCGGGCCTTTGGCGCGAATATACTCCCGTTCGCTGACTGGCTTCGGCGTGTTTTTGTCGGCGGTGACCTCAAACAGATAAGGCTCGACGATTTCCTGCTTTGCAGCACTTGCCTCGCCTTGAGCAAGCAGCGCCTGTGCGACGTCTTCATCGCCGAAAGCCGCATCAGCAAGAGACTCCGACCACTTCCCCGATGATGACAGATAAACTACGACGCCGTCAATCAATCTGTTGGCGGTCACCGCCTGCAGCGCAGCGTTTTTGCGAGTATGTTGTGCCATTTTGATGTGTCGCTTTAATTGCGCCCTTTCAAGATATCCTCGGTTGACAGCGCGGCGGTGTGATCCCATCTCCACTACATCTGCCGGAGAAAGCATCGGGAGATCCCCCTATCTCCCGATGCGATCCCCTTATATTGCATATTGAAATTATTTTCTGTTGTCAAACTTTAGCGATACAGCGCATCTGGACGAGCTTTTGCAGCGCATTCATGCCCTGCTCGAGCGCTACTTTGATGCAATCGAAAACAGCCTCGCGCATAAGGATTACCGATTTGAACACCGAGAGCGCGACGCGCGCGTCTTTGGCACCCTCGCGCGAACTTTGGAGAAACTGATACAAATTGAACAATTTATCACCAAGCCCGCTCGTTCAAGGCAGAGCAATGACAACGCCATACACCAACGCCTTGAGCAAAGACTGGCTCGGCTCATTGACAGACCAGCAGAGACAAACATTTCTAAAAAGCCTCAATTATGAAGAAGCAGAATGGATCATGGCCTATTGGCCGCTCTGGGCACGTTTGGACCAGCTTCCGCCGCGATCGAGCTTGCGCGACTGGACAAGCTGGATCATCCTCGGCGGACGCGGCGCGGGCAAAACCCGCGCCGGCGCCGAATGGATCCACGCGGCAGCCTCCGACAGCGCCGCAGCGGGTTCTTCAGGAGATTCCCCGACGAGTTCATTGCGTATCGCACTCATCGGCGAAACATATTTGGCCGCGCGCGCCGTTATGGTGGAAGGCGAAAGTGGATTGTTGAACATTGGACATGAAGATCAGCGTCCGGTGTTTCAGTCCTCGCGGCGACAGCTCCGCTGGCCGAGTGGCGCGCTCGCCGAATTGTTTTCGGCGGAAGACCCCGAAGCTTTGCGCGGACCGCAATTCCATTTGGCGTGGTGCGATGAGCTGTGCAAATGGCGCTATGCCGATGAAACATGGAATATGCTGCAATTCGCGTTGAGACTCGGCGAGCGGCCGCAGCAAGTGATCACGACAACGCCGCGCGCGATGCCTCTGCTCAAAAAACTCATGGCCTCGCCCGACAATGTCATCACGCGCGCGACGACTTATGACAATCGCAATAATCTCGCGCCGCCATTCTTTGACTCGATCATTCGCGGCTACGAAGGCACGAGACTCGGACGACAGGAACTCAATGCCGAAATGATGGAAGATGATCCCGACTCTCTATGGACACGTCAGATGATCGATCGCAGCCGCTGTGAGCAGCCGCCGCAAAACTTGACGCGAATCGTCATCGCTGTTGATCCGCCGATCACTGGAACGAAGAAATCCGCCGAATGCGGAATCATCGCTGCCGGACTTGGCGAGAGTGAGAAGGGGGGGCCGAGCAATGCTCCAAAGCATGCTTATGTGCTTGCCGATCATTCGGCCTGTGATTTATCGCCGACGCAATGGGCGTCGCGCGCGGTGCAGGCCTTTCGGATGCACAAGGCCGATCGGATCGTCGCGGAAGTTAATCAGGGCGGCGATATGGTTGAGACGGTCATTCGTCAGATTGCGCCGCAAATTCCGTTTCGCGCGGTGCGGGCATCACGCGGCAAACGTCTGCGCGCCGAGCCGGTCGCTGCGCTCTACGAACAGAATCGCATCCACCATGTCGGCGCTTTGACGCAGCTTGAAGATCAGATGTGCTCGTTCACCGGCGGAGCTCATGAGCAAAGCCCCGACCGACTCGATGCGCTCGTCTGGGCGATCACCAACTTAATGCTCAGCGGCGCGAGCGCGCTCGCGCGTCTAAGAAGAATCTAACCTGAAGGATATCAATTATGAAACTTTGGCCATTTAACGCCGCGCCGGAACGAAAAGCCGGACGCGCTGAACGCCTTGTGGCGCTGCATGTGCAAGGCCGACCGGTCTGGACGCCGCGCAATATAGAGGCTCTCGCGCGCGAGGGCTTCATGCGCAACGCGATCGTTTATCGCTGTGTGCGCATGATCGCGGAGGCTGCGGCCAATGTCCCTTGGCTGCTTTATGAGAATAAGGCCGAGATGTTCGAACATCCTATGCTGGATCTGCTCCGCCGCCCCAATAGCAGCCAGAGCGGCGTTGATCTGATGGAAAATTGGTATGGGCATTTGCAGCTTTCGGGCAATGGCTATTTGGAGATCGTTGAAGTTAGCGCGTCGCGTCGCGAGTTGCATGTGCTGCGTCCGGATCGGATGAGGGTCGTGCCGGATAAGCGCGGCTGGCCGTCGGCTTACGAATATCGCGTCGGCGGGCGGCAGATGATCTACCCCGGACGCGACGCAAAAAACCTCGCGCCGATTTTACATATGCGTCTTTTTCACCCGATCAATGATTATTATGGCATGAGCCCGATGGAGGCTGCCGCTTATGGCATTGACATTCATAATGCGGCGGGCTCTTGGAGCAAGGCTTTGCTGGATAATTCGGCGCGGCCTTCAGGGGCGCTTGTTTATAAAGGGCCTGACGGCGCGCCAAACTTGACTCAAGATCAGTTTGAGCGCTTGAAGCAGGAGCTTGAAGAAAATTATCAAGGCGCAGGCAATGCCGGGCGGCCTTTATTGCTCGAAGGCGGACTCGAATGGACAAGCATGGGTCATTCGCCGCGCGACATGGATTTCATCGATACGAAACATGTGGCAGCACGTGAAATTGCGCTCGCTTTTGGCGTGCCGCCGATGCTGCTCGGCATCCCCGGCGATAACACGTTCACCAATTATGCCGAAGCTAATCGAACATTCTGGCGTCAGACGATCCTGCCGCTCGTGACGCGCACCGCAGCAACATTGACGCAATGGCTCGCGCCGCGCTTTGACCGCAGGCTGCGCTTGTCTTTTGATGTCGACCGCGTCGCTGCTTTAGCCAACGAACGTGAATCTTTATGGGCGCGCATCGCTTCGTCCGACTTCCTGACAATCAACGAAAAGCGCGCCGCAGTCGGCTATGAGCCTGTCGCGCGCGGCGACGAGCTCGCCAATCATCAAGTGTCTTCAGCGCGGAATCCAGCGCAGATATAATTTTATGAATTTAACCGAACAAAGCTGGTATTTAGATCGCCGTGTGCCGCTCGCGATTGTTGTCGCGATCATTTTGCAGAGCGCGGGCGTGCTTGTCTGGATCGGACAGATCACGCAGCGGATCAATCACATCGAGCGGAACACTCTGTTCGTCGCCGAGATCGGCGAGCGCATCGCGCGGCTTGAGGAAAACAGCTCGTTTACGCGCGCGAGTCTCCAGCGCATCGAGCGCCAAATAGATCTGCTCCACGCTGAAAAAAGGGCAGGAAAATGAATCTTGAACCCTCTTTTGAACTGTCTCTTAAGCCAGAGCGGACAGGTTTGTTTCGCGGCTATGCGAGTATTTTTAACAGCCCAGATTTAGCGCATGATGTGATCATGCCAGGGGCTTTTGCTCGTTCGCTGCACCGGCGCGGCACAAAACGTGTGCGCATGCTCTACCAGCACGAGGCAGCACAGCCAATCGGAGTCTGGCACAGACTCAAAGAGGACGGACAAGGTCTTTGGGTCGAAGGCCGCCTGCTGCTTGAGGTCGAGCGCGCTCATGATGTTTGGAAGCTCATGAATGTCGGCGCGATCGACGGCCTATCGATCGGCTTTCGCACGATCCAATCCGGCGCTTCGCGGCAGCGCGGTGTGCGCATCGTCCATGAGATCGATCTCGTTGAAATTTCTATCGTTACGTTTCCCATGCATCCGCAGGCGCGGGTCGGGCGCCTAGCTCCCCGTCAGACTCCCCGTCAGCCTCAAGACTCGTCTTTGAACCTCGCGCAAAAACTGCGCCACGCAGCGCGACATCTCTCATCTCACCCTTTACCCCCCATCGGAAACTAGAAAAGGAGAAACACTATGAATTCCGAAACTTCCCCCAACCCTAACCGTGAAACCAAAGCGCTCGGCACCGACGCTCATGATACCCATGAAGTTCGCCACGCGCTCGACGAGCTGATGCGCGCCTTTGAAGCCTTCAAACAGGCCAATAATGAGCGCCTCGCGCAAATCGATCGCCGACTGTCCTCCGACGCCGTCACCGAAGAGAAAATCCACCGCCTCAATGAGACGCTGGACATTCATCAAAAAGTGCTCGACGATTTCTCGCTCGCGCAGCAGCGCCCTGAACTCGACAGCTATGTCGGATCCGCCGAGCGCGAACATAAAGCCGCCTTTGATGACTATCTACGCAAAGGCATCACAAGCAGCCTCGAGAGCTTCGAAAGCAAAGCTTTGACAACAGCAGCATCGTCGGGCGGCTACATCGTGCCTGAGGCAGTGATGGTCGCTGTCGCCGATCGACTCGCGCACACTTCGCCTCTGCGTCGGCTCGCAGCGGTGCAGCAAGTGTCAACAACATCGTTCAGGAAGATCTTGTCAGGCGGAGCCCCGGGCGTCATATGGGCAGAGTCAGACGCTGTAGATGGCAGCATCTCTGATGCCAGTGGCAGTTTTGCTGAACGCGATTTCAGTTTTGGCCGACTGGTCGCCAAGCCCGTCGCGACGCAGAGCTTGTTGGATGACAGCGCCATTGATCTGGAAAAATGGCTCGCTGATGAAATCTATATCGGCTTTGCTGAAAACGAAACTGATGCTTTTGTCAAAGGCAAGGGCAGCGTCCCGCCATCGCCAAAGGGCTTCCTGCGCGAGGTCATCGCCGCGCACGACAGCAGTTTGACGAATGACCAGATCGGCTATATCGCAAGCGGTGCCAACAAGAATTGGCCCGTAAGTGATGAGGCTAAAATGACGAAGCTGCTTGAAGTCGTTTATGCGCTCAAGGCGGCCTACCGCACTGATGCGAGCTGGCTCATGAACAAAACAAGCATCGCCGCCATTCGCGGCTGGACCGATGGCAATAATAATCTGCTCTGGCAGCCGCCGACTCAGCCCGGCGCGCCTGCGACTTTGCTTGATTATCCCGTCGTTGAAGTTGAGGTCATGCCGAACAAAGACAGCATGGAGAACACTGATAATTTTGCTTATCCTCTGGCCTTTGGCAATTGGCAGCGCGGCTATCTGATTGCCGATCGCATGGATATGCGAATCTTGCGTGATCCTTATTCAAGCAAGCCGAATGTGGTTTTCTATACGACGAAAACTATTGGCGGCGGCGTCACAGATCACAATGCGATCAAATTGCTCAAATGCGTCGTGTCCTAAAGGCCGTCTGATGAACGCATCTAACGAAATGCCCGTCCGTTCTGCGCGGACGGGCATTTGACGGAGAAAATTTTTACAATGTTTCTTTCACTCAAAACCGGACCGGCAATCGAGCCGGTCAGTTTGGATCAGGCCAAAGCCCATCTGCGCATCGATGACAACGATGAGGAAGGGCTGATCAATTCACTGATCACCGCAGCGCGCTTGATGGTTGAAGCGCGCACCGGCCGCGCTTTGATCGAGCAGACATGGCTGTTTCATTTGGACGAGCCCTCAGGGTTTTATGAACTGCCGCTCAAGCCGACGAAGTCCATCGCTGAGGTCATGGTTTTTGATCCTGATGACACGCCGACCTCTCTCGCTGCAAATGCTTATATTGCCGAGGCGCGCGGTGAAACGATCAAAGTGAAGCTGCTAGCTTCGGTTCATCGCGCTGAAGTGGCCTTTGTCGCAGGCTATGCCGCCGCCGCCGATGTGCCCGCGCCTTTGACGCAGGCGATCTTGCAGTTGACAGCTTATTGGTTTGAAAATCGCGGCAACACCTCTTTGATGGGCAGCGCCGTGCCGAAATCGGTCGCCGCTTTGCTCGCCCCCTATCGGAATGTGAGATTATGATCGGGCGCTTGCGGCATCGTCTTATTTTGCAGGCGCCGACTCTCACCGCCGATGGAACCGGCGGACAAAATCGCACTTGGCACGAAGTCGCTAAAATCTGGGCCGATCTGCGTGATATATCCGGCGCGCAGGAAAGCTTCGCCGAAAGTCTCGCGAGCAAAACAAGAACGCGCATCACTTTGCGCTGGCGCAAAGATTTGACGCCTTTAATGCGATTCGTTGAAGCTAAAGTTGATAGCCAAAGAGTGTTCAATATCCTCTCCGTGCTCGATCAGACTGGCACGAAGCGCTTTCTTACTTGCATCTGCGAGGAAGATCTGCGCGAACGGCAGGCGAAAGCATAATGCAACCCGCCTCTTTAGCCTTGCAAAAAGCGCTGCATCAAAGATTGAGCAGCACCTTGAATAATATCGCCGTCTATGATGGCGCGCCGTCCGATGCTGTCTTTCCCTATGTGACGATCGGCGAAGGCCGTGCGCTCATTGAAGGCGTCGATCAGATCAACCGCCATGACCATCAATGTCATGTCTTTGTTTTCTCGCAGCATGACGGTATCAGCGAGACTAAAGAAATCGTCGAAGAAATTCACAATGTGCTCGCGGCGCGCTCTTTATCTGTTGAAGGCCACCAGCTCATCTTGTTGACGATCACCGAAATGCGCTGGCAGTCTGTCAGCGATGGCAAAACTTGGCGCGGACAGTTAACTTTCCGCGCTCTCACCGAACCCAAACAAAATAAAGGAGAAATAATATGACCGCTCAAAAAGGCAAGGATATTCTCATCAAGCTTCTCGTTTCAGAAGAAACCGAGCAGGAAGAAGACAAAGTCTATGCGACGATGGCAGGCCTGCGCGCTCATAACATCTCGCTGAACACAACATCAGTAGATATATCCAATGCGAGTCAAAGCCATCAATGGCGCGAGCTGCTCGCGGGCGCAGGACTCAAAACCATGAGCGTCTCAGGCGAAGGCGTGTTCCGCGACGAAGACGCCGATAACAAAATTCGTCAAGAATTTGTCAATGGCACGATCAGCGAATGGCTGATCCACATCCCCGACTTCTATGATGTGAACGGCAAGTTCCAAGTGACCGGCTTGGAATATGCCGGTGAATATGATGGCGAAGTGACATGGCGGTTGTCGCTGGAATCGGCGGGCGCGCTCGCTTTCGAGGCCGCAGATGACTAATCATTGGCGCGGCGAAGTTCAGGCGACCTTAGCGGGCAAACCCTATAGACTCTGCCTGACATTGGGCGCTCTCGCCGAATTGGAAGCCGCGCTTAGCGGTGAGGACATCATCGCGTTCACCGAAAGGCTGAGCGAAGGACGCATCCGCGCAAGCGATATCATCCATGTGCTCGGCTGCGCGCTGCGCGGCGGCGGGCATGATGTCGCCGATGAAGACGCCGCGCAGATGATGCCCGCAGGCGGCCTCAGTGAGGCGATGCAGCTCGTCGCGCGATTGATTTCTTTGTCTTTTGGCGGCGCAGACGCAGGCGGTGGCGAGGCCGCCTCTGAGGGAAAGCTCATCAAGACAGAGCCTTCCCCTGGCGACAGCTCATCGCTTTAGGGTTAGGCGAGTTAAAGCTCGCGCCCAAAGATTTCTGGGCAATGACCGCCTTTGAATTCTTGACCGCTATGGGCCTGTCGCCGCAAAACGCCGAAAGATTCACACGCGCCAAACTTGAACAAATGATCAAAAACCATTCCGATCATTAAAACGAACAGGAAAATATATGCCAACTGAAAATGACATTCAGCAGATCAAGAAAGACCTTGCCTCTCTGCGCGCTGCGAGCGATCAAGCAAAAAAGAGCGCTCAATCGGCAGGCAGAAAAATCAAAGAGGTTGAAAAAAAAGATTTCGGCGAGGTCTTTGACAAGCAATTTCAAGATTTTGCCAAGCGCGCCGGTCGAAGTTTTGATGGCGCTTTAGAAAGCTTGATCGTCAAAGGCGATTCGTTCAAAACGGTGCTGAGGAAGTTCGGCGCTGATTTGCTCAAGAATGCGCTGAGCGCGCTTCCTCATGGCAATATCGCATCATCGATTTTGCCTTTTGCGCGCGGCGGCGTGCTGAATGGTCCGGCGCTTTTTCCTCTGCGACGCGGGGTCGGCCTCGCCGGAGAGGCAGGCCCTGAGGCAATCCTGCCCCTTGCGCGCGGCGTCGATGGAAGATTAGGTGTGCGCGCGCAAAGTTCAGGCGGCGCGAACATGCATATCAACGTCAATATCACGACGCCCGATGTTCAGAGCTTTCGCCGTACCCAAACACAGATCGCCGGAATGCTGCGCCGCACTGTCATGCGCGGACAGCGCAATTCATAAAAATAAAAATGAGCTTTCACGATATTCGATTCCCAGTGGATATTTCACTGGGCTCATCGGGCGGGCCGGAGCGCCGCACTGATGTCATTACGCTCGCCTCCGGCTACGAAGAGCGCAACACACAATGGCGCTCGTCGCGGCGGCGCTATAATGCCGGCTATGGCATCCGCTCGCTCGATGACATCCACGCGATCATTCATTTTTTTGAATGTCGCCGCGGTCGTCTCTACGGGTTTCGCTGGCGTGACCCGATAGATTGGAAGTCATGCGCGCCGTTGAAGCGGCCATCGATGCTCGATCAAATGATCGGCACCGGCAATGGAAGTCAAAAAGATTTCCAGCTTGTCAAAACCTATCGATCGGTCGCAGATATGTTGATAGAAGATTCAAAATGGGAGCGCCTCATCACAAAGCCGGTTGCGGGAAGCATCAAAATTGCGGTCAATGGCCTCGCGCGGACCGAACAAGCGCATTTCACAGTCGATCCCACAACAGGCAAAGTCAGCTTTGCCGATCCCTATATTCCCGCGCCGGGAGCCCAAATCACCGCAGGTTTTGAGTTCGATGTGCCCGTGCGCTTTGATGCCGACTATCTCGAAATTGATCTCGCCGCTTTTCAAGCCGGTCAGATTCCCGAAATCCCTCTTGTCGAGATCAGGCTGTGAGAAAGCTGAACCATAATATGGCCGATATGCTCGCACGCGGCGTGACGAGCCTGTGTTATTGCTGGAAGCTCACACGCAGCACAGGCGCTTCGGCGCTGCGGCCTCAGGTCAGCGGCTTCACTGACCATGACGAGCCGCTCGTCTTTGATGGCATCACCTTCGAGGCCGCTAGCGGCTTCACCGCGAGCGCCATCGAAAGCGGACTCGGTCTTAAAATCGACAATCTCGAAGTTGAAGGCGCTTTATCGTCGGGCAAGCTCGATGAAGAGGCAATCGCCAAAGGCCTCTATGATGATGCGGAGGTGGAAATCTATCGCGTCAACTGGCGTGATGTGTCGCAGAAGGTTTTGATGCGCAAAGGTCATCTCGGCGAGATCAAGCGCACCGCGTGGGGTTTCACCGCCGAACTGCGCGGCTTGGCCGATCGGCTTTCTCATCCGTCGGGGCGACTTTACCAGCATCTTTGTGATGCTGACCTCGGCGATCGGCGGTGTGGCGTGAATTTATCTAGCTATCGCCGTGCTGCGCGCGTGGCTTCGACAGATGACAATTATCGCGTGATCACCGCGCGCGATCAGGTCGCCAATCTTGAAGGAGGCTGGCTCGCTGGTGGCAAGCTGACTTTTGTCTCCGGAGACAATGAGGGTCAAAGTTTTGATATCCGCGATCATATCAAACAGAGCGACGCAGCAACGATAGAGCTCTGGCACACAGCGCCGCAGCCCATTGCGGTTGGCGATCAATTCATTGCGCAGCCCGGCTGTAATAAAACTTTCGCCATTTGCCGCACGAGATTCAAAAATCATAAGAATTTTCAAGGTTTTCCGCATATTCCCGGCAATGATTTTATTCAGAATTATCCGAGACCCCGATGAGTTTGAGACAGGAAATCATTGTGCAGGCGCGCTCATGGATTGGCACACCCTATCGTCATAATGCGTCGATGAAACTTGTCGGCGCCGATTGCTTAGGCCTGCTGCGCGGAGTCTATCGTGAGATTTACGGCGATGCGCCCAAGCCTCCGCCTTATACGCCTGATTGGGGTGAAACCCCCGATCGCAACGGAGACTTCCCGGAGCTCTTGCTTGAGGCCGCGCGGCTTTATCTACAGCCTTGTGCGCTCGGCGCTCGCGCGGCAGGGGATGTCGTTTTGTTTCGCGTTTTTGCTCATGGTCCGATCAAACATTGCGCGTTTTTGTCTGAGGCCGAGCGCATGATTCACGCCTATAGCGGCCATGATGTCTGTGAATCGCATATGGGTCGCTGGTGGACACGCCGGATCACGCACGCTTTTTGTTTCCCTGAAAAAGAAAGGCGATAGAATTATGGCAACAATTATTTTTTCCACGATCGGCAGCGCCGCAGGCGCTTTTGTCGGCGGCCCTGTGGGCGCGGCGCTTGGCCAGTCGCTCGGCGCGCTGGCGGGCAATCAGATCGATGGCGCGCTCCATGCGCCCTCCGAGCGCGCGCCGCAGACAGCCGCACCAGGCGACATCCATATCCAGACCTCGACCGAAGGCGCGCCCATCCTTGAAGCGTTCGGCACAATCCGCACCGCAGGACAGATCATCTGGGCAACTCCTTTTCAAAAACATGAAGGCTCTTCAGGTCAGGGCAAAGGCGGCGGACAGGCCGCCTCTGAAAGTTATTATACCGTCTCATTGGCGATCGGCTTGGGGCAGGGAAAAATAGATGCCTTACAGCATATTTGGGCCGACGGGCAAAAGTTTGCAAGATCTCGCGGGACATGGCGTTTTTATCAAGGAACGCAAGACCAGCAGCCTGATCCGCTCATCGAGCGCATAGAAGGCTTCGCGCCCGCTTATCGCGGACTGGCCTATGTGGTGTTTGAAAATCTTGATCTGTCTTTGTTTGGCAATCGTCTGCCGCAGTTTTCATTTGGAATCACGCGCAATGCCGTCAAGACGATGGATCGCGTGCGCGCTATCACGATCATCCCGGGCGCCACCGAGTTCGGCTATCATCCCGTTGAGCATCTGCGCTCAACCGGCCTCAGCACTCATTTGACTGAAAATAAAAATAATGACCTCGGCAAAACAGATTGGACTGCTTCACTCGATCAGCTCGAAGAAGTTTGCCCCAATTGTGAATCGGTGTCGCTCGTCGTGGCGTGGTTTGCCACGAGTATCTATATGGGGCGTTGCAAAATCAGACCTAAAGTGATTATCAAAGAAAGACAAAATGTTCCTAATCAATGGTCTATAGGGCCATTAAGCCGCGGCGACTCTCAAGTGTCGCGCGTGACTTATGTTGAAGGCCGACCTGCTTTTGGAGGCACACCGGCTGATCTTTCTGTCGTTGCGGCAATTAGAGATTTAAAAAGACGCGGCTATCGCGTGATGTTTCATCCTTTTATTATGGTGGATGTTCCACCCAATTATCTGTGGCGCGGTGAAATTAGGCCAAGAAATGAAAATGAATCGCCTTTTGTAATAGGCGAAGCGACCAATTTCTTTGGCCAAACCCAAGTTCACGAATTTGATATACGCGATAATTTTGTTAATTATTTCGGTTCTCGAAGCCTTTGGGGGATGCGGCGATTTATTCTGCATTACGCATACTTGTGCAAGCTGGCGGGGGGTGTCGATGCCTTTTTGGTCGGCAGTGAATTGGGAGGCATCACACGATCTTATTCTGTGCGAGGCTTTTACCCTGTGGTCGAGAAATTAATCGAACTTGCCGCAGATGTGAAACAGGTTTTGCCGACAACAAAAATATCCTACGGCGCTAACTGGGATGAATATCGCGGCCATGACCTAGGCGATGGTAGATTCTATTTTCATCTTGATCCATTGTGGGCGCATGAGGCTATCGATTTCGTCGGCATCGATTATTATATGCCGCTCGCCGACTGGCGCGATCGCGCCCCCAACATAGATGAAAGCCAAGGGCGCGCCGCCTCGATCTATGATCTCAATTACCTCAGAGGCAATATCGCTGCCGGCGAAGGCTATGAGTGGTATTACAAAAATAAAACAGAGCGCGATCAGCAAATCCGCACACCCATCACCGATGGCCTCAACAAGCCGTGGGTCTATCGATGGAAAGATATCAGCTCGTGGTGGAAAAATTTCCATTATAATCGCTCCAACGGCCAAGAAGAAACAGACCCCACTGCTTGGAGACCCGGCATGAAACCAATCTGGTTCACCGAAACCGGCTGTGCCGCCGCCGATAAAAGCGCCAACCAGCCCAATGTTTTTATCGATCGGAGCTCGCTCAGTTCGAGCTCTGCCGGTCTGCCATATTATTCTTCCGGCGCGCGCGATGACTTTATGCAAAATCGCTACCTCGAAGCCGTGCTCACGGCTTTTGATCCCGGACATCCCGCCCATCTCGACGATTTCAACGCCAAAATCGACAATACCCGCATGATTGATCCAGATCATATGTTTATCTGGTGCTGGGATGCGCGACCCTATCCTTATTTTCCAGAGCAGCTCGATGTCTGGAGCGACGGCGTCAATTGGGCGCAAGGACATTGGATCACAGGACGCGCCACCTTCTCTTCGGTGCCCGACACCGTCGCGCAGATCATGGCAGGCCGCAATTTCGCCGATTATGACGACAGCGATTTGCGCTTTAGCCTCAAAGGCTTTCGCATCGATCGCATCAGCTCGGCGCGCGATGTGCTCGAGGCGCTGATGCGATTCTTCTTCTTTGACGCCGTGGAACGCAACGGAAAAATCCACTTCATTCACCGCGATAAAAAACCCGTCGCCGAAATCACCGCCGATGAATGCGTCATCACTGAAGAAGGCGAACCGGGCTATCAATTGACCCGCGCGCAGGAAACCGAATTGCCTCAAGCGGTCAAGCTCGTCTATATCCTTCACAGTAGCAATTATCAGCAGGCCGTCGCCGAAGCGCGCCGCCTCACCGGCACGAGCTCTTATGTCGCTGAGGCGCGCCTGCCGATCATCGCCAATCAGGCCGAAGCGCTCGCCGCGGCGCAGAGCTGGCTCCACGAAACCCTCATCGCGCGCGAACGCGCCGAATTGCGCCTGCCGCCCTCGCGACTCGCGCTCGAGCCCGGCGATGTCATCACTTTCATTTGCAACGATCGGCGGCGGCGCAATATGCGCATCACCTCCATCCGCGATGAAGGCGCGCGCATCATCGAGGCTGTGGCGGTCGAGCCGTCGATCTATCGTGGCAGATTCGCGCCCGCAGAAAATAATGTCCCCGCCGCGTCAGCAGCGCAGCGCGCTACCGCAACACAAAAACTGATCACCGCACGCGCCACCGCTCTGCCAGATCGTCCATCGCCCGTTCATCCGGCGATCGCCGCACAGCCTGTCTATGGCCCGCCGCTCGTTGAGATGATGGACCTGCCTCATCTGCGCGGCGATGAAATCCTCGCGCCGCATGTCGCCATCCACGCTCAGCCGCGTCCAGACCTCTTCGCCGTCTATCGCTCGACCAATGGTCAATATGGCTGGCAGCGCAAAGCAACAATCAGCGCGCAGCCCACAATCGGCGTCATCGAAACGCCTCTCGCTGTCGGCCCCGAAGAATGTTGGGATGAAGTCAATAACTTCCGTGTCCAAATGCTCGATAATGAATTGAGCTCGCGCTCAACAGAAGATGTCCTCGCCGGCGCCAATTACGCCGCGATTAAACATCAGACCGGCTGGGAAATTATCCAATTTCGCAATGCCGAACTCGCGCGCGGCGACAATCCAAACGCAACCTATTACCAAATCTCCGGCCTGCTGCGCGGACTCGCCGGAACCGAACAAGAAATGAAACAACCCATCAGCCTCAATGCGCCCTTCGTGCTGCTTGAGAGCAACAATGTCGTCCAGCTCGACTTCACGCCCGTCGAGCGCAATGTCTCCTATCATTGGCGAGTCGGCGCCGCATCGCAGCCCTATAGCTCCATCGCCTATCGCGCGTTTGAATATCGCTACACCGGAATCAACCTGCGACCTCTGAGCCCCGTCCACCTCCGCGCTGAACACCTCGACAATGGCGACATTGCCCTTAACTGGATCCGCCGCACACGCAGCGTCGTCAATGATGGCTGGGGACAACAAGATGTCACGCTTGGTGAGGAATATGAAGCCTATCAAATAGACATCCTCAAACAAGGCAAAGTTATTCGCCAGCTCGACGCCGCCGCGCCGCGCGTCCTTTATACCGCCGCGCAGCAGGAACAAGATTTTGAAGCTCAACTTAACCAAATCTCCGTGCGTATCTATCAACTCAGCGCCGTCTTCGGGCGCGGATCACCCAGAGAGGAAACAATCAATGTCTGAAACAACATCATCTAAAACAACGTCGCTCAACCTGCCGCTCGTTCAAGAACGGCAGGCGCAAAAACATATCACCGTCAATGAGGGGCTCAAGATCCTCGATGTGCTTGTTCAGCTCGCGGTCGAGGCGATCAGCAGCACGCCGCCGTCTGACGCCGAAGAGGGCGAGGTCTATATCATCGGCGACAATCCCAGCGGCGCTTGGGAGGGGAAGGCGCATCATTTAGCTGTCTGGGATCGGCGATGGGTTTTCTTTGCACCGCAAATTGGCTGGACGGCATGGAATAAAGCCGATCATCGCCGTCGGACCTTCTATAACGGCGCTTGGCGTGAGGCTAGCTTACGTTGATGGCGCCCGTCCAATGGCTAAAACCACTCTAACACGTCATTTATGCTTCTATGCCTCTATGCCTCACACCTGATTCATGCGATCAAGCGCCGACTGAAGAATATCCGCTGCCGCAAGCGCGTCGACCATCTCGCGTGCCTTTTGACTATGCGTCGTCCGGCGCTGCGCCGCCTTTGTCGAAAGCCGCTCGTCCCAAAAAGCAAGCGGAATACCAAGCGCCTCATAAAGCGCGCGGCCAAAATCACGCGCCGATTGAGCTCGACGCCCCTCGCTGCCATCCATGCGCAACGGCAAACCTAAAATGATCGCGCCGATCTTGTGTTCTTCAATGATCTTTTTAAACACCGCGACATCGTCGGCGAAACGTTTGCGCTCAATGACACAAAGCGGCAGAGCCGATGACCTCAATCCATCTGAAATCGCAACGCCGATCCGGCGACGACCAGGGTCTAAGCCCATCACGCGCGCTCGAACGGGCAGGGCAGAAAAATCCCCTGCCGCCAAACGCATTAAGCGTGAGTTTTCGGCAGACGATCCGCCCAAGGCTGCGCCGCTTCGATCTGGTAAGCCAGTTGAAGCAATAAACCATCGCGGCCAAAATTCGCCGCTAATTGAACGCCAACCGGTAAATCTTCCGACGTCCAGTGCATCGGCACCGACATTGCGGGCGTCCCCGTCGCATTATGCAGAGGCGTATAAGCCGCAAAAGAAGACACGCGCTCATTGAGCGTTTCAAAATTCACCGTCGGCGCCTGCTCGCCGATCTTCGGCGGCAGCGAGCCCGTCACCGGCGACAGCCACACATCATAGCGACGCAAAAAACGCCGCGTCGAGCGCTGAACTCGCTTGAATGTGTTGACCGCTTTGCCAATCGCTTTTCGTTTATCTTTGAGCGCGTCAAATTGACGCGCAAGCGATAATGTCCATGGCTCAAGCCAATCATCCATGTTTTTGCCGGTCTGCTTGGCGAGAGCATCGCGTGTCGCGGCGGCGCCCGAAGCCCAATAATTTAAAAAATCTTCAATGAGCGCCGGATCAGATAAAGGAGACCTCTTGACGGGAATGACCCTATGACCCAAATGCTCCAGCAGCTTCATCGCTTTTTGAACCGCCTTGCGAATTTCGGGATCAGGCAAATCGCCTTGGGCGTTTTCCAGACTCACAGCAATCTTCAGCCGACGATTGATCGGCGTATTCACAAAACCCACCGGCTTGAGCGCCTTCGTCTCTTTTTCGGTCAGCGCCAAGAGCAGCGCGCTATCACGCACCGACCAGCTCACCGTATGCGCGATCGATAGCTCCCAAAGCGGCTTGGGGCTGTCAGGATATTGATCGCCAAAGCGTCCGCGCGAGGGCTTGAGACCAACAAGACCACAATTATTCGCCGGCAGCCGGATCGAACCACCGCCATCGCTCGCCTGCGCCGACGGAACAATCCGCGCCGCAACTGCCGCCGCCGCGCCGCCCGATGATCCGCCCGCCGAGTGGTCCAGATTCCACGGCGTCCGGCATGGCCCTAACGCCAAAGACTCCGTTGATGAAATCAATCCGAATTCCGGCGTGTTCGTCTTGCCGAGAACAACAAGACCTGCTCTCTCAATATCATCAACAAAGGGCGTCTGGGTCTTGGCGATGCGATCCTTAAACAGCCGCGTCCCCGATGTCCAGCGCACCCCCTTATAGGCCGTCAGGTCTTTGATCAGATAAGGCGCAGACCATAACCTCCCCATAAAATGACCGCCCTTTTTGCTCTGTTTGACGCGCGCGCGCGCAAAATCATAGGACTTCGTCACCACTGCATTGATCTTCGGATTCACCGCCTCAATGCGATCAATCGCCGCCTCGACCAGTTCTGAGGCACTCAGCTCTCCTTTTTGCACGAGCGCCGCTTGCGCGATTGTATCCAGCTTCGGCAAATCCGAGATGATCGCCGCATTCTTGCTGCTCGGAAATAAATCGCAGGCCGGCACCGCAATTGCTAAAATCCCCCCCGCCGACATCAATTTCAAAAATTCACGTCTTTCCATGTGTCCATCTCCCCGATAGATTTTGTCCTGACTCCCTCAATTATACTATATAGATGAGGGGCTATAACCAAAATATGTCCAAAATAATGCCCAAAATAATCGATGAAAAAACCGTGCGCGAAATCGCTCGTCTGGCGCATATCGCCGTGCCCGACGAAAAATGCGCCGCAATCGCCAATGAGCTCAGCCACATCTTGGACTGGATCGGTCAATTGCAGCAAGTGAATACCGATCATATCCACTTCGATTATCAAGTCGGAGCGCATAACGCCACCGCGCCCGCCCGCAAGGACGAAGCCACACAGCCCGTCTCACGCGACGAAATTCTCAAAAATGCGCCCGAAACTCAAAGCGGATTCTTTGTAACGCCCAAAACTAACGAGTGAATAATGGGTGAATTAACCGCTCTCACCATAAAAGCCGCATTGAAAGGCCTGCGTCAGCACAAGTTCTCCGCTAAAGAATTGACCCAAGACGCACTTAAAGCAATCGCCGAAGCCCAAGCGCTCAATGCCTTCGTGCTCGTTGCCGCCGAGAGCGCGCTCGATCAAGCCGAACAGGCCGATCGCCGCATCGCCGCCGGAAATAATCACGCGCTCGACGGTATCCCGATCGGTATCAAAGACCTCTTCTGCACAAAAAATTGCCGAACCACCGCCGCAAGCCGCATCTTGGAAAACTTTGTGCCGATCTATTCGTCCACCGTGACCGAAAAACTCGAACAACAAGGCGCGGTGATGCTCGGCAAGCTCAACACCGATGAGTTCGCGATGGGCTCATCCAATGAAACAAGCTGCTGGGGACCGGTCATTAATCCGTGGCGCGCCGATAATGATCCAACACCGCGCTCGCCCGGCGGCTCGTCGGGAGGGCCGTCGGCGAGCGTCGCCGCCGGTCTGTGTCTTGCTGCGCTCGGCACCGATACCGGCGGATCGCTCAGACAGCCCGCCGCCTTCACCGGAACCGTCGGACTCAAACCCACCTACGGAAGATGTTCGCGCTGGGGCATTGTCGCATTTGCTTCGTCTTTGGATCAGGCCGGAACGATCACCAGGTCGGTTGAAGATGCCGCCTTGATGCTGCAGATCATCGCTGGCCATGATCCAAAAGATTCAACTTCGTCCGATAGGCCCCTCCCCGATCTTTGCGCCAAGCTTAATCAGGCGCGCGATGGACTCCGCGTCGGAATTCCCCAAGAATATCGGCTTGATGATCTGCCCGCGCAAATCCAAACCTTATGGGCAAAGGGCATAACATGGCTCAAAGAACAGGGCGCTGAAATCGTCGATGTCTCCTTGCCGCACACAAAATATGCGCTCCCCACCTATTATATTATCGCGCCTGCTGAAGCATCATCCAACCTCGCGCGCTATGATGGCGTCCGCTACGGCCTGCGCAAAAAAAAAGCCAGCCTCAAAGATATGTATGCCCAAACCCGCGCCGAAGGCTTTGGCGATGAAGTCAAGCGCCGCCTCCTCATCGGCACCTATGCGCTCTCCGCCGGATATTATGACGCCTATTACCTCAAAGCCCATAAAGTGCGCACGATCATCGCTCAAGAGTTCGAAGACGCTTTTGAAAATAACATCGATGTCCTGTTGACCCCCGCAACGCCTAGTGATGCTTTTCCGCTCGGAAGTCAAGTCGATCCGCTCGCTATGTATATGAATGATGTCTTTACCGTGCCTGCGAGCCTCGCCGGATTGCCCGCAATGTCAGTGCCGGTCGGCCTGTCCGAGCAAAGGCTGCCTCTGTCATTGCAGATCATTGGCCGACGCTTTGACGAAGCAACAATGCTCCAAGCCGCCGCCATGCTCGAACAGGCCGCGCAGTTTGATCATCAGCCTAAAAAATGGTGGAATTAAAAATGAGTGATAATGATAATTGGGAAATCGTCATCGGACTTGAAGTCCATGCGCAGATCATATCCAAAACTAAATTGTTCTCCTCTGCGCCGACAGAGTTCGGCGCCGCCCCCAACACGCAATTAGCTCTGCTCGACGCTGCTTTCCCCGGCACTTTGCCGGTCGTCAATATGGCCTGCGTCTATCAGGCTGTGCGCGCCGCTCTGGGTCTAGGCGCGGAAATCCACTCGACCTCGCGGTTTGATCGCAAAAATTATTTCTATCCCGACCTGCCGCAGGGCTACCAAATCTCGCAATATGAACATCCAATCGCCACCGGCGGCGAGATCATCCTCGACCTCGCCGATGGACAAATACGCAAAATCGGAATCGAACGCCTCCACATCGAACAGGACGCCGGTAAAAATATCCATGAAGAAACCCAAGGCAGCGCCAATCTAAGCTTCGTCGATCTCAATCGCGCGGGTATCGGGCTGATGGAGATCGTCTCCAAACCCGATATGCGCTCAGCCGATGAAGCACGCCAATATGTCCGCAAGCTGCGCACCATCTTGCGCTACCTCAACGTCTGCGATGGCAATATGGAGCAGGGCTCTCTGCGCGCCGATGTTAATGTCTCGGTGCGTCATCACGGCGCGCCGCTCGGCACACGCTGCGAAATCAAAAACCTCAACTCTATGCGCGCCATCGTTCAGGCGATAGATTATGAATCACAACGTCAGATCAAGATCATTGAAAATGGCGAAACCATCACGCAGGAAACAAGATTGTTCGACAGCGCTCAAGGTCAAACACGCTCGATGCGCTCCAAAGAAGACGCCCATGATTATCGATACTTCCCCGATCCCGATCTCCCGCCTCTCGTGCTGGATAAAAATAAAGTCGAGCAAATCAAAACTTCCCTGCCCGAACTGCCAGATCAAAAAAAACAGCGCTTCCAATCCGAATATGACCTCACTGCCTATGAAGCTGCTGTGCTCACCACCGAGCGCACCCGCGCCAATTTCTTTGAACAGACCGCTAAATTGATCGCAGAAGCAAAAATCCCCGCCAAACAGGCCGCTAACTGGATCCTCAGCGAGCTCCTCGCTCACCTCAATAAAACCGAACGCTCGATAGACAACTCCCCCGTCTCTGCCGAAGCGCTCGCACAGCTTATCACCCGCATCAAAGACAATGTCATCTCCGGCAAAATCGCAAAACAGGTCTTCGAAATTATGTACGACACAAGCCAGCTTCCCGATCTCATCATTGAAGAAAAAGGCCTGCAACAAGTCACCGATGCCAAAAAAATAGAAGCCGCATGTGATTCTATTATTGCGCAAAATCTGGACAAAATTGAGCGCGTCAAGGCTAAACCAAAAATGTTGGCGTGGTTTGTCGGGCAAGTGATGAAAGAAACGCAAGGCAAAGCAAATCCGCAAACCGTTAATGACATCTTGCGCAAAAAACTCAATCTAACCGCCTAACGCTCGAAAAGCAGGCTCACCGCCTAATTGAAGCTGATTCGAAAAGTTAACAAATCCTTGCGCCGCAACACCCAAAAATGAAAAAATAGAAAAACTTCTTTCGTTTTGTTGATGCGTCACGCACAAAAAACAAATGCAATAAAAACTTGCTGTTTTATTTTTTTTGCGCAACTCTAAACACAATTCCATCTCGCTATAAGTTTTCGTCCAAGAAAGCAAACAGAGATAACGAAAACCAAACTGTAGGAGTAGAAATCATGCCTGTAAAACGTAAATCAACTGCCAAAAAGAAAACCGCCAAACGGAAAACCGCTAAACGGAAAACCGTCAAGAAAGCTGCTAAGCGCAAGACAGCTAAACGGAAAACCGCCAAACGGAAAACCGTCAAAAAAGCCGCTAAGCGCAAGACAGCCAAACGGAAAACCGCTAAACGGAAAACCGCTAAACGCAAGACGCCCAAACGCAAAACCGCTAAACGCAAAACAACGCGGCGGAAAAAAAGATCTGCGTAGTCTTCAAGGCATCCAGCGATAGATCATGTGAGTTCCAGTTTAGGGCAGTGAAGAAAATCAATCCTCTTCCTGCCCGGACTGGTTCTCTCGATGTTTTCTTTGTTGACAATAAGCTCCTTATAGCCTCAAATAGCCCTCTTTGATAGAAGGAGGGTCCAACATGGCTATAAAGAAAACTGCAAAGAAAACCGCAAAAAAAATCACAGCTAAAAAGCCCGTGACCAAAAAGCCCGTGACCAAAAAGAAAGCCGCAACAAAAACAAAACGCGCTTCTAATCCTAAAAATCCTATCGAGCTCTATTATTGGCCAACTCCAAATGGATGGAAAGTTTCCATCATGCTCGAAGAATGTGGCCTGCCTTATAAGATCAAGCCGGTCAATATCGGCAGCGGCGACCAGTTTAAGCCCGCTTTCTTGAAAATCTCGCCCAATAACCGAATGCCCGCAATCGTCGATCCCCAAGGCCCGAGCCATAAGCCAATCTCTATCTTCGAATCCGGCGCGATCCTGCAATATCTCGGCCGCAAAACCGGAAAATTCTACCCCAAAAATGAGCGCAATCGTATGCTCGTCGATCAATGGCTGTTCTGGCAGATGGGTGGGCTTGGTCCGATGGCCGGCCAAGCGCATCATTTTCGCCAATATGCTCCCAGCAACGGCGAAGACAATCCCTATGGAATTAAACGATATACCGATGAAGTCAATCGACTCTATGGTGTCATGAACACGCAGCTCAAAAAACAGAAATATCTCGCTGGCAGCTATTCCATCGCCGACATGGCTTGCTGGGGCTGGGTGCTGCCACACGGCATGCAAGGCCAAGACCTCGCTGATTTCCCTTACCTCAAAGCCTGGTTCAAACGTGTCAGCGATCGTCCCGCCGTCCAGCGCGGATTCCATGCCGGCGCCGAATTGCGCTCCAATCTCGCCGCAGATTCCAAAGAAGCTAAAAAAGCGCGCGCGGTCCTGTTCGGACAGCGCGCGCGATCGCGATGATCCCATGAGCATGGCTCATAATGTCGATGCGCTCGTTGAACTCCTCGACCTTGAAAAAATCGATATCAATTTCTTTCGCGGCAACAGTCCGCCCGGCGGCTGGGGCCGCGTGTTCGGAGGTCAAGTGGTCGCGCAAGCGCTCGTCGCCGCGCAGCGCACCATCGACGACGAACGCGCTTGTCATTCGCTCCATTCTTATTTCTTGCGCCCCGGTGATCCCACGACGCCGATCCTCTATGAGGTCGTGCGCAGCCGCAATGGCCAAAGTTTCTCGTCGCGCCGCGTCATCGCTACGCAAAAAGCCAAAGAAATTTTCCACATGGCCGCTTCGTTCCAAATCGAAGAAACCGGCCTTGAACACGCCGTCCCCATGCCCGATGTCCCAGCGCCCGATAACCTCGAAAGCGAAAACAACATCAGAGAAAAAATCGCCAATAAAATCCCCGAACAATTCCGTGAACATTTCCTCCGCCGCCGCCCGATCGAATTGCGTCCTGTTAATCGGCGCCACCTGCTCGATCCGCAGCCAACCACCGAACCCCAATCGGTGTGGCTGCGCGCCAAAGGAAAACTCCCCGATGATCCCAAAATCCACCTGTGTGTGCTGAGCTATGCATCAGATATGTCGCTGCTCGATACCAGCCTCGCACCGCACGGCATTAACTGGCTTAACGAAAATATCCAAATGGCCAGCCTCGATCACGCTTTGTGGTTTCATCGGCCCTTCCGCGCCGATGAGTGGCTGCTCTATGTTCAAGACAGCCCCTCGACGTCAAGCGCACGCGGATATAATCGCGGCTTGATCTATACAAGCAACGGGCGGCTTGTCGCGTCGGCCATCCAAGAAGGCCTCATGCGCGTCAGAAGAAGATAAATAGAGGCTTTTGAAAATTTTAAGCGCGCTTTTTATATAAATCCTCTTTGACTCTAAATCAGCGCCGCGACAAAGGGCACCGTGATCTGCAAGATCAGAATCAATACAACCAACGCGGCAATGTTAATTAAAAATCCAGCGCGGACCATCTCGGCAACGCGAATATAACCGCTCGCAAAAACTAAAGCGTTCGGCGGCGTCGCCATCGGCATCATGAACGCGCACGAGGTCGCCAATGTCAGCGGCACACCAAACATTAGGGGGCTGCGCCCCTGTTCGGCAGCGATCTCGGAAATCACCGGCAGTAAAGTTGCTGTCATCGCTGTGTTGCTGGCAAACTCGGTCAGTGTCAGGCCCAGCGCCGCAAAGGCCATCCAGATATTATCCCCCAGCGCTGAATATTCAATCACGAGGCGTCCCAATGACGCCGACAGACCCGTTGCAGTCATCGCATCGCCGAGCGCGAGACCGCCGCCCAGCAGCAATAAAACCCCCCACGATAAATTTCGCATGTCTTGCCAGCGCAGCATGAACTGCAAAGGCCGCAGCCGCACCGGAACCGCAAAACAGGCTACCGATGCCGCTACGCCAATCACCGCATTGTCCAAACCTTCAAGTGGAATCAGGCGGTGGAAAATCCATAAAAATACCGTCACCGCAAATAAAATCGCAACCGCTTTCTCCTCACGCGACATCTCACCGAGCTCCTCTTCAGCCTTGTCGAGAACTTGCTCAAAGCCGTCAAGCCTGCCAAGTGTGCTGGGATAAATCAGTCGCGTCAGCATAAACCACATCACAAACAGCATGATGATCGTGAAGGGCAGCGTCATCATCATCCAGCTTAGAAAATCGACGTCCAGACCAAACCGCGTTGACATATAACCCGCAAACAAAGCGTTCGGCGCCGTGCCGATGAGCGTCGCCGTGCCGCCAATGTTCGCCGCATAGGCAATGCCCAACAAAATCGTCAAGGCAAGACGATGCTGCTGTGTGGTCATCTCTTCGCGCCGCGGCGGCTCATCACGCGAGGCATCGAGCGGCGCCGTCAAAATCGCAATGAATGATAAGGCAATCGGGAGCATCGCTGCTGTCGTTGCTGTGTTGCTCAGCCACATGCTCAACAGGGCTGAGGCAAGCATGAACCCTAAAATGACACCATCAACACGCGTGCCGGTGCGGCGCAAAATCGCCACCACAATTCGGCGATGTAAGTGCGCGCGCTGCATCGCCAGCGCGATCGTCAGACCGGCAAACATTAAAAAAATCAGCGGATGCGCGTAATTGCTCATCACTGCCGACGCCTCTCTTACCCCCAAAATCGGCAGCACAATAATCGGCAGCAATGACGTAGCCGCCAGAGGCGCTGCTTCGCTCACCCACCAAATCAGCATCCATAAAATCACCGCGCCCAATCGCCAGACCATGTCTTCGTCCGGCGCAAACGCCATCACCCCCGCAAAAAAAACCGGACCCGCAATCAGCCCCGTTATCCGAAATTTCGCATAACTCGTCATAAACTCCCCCAAGACTTTATTTCTATATATCATGTTGACGCCGCTCTCGCGCAGGCCTATCAAAGAAAATACGCCTTGAAGGGGGTGTAGCTCAGTTGGTTAGAGCGCTGGCCTGTCACGCCAGAGGCCGCGGGTTCGAGTCCCGTCACTCCCGCCACCCATGAAATATAATGCCTAATTTGCCTTGAAATCCGCGAATCTCATGCAAATATGGTAGATGAGAGCTATGTGATTTGCATATTCTCGGTGATGTCGTCATGCTGTCTTCAAGAGCAAAGGATTCGATTATGAGCGATGAGCAAAACAATATAAAAACCCAGCCAGGCATTAAAGGGCGCGTCACGCTGCCAGTTCTGCCGCTGCGCGACCTCGTCGTCTTCCCTCATATGATCGCGCCTCTATTTGTCGGGCGGCCTAAATCGGTGCGCGCGCTTGAGCAGGTCGTCGGCGACAAAGGACGCATCATGCTCGTTACACAAAAAGACGCCATCAAAAACGATCCCGACGAAAATGATTTCTATCACACTGGCGTGATCGCCTCAGTGCTGCAAATCCTCAAACTGCCCGACGGAACAATGAAAGTCCTCGTCGAGGGCATCTGCCGCGGACGCATCGAAGAAGTCCGCTTGCATGACGGCTTCCTCGAAGCCGATATCCTCGAAGTCAGCGACAGCCAAGGCGATGCAAAAAAACTCGAAATCCTTTCCAAATCGGTCGCGCAGCGCTTTGAAAGCTATGTGCGCTTGAAAAAGAATCTCAACGCCGAAACAGTCGCGTCGATCGCCGATGTTGATGAAGATACCAAACTCGCCGATATCATCGCTGCTCATGTTGCGCAAAGCATCGAGGAGCGGCAAGACCTCATGGAAACCGAAACCCTCGCCGAGCGGTTTGAAAAAATCTATGCCCTGATGGAAAAAGAAATTAGCACGCTCAAACTTGAGAAAAAAATTCGCGGGCGCGTCAAAAATCAGATGGAAAAAACCCAGCGCGAATATTATCTCAACGAACAGCTCAAAGCGATCCAGAATGAGCTCGGCGACGGCGACGACTCCGTCGGCGACATCGCAGAACTCGAAAAAAAAATCAAAGAGGCCAAGCTCCCCAAAGAAGCGCGCGCAAAAGCCAACAGCGAGCTCAAAAAGCTCAAACAGATGAATATGATGTCCGCTGAATCAACCGTCGTGCGCAACTATCTCGACTGGATTGTCTCCCTGCCGTGGAACAAAAAGGCCGATATTAAAATCGATCTCGCCGAAGCGCAAAAAATCCTCGATGAAGATCATTATGGCCTCGAAAAAGTCAAGGATCGAATCGTCGAATATCTCGCAGTGCAAAAGCGCGCGGGCAAATTGCGGGGCCCTATACTTTGTCTTGTCGGGCCGCCAGGCGTCGGCAAGACGTCGCTGGGCAAGTCGGTCGCGCGCGCCACAGGACGGCAATTCGTCCGAATGTCTTTAGGCGGTGTGCGCGATGAAGCCGAAATCCGCGGCCATCGCCGAACCTATATCGGATCCATGCCGGGACGAATCATCCAGTCCATGAAGAAAGTTAAATATTCAAACCCGCTCTTCCTACTCGATGAGGTCGATAAAATCGGCACCGATTTCCGCGGCGATCCCGCTGCCGCTTTGCTCGAAGTCTTGGACCCCGAGCAAAACAACGCCTTCACCGATCATTACCTTGAGGTTGAATATAACCTCTCCGATGTGATGTTCATCACGACCGCCAATACGCTCGATATCCCACCGGCGCTGCTCGACCGCATGGAGATCATCCGTCTGCCCGGTTATACCGAAGATGAAAAAATGGAAATCGCACGCCGTCATCTGATCCCCAAAGTCATGGAAACCCACGCTCTCAAAGACAAGGAGTGGACCCTCGACGATGAGGCGCTGCGCATGCTGATCCAGCTTTATACGCGCGAGGCCGGTGTCCGAACCCTTGAGCGCGAAATTAGTGCTGCCGCGCGCAAATCGGTCAAAAAGCTGCTGATCGAAAAAATAGAGCACGTCGCTATCACTCAAGGCAACCTCGGCGACCTGCTCGGTGTGCCGAAATATATCCATGATGAGATCGAACCCGAAAATAAGGTCGGTATCGCCACCGGCATGGCGTGGACGCAATATGGTGGAGAATTATTGACCATTGAGAGCGTCTTAACCCCCGGCAAAGGAAAAATGTCGATCACCGGCAATCTGCGCGACGTGATGAAAGAATCGATCGCCGCAGCGCAAGCCTATGTCCGCTCGCATGCGCCGGAATTCGGCATTGAGCCCTCTTTGTTTGAGCGGCGCGACATCCATGTCCATGTGCCCGAAGCCGCAACCCCCAAAGATGGCCCGTCAGCAGGCGTCGCCATCATCACGTCAATCGTTTCGGTCGCGACTGAAATACCCGTCCGGCGCGACGTCTCGATGACCGGCGAAATCACTTTGCGTGGACGGGTTTTGCCGATCGGTGGCCTCAAGGAGAAAATGATCGCCGCTTTACGCGCCGGCGTTAAAAAAATCCTGATCCCCCACGACAATGTCAAAGACCTCGCCGATATCCCTGATAACATCAAAAACAAAATCAAAATCGTCGAGATCAAAACCATCGATGAAATCTTCCCTCACGTGCTGACCAGAATGCCCGTCCCAATCGAATGGGATGAAGGAACACCGCCGCCCGTATCTGGCGCTGATAACCCCGAAAGCACCCGAATGACGCATTAAATCGACTCAATTAATCGCGCTAATCGCGCCGATCATCGCTGATGATTGCCGATAAAACCTTTTATTTCCAGCCCTTTAGGTTGACCTTGATTTCAAATCAATTCTTTTCCCCTGTTTTTAGGGCTTTTTTTCTTGAGTTAAGCTGTAAGACTCCTACACTAAACCTATAAACGAATCAACGCCGTCACGGCGGGGTTTGGTCCGCAACATCCACCCTCAAGAGGAGTAATCTCATGAATAAGAACGATCTAATCGAAGTCATCTCGAATAAGTGCAGCATGTCCAAAGCTGAAGGCACACGCGTTGTCGAAACAGTGCTCAGCTCCATCACCGAGAGCCTCACCAAAGGCGAGGAAGTCCGCCTCATCGGTTTTGGCACGTTCTCGGTCTATAATCGCGCCAAGACTACCGCGCGCAATCCTCAGACCGGCGAGCCAATGGAAATCCCCGCATCCAAACAGCCTAAATTTAAGGCCGGAAAAGCGCTCAAAACTTCAGTGAATGTCTAACTGACAACGGGACAGCCTCAGGCCTGCTCGGGCGGTTAGCTCAGCTGGAAGAGCATCCCGTTTACACCGGGAAGGTCGGCGGTTCAAACCCGTCACCGCCCACCATATTTGTTTATGGTGCCGCGCAATTTCCTGCGCGTTGGTGTAGACTGCTCACCGACGAACCAAAAGTGAGGAGGCCAAAAGGGAGAAGGCCAAAAGGGAGGAAGTATGAGCGCAAAAACCATCCGTATTGGCGGCGCGAGCGGTTTCTGGGGCGATGCCGCTATGGCAACACCCCAGCTGCTCGCTGCCGAAAATCTCGACTATATCGTCTATGATTATCTCGCTGAAATCACTATGTCGATCATGGCGCGCGCCCGACTCGCCAAGCCCGATATGGGCTATGCAACCGATTTCGTCTCACAGGCGCTCAAGCCCAACCTCGTCGAAATCGCGCGGCAGAAAGTTAAAATCCTATCCAATGCAGGCGGCGTCCATCCTGAAGCCTGCGCCGCCAAAGTCAAAGAGCTGATCGATTCACTCGGCCTTGACCTCAAAGTCGCAACCATCACCGGCGACGATCTCGTCAGCCGCAAAGAACTGTTCGCTCAGCAAAATTTCCGCGAAATGTTCTCTAACCAGTCTTTCCCCGAAAGCGAGCGAATCATTTCGATCAATGCTTATCTCGGTGCTTTTCCAATCGCCAAAACATTAGACGAAGGCGCTGATATCGTGATCACAGGGCGATGCGTCGATAGCGCCGTTACGCTCGGCGCCTGCATCCACGCCTTTGGCTGGCAGAAAGATGACCTCGATCAGCTCGCTGCCGGCAGCCTCGCCGGACATATTCTTGAGTGCGGTGTCCAAGCCACCGGCGGCAATTTCACCGATTGGCACAAAGTGATCGATCGCTTGGAGGATATCGGATATCCAATCGCTGAAATCTCGTCCGATGGCAGCACGATCTACTCTAAGCCCAAAGGAACCGGCGGACTCGTCAATGTCGGCACGATCGCTGAGCAGATGCTCTATGAAATCGGTGATCCGCAAGCTTATATCCTGCCCGATGTCATCTGTGATTTCTCTCAAACCCAGATCGCACAGCAGGGTGAAGATCAAGTCTTGGTCAGCGGCGCGCTGGGCAGCCCGCCGCCCGACAGCTATAAAGTCAGCGCTACCTATGTCGATGGCTTCCGCGGCGGACTTGCTATGAGCTTCTACGGAATCGACGCAAGCCTCAAAGCTGAAAAATTTGCTCAAGCCGTCTATCGCCGCGCGCGACAGACTCTGCGACGCCTCAATATGCCCGACTTCACTCAAACAGATGTCGAAGTCATCGGCGCTGAAAGCCAATATGGCGCAGCAAGAAAAATCAAAAGCGCGCGCGAAGTCACTGTCAAAATCGCCGCCAAACATCCAGACGATAAAGCAATCACAATCTTGCTTAAAGAAGCAACCGGCCTCGGACTTGCAACACCGCCAGGTCTGTCAGGCTTTGCCGGAGGCCGCCCGAGACCCGCGCCCGTCGCGCGTTTGTTTTCTTTTCTCATCCCTAAAAAAGAAATCGATATCGAAATCAACATCGATGGACAAAAACATCCCTTCAAAGACCCGCAAGGTCAAACTTTCGATCCCAGCCAGCTCGCGCGGCCCGCAGCGCCGCAAGCAATGACGCAAGCGCCCAATGTTCAAGTGCCTCTTGTGGCGCTCGCTTGGGGGCGCAGCGGCGATAAAGGCAACAAAGCCAATATCGGCATCATCGCCCGCAAACCCGAATATTTCCCCTATATATTCCAATCCCTGACCAAAGAAAAAGTCGCCGAACTCTTCGCCCACTTCCTCGAGGATAACCATATCGACAAATTCATTTTGCCCGGACCTAAAGCGATCAACTTCCTGCTCCATAATGTGCTCGGCGGCGGCGGCATCGCCAGCCTGCGCAACGATCCCCAAGGCAAAGGCTATGCCCAACTTTTGCTTGAATGTCCGATCGAAGTGCCGCAATCTCTTGCCGAGCAAGATCAACTGCCTCGATCGGCGTAGCAAAAGAAAAAAAAAGGGAGGCATATGCCGCTTTTCGCTTCAAACATCACCACGACATCCGAAGAATTCAAGGCCAACCGCAAAGACATGAACGCTTTGACTCAAAGCTTGGCTGAATTGAATCAAAGAGCGATCACCCTGTCCGAAAAGCGCAAGCCCCGCTTTGAAGAGCGCGGACAGCTCACTCCGCGCGAGCGCCTGTCGCGGCTGCTTGACCCGGGAATGCCGTTTCTTGAGATCGGCAATATGGCCGGCTATTTGCTCGACACCAATGATCCAGAAAAATCGGTGCCAGGCGGCTCGATCATTTCGGGCATCGGTTTTGTTGCCGGTGTGCGCTCGATGATCGTCGTCGATGATAGCGGCATCAATGCCGGCGCCATGACCGAAGGCGGCGGCTATCGAACTCGACGCGCGCAGCAAATCGCGCTCAATAAAAAACTCCCCTTCATCCATCTCGTCGAAAGCGCAGGCGCTAATCTGATGAAATATAAAGTCGAGGGCTTCGTTCTTGGCGGCGCATTATTCGCTAATCTCGCGCGGCTGAGCGCTGCCGGATTGCCGGTCATCACCGTTCTGCACGGCCCCTCGACGGCAGGAGGCGCCTATATGCCGGGCCTCAGCGATTATGTGATCGTGATCAAAGGACGCGGCCGCGCTTTTCTCGCCGGACCAGCACTGCTTAAAGCGGCAACCGGCGAAGTCGCCACCGAAGAAGAACTCGGCGGCGCTGAAATGCATTCACAAGTTTCAGGTCTCGCCGAATATCTCGCCGAAGATGACGCCCATGGCTTGATGATCACGCGCGAAGTCATCGCGCGGCTGCAATGGAATACGCGCTGCCCTCAAGAAAAACCCAAAAGCTTCGCCGAACCCCTCTACGATCCCAACGAAATCGCGGGCATCGTCCCCATCGATTACCGCCAGCCTTATGAAATGCGCGAAGTCGCCGCGCGCATCGTCGATGGCTCCGAGATGCTCGACTTTAAGCCCAATTACGGCATCTCAACCGTCTGTTTGCAGGCCGAAGTCTTTGGCCACGCTGTCGGAATCATCGGCAATAACGGCCCCATCGATCCCGATGGCGCCACCAAAGCCGCGCAATTCATGCAGCTCTGCGATCAGGCCGATCTGCCGCTCGTCTTCTTGCAGAACACCACCGGTTATCTCGTCGGCAAGCAATATGAGCGCGCCGGTATGATTAAACATGGATCAAAAATGATCCAAGCGGTGACCAATGTGTCGGTGCCGCGCCTCACCTTCATGACCGGCGCCAGCTTCGGCGCTGGCAATTACGGCATGTGCGGGCAGGGATATAATCCCGATTTCGTCTTCGCATGGCCCAACGCGACCATCGGAGTCATGGGCGGCGCCCAGGCCGCCAAAACTATGACCCAAGTCATGACCGCTGGCGCTCAACGACGCGGCGTCGATATCGATCACGATCAGCTCAAACAGCAGGAAGAGGCGCTCACCCATCATTTCGATAAGCAATCGAGCGCCTTCTACGCCTCCGGACATATGCTCGATGATGGCGTCATATTCCCCCAAGATACCCGCAAGGCACTCGGTTTCCTGCTGCAGACCTGCCGTGAAGCCCAAATGCGACAGACCTCGCCCAATAGCTTCGGCGTTGGGCGGATGTGAACCTAAGGAGATAACATGATCAAATTGCCAGCAACCAACACTCTCATCGTCGAACAGGAACACAGCGTTCTCAGAATCTGGTTCAATCGGCCCGAAGCCAAAAACTCGCTCAACGATGAAATCACACGCGGCCTCGCCGATGTGCTCGATCAAGCACGCGATGATCGCGAAATCCGAACCATCGTCCTGCGCGGCAAAGGCGGAATCTTCTGCGCCGGAGCCGATATCAAAGGCTTCCAATCCAATATGCAGGGCAGCGACCAAAAACAAAAATCCTCGCAAAAGACCTCTCACAAAGATGTCGCCGCCGCAAACCGCTCCTTCGGCAACCTGATGATTAAGCTCAATGAACAGCCACAGACCATCGTTATGCTCGTTGAAGGCGCGGCGATCGGCGGCGGACTCGGACTTACCTGCATCGGCGATGTGACCATCGTCGCCAAAGATACCCGCTTCCGCCTCAGCGAAACCAGCCTCGGAATCCCCCCTGCGCAAATCGCGCCCTTCGTCGCCGAGCGCATCGGTCTTACACAGGCGCGACGCCTCATGCTCACCGGCGCGAAGTTCGATGGCGCCCAAGCCGTCCAGCTCGGCATCGGACACCTGCTCGCCGAAAAACCCGAAGACCTCGATCGCCTATGCCAGCAAGTCCTCGCGCAAATATCGCTCTGCGCCCCAGGCGCCAACGCGATCACCAAAGCGATCCTGTTCGAGGCCAGCCGCAACCCGCGCGCCAAAGCTCTCGACTTCGCCGCTGATGGCTTCGCGCAATGTATGCTCGGACCAGAAGGCCGCGAGGGTGTCGCCGCCTTTATCGAAAAACGCAAACCCTATTGGGCCGACAGTGATCAATGATAAACTTCAATAAGATACTCATCGCCAATCGCGGCGAAATCGCCGTGCGCGTGATACGCTCGGCGCGCACGCTCGGCTATAAGAGCGTCGCTGTCTATTCGCAGGCCGATGCCCAAGCGCCTCATGTTGCGCTCGCCGACGAGGCCGTGCTCATCGGGCCGCCGCCGGTGACACAATCATATCTCAGCCAAGACAATATCCTCAGCGCCGCCGCCGCGACAAAAGCTGATGCCATTCATCCCGGCTATGGCTTCCTGTCGGAAAATGCCGGATTTGCTCAAGCCTGCGCGCAGGCCAACATCGTTTTCATCGGGCCTTCTCCCGAAGCAATCCAATTGATGGGCAATAAGGCCGAAGCCAAACGGCGCATGATCGAAGCAGGCGTCCCCTGTATTCCGGGCTATGAAGATAGAGATCAAACCGATGAAACCCTAGCCTCTGCCGCTGATCAAATCGGGTTTCCGGTGATGATCAAAGCCGCCGCCGGTGGAGGCGGCCGCGGCATGAGGCTCGTCGTTGAACCCGCACAGTTTCTCGCGCAGCTCGCCATTGCGCGCTCGGAGGCCAAAAACGCTTTCGGTTCCGATGAGCTCATTTTGGAAAAAGCACTGCAGCAGGCGCGTCATGTCGAGTTTCAGATTTTCGGCGACCAGCTCGGTAATATCATTCACCTCGGAGAAAGAGATTGCTCCGTTCAGCGCCGCCATCAAAAAGTGATCGAAGAAGCCCCCTGTTCGGTGATGACGCCGCAACTGCGCGCCAAAATGGGCGAAGCCGCCGTTCAAGCGGCCAAGTCGATCGATTATAGCGGCGCGGGCACGATCGAATTTATGCTCGATCAAGACGGCAATTTCTATTTCCTCGAAATGAACACAAGGCTTCAAGTGGAACATCCGGTCACCGAGATGACAACAGGCATTGATCTCGTTGCGTGGCAATTGCGCGTCGCGCGCGGTGAGCCTCTGCCAATCGCGCAAAGCGATTTCGCTTTTCAAGGCCATGCGATGGAAGTCCGCCTCTACGCTGAAGACCCGGCAAAAAATTTCCTGCCCGTTAGCGGGCGCGTCGATCACTGGCAGCCCGCGACAGGCGAAAATGTGCGGGTTGACCATGGACTAGCTTCAGGTCAGGAGATTTCGCCCTTCTATGATCCGATGATCGCCAAAATCATCGCGCACGGCAGCAACCGCGAAAGCGCGCGGCAGAAGCTCATCGCCGCTTTGCAAAATACGATGATCGCCGGACTGCAAACTAATCGCGATTTTTTGATCTGCTGCCTCAGCGATGACAGATTCGCCGCCGGACAGGCAACGACCGACTTTCTCAATGATTTCATCGCTAATCCGCCCGCACAAGAGGATATACCCGCCGCCGCGCCGCCCGCTGCCATTCAGGCGGCCTCAATTGCAACAGCTCTTGCGGCTTTGGTGGAATATCGCCATGAGCGCCAGATTGCTGCCGATCGCGCCGTTTTCTTTTCCGAACATCTTTTGGATTGGGCCTGTGCAGGAAATTTATCGTCGCGCTATCGTTATGAACTCGCCCCCAATCAAACACAAGACATCATCATCACCGCGCGCGGCAATGATCTCTATCACATCGCCCAAAATCACACAGAACATCACGTTAAGATGATCGCTGCGCAGCCCGGTCATATTCGCCTCATCATTGACGATGTGCAAAAAACCATCCGCAGCCATATCGCCGCTTCGGGCGCTGTCTATCTGATCATTGACGGGTGGAGCTTCTGGTTCACCAATCTGCTCAATCGCGTCGCAAGCGCCGAAGACGGCGCGCGCTCCGGTCTCATCGCCGCTCCGATGCATGGCCGCCTTCACCGCCTCTTCGTCGAGCCGGGCGACGAAGTCAAACGAGGCCAGCCGCTCGCTATCCTTGAGGCCATGAAAATGGAACATCAAATCGCCGCGCCAATCGATGGCCAAGTCAAAAACATCCATGTCGCTGAAGACGAGCAAATCGCCGCAGGCGCCATGATGTTCGAACTCACGCCGCTCGAACAAGAACAGAGAACCGATAAATCTTAAAGAGGTATTCCCGCTCATGTCATCTCTATCCAATATGTCTTTATCCAACAGCCAGAGCCCGATCGATTTCGATCACCGCTATTTCAGCCCGCTCTATACCGAAGATCATCACGCTTGGCGCGCCACTTTGCGCAAATTCGTCGAAACTGAAATGGCCCCCTTCGTCGATCAATGGGAGGAAGAGGGCGGCTTCCCCCGCGACCTCTACAAAAAAGCCGCCGCTGTCGGCCTGCTCGGCATGGGCTACCCCGAAGAATATGGCGGAACGCCGGTCAATGACACAGTGTTCATGATCGTCACCTCTGAAGAAATGGCGCGACTCGGCGCCGGTGGAGTCAATGCAAGCCTGCTCGTCCATGGCATCGGCCTGCCGCCCGTGCTCGCGATCGGCTCCGAAGAGCTCAAAAAGCGCATCGCGCCTCAAGTGCTCGCCGGAGATAAAATCCACGCCCTTGCGATCACCGAGCCGTCCGGTGGCTCCGATGTCGCCAACGTCAAAACCACCGCCAAGCGCAACGGCGACGAATATATCGTCAATGGATCAAAAATGTTCATCACCGGCGGCATGCGCGCCGACTTCTATACCGTCGCCGTGCGCACCGGCAATAAAGGTCGCGGCGGCATCTCTCTGCTGCTCATCGAGCGCGATCGACCCGGCTTTACGCGCACCTCGCTGAAAAAACAGGGCTGGTGGTCTTCCGATACCGCCGCGCTCTACTTTGATGACGTCCGCGTCCCCAAAGACAACCTCATCGGCGAAGAAAATAACGGCTTCATCGGAATCATGCGCAATTTTAATAATGAACGCATCTCAATGTCGGCAGGCATGGTCAGCTATGCGCGCGTCTGCTTCGAAGACGCTCTGAGCTGGGCGCGCCAGCGCCAGACATTCGGACAGCGACTCGCCGACCACCAAGTGATCCGACACAAATTCGCCGAAATGGCGCGTAAAATTAACGCAACACAGGCTTGGCTCGAACAATGTGCCGTGCGCGTCCATGTCGGAGAAACGCCGGTCGCTGATCTGTCCTTGCTCAAAGTCCAGTCCTCCCTTACCATGGAGTTCTGCGCGCGCGAAGCTATGCAGATCATGGGCGGCGCAGGATATATGCGCGGCGGCCGCGTCGAGCGCATCTATCGTGAAGTGCGCGTCAATGCCATCGGCGGCGGATCAGAAGAAATTATGCGCGACCTCGCCGCACGACAATTAGGAATCTAGAACCCTAGAAACCTAGAAACTTAGGAGAAAGATTTATGCCCACCTCGTCAAAAGAGCGCGCCGAGTTCAAACAGCAATGCGCTGCGTGGTTCAAAGAAAATAAACCCCAAGACCCCGACTTCCTGCTGCCGCAAACCTTCATGGAAGTCGGCTCTCAACAGCAGTTCGAGTTCCTGCGCGACTGGCAGCGCACAGTCTATGAGGCAGGATATCTCGGCATGGCCTGGCCCAAAAAATATGGCGGCGGTAGTCAGGAACAAATCCTCCAAGACATCGCCACCGGCGAAATGATCCGCCAACAAGTGCCGTTCATGGTCAATACGATCGGACTCAATTGGGCCGGACCGCTCATCCTCAGTATGGGATCCCACGAGCAAAAACAGGCCTACATCAAAAATATCTTGAGCTGCGAAGATGTCTGGTGCCAAGGATTCTCCGAACCCGACCACGGCTCCGATCTCGCCAACGCCCAGACGAAAGCCGAACACGATGGCAAGCAATTCATCCTCAACGGCTCGAAAATCTGGACAACGCTCGGACAGCAAGCCAAATATATGATCCTGCTCGCGCGCACCAATCCGCACGCCAACAACAAATATGAAGGGCTGAGCTTCTTTCTGTCGCCGATGAACGCCCCCGGCATCGAAGTCATGCCGATTAGAAAACTCACCGGCGAATTCGGCTTCAATCAAGTCTTTTTCACCGACGCGCGCATCGACCAGTCCTGCCTCATGGGCGAAGAGGGCGACGGATGGCAAGTCGCCATGAAAACCCTCACCTTCGAACGCGGCGCATCCGGCGGACAAGCCGGCGGACACGCCATGATGAATAAAAACGTCAAAGATGTCGTCGCACTTGCGCGCAACGCCAAACGCAGCGGCCAGCCCGCCATCAACGACCCCCTCATCCGCGACCAGCTCGTCCAGTTCGTCATCGAAGAACAAGCGCTTGCGCTCAATTCGGCGCGCTCAAAACATCAAGCACTGACATGTGAACATCCGGCGTCAATCCCGATGTCCGGCAAGCTCATCTCGTCTGAGTTTCAGCGCCGCCTCAACCAGTTCGCGCTCTCGCTGCAGGGCGCCAACGCCGCATATTATGTCGGCGATCGCCTCGCACACGACCGCGGCATGTGGCAGCGCTCCTATTTTAACGCCTTCTCCGCAACAATCGGCGGCGGCACAAGCCAAATCCAATACAATATCCTCGGCGAACGCGTTTTAGGCCTGCCCAAATGAATAACACACGACCTCAAATTAAGTTCAGCGATGAACAAGATATGCTGCTCGATGTCGCAATAAAATTCGCGCGCGATAAATCCCCAATCGAAATCGTGCGCAAAAAAATCGACGCTCACCAAAGCTTCAACCCCGAACTCTGGCGCGAAATTACCGAACTCGGGTGGCCCGCTATCACGATCGATGAAAAATTCGGCGGTAGCGGCTTGAGCCTCGCCGAAACCGTCGCCGTCAGCGAGCCTATGGGGCGCGCGCTCTTCGCATCACCGCTCCCGTCTGCTTGGATCGCCGCCGAAATCGTCAAACAGGCAGGCAGCCAAACTCAACAAGAAACCTTCCTCAAGCGCATCAGCCAAGGCCAGCAGGCCGCAATCGCTTTGACCGAACCCCACGGAGACTGGGCGCTCGATAATATCCAATGCACCGCAAGCCCACAAGGCGATCAGATCAGCCTGTCGGGAACAAAAACCTTCATCACCGACGCGCTCACCGCTGATATGCTGATCGCCTCTGTCAACCTCGACCGCGCGCCGCGCCTCGTTATCCTCGACAAAAACGCGATCGACCAAATCGCCTTTGAACCCGAAACGATCATCGATGAAACACGACTTTCTTTCCGCGCCAAGCTCGATGGCGTCAAGCTGTCCAAAGATAATTTTTTGCAAGCACAGCCCGCGCAGACAGTGCTGCATCATGCCCACCTCGTCGCTTGCTTGCTGCTCGCCGCCGAAATGTGCGGCGGCACCGCCGCAACACTCGATGTCGTCGTCGATTACCTCAAGACGCGCAAGCAATTCGATCGTTATATCGGCGCCTATCAGGCGCTCAAACATCCCACCGTTGACATCTTGATCGGCTTGGATGCGGCGCGCTCTCTGCTTTATTATGCCGCCTGTCTACCGCTCGGCGATCAGCAGAGCGAAATCGCGATCCGCATGGCTAAAGCACAGGCCTGCGACGCCTTCGCTTTCGCCGCTGATCGCGCAATTCAGTTCCATGGCGGCTTCGGCTTCACCTATGATTGCGACGCGCAGCTCTTTCGCCGCCGCGCTCTGTGGTGCGAATATCAGCATGGCGACTCCGCCTACCATCGCCGCAAGCTCGCCGATCTGCTTTTTTAAGCCGTTTTGCACTGATCACGCCCTGTAGTTCCATCGGCGCGGGGATGACAAAAACGAACAGCTAGTTTTTGCCGCGGATCAATTCAAGCAGATCAATCGCCGACGCGCTCACATCCGTCCCAGGACGATATACCGCCTTCACGCCCAACTCCTTTAACGGCGCAACATCAGCACTCGGAATGATCCCCCCAACCACAACCGCTATATCTCCGCGATCATACCCATTTAAGGCCTCAATAACTCCCCGCGCCAATGCCATATGCGCCCCCGCTAGCGAACTGATCGCCACAATGTCAACGCCAAGATCCAGAGACCGCCTCACAACCTCATCAGCCGTGCAGAATAAATCTCCGACGCTTACATCAAATCCCATATCCGCATAAGCCCCCGCCACAACCTTCTGACCCCGATCATGACCATCCTGTCCCGCCTTCGCAATCAAAATGCGCGGCCGGTAGCCCCGACGCAACGCAAAATCATCAGCAACACGCCGCGCATGAAGAACCTTGGCGTTCCCAACACCATCGATTGCGGCAGCGTCGGCATAAACCCCCGGCGTGATCCGCGCCTCAGTCTTATGGCGAGTCAATGCCCGCTCCAAAGAACGCGACATCTCCCCGACCGTCGCCCCCGACCGCGCCGCCAACAAAGACGCCGCCAGCAAATTCTCTTCGCCGCGCGCCGCCTCATAAAGAAACTCAAGCCGCGCCTCAACCTCCGCCTCATCACGACGCGCGCGCGACGCCTCCAATCGCGCAATCTGCGTCCGCCGCACCGCTAAATTGTCCACCTTCAAAATGTCTATTTCAGACAAGTCATTCGTCTCATATTTATTCACGCCGATAATCACTCGCTGGCCGCTGTCAATCTGAGCTTGCGCGCGCGTCGCGGCTTCCTCAATCCGCTTCTTAGGCAGGCCGCGCGCAAGAGCTGATACCATCCCGCCTTCGCCTCCAATCTCGTCGATATGTTCACGCGCGCGCCGCGCAATGTCTTGCGTCAGGCGCTCAACATAATAGCTGCCTCCCCAAGGATCAATCGACGCGCACATATCAGTTTCGTTCTGCAGAAAAAGCTGCGTGTCACGCGCGATCTTCGCCGAAAAATCACTCGGCAAAGCCAGAGCCTCATCAAGCGCGTTGGTATGCAAAGACTGCGTCCCCCCATAAATCGCCGCACAGGCCTCTAAACAGGTGCGCGCTACATTGTTGAATGGATCTCGCGCCGTTAAACTCCAGCCCGAAGTCTGGCAATGCGTCCGCAATGCCAGCGACTTCTCTTTCTTCGCGCCAAAACCTCGGACAATCTCAGCCCAGAGCAGCCGCGCCGCGCGCAGCTTCGCTACCTCCATGAAAAAATCCATGCCAATACACCAAAAAAAAGATAAACGCGGCGCAAACTCATCAATGTCAAGACCCGCCTTGAGACCCGCGCGAATATATTCCATCCCGTCAGCGAGCGTATAGGCTAACTCCAAATCCTTCGTCGCCCCGGCCTCCTGCATATGATAGCCCGAAATCGAAATCGTGTTGAACCGCGGCATATGCTCCGCCGCATAGGCAAAAATGTCCGAAACAATCCGCATCGACGGCTCAGGGGGATAAATATAAGTGTTGCGCACCATGAACTCTTTTAAAATGTCATTTTGTATAGTCCCCGTGAGCTGCTCAGGCACAACTTTTTGCTCGCCAGCCGCCGCAATATAAAGCGCCATGATCGGTAAAACCGCGCCGTTCATCGTCATCGAGACGCTCACCTCGCCGAGCGGTATCTCGTCAAAAAGAATCCGCATGTCATCAAGACAATCAATCGCCACGCCCGCCATCCCGACATCCGCCGACGCATGTTCATCATCAGAATCGTAGCCGCGGTGAGTCGGCAGATCAAAAGCCACCGACAATCCCTTTTGCCCATGCGCTAAAGCATGGCGATAAAATCTGTTGCTATCCTCAGCGGTCGAAAAGCCCGCATATTGCCTTATCGTCCATGGCCGCGCCAGAAACATTGTCGCATAAGGCCCCCGCGTGAAAGGCGGCTGGCCGGGAAGCGTCAAATCCAATTCCAGAACATCGTGCGCCGTATAAATGGACTTAATGTCAATCTTTTCCGGCGTTGAAAAAAAAGTGATCTCGCTTTGCAAAGGGAGGTGTTCTGGTCGTCCGAGCTCACCATCTTTTTTCAGATATTTCCATGCCATTTGCGCCAATTGCGTCGTCAGATTCTCGACAAGCCACGAGCCCGCCGCCGGATCAATAACGCGATTCAAATGACCCTCCTCGCGCAGCACGTGCCAGATATTGCGCGCAATGCGCCGCGCGTCTTTATCAGATTTTTTGTCCGGCAATAAAGTTATACTCTGCGCGCCGCCCATCGCCGCCGCAAAACAGCCTGCTACATTATGCAGCAAATGATGCCCTTGATCAAGCTCATCGCTCGCAAGGGCAGGCAGCGCATGAATCCGCGCAACATCACCGCGCGAAGCCTCGGTCAGCTCAGCCCAGAGCCAGCGCGCCGCTCGATATTTAGCGATGGTCATAAATATATGCCGATCAGCCCTGAGCCCCAGACAAATGTCCGCAGCAGATGACTTGAGCTGATCTAAACTGCGAGCAAAAACCGTCGCTAATTCTTCAGCAGGCGACCTTTCATCGCTTGTGATTAGCAGCCAAGCGCCGTTGACTAAGCAGGCGGGATCATCAATATAAATAATCGGCTCTTGATCTTTGATCGCTTTGATAATATCAGCGATCGCCTCAGTGTTTTGAGCCGCACCCGTCAGCCAGATGCCGCTGACGCCATGAGTGAGATCATCTTGGATCGCTTCGAGGGTGTCTTTCATGTTGGGCATATTGGGCATATTGGGGTCATAGCGCTGGACCAGCTTCATATCCCGCTGCGGCGAAACAATGCGCGGTGCCGGAGATTCCCCGCCAAGACCTAAAACAGGAACCTTGATTCCGTCAATCTCGCGCGTGATGTTTTGATCGATCGCATCCAGTGCTGCACGCCACTTTTGCAGATCAGCAGCAGGAAAGGCGCTCATGGCTCGATGAGCTCCTTGCCAAAAAAAGGTGCCAAAACTTTCGGAATCCTGATCGCGCCATCCTTTTGTTGGTTGTTTTCCATCAGCGCGATCATCGCGCGTCCGGTGGCTAATCCGGTGCCGTTCAAAATATGCGGATAGATCGGCTTGCCACCCGGCGCGCGCCATCTGATCTTGAGACGCCGCGCTTGATAATCCGTGCAATTGCTCGCGCTCGTTACCTCCGACCACGCGCCGCCATCGCCGCGCCCGGGCATCCAAGCCTCGATGTCATATTTGCGATAGGCCGGCGCGCCCAGATCACCGCTCGCTACATCGACAATGCGGTAAGGAATCTCCAATTCATCAAAAATCTCACATTCCAAAGACAGCAAGTCTTCGTGAAACTTCTCGCTTTCGTCCGGACGGCAGATCACCAGCATCTCTATTTTATTGAACTGGTGAACTCGAAACAGGCCGCGCGTTGCACGTCCCGCCGCGCGCTCTGAACGAAAACAGTGACTCACACCCGCTAAACGCAGCGGCAGCTTCGCATCATCAATAATCTCACCGGCAAACATCCCGCATAAAGGGATCTCCGAAGTCGCAATTAAATGAAGATCGCTGTCGCTAATCATATAAGAATTAGCCTCGTCGCCGCGCGGTTGATAACCCGCGCCAAATAACACCGACTCATGCACTAGCTCCGGTGGTATCACCGGCGTCCAGCCTCTCGACATCAGCTTGCCCAGCGCATAATTGTGAAGCGCCAGCTCCAAGCGCGCGCCGTCGCCAAGTAAAAAATAAAAGCCCGCACCAGAAACCAAACTCCCCGCTTTGAAGTCAAATATCCCTAAACGCTCGCCCAACACAACATGATCGACCGGCGCAAAGTCAAACGCCGGAATAGCACAAAGTCCGCGTCTGATCTCACGCGCACTCAACTCATCGCCGATCGGCGTCTCGGGGTGAACTAAATTCGGAATCTCACACAGTAAGCGATCGGCTAACGCCGTCTTTTCGGCCAGCTCACGCCCCAAATCCTGCTTGCGATCGCGCAACTCTCTCCCCCGATCACGCCTCTCATCAGCTGAAAGCGCCCCGTCACGCGCTAGATCGTTCGCAGCCATATTGACCTTTTGAAGCCTCGCCTCTAAAGCACGACGATCTATTTCAGTATCCACAAAAGACGCAACATCGCAAATGGCACCGCGATCCATCGCCGACCGATGAACAGCGCCTTGATTGTCCATGATGAATTTCCGATCCAGCATGACGCTGATATAGCACGAACCTCGCGCCTTAATCAGGCTTTTTTCGGTCTCGAGGCCAGATAGTCAAGCAGTTTGGGGTATTCGTCCTCATAGCCGAACATCTCGAAGTCCCTGCGGTATCTTTGATAAACCATTTTAGCTGTCTGAGGCGTGTAATAATCTCGCCAGTCTTCATGCGCACCAGAGCTCTGGTTGTGGTGCTCCAAAGGCAGCAGGTTAAATCTTTCCCTGATTTTCTCAAAGTCCTGCTCGAACGTCTCGAACTTGCCGATGAAATCAACCTTTATGCCAAGGTCTCTGGCGGTATCGATTCTAACATAACCGGGTATAAAATGCCTATCTGCATGAAAATCTGGAATTTTAGAAATTTTATAAATGAGATCATTAAAAGATGAAATCTTAAGAAACCAAAAAAATATATTCCTCGGTCTATTAGATAAGTAGCTTCTTCTATTTTGATACTTATACATATTCTGAAAAAAAGAAACCAATCTTGTAAATGGATTACGAACAAAAGTGAAAATAAAATAAGAATTTACTTCGTCCAGAGTGGCTTTTCTGTTTCTATAGCCCTCTTCTTTGATGATTTCCGCTAACCAAAAACCCTTAGACCCACATAGGAAAGAATTTATGTTGGTTAGGTAGGAGAAGAGAGCAGGGGGCAAATTCCCTGTTCTTGCCTGATACATTGCATTTAGTGGGCTCATGAGATGCCCTATATTTTTGATTTCCTCCCTGTGTCTATTTTTTGCTTGCTCATAAGATTCTCGAATGGCCTCGGTGTCAAAAAATGTGCGTGTCAAGGATGTGCTGGCCACTTTGGGCATTTCTAAGAAAGCCGCTTTTTTGTATTTATTGCTACAAATCGTTAAGATGGGAGGCGTTGTGATGGGGTAGTTTTTGACGTAGTTCCTTTTGTGAAGTTTTCTCCGCCACGCGCTGTTCTTGATGTGCGGGCCTCTGATCCGGATTTCCAAAATCAGCAGATATGCAATCAATTTTGCGATGATTTTATTCATGGTGGGGTTTTATGCTTTTACTAGCAAGATAGTCAAGCAGTTTGGGGTATTCGTCCTCATAGCCGAACATCTCGAAGTCCCTGCGGTATCTTTGATAAACCATTTTAGCTGTCTGAGGCGTGTAATAATCTCGCCAGTCTTCATGCGCACCAGAGCTTCGATTGTCATGCTCCAAAGGTAGCAGGTTAAATCTTTTCCTGATTTTCTCAAAGTCCTGCGCGAGCGCCTCGAACTTGCCTATGAAATCAATTTTCACGCCAAGGTCTCTGGCGGTATCGATTTTAACATGACAGGGCATAAAATGTGCCTCTGCATGAAAATTTGGAATTTTAGAAATTTTATAAATGAGATCATTAAAAGATGAAATCTTAAGAAACCAAAAAAATATAGTCGGTCTAGCAGATAAGTAGCTTCTTCTATTTTGATACTTATACCTATTCTGAAAACAAGAAACCAATCTTGTAAATGGACTACGAACAAAAGTGAAAATAAAATAAGAATTTACTTCGTCCAAAGTGGTTTTTCTGTTTGTATAGCCCTCTTCTTTGATAATTTCCTCTAACCGAAAATCATTAGACTGACATAGGAAAGAATTTATGTTGGATAGGTAGGAGAAGAGAGCAGGGGGAAAATCCCCTACTCTCGCATGATTCATTGCATTTAGTGGGTCTAGGAAACGTGGGTTCATGAGACGCCCCATATTTCTGATTTCCTCCCTATGTCTATTTTTTGCTTGATCATAAGATTTTCGAATGTCCTCGGTGTCAAAAAATGTGCGCTTCAAAGATGTGCTGGCCACTTTTCCTATGCTGAGGTAAGCTACCTTCCTGTATTTATCGTTACAGGTCGCTAAGATGAGAGGCGTTGTTATGTCGTAGTTTTTGACGTAGTTCCTTTTGTGAAGTTTTCTCCGCCACGCGCTGTTCTTGATGTGCGGGCCTCTGATCCGGATTTCCAAAATCAGTAGATATGCAATCAATTTTGCGATGATTTTATTCATGGTGGGGTTTTATGCTTTTACTAGCAAGATAGTCAAGCAGTTTGGGGTATTCGTCCTCATAGCCGAACATCTCGAAGTCCCTGCGGTATCTTTGATAAACCATTTTAGCTGTCTGAGGCGTGTAATAATCTCGCCAGTCTTCATGCGCACCGGAGCTTCGATTGTCATGCTCCAAAGGTAGCAGGTTAAATCTTTTCCTGATTTTCTCAAAGTCCTGCTCAAGCGTCTCGAACTTGCCGATGAAATTAACCCTCACCCCAAGAGCTTCAAGGCTGTCGAGCTTCAAATACTGCGGTGCTGAATGCTCATCTAAATGAAAGTCGGGGAGCCGAGAAACCTTGCGCGTTAGATCAGCAAAAGATGAAATCTCAATAAGCCAAAAAAACACATGCAACGTGCTGTAATATCTACCGTCTCGATGCCTGAACGCCTTGTATCTATATTTATCCCGAAAAAAAGACACAAACCTCGAAAAAGGATTGCGCACAAAGGTGAAAGTGAAATATGAATTCATTTCTCCTGAAGCAATGCTTTGATGCGCAAAGCTTCCTTTTTTATCGCGACCGATGAGAACCCAGCCCTCAGTCGTATGCCGGATGATCTCCATGTTGATCGGAAACAAATCACTTGCTTGCGCGTCGGCGATGAGCCAATTGAGCCGCCCTAAAGCCTTGATCTGTTTGTTCTCGCTTCGAACTTGATCAAATTTTTTTCTCATCACCTCGCTTTCAAGGAGCGTGCGCATCAAAGATGTTCCCGCCGCCTTCGGCATATTGAGGTAAGCCGCTTTTCTTCGCTCATCAACAAGAAAGCTGATAAAAATTGGAAATGTCCGGTGATATTTTGGCGCATATGCCTGAAGCTTTTTCCGCCAGGATTTGTTTTTTAAGCGCGGGCCTCTGATGTGAATTTCTAAAATTAACAGACGCCACATGAGAGCTGAAAGAATTTTTTTGATCATACTTCCTGCGCCTGAGCTTTGGAAGCTAGATAATTCAACAATTTCGGATATTCATCCTCATAGCCGAACCGCTCAAAGTCTTCTCGGTATTTTTGATAGATCAACCGCGCCGTTTTGGGAGTGTAATAATCTCGCCAGTCTTCGTGTTGACCTGCGCTTTGGTTGGCGTGTCTCAAAGGCGGAAGATCAAATCGATGCCTGATCTTTTCAAAATCCTGCTCAAGAGTTTCGAACTTCCCTAGAAAATCAATCTTGCCGCCAATTTCTTCAAAAGCTTCGATCCCCATATGTTGCGGAAGCGTATGATAATCGAGATAATGATCAGGCAGCTTCGAAAGATTAGATGTCAATTGCTCAAAGGACGCAGCCTTCTTGAGCAGCGGAAACATCTCTGTGCGACCCCCTTTCGGTCTCGCCCGAATTTTATCCTGCAACTCCTCAAAAGATAACGCTTCCTGCCCCTTGATCAAAGAAAATAACAATGTAGGCTGGTTATAATAATATTTCCCCTTTTTATCTTCATAGTCATATTTGTTTTGAAAAAAAGAAACCCACCGCGTAAATGGATTGCGCACAAATGTGAACGTAAAATAAGAATTAACCTCCTCCACAGCAAGATTTTTTATCTTAAAACCAAATAAAAAATGCCTTTGGGTTAATGTCCAGCCTTCGTCTTCACGCACAATAACCTTTAAATAGGGAATAACTTTCCCTTTTCGAGGCGAGAAGTAGTCGGGCTGTCTGTTGATTATCATCCGAATCAACGCGCTGGAAGCAGCCTTAGCCATCATAAGATAAGCAATATCCTTTTTATCCCGATCAATATGCAACATCACTCGCTGCGGACTGAAAGGGCGATAGACATCGTCCACACACGATAAAAGCGCCCGACGCCACGCATTGTTTGTGACCCAACGCCCCATGAGCCTGACGTCGAGCGCTAACAGCTTCAAAATAACCTTCTGAAAAAACGTTTTTCTCATATATCGATGGCCTCAAAACAAATTATCTGGCGGAGAGGAAGGGATTCGAACCCTCGATGGGGGAAACCCATACTCCCTTAGCAGGGGAGCGCCTTCAGCCACTCGGCCACCTCTCCACCAGCCTCAATAGCTCAATTTCGCGATTCCTTCAAGTCATCAAACGACATTCACTTCTGTTCACAAGCACTTGAAATACCCCCATCACCAATGAAAGCTGGCTTATAACAGCAAAGATCCACAAAAATATCAGAAAGTAGCCATGCCCCCTTTGTCGCTTTTGTTCCGTCCTCGATCTGTGTCGTCAGCGTCCACCGCGTCGCCCTCGCTGCCCGACCGCGCCGCGCGCGCAAACAAGACAAAGCGAGAAGCCAAAGTCGTTCATGAAGACAGCAGCGCCCCTAAGAGAAAACAGGGCAAATGGAGAAAAAGACTCAAACTGAAAAACTTGAAAAAACTTTTTAGTCGCAATGTCAAGGTCAAAGCAGAGCCTGACGGCGAGCAAAGCACACAGCAGAAAAAAACACATGTCTGGCAGAACCTATTCCAGCCCTCTGAATATAGCCCGTTGCCTCAGCCGGAAGATGCCATCGCCGCGCCAGCAGACGCACAACCAAAAGATCTGCCACCAATATTAGAAAACCTTAAATATACTGAATTCTCTTTGCCCAAACTCATACGCAACAAAGGATATGAAGAACAAATCGCCAGACAAGCTGGCCTGCCAATCGATAAAATCAAGGATGAAATCAATGTGGTGCTGGCGCAGGAAGTCCTCAAATATAAAAAAGAAGGCGGGGAATCAGCAGAGGCTATCCTTAATCAAGTGATCTCAGCCGACAAGGATATAGGCGATGTGATGCCCGATTTTCCCTGGAAGGAAGAGTTCGACACCCTTAATGAAACACAAAGCTTCGCCGCACAGATGGAAAAAGAGCAGGCACAGATCGACGGACTCGCGCAAAAAGTAGATGATGGCACCGCAAGCAACAAAGATCGCCAAACATTGAGCGAAAAACTGTATGCGTCTCAAGCCAATCTGGCGATCGCCCAAACTCACCTCGGACAGATGTTTGCGCGACACGCACAGCGCGCCGATCGACCCGGTGTCGAGTTGGTGGTCCTCGCAGGCATCATCGCGCAAGGACTCTCCGAACGACTCGCCGTCCATCATATGGCCGCCGCCAATATGATCAGTAAATATGCCGATGGTGAAACCCTGCCGCCCTCACAGATCGCAAGACCCGCCGATCAGCTCAATCATCAGCTGCAACAGACAAAAGGCTTGTTGTTCGCAGTGGCATTGCGACATAATCGACAAGCAATCGAAAATAACCCGCAGGTCAACGCAGCGGTCGAAGAGCTCAAAGCGCAGTGTGGTGAGCTCGAAAAAAAAATCGCCGCACACTTAAACGCCGCCAAAGGTCAGGATGACGGCTCAATACCTCTGCGCGACAAGCTCGTCAAGTCCAATCCGCCGCCGCCCACTTTAAATCTCAGCGAAGACCTTATGCCCAGCAAAGAGCTCCTTGCGCGAGGTGCAAAACTCGCGCTTAATACAGTGCCGCGCCCAACAATAGAAAATCATCCCTCTTTTTATGTCGATCAACAAGCGCATAATTATCGCAGCATCACCGAGCCAGGCGGCGCAGGCATCGCGCAGAATTTCGCCAATGCCTATACAGGCATCGTCCCCGCGCTAAGCCAGCAAGAAACCTTTCATGTGCCTAATTTAGCGCGTTCAGCTCTGCAAACTCAAGACGGCGAAGTTTTATTTCAAGCCAACCGTCATGCGGCGATTAATGCTGCCGGCGTCACCCCCGACTTTCTAAGGCAGCTCCCGCGCAATGAGCTCGTAAATCTTTTGGATAGAGCCTATGGGGACGATATTCCTTTAGAAACAAAAAACTCTCAGCTTGAAAAACTTGCAGATGACATCATTCAGGGGACAGGCAATCTCAAACTTGAGCCGATGTGCAGAGAGATTCAACAAACTATCCACAAAACAATGGGGCGCGAGATCATCGCCGCAGCTTTGATCGCCGATCCTGCCAAGTTCGAACTGGCGCGCAAAAACGCCAATCTCGAGGATGTTTATAATGAGGAAACCGATGCAGAAACAATCATCACCGTGCCGCTCAATGCGATTAGCCTGATGACCCCAGAATCTTCTTCCGCGAGCACAAAATCGGAGCGCGAAAATCTAGCTTCACAAATTGAAGGGCTGCGCGCAGCTAGCAATGATGGTAAGCCGTTCAAACTGCCGATCGGCGTGCCAAACGAGCAGGGAGAAATGGTGATCGCCTTTGTGCCGGTCAAAGTCGAACTCAGGCAGTTTAACTTCGCCGTCGAGCCCGCACCAACGCCCGCATCCGCACCTCAACAAAGGCGCCGCATATCGTTCGCGCGCATCCCTTTTCTCAGACGCCGACCGCGCGAGGTGACCGCGTGGGGATATTCCATGCAGCTGAATGATCCCGCAATGACAAGCTTGCTCGGCGATAGACAAGAACAAGAACTTGGAGGCGGGGTCGCCGCTAAACTCAACTTTTTACAAATAAAGCTCGAGCGGCTCAGAGAGCGGCGCGAGACCATCATTGAGTTCCAAGACAGAGGTGGGACCCGTAATGCAAGAAGGCATTCAGGACAATTGCTGTTGGATACAGAAAAGGGTATCAAGTCTGTCATTTATGACGCCAACCGGATTCTGCAATGCGCCGATCAGGTCAAAGATATTTGGCGCAGCCAAGAGTTCCACAGCCAAGGCAGCGAGCCGCATAAATTCGCTTCGCGGCTCGCGCTGTTATGTCATGCGATCGGCGAATCGCCGAGCATCAGCGACCTCAATGGCCTCGATCGCGTTAATCGCTGCGATGCCGACGCCAAATATCTCGCCGCCGCATTCGACACCACAACACAATTGCCCAAGCCCGATCAAGAAGAAGGCCACGCGCAGCGCGCTCATTTTGCTCTTAACTGCGGCGGCGAAGAATTGCGCCGCTATAACACGCTATAATGACGGCACACCCAGTTAAGTGCTATCATTGAACCTCAATCTAAGAGGTCAATGTGTCATCTGATCATTCTCATTCTCGCAGCGCGATTTTTCATGGCTCGATCGTCGCGCTGATCACGCCCTTCGCCGACGATGCCGTCGATGAGCCGTGCCTGAAGGCGCTTGTGGATTGGCATATCGCATCGGGGACGCACGGCATCGTGCCGTGCGGCACAACCGGCGAAAGTCCAACCCTATCCCATGATGAACATCAGCGCGTCATCGAAATTGTCATCGAACAAGTCGCCGGGCGCGTGCCGGTGATCGCCGGAACCGGATCCAATTCAACCCGCGAGGCCATCGAATTCACCCGCCATGCCGAACACAGCGGCGCAACCGCTGCACTCATCGTCGCGCCCTATTATAATAAGCCGTCGCAGGAAGGACTCTACCAGCACTTTAAGGCGATCAATGACAAAGTGCGCAATCTGCCGATCATCGTCTACAATATCCCTGGCCGGTCGGTCGTCGATATTTCCGCCTCAACAATGGCGCGACTCGCGCAAGAAAAAAATATCATCGGCGTCAAAGATGCCACCGGAGACCTCAACCGCGTCAAACAGCATTTCGATTCTTGCGGCAAAGATTTTCGCCAGCTCTCCGGCGACGACGACATCACGCTGCAATATATGCAGCAGGGCGGGCATGGATGCATATCGGTTACGGCCAATGTCGCGCCCGATCTATGCGCCGCGTTCCAAAATGCCTGTCTTGCTCAAGATTGGACAAAGGCTGGCGCGCTCGATCAAAAATTGCAGCCTTTGCATAAGGCCCTGTTCATGGCGCCGTCGCCCGCGCCAACCAAATATGCCATGAGCCTGTTGGCGCGCGCGCGCGAAGAGGTGCGTCTGCCGCTCGTGCCGCTCAGCAAAGACGAAAAAATACATTTGCGCAAAGCCATGCGCAGGGCAGGAATCAATGCAGATCATCGCGGAGAATCGTAAAGCGCGCCACATCTATGAAACCGAAGATAAATTAGAAGTCGGGATCATGCTGCGCGGCTCAGAGGTCAAAGCGCTGCGCACGAAAAATATCATGCTCGCCGCCGCCTATGCTGTCGAAAAGCCCGACGGGTTTTACCTGCTCAATCTGCATATCGGCAAATATGGACCTTCGGGACTCATGAGCCATGAGCCTAAACGCGCGCGTAAATTATTGCTCCATAAACGCCAGATGACCCGGCTTGCGCAGCAAATCAAGCAAGGCGGCATGACCCTTATCCCTCTGTCGGTCTATTTTAACGATCACGGCCTCGCAAAGGTCGAGCTCGGCCTCGTGCGCGGCAAAAAGAAATATGATCGACGCCGCGAAATTAAACAGCGCGAATGGCAGCGCAATAAAGAAAAACTCATGCGCCGAAAAGCCTGATCTCAAAGGCTTAACCCAAATAAGCGCGCGTTTTGTTGAAGACCCCCCTAAACTTCGCGGGTGTTAGAATTTTGGTCGATAAATTGCGCCGCGAGCAATGATAGCTGTCAAATAAAGCAAAACGCGCAAAATCATGCCGCGCACCGTGCTTGAATGGGTGATCCGCTTTGCGCGCGCCGATCGCCTCAATGACGCTCTCATGCGCGATGCGCCCCAGCGCAACAACCGCGCGAAGCTTTTTCATGCTCTCAAGCCGCGACGCTAGAAAAAATTGGCAGGCTTTAATTTCCGATCGCGTCGGCTTGTTTTCCGGAGGCACACAGCGCACCGCATTCGTAATTAGGCAGCCTTTTAATTGAAATCCATCATCGGCGCGCGCCTCGTAATGGCCTCGCGCAAGGCCATATCGTTGCAGCGTCTCATAAAGAAGATCGCCTGCCGCATCGCCGGTGAAAACACGCCCCGTGCGATTGGCACCGCGCAAACCGGGAGCTAGACCCACGATCAATAAACGCGCCGTCTTCGAATCGCCAAAACACGGCACCGGCGCATTATGCCAGTCCGGATGTTCTTCGCGCAACTCCGCGCGCCAATCGGCAAGGCGCGGGCAAAAAGAGCAATCCGGTGAAGGATCAGCTTTATTCATCAGGTTAATGTCTTGGATCAATCGGTGGCGTTCTATCCTCATCGCCCGGCGCATTGGGATGCGGCGACTCCAAAGGCGTGCGCTCGATCTCGCCGCGAATGTCGGCAAGGTCAATGAAATAATCAGTCTGGCGGCGCAGGTCATCGGCGAGCATCGGCGGCCGCGTATGCGTTGTCGAAACCACCGTTACATATTTCCCCATGCGCTGCGCCGCGTCGATCAAATAACAAAAATCGCCATCACCCGAAACCAAAATAATATGATCTAAATGCGCCGCCATCTGTAGCATATCAACCGCGATCTCTATATCCATGTTCCCCTTGATCCGCGGCTGGCCATCGTTGCCCGTGAACTCGCGCGCCAATTTCGTCACTAGACGAAAACCGTTATATGCTAGAAAGTCCATCAATGGCCTGATCGGCGAATAAGTATGATCGTCGGGAAGCGCTGTATAATAATACGTTCGCATCAAAGACGACGCATCGGCAAATAAATCTCGAAGCTTGCGAAAGTCAATTTCAAACCCCAGACCACGCACCGAATGATATAGATTAGCTCCATCAATAAATAGCGCCGTCTTTTGATCTTTGTTAAATCCATCCATGAAAAAAATCTCCAAAAATAAAAAAAGAAATAATAGCAGATTATTACCCGGCGCGGCGATTTATATCGGGCTCGGCGCTAACCGCGCAAGCCCCCTCGGCGCGCCCGCCAACACTCTGCGCGGTGCATTGCGCAGACTCCAAACAATCGGTGTAGCCGTCAAATCTACCTCTAATTTATACAAAACACAACCTATCGGGGATAATCTCGGCGGTGAGTTCATCAATGCTGTCATTGGTTGTCATGTATCCTGCCTCCCGGAAGTTCTACTCGCGCGCTGCAAAAACCTAGAACGCATTTTCGGACGCAAAATAAACCCCAATGCACGATCGGTTGAGACAGCAACTGAGCCGCCTGAACCCAGACCCCTTGATCTCGATATTCTCGCTTATCGCCGCCAGATCGCTCGTCCCATATCTGGGCTCGCCAGAGCCGCCGCGCCAAATCGATGCCTCTTGCCTCATCCGCGCATGGACAGCCGTCGGTTTGTGCTCGCGCCGCTCGGTGAGATCGCGCCCGATTGGATTCACCCAATATCCGGCGCGCCGATTAGTCTTTTACGCGCCCGCTCATCAGGCCGAATCGCCGTTTTTGCCTTGCGACCTCAACCAATATCGCGTAAAAATAGAAAAACGACCCCAAAAAATAGGAGAAATTATGGCGCGCGTCACAGTTGAAGATTGCATACGGCAGGTGCCTAGCCGCTTTGAGCTCATCCTCATGGCCGCGACGCGATCACGACAGATATCGTCCGGACAGCCCCTGCTCGTCGAGCGCGACAGAGATCGCGACCCCATCGTCGCTCTGCGCGAAATCGCCGACGGCAAAATTACCGCCGAGGAGATGAATGAAAAAATTATCTCCGACCTCTCGCAGCACGTGAGCATCGATGAAACCGCTCTGGAAAACAAAGACATCTCTGAACCCGATGACGCCAAAATGAGCGAAGAGGAAATGCTCCAAAGCCTCACCGCCTTAGAGGCCAAAACCAACCAGTCATCCTATGCCAACGTCGCCACCGACGAAGCCGAATTCGAATATAAAAACAACGAACAGAGAATCGCAGAACCCACCGCTGAAATGATCGCCGAAGAAGAGATCAGAATCGCTGAAGAAAAACTTGAAAAATCCGAAATGTCAGAGGCCAAACTGCCGTCCGACGAACTGCCGTCCGACGAACTGCCGTCCGACGAACTGCCGTCCGACGAACTGCCGTCCGACGAACTGCCGTCCGATGAATTACCCCCTGATGATCCCTCAAAATCTGATGATTCAACAATATGAATTGATCGATCGTGTCCGCTCCTATGATCCGGGCGTGGATGTTGAGCTTTTGAATCGTGCCTATGTCTATGGCACAAAAAAACATGGCGATCAGAAACGCGCATCAGGCGATCCTTATTTTTCTCATCCCGTAGAGGTGGCAGGCATTTTAGCTGCGATGAAGCTCGACTCGGCGACAATCGCGACCGCTCTGCTCCACGACACGATCGAAGATACCTCCGCCACGCGCGCCGAGATCGCCGAATTTTTCGGCGAGGAAGTTGCGGGTCTCGTTGAGGGGGTGACGAAGTTTTCCATTTTAGTGCGTGTGCCAGAAGAAAAAAAGCGCGCGGAAAATTTCAAAAAACTGCTTTTAGCGATGGCTGGCGATGCACGTGTGTTGCTGGTCAAGCTGGCCGATCGACTCCACAATATGCGCACCCTCGAGCACATCAGCGATGACGAAAAACGCCGCCTCATTGCTCAAGAGACAATGGATATTTATGTTCCGCTTGCTGGTCGGATGGGCATGTTTGAAGTCCGCGAGGAGCTTGAAGACTTAGCCTTTCGCTATATCAATCCGCGCGCGCGGCGCCTATTGCGCGAGCGCCTCAAGCCTCTTGTGCGCGAGAAGGGCGAAGTGCTGCACAATATCGCTGATGAGCTCAAACGCAAATTCGCGCAACATGGAGTCAACGCCGATGTCGGCTGGCGAATGAAAAAACCCTGGTCAATCTGGCTCAAAATGGAGCAAAAATCCATCTCACTGGAGCAATTATCCGATCTCATGGGGTTTAGAATCATCGTCCCCAATATCGAAGATTGCTATCGCGCGCTCGGCCTCATCCATACGACATGGCGCAATATACCCGGACGCTTCAAAGATTATATCTCAACGCCCAAACCTAATGGCTACCAGTCCATCCACTCAACGATCATCGGGCCGAAACAGCAAAGAATCGAAGTTCAAATTCGTACCCAGCTTATGCACGAAATGGCCGAATATGGCATCGCATCGCACTGGCGATATAAAGAAAATAATGGCAAACATCACCCCGAACTCAAAACCCCCCTGATCTGGCTGCGGCAAGTCGTCGAAATGCTCGAAGATGACGACAGTGCTCAGGAATTTCTCGAACACACAAAAATGGAAATGTTCCTCGGACATATCCTTTGCTTCACGATCAAAGGTCGCTTGATCGTCCTGCCCAAAGGCGCTAGCCCGATCGATTTCGCCTATGCTGTCCATACCGATATCGGCAATAGCTGCGCTAGCGCGCGCGTCAATAAACGCGAAGTCTCGTTGCGCTCTGAACTCAAAGATGGCGATGAAGTCGAAATCATCCGCGCTAAAAATGCCGCGCCCTCTCCTGCTTGGGAGGCAATCGTCAAAACCGGCAAAGCGCGCTCGGCTATCCGCCGCGCACTGCGCGAGCAGCAAAAACAGGCGCGCAAAAGACTCGGACACGAAATCCTTTCTAGCATCTTTCGCATGAATAATCACCAATTGCTTGAAGATACCCTCGAACGCGCGCTCGGACCTTTCGCGCTCGAAAACATCAGCGACCTTTATGTCGCCGTCGCACAAGGAAAGATCGCCGCGCGCGATGTGCTGCTCGCCGTCCACCCCGAACACGATCCCGATAAAAAACGTAAATGGCATCGCGTCCGCCTCTTCGGACGCAAACGAGATAAAACCGGCATCAAAGTCAAAATCCCGATCAGAGGGCCGATCACTGGCTCGGCGATCGAATTCGCCCCAGGTTGCTTCCCCGTGCCGGGTGATCGCATCGTCGGCATCTTGCAGCCCGAAAAAGGCGTCATCGTCTATCCAATCGGCGCGCCCGCGCTGAGCGAATTCGAAACCCAACCTGAACGCTGGATCGATCTTAGTTGGGATATCGTCTCAGAGCGCACCTTCTTTCTCGCGCGCATCAAGCTCACGCTCGCACACGAGATCGGCGCGCTCGCTGCCATCACCGCTCTCATCGCCGAGTATCAAAGCAATATCGATCACCTCGATCTCATCCAATCCGACCTCAATTTCCGCTCCTTGCGCATGGATATCGAAGTGCGCGACCTCCAACATCTCAAGGCGATCGTCAAAGCGCTCAAAGGGCTGCGTGTTGTCCATGACGCCGCCCGCGAAGAGTGGTAAAGTCCTTTCGATTATTTCGAACCTTAGGCAAACAGGATTTCAATATGCTCAAGCGACGCCAAAAAGGCGATTTCTTAACTTATGCGCTCAACAATGTCCGCCTATTCTTTTGGCCGCGCGGAGGCTGGATCGGTGCCTGGCGCTACCTCATCTGGCGCATGAAACGAATGCGCGCAACGCCTCATGCGCTTACGCTGGGCTTTGCCGTTGGTACCTTCGTCTCGTTCACCCCATTCATAGGATTTCATTTTTTGCTCGCCGCTCTCATCGCGTGGATTTTGCGCGGCAACATCATCGCGAGCGCATTAGGCACAAGCGTCGGCAATCCACTGACCTTTCCCTTCATCTGGGCTGGCGATTATGTCGTCGGCATATTTTTACTCTCCGGAAACTGGATGTCATGGAATGATGTCGCCGTGCCGACCAATCTCGATGAGGCCGCCGAAGCTTTTTATCCTCTGCTTGTTGGCAGTCTTCCTTTAGGTCTGATCGGCGCGGTGATGTGTTATGTTCCGGTATTTTTTCTTATCCGCGCTTATCGCGCGCGCAAAGATACGCGCAAAGATAAATTGCGCGAGAGCAGACACAATAAGCAAAGCGGGCATTATGATTAGGTTTTTTGTCAATGTTGATCATGTTGCGACGCTGCGCAATGCACGCGGTGAAGGTCATCCTGATCCGGTCTGCGCCGCGCTTTTCGCTGTGCGCTCCGGCGCCGATGGAATCACCGCGCACTTGCGCGAAGACCGCCGCCACATCAAAGATCAGGATATTCAAAATCTAAAAAACAAGATCAACGCGCCATTAAATATGGAAATGGCACCGATCGATGAAATGGTTGAAATTGCTTTGCGCGTTCGCCCGGCGGCGAGCATGTTGGTGCCTGAAAAGCGGGAAGAATTGACAACGGAAGGCGGGTTGAATGTCGCTGCTGATTACAATAGGCTGGCGAGCTTGCTGAAATCTCTGAGCGCGGCCAATATCAAGACAACGTTATTTGTTGATCCCGATCCCCATCAAATTGAAGCCGCAGCGCAGATGGACGCACACAGCGTTGAGCTTCATACCGGCGCTTATTGCCGCGCCCATCATGCAGGCCAAAGTGAAGAGGCCAAGCAGCAGGAGCAGCTTTTGCGGGAAGCGGCCTTATTAGGCCATCAATTAGGCCTTGAAATCCATGCAGGCCATGCTTTGAGTCTAGCGACCCTGCCGCAGATCGCGCGTTTGCCGCACCTTGCTGAGGTCAGCATCGGGCATTTTATTTTCGGCGAGGCGATATTTGCTGGCCTTGCTGATATCATTAGCAAAATGAAGGCTATGCTTACAGTGTGATTATCGGAATCGGCAATGATATTATTGACATCCGCCGCATCGAGCGCACACTTGCGCGGTTCGGGCAGCGGTTCGAGATGCGCGTTTTCTCAGAAATCGAACGCAAGCTGGCTGCGCGGCGGCGTCATCCGGCGGCGACTTACGCCAAGCGCTTCGCCGCCAAAGAGGCTTGTGCCAAAGCGCTCGGCACCGGACTGCGCCAAGGTGTTTATTGGCGCGATATGCAGATCGTCAAATTGCGCTCCGGAGCGCCAACCATGAGACTCACTGGCGGCGCAGCCAAAAGACTCGAAGTGATCGCGGCGCAAAACTCGAAAAACATGATCCCGCAGATCAATGTGTCGCTCAGTGATGATTATCCGCTTGCGCAGGCGATTGTCATCATTTCGATGCGGCCGCACGATGGCCTCGCCCCATGATCGCAGAGGTCAAAATTTGGCTTGTCGATCATCGCACGCAGTTCGCTACGGCAGGCTTTTGGCTGTTTTGGGGCTTGGTCGCGCTGGCTGTGAGGGTGTTTTTGTTTCAGCCGTTCAACATTCCCTCGACCTCGATGCTGCCGACTTTGCGCGTCGGCGATCACCTATTTGTTTCAAAATATGCCTACGGCTATTCGCGATATGCGCTTCCGTTTCAATCCGGACCGGTGAGCGGACGAGTTTTTGCTCGTGATCCTCAGCGCGGTGATGTCATCGTTTTTCGCCTGCCCAGCGACGATAGCCAAGATTACATCAAGCGCGTCATCGGCCTCCCGGGCGATTCCGTGCGCACCGAAAATGGCGAGCTGTTCATTAATGACAAGCTCATTCCGCGCACCTTCTTGGGCAATTACGTATGGCGCGAATATTTGCCCGATAGTCCGGCGCATGATATGCTCGATCTTGTCAATGGTTCTGTTGGCGATCATAGCGGGACGTTCCATGTTCCGCAGGAACATATCTTTGTCATGGGCGATAATCGTGATAATTCCGCCGATAGCCGCTTTGCGACGATCGTCGGCTTCGTGCCGATGAACAACATCGTCGGTCGCGCCGAGATCATCTATTTCTCCATCGAACAGAGCGCTTCATGGTGGCAGCTTTGGCTATGGCCTCAATCTATTCGCTGGCGGCGCATCGGGAAGCTTATCCAATGAAAAATAAAAAATCAAAATATCACGAGCTTCAAAAGCAGATCTATTATCAATTCAAAGATGAAACCCTGTTGGATCTTGCTCTCGCTCATGCCAGCGTCCGATCCAGCCGACAGGACGATAATGAAAGAATGGAATTCTTTGGCGATCGTGTCCTCGGCCTGATTGTCGCTGAAAACCTGTTCCATCAAAAAAACCTGCCAGTCGGAAAAATGGCGCAGCATTTAGGCTATCTCGTGTCGCGGCCCGTATGCGCCGAAATCACGCGCAAGCTCGCTTTGTTCGAATATGCGCAGCTCGCGAGCAACATCAAGAATGATCCGCAGCGCCATCTCTCCGTCTATGCCAATATATGCGAGGCGCTGATCGCTGCGATCTATCTCGATGGCGGCCTCGAGGCCGCACGCAGTTTCATCCGGCAATTCTGGGAGCACGATCTCGACAGCCTCGACAGCACCATCTATGAAAGCTCAAAAAACGTCCTGCAAGAAACCGTTCAGGCGCATAACGGCAATGTTCCGGCCTATGAGGTGATCTCCCACTCCGGTCCCGATCACGCGCCGACCTTTATCGTTGAAGTCATTGCGCCGCCTTTCGGCACCGCGCGCGGCGAGGGCACGTCAAGGCAGATCGCCGAAAAAAACGCCGCGCAAAATCTGCTTACGCACATCAGAGAAAATGGCCAAAATTAACGGCACCATGATCGCCCTCTTAGGCATGCCTAATGCCGGTAAATCCACTTTGCTTAATCGACTCGCAGGCGGCAGGAAAATCTCTGCGGTCACGCATAAAGCGCAGACGACGCGCATGGTCGTGCATGGACTTGTCGATCATCACTGCCGCCAGTTCGTCGTCGCCGATACGCCAGGCCTGTTTGCGCCAAAAATCGATCGCGCTTTATATCAGGCCGCGTGGAGCGCAGCCCAAGAGGCCGATGGCTTGCTGCTCGTCAGTGATGCCGCAAAATTCGCGCCCGAAGCCTATCCCCGTATGGCCGCGCGCCTCAAAGACTGGGCAAAGCCTTTGATCGTCGTGCTCAACAAAACCGATATCGCGCTCGAAGAAAAAGTTTTCGCGCAAGCCGCAATATGGCAGGAGCTGTTTGCCTCTGCGCCGGTCGAGATGGTCTCGGCGCGGCGCGGCACAGGCCTTGAGCGCTTGAAAGATCAGATCGCCCATATCTGTCAGCGCGCCCATATCGTCCACCGCCGCGACATCACCGACGAGGTTTTCGCTGCCGAAATTACGCGAGAAAAAATCCTGCTCAACATCCATGATGAATTGCCATGGCAGGCCGAAGTCAAAACCACTTCGTTCAAAAAAAACAAAAAAAATTTGCGCATAACCCAAGAGATTGCAGTGCCACACCAACGTCAAAAGGCAATCTTTATCGGCAAAGACGGCCAGAGACTCAAAGCGATCGGCACCGCAGCACGGCAAGAGATGAAAAAGTTTTTTTGCTTGAATGTCCATTTGCTTCTTGAAGTGCGGGTCAAATAGTGGAATGGCAGGATCAAGGCTTTGTGCTCGCGACCAAGCGCTATGGCGAAAACGACATGATCGTCGATGCCTTGACCCAACAGCATGGCCGCCATGCCGGATATATCCGCGGCGCGGCAGTTTCAAAGAGAATGCGCGGCGTTTTGACGCATGGCAATCTTGTCAATCTGATTTGGCGCGCGCGGCTATCTGAACAATTGGGCTCTTGGCGCGCCGAGCTCACAACAGCCTACGCCGCGCGCGTCATGGATGATGCACTCGCTTTGGACGCGCTTAACACTTTATGCGCTCTGACAATGACTCTGCCCGAACGCGCGCCCGCGCCGAAAATTTTTGATCTCTTTAAAAACTTGATCAACGTTTTGTCAGAATCTGATCTTTGGCCGGTTTTGCTCGCGCAGTTTGAGCTGGTTTTACTTGCCGAGCTGGGCTTTGGCCTCGATTTAAGCGCCGCGCGCGATAGCCTGACAGCTTTCATCTCGCCGCAAGGGAAGGTGGTCGTGGCTGATTTATCCCGCGCCGAGGCCAAAGACAAAGAGCTCGCGCGCGTGCCACGCTTTTGGGTCGAGAATGTCGAGCCAATACATGAAGAAATCGTCGAAGCTCTGCGTTTGACGATGTGGTTCTTTGATCAGCGTGTCTATCGGCCTCGCGGCCAGACTCTGCCCGAAGTGCGGCGTCAGCTTGTAAAAAAACTTAAACAAGTCAACCGGGTCAATAAGTGAACTTTTGCCGCTGCTCAATACCCCAAAAGCGGACAATCAAATAATAAGACTGCCCGCGCTGGAATCTCCGCGCCTTGAGCCGCAGAATGATTTTCTCTTCCGCCTCTTCCCAGGGGCGCAAAGCGCGCTCGATCATGACACCCTCACAGCTTTGTTTTGGCGCAGATTGAATAAAGGCGCTCGCTTCATCGATGATAAACCAGCGAAAAATCTTGCACACATCTTGGGGTTTAAGCCGCTGCGCGCGTCCTGATGGATTGTCTAACGCCAGACGCAGCGGTAAAGCAAGCTCGCTGCCTCGATTTTCGATCGCGCCCAGCTCCATCTCAAAGCTGATCGCGCCGCCAGGCAGCCAGCCAAATCGCAAAGCTAGAGCCAAACCGCCTGCAAGCAGAACCATCACAAGGGTCGAGCCCAGCATGGGATGCAGTTTCGGCAAATTGCGCATCAGTCAAACAGAGCCTCCGGTAGCCACGTCGCAAGCTGCGGGAACAATCCCACGAGCGCTAAAGCTAAAATCTGAATCCCGACAAAAGGAATGATCCCGCGATAAATCATAGAGGTCGCCACAGATTTCGGCGCGACCCCGCGCAGATAAAATAACGCAAAACCAAAGGGCGGAGTCAAAAAAGACGTCTGCAAATTGAGCGCGATCATCACCCCCAGCCAGACCGGATCAAAGCCGAGCACCAGCAAAATCGGCGCGACGATCGGCACGACAACAAAAGTTATCTCAATAAAATCAAGCACAAAGCCTAAAACAAACATCACCAGCATCACCAGCGCAAACGCCGTCCAAGCGCCTCCCGGCAGAGCAGCAAGCGCATCGCGCACGAGCGCGTCGCCCCCAAGACCGCGAAACACGAGACTAAATAATCCGGCACAGATCAAAATCGCAAAAACCATCGCCGTCAGCCGCGCTGTGCCTTCGACGGCGGGCGACATAATTCCAGCGCGCCACAGCACATAAAAAATCCACGCGATGCAAATCGCCAGCAATATCGCAAGCACGATCGTCAGCAGTGCCAGCGGCGTTATGCCGTCCTGCTGGATGTTTAAGTTGCCAGTCACTTTGGCCAGAGCGAGCAAAACAATGAGGCCAAGCGCAATCCATACGGCCATTTGTCCTTGTTGCTGCCTCTCGGCGGCGATCAGGCCTGCGCCGACCGCGCCAATCGCCGCCGCTTCGGTCGGCGTCGCCGCGCCCGCGAGAATCGACCCCAAAACCGCGACGATTAATAAAATCGGCGCAATCAAAATGCGCAAAAAATCAAACCCTGTCTTATCACTGGCCGCATCCAACGGCGCGGGCGCCAGCGACGGATTAAAATATGTTCTCGTCATTTGATAAATCATATAAAGTGCCGCCAACATTAGGCCCGGAAACAGCGCGCCCGCAAATAAATCACCGACCGAAACCGTGTCCGGCGCGTAATTGCCCATATCTCTCTGCGCTTGCGCATAAGCGCTCGCTAAAATGTCGCCGAGCAAAACCAGCAAAATCGATGGCGGAATCAAAACCCCCAAAGTCCCCGCCGACGCGATCGTCCCAGTCGATAAAGCCGGATCGTAGCCGCGCGACAGCATCACCGGCAGCGCGAGCAAGCCCATCGTCACGACCGTCGCGCCGACAATGCCCGTCGAGGCCGCAAGCAAAGTGCTCACCAGTGTCACCGCAAGCGCCATGCCCCCGGCGCGGCGGCCAAAAAGATCGGCCAGCGTCGTCAGCAAATCCTGCGCCACTTTCGAGCGCTCCAAGATGAGACCCATCAGAATAAATAAAGGCACGGCGAACAGAGTCGCATTTGTCATCGTGCCAAAAATGCGCGACGGCCAAGCAAGCAAAATCGCAAGATCAAAAATCCCGAGCGCCGAGCTCAATAAAGCAAAAAACAGAGAAACCCCCGCTAAAGTGAACGCGACCGGAAAACCGGCGAGCAAACAGCCGCACACCGCGACAAATAAAGCAATCGCAAGAAGAGCCTCGACCTCGACGAAAATCACTTTATGGCTTCACCCTCTTTCTTGACCTCGATCAGCACACGCGTCGCGCGCGCGGCCATAGATAATCCTTGCAGGCAGAGCAGTGCGGCGCTGATCGGAATGATCGTCTTGAGCAAAAACAACGCCTGAATCCCTCCTGTTTCGAGCGAGCCTTCCATCATGTTCCAAGAGCGCCACGCATAAGGCACAGAGCTTATGAGCATCACAGCGCAGACCGGAAGCAGAAGAAAAATAACCCCCGCCAAATCGACAAAGGCTTTATGGCGCGATGTCATCGCGTGATAGAAAATATCAACGCGAACATGGCCGTCATGTTTGAGCGTCCAGCCTAGCGCGAGCATAAATAATGTGCCGTTCATGTAAAGGATCGATTCTTGCAGCCACAGCGCGCCGAGATTAAATAAAAACAGTGCGCCGATGATCAGCGCTTGGACAAACGCCATCGCCAGAGCAAGCCACGAAACCGCGCGGCCAATAGATTCATTAAGCCGATCGATCGCAGAGATCATAAAAGGAATTGCGGCGGTCATCTAGTTGCTGCGCAAATCCAAGATGGCCTGTTCGGCGATGAGAGTCCAAGGCGCAAGCTTGGTCTGCGCATTGAGATAGTTTTGGTAGATTTCGCCGGTCATCCGATCTCTTGCGGCGAGCTCCTTGAGGACTTTTTGCGAGGTGATATAAAACTGATCCATGAGCCGTTTGGGAAAAGCACGAAAGTCAACCTGATAGCGCTGCTTCAAAACACCAAGCGCTTGAGCATTCTGCCAGCCATATTGCGCGTAGGATAAAAGGTTTTCGGCTTTGGCGACTTCCTCGATGATGGTTTTTTGCGTTCGGGTCAGGCGTCCCCAGACATCAAGGTTGATGCCCACCGAAATCGCCGCAGAAGGCTCATGAAAGCCCGGCCAGTAGCAATAGCGCGCCAATTGCTGAAAGCCGAAAGTGAGATCGTTCCAAGGGCCGATCCATTCGGCGGCGTCGATTTTGCCGCTTTGCATGGCCGGGAAAATTTCTCCGCCTGGGAGAGTCACAGGCGTTGCGCCCAGTCGGCGATAGATTTCGCCGCCTAGTCCCGGTGCGCGAATTTTCAAGCCGCGCAGGTCTTTTGGCGAGGTGATCGGTCGATTGAACCAGCCGCCCATCTGGGTGCCGGTGTTGGCGACGGTCAAAGGCTTGATCTGAAACCGCGCTGCGAGTTTATCCCAGAGCGCCTGTCCACCGCCTTCATAGATCCAGCTATTATGCTCGACCGCGGTTAGGCCAAACGGGATCGCAGTGAAAAAGTTAAACGCCGGAGACTTCCCCTGCCAATAATATTCCGCGCCGTGATAAAGATCCGCTGCCCCCGAAGACACAGCGTCAAAAGATTCCATCGCCGGAACGAGTTCGCCTGCGGCAAAAATATGGATCCGCACACTGCCTTCGCTCACGGCGGCAATTTTTTGCGCAAAGCGCTCAGCCGACTGCCCGAGACCCGGAAAGCCTTTTGGCCATGTCGTGACCATGCGCAGTTCGTGTTTGGGCTGTGCTGCGCCGCGCTGCGGCGAGCGGTTCTGGCCGCACGCCGCAAGCAGACTCGCGCCCAAACCGGCTAAACCTGTCGTGAGCAATGTTCTTCTTTTCATCATTTTTCTTTTCATCATTTCTCTTGTCCCTCCGCCTTCTCGTGTTTATCATGCTATGATTATCACACGCCATGAATATCACGAAATATCACGGCTTTAGAGGTCATAAAGTGTCTTGGCCATGACAATATATGCCCCCCACATGAGAAAAATCAGCGGCGTTCCGGCAATGATGAAATCCTTAAAACGATAGCGCCCCGGTCCCATAACTAGCAAATTGGTCTGGTAGGCCATCGGCGTCGCAAACGAGCAGTTGGCCGCGAGAATCACGGTAATCAATCCGAATTCAGGCGAAAAGCCAACCACTTGGGCGCTTTCTACGACGATCGGCGTGAATAGAACGGCGGCAGCGTTATTGCTGAGCACGTTGGTGGTTAAGGCGATGATCAAAAACAGACTGGCAAGAATGGTCAAAGGCGAGGCGTCCATATTATTCGTGATCAAAGAAGCCAGAAATCTCGGCCCGCCGGAGACCTCAAGCGCGATCGACATCGCAATCGCTGTCGCGACAAGGAAAAAAACGCGCTGGTCGAGCGCGCGCACTGCTTGACGAATGTTCAATACACCGCTGAAGAGCATCGCCGATGCACCGAGCAGCGCCGCCGTCACGAGAGGCAGAAAGCCTGTCGCCGCCGACACCACGACCGCGCCAAAAATCGTCAGCGCCTTATATGACTGCGTATGCGACGGTAGATCGGTCGCCGACCACTCAAGCAGGAACACATCGTAAGTATGGCTGAGGTCGCGGATCGCGCGCTTGGAACCCACAATTAGAAGAACATCACCGGCTTCAAAGCGGATATTGTGCAACATCGTACGGATCATGCGCCGTCGCCGTTGAATGCCAAGAACATGACAGCCAGTTTCATATTGCAGAGTCAATTGTGAGATCGAACGGCTAATCATCCGCGACGCCGGCGCAATCACCGCATCGGCGAGAGAGCGATCATCGCTTTTGAGGTCTTTGAGGCCAAAAATGTCACCGCGCGATTTGAGAGCTTCCGTGAGTGTCGGGCGCGTCGCCGCGACGATCACACGATCGCCTTCGGCAAGCTCGACCCTTTCAAAGGGAGGGTGAAAGTTCTGGCCGCCGCGCTGGATGCGCAGCACGGTCATATTTTGCAGCAGATTTTTCGGCCCGATGAACAGCCCCGCGCGCGCCTTGGCGCCGATCAGCGGACTGCTAGGTCCAATATCTATTTGCGCGATGTAATGACGCCCGTCGGGGCGGGGATCGTTTTGAACTTGATCGCGCCGCCGTGGCAATAAAAATGGCATCACGATCAAAACATATAATAGCCCCGGAATCGCCAGCATCAAGCCCGGCAGGGTAATGTCAAAAAAGCCGATCTGCGGCGCGCCAACCATCGTGGCAATATCTGCCGTCAAGATGTTCGTCGAGGAGCCGATCAAGGTCGTCATGCCGCCGAGAATACAAGTGAAGCTCAGCGGCATCATGATCTGATCCGGCGTGCTGTTCGTCCGCGCCGCAAGCGCCACAAGAACCGGAATGAACATCACCGCCACCGGCGTATTATTCAGCCACGCCGAAACGCAAAACACCAAAACCAAAATCGCAAAAATCGCAAATCGCGCATGAGTTCTCCCCAAGCGAACAAAAAAACGGGTCAGCTCCTCGAGCGCCTCCGATTGAAACATCCCCTGACCAATCACCAGCAGCGCCATGATCGTGATCAATGCCGGATTGGCAAACCCTATCAACAGAGACTGCGCATCAGGGCTGGTGGTGTTCTCCATCATCAGCGGAAAAAAATGAAAAAATAAAATCAACGTCGTCAAAATCGCCAGCGACGACAGAACAATCGGAATCCGCTCCGTCATATAAAGAGCAATCGCCGCCGCGATGACCCCAAAAACAGCCCACATTTGCCAAGGATATAGCGCTAAAATTTCCATAAACAATTTCCATAAAATGACTATAAAGTTTTCGTGTCGGCCATATTATTTGTTTTTGACCTTGATATCGCCTAAAAACGAAAGAAAGAGAGACAAAAATGTCAAATCTCCGCGATACCGCCAATATAGCCGATGAGCGCGCCTTTCGCACAGCACTCGGTCAGTTTGCGACCGGCGTGACGATCGTCACGGCCGCGACGCCGACACGCGTTTTTGGCTTGACGGTCAATTCTTTTTCGTCCGTCTCATTGACGCCGCCGCTTGTGTTGTGGTGTCTCGGACATGACGCCGCCGCCTTTGAGCTGTTTGCTCAGGCAGCGCATTTTGCGATCAGTGTGCTTAATGAAGACCAGAGCGATCTCTCGATTGCTTGCGCGCGTCATGCGCAGCACGAATTGATCGGCGATCAGTTCGTGCGAAAATCTTCCGGCGTCGCTTTCATTAAAGATGCGCTCGCTTGCTTTGAGTGTCGGCGTCATAGTCAGTTTGAGGCGGGCGACCATCTGATCATCATCGGCGAAGTGGTCGCGATGAGTCAGATCCCAGGCCGCCCGCTTATATATCAACACAGCAATTATCAAAAACTGAAATGATATTTAGCCTTGCAGTAATTTTGCCGCTTCAGGCGCAAAATAGGTGCAGATCGCATCTGCGCCTGCGCGACGCAAAGCGATCAAGCTTTCTAAAATCGCGGCGTCGCGGTTCATATCGCCTTGTTCGGCACCAGCGGTGATCATCATATATTCGCCCGAAACCTGATAGGCAAAAACCGGAACCCCAAACGATGCCTTGACCCGCGCAATGATGTCTAAATAAAATAAACCCGGCTTGACCATAACAATATCCGCGCCTTGCTGAATATCAAGCGCCGTTTCACGCAGAGCCTCGTCGCTATTGGCGATCGATAGCTGATAAGTCTTCTTGTCGCCCTGAAGCACACCCCCCGCGCCGACAGCATCACGAAACGGGCCGTAAAGCGCTGACGCATATTTGGCCGCATAAGATAAAATCATCTTATCTTGATGACCCGCTCTGTCGAGCGCGGCGCGAATCGCGCCGATGCGGCCATCCATCATGTCGGACGGCGCAAGCATGTCGCAGCCCGCTTCGGCCTCCACAAGAGCCTGCTGCACGAGAAGCGCTACGCTCTCATCGTTGAGGATTTTGCCGTCGCGCACGATGCCGTCATGACCGTGGCTCGTATAGGGATCAAGCGCGACGTCGCAGATGATGCCGAGATCAGGCGCTGCTCTCTTGAGCTCACGAATGGCGCGGCATACGAGATTGTCGGGATTGAGCGCCTCGCTGCCTTGCTCGTCGCGTTTGTCTATGGCCGTGTGAGGGAAGGGTGCAACCGCCGGAATCCCGAGCCGCGCGGCTTGTTCGGCGGCTTGCGCAACTTTCGAGATCGGCAGCCGCTCGACGCCCTTCATTGAGGCAATCGGTTCGGGGTCTGGCCCTTCGGTGAGGAAAATCGGCCAGATTAGATCGTCAACGCTGAGCCGCGCCTCATCGACCAGCCGCCGCACCCACGCGCTCTGACGCAATCGACGCGGCCGCGTCGATGGATGGCGTCCAGAAAAACTATAATTCCCTCCTGACATAAAGCGCATAATAGCATTATAATAGTAGTATAATGCCCGACAAATAGAGCAGCTAGAGCAGCTAAATGAGCTACAAACAATTTTACGAAGATAAGTTCGCCGAGGCAATCGCGCGGCTTCATCAAGAAGGGCGCTACCGCGTCTTTGCCGATATCACGCGTCGCCGCGGCAATTTCCCTCGCGGCGTGTGGCAGAGCGGGCAGCAAAAAAACGAGATCATCGTTTGGTGTTCCAACGATTATCTGTGCATGGGACAACATCCGAAAGTCATCGCCGCGATGCACGACGCGCTCGATCAAACCGGCGCCGGCGCCGGCGGCACGAGAAATATCTCCGGCACGAACCATTATCACATCGAGCTCGAACGCGAACTCGCTGATCTGCATGGTCAAGAGGCAGCTTTGTTATTCACCTCGGGCTATGCGGCCAATGAGGCGACGCTCAGCACTGTGACGAAATTATTGCCCGGCTGTATTCTGTTTTCCGATGAGCTCAATCACGCGTCGATGATTGAGGGCATTCGTCATGGCGGCGGCGCAAAGCATATTTTTCGCCATAATGACGCCGCACATTTGAAGTCTTTGCTTGAGGCCGCCGACAAAAACGCGCCGAAAGTGGTTGCGTTTGAGTCGGTCTATTCGATGGATGGCGATATCGCGCCAATCAAAGAGCTATGCGAGGTGGCTCATCAATATGGCGCGCTGACCTATTTAGATGAAGTCCACGCTGTCGGTCTTTATGGCGGGCAGGGCGGCGGCGTCGCCGAGCGCGATGGCGTCGCTGATCAAATCGACATCATGCAGGGCACACTCGCTAAGGCGTTTGGCACACAGGGCGGTTATATTGCGTCGTCGGCGCGGCTTGTCGATGCGGTGCGCTCTTATGCGCCAATGTTTATTTTTACCACAGCGATCTCGCCGGTTTTGGCCGCGGGCGCTCTGGCATCGATACGGCACCTGCGCGCGAGCCAGATCGAGCGCGCGCTCATCCATGACCACGCCGCGCGGTTGAAGTCGTCGCTGGCGCAGGCCGGACTGCCTGTGCTTGTCTCTCAGAGCCATATCGTGCCGGTGATGGTCAAAGACCCAGTGGAGTGCTCGCGGATCAGCCGCGATCTTTTAGAAAATCATGGGATTTACGTCCAGCCGATCAACTACCCGACCGTGCCGCGCGGTACCGAACGCCTGCGCTTGACGCCCTCGCCTGTGCATGACAATGAGAAAATGGATGCTTTAGTGAAGGCGTTGCGCTCGGTCTGGACCCGCAGCGCCGCGTGAGGGTGTAGATTTATTTGCGCCGTTTTTTGTCTGCCCGCCGCCATTGAGTGGCTTTTCTTTGTGCTTCGGCAATTTGTTCAGCGGTCATTTCTTTTTCGATATTTTGTCGAACCTCTTTTGCGTTTTTACGATCAAAAGCGCCCGCGATATTTAACCACTGATGCGCCTGCACTAAATCCTGCGCAACGCCAATCCCTCCAAAATATATAAGACCAAGATGAAGCTGCGCTTGCGTGAAACCCTGTTCGGCAGCTTTGCGATGCCAGCGCAAAGCTTCGCTGTAATCCTGCGCGACACTCTGTCCGTCAGCATAGGCAATCCCCAGAAGAAATTGCGCTTGAACTAAACCCTGATCAGCAGCTTTGCGATACCAGCGCAAAGCTTCGCGGTTGTTCTCCGCGATACCCTGTCCTTCATCATACATAATCCCGAGAAGAAATTGTGCTGGCGCATAACTCTGTTCAGCCGCTTTGCGCAACAATGGAAAAGCTGTGGCATAGTCTTTGGCCTGATAGGCCGTGTCGCCTTTTTTAAAATCAGCCTGCGGATCAGCACGAGCCGTCTGCGGTGCGAGCGGCCCACCCACCAGCACGGCCAAGCCGAGCAAGATAGCAAAAACGAATCTTACGAACATAGGTTTCTCCCTTCCTCCTATTGAGGACACGATTATAGCAGGCGCGGCGGGGCATGGCCAAACAGCACGGCAGCGAGCGCTCTATCTTTTCGGTGTTTTACTTGCGCGCGCCAGCCTTTTTTAATATGCGGGCTGCCTTGCCTTTTCCTTGTTCCTCTGCCAAAGCTAGAGGCGTTTTGCCTGCCTTATCACGAACATTAATGCTAGCGCCTTTCTGAATCAAAAAATCCACGATCTCATCATTGCCGACCCATGCCGCCCAATGCAGTGGAGTCTGCTGGTCTTGTCTGTCAACGGCATTGATGTTGGCGCGGTTTTTAATCAGGAGCTTTACAAGTTTGATATAGCCTTTGCGTGAAGCTTTGGTATCACTTGACTCTTTCTTTTCAGAAAAAGAAAACCTGAAGTAGCCATCCCATATTGACCAATGCAGGGGTGTTCGGCCTTTTGTATCAGGTGTATTCACTTTGGCACCTTTTCGGATCAGCAAAGCAGCGAGCTTCTCATGGCCTTTAACTGCCGCCTCATGCAGTGGAGTGATTCCGCCGCCTTTTACGTCCTTGCTTACGACTGAGCGACCGTTCACAGTCCCCTTGGTAAATATTGCTCCAACGGTGCCGTATCTTTTCGCATTGACGTTGGCGCCTTTTCGGATCAGCAAAGCAGCGATTTTGTTCTGGCCCTTGATCACCGCCTGATCTAGGGGTGTGGTGCCGTTAGAATAACGGGCGTTGACGTTAGCACCTTTTCGGATCAGCAAAGCAACGACTTTCTCATGGCTATTTAGCACTGCCAGATGAAGTGGAGTGGCGTCATCTATTTCTCCATTATCTTTGATTATTTTCGCGTTGACGCGGGCACCGTTTTGGATAAGCAATGCTACGATTTTGTTCTGGCCTTTGAGCGCCGCCTGATGTAGAGGGGTCGTGCCGTTAGAATAACGGGCATTGACGTCGTGATCACCTCCTTTGAGTGCAGCACTCACTGCTTGGATATCCTCTTCGAGAACTGCATTCGACAGAGATGGGGAGGTTGCGCAACCAGCTATGAAAAAGCTTGATGTCATTAAAAGAGCTATGAAGATAGGTGACCTGCTTTTGTGAAGCAGTTTTGCCAAAGATAGATTTGTCATTTTCTCTCTCAATTTTCTCGTGTTTCAAGCGGTGAAGATGTATAATAGCATAAAGTTAAGAAGGAAAAAATGGCCATTCGCTCCGAAAAAATAGTTTCTGCGCCCGATAATCGGGATGATTTCTTCACCGCCGACCTCGCTGGGCGCGACCCCGACCTCGCCGCCGCGATCGCCGACGAGCTGCGTCGCCAGCAAGACCAAATCGAATTGATCGCATCGGAAAATATCGTCTCGCGCGCCGTGCTCGAAGCGCAAGGCTCGGTTTTGACCAACAAATACGCCGAAGGCTATCCCGGACGGCGCTATTATGGCGGCTGCGATTTCGTCGATGTCGCCGAAAAAATCGCCATTGAGCGCGCCTGTCGGCTCTTTGAGTGCGCCTATGCCAATGTTCAGCCTCATTCCGGCTCGCAGGCGAACCTCGGCGCGATGGCGGCGTTGATCCAGCCCGGCGATAAGGTCTTCGGCATGAGCCTCGATGCCGGTGGTCATCTTAGTCATGGGGCAGCGCCTAATCTTTCGGGCAAATGGTTCGAGGCAGTGCAATATGGTGTGCGACAAGACAACCACCTCATCGACATGGACGCGCTGCGCAAAATGGCTCACGCCCATCGCCCGAAACTGATCATCGCGGGCGGTTCGGCCTATGCGCGACATATCGATTTCGCCGCTTTCCGCGCCGTCGCCGATGAAGTCGGCGCTTTTTTGCTCGTTGATATGGCGCACTTTGCCGGACTCGTCGCGGCCGGACTTTATCCTTCGCCTTTGCCTCACGCGCACATCGTCACGACCACAAACCACAAAACCCTCCGAGGACCGCGCGGCGGCATGATCCTCACCAATGACGCGGCGATCGGTAAAAAAATTAACTCCGCGATCTTCCCCGGCCTGCAAGGCGGACCGCTGATGCACACGATCGCTGCCAAAGCCGTCGCGCTGGGCGAGGCGCTCGCGCCCGAATTCAAAACCTACGCCCAAGCCGTCATTGACAATGCTCAAGCGCTCGGCGAGACGCTCATTGCAGGCGGACTCGACATTGTCTCCGGCGGCACCGACACGCACCTCTTGCTCGTTGATCTGCGCAAAAAAAACATCACCGGCAAAGACGCTCAAGAAAAGCTCGAAGAGGTCAACATCACCTGCAACAAAAACGGCATTCCGTTTGATCCGCTGCCGCCGCGTGTGACATCGGGGATCAGGGTCGGGACGCCCGCCTGCACGACGCGCGGCTTTGGCATCAACGAGATCAGCCGCGCCGGCGAGCTCATCTGCGAGGCCTTCGACGCCATGAAGAATGGGCAGATCGAGCAAGCTGCGCCTCATTTGCGCGCTCAAGTGCACGAGCTCCTGTGTGCGTTCCCGATCTATCAGGCTGAGTGATGCGCTGCCCTTATTGCGGCCATGATGACACTCAAGTCAAGGATTCTCGCGCCACTGATGACCATAACGCGATCCGCCGCCGCCGACATTGTTCTGGCTGCGGCGGCCGCTTCACGACTTTCGAGCGCGTCCAATTGCGCGAATTATATGTGGTCAAGCGGGCAGGGCGTCGCATGCCGTTTGATCGCGACAAGCTCGCGCGTTCGATCCAGATCGCGACGCGCAAGCGGTCCATCGACGCCGACCGCATCGAGCGCATGGTCAATGGAATCGTCCGCCGCTTGGAGAGCGAAGGTGAAAGCGACATACCCGCGCAGACCATTGGCGCGCTCGTTATGGAGGGACTCGCTGCGCTCGATGAGGTTGCTTATATCCGCTTTGCTTCGGTCTATAAAAATTTCCGCGAGGCGCGCGACTTCGAACATTTCGTCGATGAGATCAGCGAGATTGAGAAAAAATGACCCTGTCGGATGAACGTTGGATGGATAATGCGCTGACGCTCGCGGCGCGCGGGCTGGGGCGGGTTGCGCCTAATCCGGCGGTCGGCTGTGCGATCGTGCGTGACGATCGACTCGTCGCGCGCGGCTGGACGCAGCCAGGCGGTCAGCCCCATGCCGAAACCGAAGCGCTCGCGCGCGCAGGCGCGCGCGCGCGCGGCGCTGATGTCTTTATCACGCTGGAGCCCTGCGCGCATGAAGGCAAAACACCGCCTTGCGTCGAGGCTCTGGTGAAGGCTGAAGTCGCGCGAGTCATCTGCGCGCTGCAAGACCCCGACGAGCGCGTCAATGGCAAAGGGCTTGAAGCTCTGCGCCAAGCGGGTATTGAAGTCGTTGGTGATGTCCTTGCCGATGAGGCGGCTTCTTTGAATGCGGGTTATTTGCTTCATCGGCGTTTGCGGCGTCCTCTGGTGACGTTAAAAGCGGGTGCGAGTCTTGATGGTCGGATTGCATCGTCGAGTCAGCATAGTCGTTGGATAACATCGGAGCTGGCGCGGCGTCATGCGCATAGGCTGCGCGCCAGTCATGATGCGGTGCTGGTCGGATCACGCACCGCGCTCGCCGATGATCCCGAACTGACTTGCCGTCTGCCCGGCATGGAGGAGCGCACACCAATCCGCATCGTCGCCGATAGTCATTTGTCGATCAATCTGACTTCCAAGCTCGTTCGGATGGCCAACGAACATGAGCTTTGGATCCTCTGCCGCGAAGATGCCGATCTCGATCGCCGCGAGGCTTTAACATCATCGGGCGTTAAACTATTCAATGCTGATATCGACAAAGCGAGCGGCCTCATCGACATCCAGCAGGCTCTGCGCATGATCGCAGATGAAGGGATCACGCGGCTTCTCATCGAGGGCGGATCGCGCATTGCGGCGTCGTTCTTGCGCGCGGATTGCGTCGATCGCATTGTCTGGTTTACGGCACCACTGCTGATCGGCGGCGATGGCGTCGCGGCAATCGCCGGGATGGGGTTTGATCGACTCGATGAGACGCCGCATTTCCGACCTTTATTGTCGCAGCCGGTGGGGCGTGATATGATGATGACCTTCGAACGGGTCAAAGAAATAAAAAGGGAAACAAAAAAGGAAACAAAAAATGTTCACAGGGATCATTGAGGCCGTCGGCGAAGTCGCTGAAGTCAAGAAGACAAATGCTGGCGCGCGCATCACGATCACTGCGCCGCCCGAATTTACCGCCATGCCGATCGGCGCGTCGGTCGCGTGTTCCGGCGCGTGCTTGACCATCGTCGATAAAGCCGCCGAACATTTCGCTGTCGAAGTGTCGCCCGAAACTCTCTCCTGCACGAGTTTGGCGTCTTGGGATCAGGGCAGCGCCGTCAATCTTGAACGCGCGCTCGAAGTCGGCGGACGCCTCGATGGCCATATCGTCGCCGGCCATGTCGATGGCGTCGTTGAAGTCATCGACATCAAAAACATAGGCAAAAACTGCGCCTTGACCTTGCGCGCGCCTGAAAAACTCATTCACCTGATCGCGCCGAAAGGCTCGTTGGCGCTCGACGGCGTCTCTCTGACCGTCAATGAAGTCCGCGGCCATGACTTCGAGGTGATGCTCATTCCCCACACGCTCGCCGTGACAAAATGGGCAGCGCTGAAAGTCGGCGATCGCCTCAACCTTGAAGTCGACGCCGTCGCGCGCTATGTTGCCCAATTGATGGAGAAAAAATATGGCTGCAATTCCACGCTATAAAGAAGAGGATTACGCATTCATCTCGCCGATCGACGAGATCATCGACGAGGCGCGCAACGGACGCATGTTTATCCTCGTCGATTCCGAAGACCGCGAAAATGAAGGCGACCTCGTCATTCCGGCGCAGATGGCGACGCCCGATGTCATCAACTTCATGGTCAAATATGCGCGCGGCCTGGTCTGCCTTTGTTTGACGCAGCAGCGCATTCAGGAGCTGGGTCTTGGGCTGATGCCGACGCATAATCAAAGCGTTTCGCACACCGCGTTCACCGACTCGATCGAAGCGCGCGAAGGCGTGACGACCGGCATTTCGGCGGCGGACCGCGCGCGCACAATCGCTGTCGCGATCGACCAGACAAAAACCGACGACGACATCATTCGTCCTGGGCATATCTTTCCGCTTGCGGCGAGAAATGGCGGCGTCCTCGTGCGCGCCGGACATACCGAAGCGATCGTCGATATTGCGCGTCTTGCCGGACTTAATCCTTCGGGCATCGTCTGCGAAATCATGAAAGATGACGGCACAATGGCGCGGCTGCCTGATCTCGTGAGCTTCGCGCAGCATCACCAGTTGAAACTCGCGACGATCTCCGATCTGATCGCCTATCGCAGCCAGCACGACAGCCTCATCCGCCGCCGATCGCAAGAGCCCTTCTGCAGCCGATATGGCGGCGACTTCACCATGAACTTCTATGAAAGCACAAATGATCGCACCTATCACGCCGCGCTCATCAAAGGCGACATCACCGACGGCGCGCCCGTTTTGATCCGTATGCATGTCGCCAATGTCCGGCAGGATATGCTCGGCGAAATCAGCGCGCGCGCGCATCTGCTGCGGCGCTCGATGGAGCTGATCGATCAAGAAGGACGCGGCGCGCTCGTTTTGCTCCATCCCGATCAAAGCCCTTTATTCTCCGAGCTCGAAGGCGGCGGCGTCCCGCGCGATCATTCCGGCCTCAAAGGCGAGCGGCTCGTTGAATATGGCGCGGGCGCGCAAATCTTGCTCGATCTCGGTGTGCGTGAAATGATCCTGCTCTCCGACACTGAGTTCAAAGTGCCAGGCCTTGAAGGCTATGGCCTCAAAATCGTCGGGTGGCGGCCTGTGCTGAGCAAACAAGAAAGATGACGCGGCTTTTGATCGTCGAAGCGCGCTTTTACCAAGATATTTCCGACCAGCTCCACGAGGGCGCTCGCGCTATGATCCAAAAGCGCCAAGTCGCTGCCGATTTCATCCAAGTGCCTGGTGCGCTCGAAATTCCTCCGGCCATTCGTCGCGCGGCGGAATCAAAAAAATATAATGGCAAATATAATGGCTATGTGGCGCTGGGATGCGTCATTCGCGGCGAGACAACGCATTATGAAATCGTCAGCGAAATGTCGGCCTGGGGACTGATGACGCTCGGAGTCGAGCAGGGGATCGCGATCGGCAATGGCATCTTGACCGTCGAAAATAAAGCGCAGGCGCGCCATCGCGCCGATCCCAGCGGCGAAAATAAGGGCGGCGGCGCGGTCGAGGCCTGTCTGGCGTTGATCGAGGTCGCGTGAAAAATAAAGCGCGACTCTATATCACGCAAGCGCTCTATCAAATGGATGTTGCCGAAACTAGCCTCGCGCGCGTCCTCAAAGATTTCCCCGATTGGCAAAAAGGCTTGGCCGATCAAAATATCCGGCTTCACTTTGAAACTGTCGTCCAAGATGTCGTCGCGTGCAAAGATCAGCTCGATCAATTGATCGCGCAGCATTTGCCGTCGAACTGGCCTCTTGAGCGACTCGATAAGGTTTTGCTCGCCATTTTGCGCGCCGGTGTCTGTGAAGTCGGAGCTCATAAAGAAGCGGCGAAGTCGCAGATCGTTCACCAATATATCGATGTCGCTCACGATTTGCTCGACGAGAAAACCGCCGCGATGGCCAATGCTGTGTTGGATAAAATCAAAAATGCTCAATAAAAGCAAAAGCAAAAGCAAAATTAAAAGTGAGTTTGATCTGATCGAGTCTCTGTTTGCGCCGCTTGCAAAAGATTTCGGCGGCGCTTTCGGTTTGCGCGATGATGCCGCGCTGATTGCGCCGCGCCGTGGCCGAGAGTTCGTCGTCAGCGTCGATGGCTTTGTCGCCGGTCTTCATTTCCGCTGCGATGATCCGCCGCAGGCGATCGGTGAAAAAATCGTGCGCGCGAGTCTTTCGGATTTAGCAGCGATGGGTGCTGCGCCGCTCTATTGGTTTTTGACCGCCGCTTTCGCAAAGACGACAAGTTTTGCTGAAATTAAAAAATTCGCGCAAGGCTGCCAGCGCGCGCAAAAACGTTATGGCGTTATTCTCGCTGGCGGCGATACGATGACGACAGATCACGCCGCGACATTTTCCGCGACAATTATCGGCGAAGTCAAAAAGCCGCTGCGCCGCAACGGCGCTCGATCGGGCGACCAGCTTTATGTGACCGGCCATCTCGCCGATGCGGCGCTCGGATTGCAATATTCACAGGATAAGACTCTAGCACGGCGTTATCTCTATCCCGAACCGCGCCTTGATCTCGGACGGCATTTGTCCGGGCTTGCTCATGCGGCGATCGACCTATCCGACGGCCTCATGGCCGACTGCGCTCATCTTTGTCGAGAAAGCCAGACCGGCGCTGTGATCCGGACGCATCATCTGCCGCTTTCACGTGCCGCGCGCCGCGCGCAGTCCGACCTCAACGCTTTGCGCCGCCTCGCGCTCAATGCCGGCGACGATTACGAATTGCTCATTGCTGTTGCGCCGCGCCGCGCAGAAAAATTGAAGGCTGCCGCACAGGCCTCAAAGACAAAACTCACTTTGATCGGCGAGGTGGTCGATCAGGCGCGCGGCGTCGTCGCCGTCGATGAGGCCGGTCGAAACATCCGCCCCCTGCGCGACGGCTTCCGTCATTTTATCCGCGCATGAGCGCAAGAATCGCCTATGATGTGAGCCTCAACGATCTATGGAGGTGATTCGATGCGTTTTTCACGCATGATGTTGGTGATGTGGTTGCTCAGCCCCGTTGTGCTCGTGACGACCGCGCAAAGCAAAGACAGCATATCTATGGGTGGCGGCGTTCCGGTGATCACGGCGCTGTCGATCGGGTTTGGCGAAGACGATTTTCTTGTTTTCAACGGCTTCGGCGCGGTCGGGATTTGGGAAGCATGGTCGAGTGATGTATGGCTCACCAGCGGCCTCTATACCGGCGTCGCGATTTTAGGCGATCCGACCAGCAAAGATCGGCGCGGCGACGCCAGCTCCGATTTCGTCACCCTCGACTCTGAGGGCTGGGGGATTAATCCGGGCGCCTCGCTCGGCGTGATGATCGGGTTTTTGCCGCAAATGGATATTCATCTGTTTGGCTATGTCGGGCCGTCGGTTGCGGTGCTCTCGCACTTCCAGAGAAACAATGACGGTGTGCGCATCAAAGTCGATGAAATGGATGAAAAAATCGGCGTCAGTTTTGGCGGGGTTGCGGCTCTTGCTTATACCGGCAACATTGCGTGGCTGCGCGACCTCTCGATCGGGATTGATGGCGGTTATCATAATCATTCATTTGATCGCTGGCATATCGGTTTCACGATCGGCATCGCTTTTTGAGCGCGCTGCGCGCTAGGCGCGGCAATTTCATGAGGCGAAAGGGCAAACTCAAGACGCAAATCGCCTTTTGAGCCAGTCAATCATGAGCCGGTTGAGTTCGCCGGGTTTTTCCTGCTGAGTCCAATGGCCGCAATCGGGGATGATATGTTTTTCGAGATCTTTGATGCGCTCCTCCATGCCGTCGGCCATTTCGGGGCGCAGCACGACGTCATCCGCCGCCGAGATCATCAGACAGGGGCAGGAGATCGTCTCGTCAAGGCCTTCGCTGATTTCCCAGTTGCGCGTGAGGTTGCGATACCAGTTAATGCCCGGCGTATAGCCGGTTTTGGTGAAGGCTTGGGCATAGACGGCCAGCTCCTTGTCGCTGAACAGAGGCTTGCCGCGCAGCTCGCCGCCGGCCTGATAGGCTTTGATGAAGGAATGGCCCTGCCGCTCCGGCGGCTGCGAGTCATATTCGGCGCGCGTCATCCCTTTGCGATACCAAAACCGCATGGAGCGCATAATGTCGGCCTCCAAAATCTCATCCACTTTGCGATAATCTTGGAACATCACCACATAATTGTCTTCGCCGAAAACATGGCGTAGGCCGCTGATCGGCTCCATTGGCGGGCGCGCAAGGGCAGGCGTATTCACCCCGATCACGCCAGCAACCCGAGCCGGATGAAGCAGAGGCATCTGCCAGACAAGTATGCCGCCCCAATCATGGCCGCAGAAAATCGCCTTCTCGCAATCAAGCGCGTCGAGCAAATTGACCATGTCATCGGTGAGATGTTTCATGTCATAGAGCGGCACATCGGATTGATCGCCTTTGGCATTTTTAGGCGCACCGGTATCGCCATAGCCGCGCATATCGGGCGCGACGGCTCGAAATCCCGCTGCGGCAATCGGGTCAAGCTGGTGCCGCCACGAAAACGCAATCTCAGGAAAGCCGTGGCACATAATCACCGGCAGGCCTTCGCCTTTCTGGTAGACCGCCATCGTCAGTTCGCCAATGTCGATGAGCTGCGCTGCTGGAAAAGTCATGCTATCGATTCCCCCCTATCAGTATCAGTGGACGCTGTGATATCTTATATGATATAGCCGACTCTATGGGCAAAGTCACCTATATCGAGCAGGATGGCACCAAGCATGAGGTTGATCTCGACAACGGCATGACCGTCATGGAAGGCGCGATCCAAAACAGCGTCCCAGGCATAGATGCCGATTGCGGCGGCGCGTGCTCTTGCGCAACATGCCATGTCTATGTCGATGACGCTTGGACCGAAAAAACCGGCAAACCTAGCGATATGGAAGAGGGTATGTTGGATTTCGCTAGTGATGTCCGACCCGAAAGCCGCTTGTCGTGCCAGATCGATATGAAAGACGAGCTCGATGGCTTGGTCGTCCATTTGCCGGAAAAGCAATTTTAATTCCCATAAAAATAGGGTATAATACCTCGATAAACACTTAATTTGTGTAGTTTAATCGTGGGAAAGTTATGAGTGATGTCATCAAAACCGATGTGATTATCGTGGGCGCTGGGCCGGTCGCTCTGTTTGCGATTTTTGAGCTCGGCCTATTGGATTTGCAAGCGCATTGCGTCGATATTTTGGATCGCCCAGGCGGTCAGTGCGCCGAGCTTTATCCTGAGAAGCCGATCTATGATATTCCCGGTATGTCGATTGTCACCGGTCAGGGCCTAGTTGATGGTCTGATGGAGCAGATTAAGCCCTTTGGAGCGCAGTTTCATCTGAGCCAGATGGTCACGGCGCTTGAGAAAGTAGCGGGCGAGCTCTGGCGCATCACGACCGATGAAGGCGTTCGGATCGAAGCGCCAGTTGTTGTGATCGCGGCGGGCGGAGGCTCTTTTCAGCCCAAGAAGCCGCCTTTGCCCAATATCGAAGCTTATGAAGGCCAGTCGGTTTTTTATGCCGTGCGCAAAGTCGATATGTTTCGCAATAGAAATGTTTTGATTTCCGGCGGCGGAGATTCGGCGTTAGACTGGGCCTTGACGCTGCAACCCGTGGCGCGCTCGCTGGCTTTGATCCATCGGCGCGACGGCTTCCGCGCAGCGCCCGATTCTGTCAACAAAATGCGCGCTTTGGTGGAGGCTCAAAAAATGAAACTCTATATCGGTCAGACGACAAGCTTGAATGGCGAAAATGGCAAACTCCACTCGGTGAGCGCCAAAAACACCGACGGCACATTCGATATCCCTTGCGATACCTTCTTGCCATTTTTTGGCCTCACGATGAAATTAGGCCCTTTGGCTGATTGGGGCATCAATCTCAACGAAAACCTTATCCCCGTCGATACCGAAAAGTTCGCAACCGATCAAAAAGGCATCTTCGCGATCGGCGACATTAACAGCTATCCGGGAAAGCTCAAATTGATCTTGTCAGGATTCCACGAAGCCGCTCTAATGTCGCAAGAGGCTTCACGCGTTGTCCATCCGGATAAGAAAATCGTCTTTCAATATACGACATCTTCTTCAAGCCTCCAGAAAAAGCTGGGCGTTAAATAGAAGTCAAATAGGAGATAAATTATGGGGCTTTACGCAAAATATATTCTGCCGAAACTCGTAGATTTAAGCTGCGGCACCGGCCCAATTATGAAACAGCGCGCCAAGATCGTCCCGCGCGCGTCGGGGACCGTCCTTGAGATCGGCATCGGCTCAGGGCTTAACCTCGATTTCTACGACCGATCTCAAGTCGGCAAGCTCATTGGACTCGAACCCTCCGCAGAAATGAGACTCATGGCGCAAAAACGCGCTCAAGACCTCGCGATCGATGTCGAGTTCATCGGCCTCGAAGCCGAGCAAATCCCTCTCAACGATCATGAAGTGGATAATATCGTCGTGACTTATAGTCTGTGCACGATCCCCGATCCGGAGGCTGCGCTTGCGCAGATGCGGCGCGTGTTGAAGCAGGGCGGGCGGCTGTTCTTTTGTGAGCACGGACTCGCGCCCGAAGGCACAACACGCAAATGGCAATATCGCATCGAGCCGATTTGGAAACGTCTTGCGGGCGGTTGTCATTTGACCCGCGACATTCCGGCGATGATTAAAAAAGCAGGCTTTGAGCTCGGCGCGGTCGAGACGATGTTCCTGCCCAATACGCCGCGCATCGCAGGATATAATTATTGGGGCGAAGCAAGAGGATAAATATGTCTTTTGCGATTGCCGCCGGACATTATTTGACCGCGCGCACTGGCGCTGATGTCCTTCGCGCGGGAGGCAATGCGGTCGATGCAGCGATCGCCGCCGGACTGACCGCCTGTGTCGCCGAGCCGATCATGGCTTCGCCTTTGGGCGGCGGGTTTTTAGCTCTGCGCACACCCGACAACAAAACGCGCATACTCGATTTTTTCGGCCACACGCCAAAACATGCGCCTGACAGACGCGCGCTCGCTATTCGCGCGATTGAAGCCGATTTCGGCGCGCGCGGTCAGGATTTTCATATCGGCGCGGGAACAATCGCGGTGCCAGGCATTGCGGCAGGATTTGCTGAAGCGCTCGATCTTTACGGGAGCCTCAAAATGTCGGCGCTCGCGCAAGATGCGGTGTGCTATGCCCACGAAGGCGTCGAGATGAATGCGTTTCAGGCAGAGGTGCTTCAGATTGTCGCGCCGGTCGTGCAGGCGACACCGGAGATCAAAGCGATCTTCACGAATGAACACGGCGCGCTGCTCAGCGAGGGCGAAATGTTGCGCAATCAGGATATGGGCGCGGCCATCGAGGCCTGGGCGCGCGAGGGCGCGCGCTTCATGACCGAAGGCCAAGGCGCGCAAGCGCTCCTTGCAGCTTCGCGCGAGGGCGGCGCGCTCACGGCTGAAGACTTGCGCGACTACCAGCCGATCTGGCGTGATCCGCTGACAGTTCGATATAAAACCGGACGCCTGGAGATCAATCCGCCGCCTTGTGCAGGCGGCGCCCTTGTCGCTGCGATTTTATCGCATTTGGACAAGGTCGCCGATCCGATCGCGCTCGCTCGCGCGCTCGCGCTGACCCATGAAGCGCGCAAAAGAATCGGCCATGATCTCGATCCGTCGAAAGGTTGGGAGCTGCTCGGGCCGGAATCTTTTCGCGGCACGACGCATATATCGGTCATTGACGGCGCGGGATGCGGCGCGGCGCTCACCTTGACCAATGGTTCGGGGTCGGGGATCATCGCGCCGGGCACGGGCATGCACGTAAACGATATGCTCGGCGAACCCGATCTCGTGCCGCCTGCCGCAGGCGCTTTTCCAGAAAATGTTCGGCTATGTTCGATGATGGCGCCGGCTTCGCTAATTTGTGATCGCGGACTTGTGATGCTCGGCTCAGGAGGATCAACGCGCATTCCCTCGGCGATTGCGCAGGTCTTGCTGCCGCTTCTCAATGAGAATAAAAAAAATTACAAAAATTGCGCTGCTGCGCTCGCTATGCCGCGGATCCATGTCGAAGAAGAAGTGGATTTTGAAAACTTTTTTGGCCAAGAAATCCATGACCGCCTCAAGGAGATGTTCCCCGGTGCCCATGCTTGGGATGAGAAGACGGTCTTTTTTGGCGGCGTCAATATAGCAGCGCGCTGGTCAAATGGAGAGATGGATGCCGCTGCCGATCCGCGACGCGACGGCGCAGCTTTTCACGCTTCCGACACAAAAAGGTGAAACCAAATCACTCAAAGATGAAGCATAGATGAAGAAAAGATGAAGCGTGGATTTTGTTATTCATTCTATGTTGTAGGTTATGTCCCGCATTGGCTCATCAGCTCCACCGGCGAGCGCCGCCGTTGAAAGATCATCGCTACCGCCCGCCGCCGATCAAGTAGGTGAGTTCCGCGGTCATCAAGTGAAAGTCGGCGATGCGCCGCTTTCGGCCAAGCGCATCAAGAAGGCAGAAAAACAGGTCTATAGCCATGCGCTCGCGCAAAGGGGCGCTTATATGAGCCAAAAGCAAAATCGGCTGGCTTCGGAATCGGCGCAAGGCAGCGTTGACAAAGAAAGTTTAACTAAGAGCGTCAAGGATGCGTATGACAATATCAAACAACAAGGGAATCAGCTTACGAATTTTAAGCGTTTTCGAGCTCTCAAGCCCGATGTGGGGCGCGTGTCTCACGAGAAGGTTGCCGCGAAAACCGCAGCACAAGCGCGTCCAGCGCGCGGTTCTTTTTCTGATCTTTCACCCGCCGATCAGAAAACATTCAAAACCGGCGCGCATCTTGCGAGCATTTCTTATAAGGGAGTTGGAATGGCCCCGACAAATTACGAGCTGCCCGAAGGCCATGCAATTTTGGAAGACCAAAGTTTGCCGCCGGATCTGACCATGTTTTATGATGATCGCACAGGTATTCTTCATACGCCGGGCGAAGCTAAAGCGTTATTGGTCCAAGACACACAAGCGGTCAAAGTTATTTTTGCCGGCACTGAACAAGGAGACAAAGCCGTCTCAGGCAGGGGAGGGACGATCCTCACCGATGCAGGCCAGCGTGTTGGCAGTTTTTCAAAAATGTATCGCGATGCCGCAGGCATTGGCCGTATGATTTTAGATCATGAGCCCTTAAAGGATAAGAAGTTGTTTTTATGGGCCATTCGCTTGGCGGCGGACTCGCGCAATTCGCTTTAGGCGCAAATGTCAGGCGCGATCAAGAGCGGCTCAGCGCGCTGACCTTCAATACGGCAGGCCTTTCAGAATCGACATTAGCTGCGCTCGGCCAGGATAACATCATGAGCGCGCATCCTCGTGTAAAAAATATGCGCATTCAAGGCGATGCTGTGTCGCCGGGTTCAGATATCGGAGAAAAAGTGAAAGGCTTTGCGCTCGGAAAAATGTTCACGCTAGCTCGCTCCGACGCATGGCCAGTTTCAGCAAAATCGCATGCGAGCAAAACGCTTCTTGCGCAGCTCGATAAAGCTGTTCCTTAAAGAAGCGGCGTCAGATCAGCGCGCCGCGTGAGCTGGTAGCGTGTTTGTTTCAATAAAAGCGCAAGCGGGTTTCGCGGCGCATATCTGATTTGACGCTTGATCTTATGCCAGCCGCAAAACATCGGCCATGCGACCGAACGCTCACCAGTGATTTTCTCGCCATTGACCAAAATCCCGCCATAAAGCAGAGGCCGCCTTTGAGACCGTTTCGGTAAAAGATGCGCAAGAGGTTCAATATCTTGCGCGCGGCTGCTTTTATCGAGCGCGCCTTGGTCGACCGGCTGGGTATGGCGCATCTGCGCTTCATCTAAAATCGCGCTTGCATAAGCAGGGTGTGCGGTCAGGCGGTGCCAGACCTTATCGAGCATATTGCCGGTCTTGTTGTTTTCAAAATAAGGCAGCGCGCGCCGCAGAAGATCAGACGACATGCACGGCATCATGATCTCAATAAAATTGCTGTAGCGCAGCCGAAAAGACGGATTGTGCAAAAGACAAAAATGCGAAAAATAACTGTCAGGCGTCAAAGTCGGCTGCGAAAGTTTGAGATCATAGCGCTCATGCAGCGAAAACATCTTTTCAACAGCTTCGGGCGTGGCTTCGATATCATCATCGGGCAGCCAGATGGCCCGATACTTGTCAAGCAGCTCAGGATGCGCGCTGATAACCCGGTAAAGACCATCCCACTTGCCGCCTTTTACCTCAAGGCGTGTGATCTCATCGCGCTGCCATTTATTTTTATCGTCGCCATAATAAGCGACGATGACGTCATATTTCTCCGGCTTGAGCCAAGTTTCGTGCAAAGACCGATCTCCCGCGCGCACGACAACAAGCCAGGGTTTATGCGTCATTATCCTCTGCGCAGTTCCTGCATGACGGCACCAGAGTTTTGGGGCGCGATCTCACCAAGGATCGGCGTGAAATCGGCGCGCTGAGTCCACTGGCGGCGCATTTGCTGCCATGAAAGTGAGAGAGGAGTCCTGTTGCGCACATTGTATCGCATTTGGTCTTTTACTTTGCGCCATCCTCGAAACATTGGCCACATCATGGCGCGTTCACCCATGATCTCTCGCCCATTGCGAAGAATACCGCCATAAAAAAGAATATTTTGTTTTGGCATAAGGTGTGCGACACGCTGCGTGTCTTGCTTTGAAGAACTCATATCAAGTTCGCCTTTGCTGCTATGCCTTGTGTGCCGCATTGATACCTCATCTAAGAGCGCGGCAGCACAAAAGGGCTGGGGCATAGCGCGCGGCCAGACTCCATTCATACCGTATCCAGTTTTATTGTCCTCAAAAAGAGGAAGCACACGGCGCAGAAGATCAACCGACATGCACGGCATCATGAGTTCGATTGAATTGCTATAACGCAAGTGAAAAGCCGGGTTTTGTAAATAGCCAATTTGTCCAAAATAACTGTTAGGAGCCATTGTCGGCTGCGAAAGTTTGAGATCATAGCGCTCATGCAGCAAAAACATCTTTTCAACAGCTTCGGGCGTGGCATCAATATCGTCATCGGGAAGCCAGATGAGCCGATACTTGTCAAGCAGCTCGGGCTGCACGCTGAAAACCCGGTAAAGACCATCCCACTTGCCGCCTTTCACATCAAGACGCGTGATGTCATCACGCTGCCATTTATTTTTATCATCGCCAAAATAGGCGATGATGCAGTCATATTTCTCCGGCTTGAGCCAAGCTTCGTGCAAAGACCGATCTCCCGCACGTACGACAACAAGCCAAAGTTTCTTGACCATTATCCTCTCCGCAATTCGGCCATGGCGCCGTCGATGCCCTCAAGTGTCAGCGGAAACATGCGCTGCGAGAAAATCTGCTTGACCATCTGCACCGAAGGCATATGTTCCCAATGTTTCTCCGCAACCGGATTGAGCCACACCGCGCTGGGGTAAATATCGGTGATGCGCTCAAGCCAGAGCGCGCCCGCCTCCTCGTTCCAATGTTCGACGCTGCCGCCGGGATAGGTCAGCTCATAGGGACTCATCGAGGCATCGCCAACAAAAATCACCTTATAGTCGGCGGCAAAGCGGTGGAGAACATCCCAGCTTTGAATCTCTTCAAAATGACGCCGCCGATTATTCTGCCAGATCGTCTCATAGAGACAATTATGAAAGTAAAAATATTCCATATGTTTGAACTCGGTGCGCGCTGCCGAAAACAGCTCTTCGCACATTTTGATATGCGGATCCATCGAGCCGCCGACATCAAAAAACAGCAGGACTTTAATCATATTGCGCCGTTCGGGAATCAACTGCAGATCAAGATAACCCTGCGAGGCCGAAGACTTAATCGTCGCGGGCAGGTCGAGCACCTCGGGCGCGCCCTCGCGCGCGAAGCGCCGCAGCTTGCGCAGCGCCATCTTGATGTTGCGTGTGCCGAGCTCGACTTTGTCATCGAGGTTGCGGAATGCCCGCTTGTCCCAGACTTTGACCGCGCGCTTGTGGCGGCTTTCGTCCTGCCCGATGCGCACCCCTTCGGGATGATAGCCCGCCGCGCCAAAGGGCGACGTGCCTCCCGTGCCGATCATTTTACTGCCGCCCTCATGGCGCTTTTTTTGCTCTTCAATCCGTTTTTTGAGCGTCTCCATCAATTTGTCCCAGCCGCCGAGCTTTTCGATCTCTTTTTTCTCTTCTTCGGTCAGAAATTTTTCGCTCAGAGCTCTGAGCCATTCTTCGGGCAGTTCAGCACTCTCGACATTGTCGAGCGTGTCGAGCCCTTTGAAAACATGAGAAAAAACGCGATCAAACTTGTCGAGATTGCGCTCATCTTTGACCAAAGTCGCGCGCGAGAGATAATAAAAATCCTCCACTTTATGCCGCGGGATGCGAGCATCCATCGCTTCAAACAGAGTCAGATATTCCCGCAGCGAAACCGGCACACCGGTCTTTTTGAGCTCGTGGAAAAAATGCGCAAACATAAATCAATGAGCCTCCAATTAATGAGTCTCTCGGCGCGTCAAAAAAGCAAGACGCTCAAACAGATGAACGTCCTGCTCGTTCTTGAGCAGCGCGCCATGCAAAGGCGGAATCAATTTGTTCGGATCACGCTCGCGCAAGAGCTCCATCGGCACGTCCTCGTTCATCAACAGTTTGAGCCAGTCGAGCAGCTCTGAAGTTGACGGCTTTTTCTTTAGGCCAGGCACATCGCGGATTTCGTAAAACGCGCGCAGAGCCTCAGCGACAAGATGCTTTTTGATCTCAGGAAAATGAACATCAATGATCTTCTTCATCACTTCTTCATCGGGGAAGGCGATATAGTGAAAAAAGCAGCGCCGCAGAAAAGCATCGGGCAGCTCCTTTTCATTGTTTGACGTGATAATCACCACAGGGCGATGCTTGGCTTCGATCGTTTTGTTCGTTTCGTAGACATAAAACTCCATGCGATCGAGCTCTTGCAGCAGATCGTTGGGAAACTCAATGTCGGCTTTGTCGATTTCATCGATCAGCAGCACGATTTTCTGATCGGCTTCGAATGCCTCCCATAATTTTCCTTTTTTGATGTAGTTCTCGACATCTTTAACGCGCGCATCTCCAAGCTGGCTGTCGCGCAAACGGGTGATCGCCTCATATTCATAGAGGCCGTTCTGCGCCTTCGTCGTCGATTTAATGTGCCACGTAATCAGCGGCATATTGAGCGCCAGCGCGATCTCTTCGGCAAGGACAGTCTTGCCGGTTCCGGGCTCGCCCTTGACCAGCAAAGGACGCTCAAGCGTGATCGCCGCATTGACCGCAATGCGCAGATCTTCGGTGGCGATGTAGCGCTCGGTGCCCCGAAATTTCTCTGGAGATGTTGAGTTCGTTGTCATAAGATTTTCCTTTAGAGGTTGCTCTTTCAATGCGTTATTTTTAAGGGCAAAATCGATTTGATGGAAGGGGTAAATGGACGAGGCGGTGAGAGCACAGATTCACGAGGCGCACGAGCTTGCAGCACTTCTGCGCGCGAGGCAGCGCGCAGTGGTATTCACGGGTGCGGGGATCAGCACAGAATCGGGCATACCGGATTTTCGCTCACCAGGTGGGCTGTGGACCAAGTTCAAGCCGATTGAGTTTCACCAGTTTATGGCCTCGCAAGACACCCGAATCGAGGCGTGGCAGCGCAAATTCGCGATGGATGAGACCCTAGCACGCGCACAGCCGAATCAAGGGCATAAAGCAATCGCCCGACTGGTTGAAGTCGGCAAGGTCAGCCATGTCGTGACGCAGAACATAGATAACCTGCATCAGGATTCAGGCGTGCCCGCCGAGCAAATCATCGAGCTGCACGGCAATGGCACCTATGCAAAATGTCTGAACTGCCTCAAGCGCTATGAGCTCGATGAGATCCGCGCGCAGTTTGAAAAATCAAAGACCGCGCCGATTTGTCGAAGCTGCGGCGGCATCGTCAAGTCGGCGACAATCTCTTTCGGACAGCCTATGCCCGAAGCCGAAATGCAATTAGCTCATGAAGCAGTCGATCAATGTGATTTATTCTTGGCGATCGGCTCGTCTTTGCAGGTCTATCCGGCGGCGGGGTTTCCGATCTTGGCGAAACAGCGCGGTGCTGTGCTCGTCATCTTAAACCGCGAGCCGACCGACCTCGATGACATCGCTGATCTCGTCATCAACAGAGAAATCGGCGCGGTGTTGCAGGAGGTGCCGCGTCTCCTAAATCATTGATTCCACTTTTTGACCGCCTCATCTGTGTCGCAATCGGTGAAGCAGGCGTTATCACGCATTTGAACTGCGTGAGAATCCTTTAAGTGTTTTTGCAAAAGAGATTTAGCGCCTTGATCTCCTGAAAGCTTGAGCAGATCGACAAAGAATCTTTTTGGCCACAAAACCGGATGACCTTGAACTTCACCTTTGATCGGAAAGCAAATTTTATCCGCGCCATCTTGAATGATTTGATTAATGTGTTCAGAAGTGATGTCGGGCATATCAGCAAGACAGATCAATACGCCATCGGCGTTCTCATCGGCATTTTGCACAGCCCGCACACCGGAAGCAATCGATGACGCCATGCCTGAAGCATAATCAGGATTATGAACATATTGCACATCATATCGCACATATTGCGTATCATCACGAAGAGCCGCACGGATTCTGTTTCCATCATGGCCGGTGATGATGATAATTTGATCCACTTGGCTGTTGCGCACAGCATCGATGCAATGCGCGATCATCGCGCGGCCATTTTTTTCGGCGAGCAACTTATTGCTCGGCGCGCGCGAAGAGCGTCCGGCAGCGAGAACAAGCGCAGCGATCATCTTCTAGCCATATCTCTCTTGGTCGATATCCGCGCTGAACATTAGACCTCCGACGCCCATATTCATAATATCATCGGCGCTGACCTCAAAGCCGCAAAAGATGCGCTCGAGCACAAGATCAAACCCGTTGCGCTTGGGCGATCGCGCACAGCCAGGCAGACCAATGAGCGGACGGTTCTGATATTCAGCGAGCAGCAGCAAATTGCCCGGATCGGTCGGCATGCCGAAATGAATCAACCGACCGCCGATCTGCTCGATCGCGTGCGGGATCACGTCGCGCCGGTCCATGATCGCTGATGCGCCGTGTATCAGAATTAGATCAGACGAAATCGAGCGCAGTTTTGCCGCGATCGACGCGCTCTGATCGGCGCAATGCGCCACTTCGAGCCGACCGCCCAGTGCTGCCACTCGTCGCTGCGTGACGGCTGTGGCTTTGGCGCTCATGTCTTTTTTGCCCTCGTCGCGTGTGCACAGCAAAAAGATGTCCAGAGACCGGAACGGCTCGATCTTGAAACCTGCCTGCGCGGCAAGCGCTCGTGCCTCAGTGATTTTATTCTCCGCGCAGGCGAGCGGAATGATCTTGAGAGTCGCGACAAGCTGTCGAGGGCTTGTCGGCGCAAACGGCGCAAGACAGGCAAACGCAATGTCTGGACTCACATGATTGAGCGCGTCGATTTTGTCTTTGTCCATGAGCAGAAGCCCGGCGGTCGCGCTATAAAAGTGGATGCGCCCCTTATCAGCAGGCGGATGCTGGATCTGTCCTGCGGCGAGTTGGGCAGCGATCATATTGGCAGCATCATTTTCGGCGATGTCGCCGGGCTCGAGCCGCGCGCCGAGAACTTGACTCACCCCCTGACGCTCAAGCGCGGCGATATGTTCGGCGCTGAGTTTTTGTCCTTTTTTGATCCCGACGACCGCGCGCGCGAGCAAAGCGCCTTCGGCTTCGTTGATCGGAATGTGTCCAAAGATCATTTGCGCAGACTTTCTGTCATTTGCGCCAAGATCGCAATGGCAATTTCAGCAGCACCCTGAGCGCTGATATCCAAACCGATCGGCGCATGAATGTTGTCGATGTTCGGCTGGTCGGCGAGCCGCTCACAGCGCGCGGCGTGAGTCTTCTGGCTGCCCAGCGCGCCGATATAAAAAGCATCGCTTTGCAAAGCAGTCATGAGCGCCGGATCATCAATTTTAGGATCATGCGACAACACGACGATCGCATCGCGCGCGCCGAGCTCCATCGCAAGCATGATTTTATCCGGCCATTCCTTGGTGATCTCAACGTCGTCCAGTTTGGCAAAATCTTGCGAGTCAATAAATGACGGGCGCGGATCGATCAGAGTGATTTGATAATCTGCGAGCTGTGCCATAGGAATGAGCGCCGACGCAATATGAACTGCCCCAACAATCACAAGTCGCAAAGGCGGCAAAAAAGGCAAATGTAAATGCGTCTCGGTCAATTTGGCCTTTCGCATATTTGTTTCGGCGAGTTTCAAACCTTCGGTTTTGATGTTGATTTCCAAAACCGATGCAGGCCGCTCTAAAACTTTTTCGAGCACAGCAAGGTTTTTCGCGACCGGCAAAGTGTAGATCGAGATCTTGCCGCCGCAAGCTAATCCGACCTCCCATGCTTTATCGTTGGAGACGCCATATTCGACAAAATCGGCCCGACCAATTTTGATGATCTGCTGTGCTTTGGTGATGACGTCGCCTTCGATGCAGCCGCCCGAAACAGAGCCGGAAAATTGACCATCCTCGCGCACAGCGAGCAGGCTGCCTGCCGGACGCGGCGCTGAACCCCATGTTTGCGCGACGATCGCCAGAGCCGCCGCAGAGCCTTCATGCTCCCAGCGGATAGCTTCGGCGAGGGTTTTTTTATCCATTTTCAGGCGGAGGCGACCGCGCGCTGCGCCATAACTTTGATCAGATGAGCGCGCCACACACGATCGGCATGGATGTCTTCCATCAGATCATCGGGGGAGATGTTGAGGTCATTGAGCTGGCCGTTTTTTTGCCAGGCCTCTTCGGCTTGTTCGAGGCGGAAGACACCATTGGCGCCAGAGCCGGTTATGGCGACGCGCGCTACACCCTCAACCTGAGCGGCAAACACGCCGACCAGTGCATAGCGCGATGCAGGTTGTGGAAACTTCACATAGGCGGCGCGCTCGGCTTTGGGAAACGAAATCTGCTTGATGATTTCATCGGGTTCGAGGCAGGTTTCAAACAGGCCGGTGAAGAAGTTTTCGGCTTTGATCGCGCGTTTTTGCGTGGTGATTTCAGCGTTGAGCGCAAGGCAAGCCGCAGGAAGGTCAGCGGCGGGATCGTTATTGGCGACTGAGCCGCCGATCGTGCCGCGATGACGCACCGCAGGATCGCCGATCTCGCTGGCTAAAAAAGCCAGCGCGCCGCAAAAGTTTTTGACGTCATCGCTGGCGGCGACTTCGGCGTGAGAGGTCGCCGCGCCGATGACAAGCTGGCCGCCCTCTTGCCGGATGAAGCGCAAATCTGAGATGGTTGAAATATCGATGAGGTCGCTAGGTGCGAACAGTCTTTGTTTGAGTGTTGGGATCAGAGTCTGGCCTCCGGCGATGAGGCTGCCCTCCTGCGATTTCGCAAGCAGAGCAGCGGCTTCGTCGATTGTTGTGGCGCGGTGATAATTAAAATTATGCATTTTGTATTCTTGTGCCCCTTATTTTTTTGCCGCCGCGAGGATAGCGTCAACGATCATATTATATCCGGTGCAGCGGCATAGATTGCCTTCAAGCTCGGCGCGGACGGTTTGTTCGTCGGGGTTGGGGTGGCGGCGGAGAATATCGACGCCCATCATCACCATGCCCGGTGTGCAGAAGCCGCATTGCAGCGCGTGATGTTCTTGAAACGCCTCCTGCACCGGATGGAGCTTATCCTTTTCGCCGAGTCCTTCAATGGTCGTGATTTTTTGGCCTTCGGCCTGCTGTGCGAGCATTGTGCATGATTTAACGGCCTCGCCATTGACGTGAACAACACACGCGCCGCATTGGCTCGTATCGCAGCCAATATGCGTGCCGGTGAGGCGCAGCTGGTCGCGCAGAAAATCCGAGAGCAGAGTGCGCGACTCGGCTTTGGCGGTTTGTGTCGCGCCATTCACTTCAATTGAGATTTCAATCATGTTTCCTTCCTTTATTGAGGTGGTTTATCACGAAGCAAGCGCCACCGCTAGAGCGATTAAGGCCGCGACGAGTAGCGCCCACCATAATCTATTGCTGCTTTGCCCTGTCGCTGGAACAGCTGTCGCTGGAACAGCGCTATCGCCGCCCCTCATATGATTTTCAAACGCTTCAAAAAACTGCACCGCCATTTTGTTGGCGGTCGCGTCGATGAGCCTCTGGCCGATCTGCGCAAGCTTGCCGCCCACCGAAGCATCCACATCATAGGTGAGCTTCGTCGCAGCGCCCGCCTCGGCGAGCCGGATATAGGCCGCGCCTTTAGCAAAACCCGCCGCTCCTCCTTTGCCTTGACCCGACAAGGTAAAACTTTCGGGCTTGTGCTCATCCGACATCTCCACCTGGCCGCTGAACTTCGCGCTGACCGGACCGATTTTGATTTGAACAATCGCATCGAAAGTCTGCGCCGAGGTCTGTTTGACTTCGAGCGCGCCGGGAATGGTCTTGGCGAGCACATCAGGGTTGCGCAGAGCCTCCCAGACTTGATCGCGCGCTGCTGGTATCACATATTCTCCCGATATTTTCATAATCTAAATTATAGCCTAATTATAGACGAACAGCATCGCAATGGCGAGCAAAACGCTGATCCAAACGGCCATAAATCCGACCGGATGATCGACAGCGAACCAGCCATTGGGCTGGAACAGGCCACGCAGCAGATCGGTGCCGCCCTGGCGCAGGACGCGGCGCAGCCTTAAAGCCTCACGCTGCATTTGGGTGAAGCGCTCTTGATATTCGTGGATGATGAAGCGCGGCATGGCGCGTGTGAACCAGTCAGTGTCGAGGTTAATCGCGCGCATCTCCGGCGGATAGATTCCGCTCAGCACCAAAGCAGAAAAAGCGAGCGCAGAGAAAATCAGCAGCTCAAGCTGCGAGATCACATGAGCCGGATCATAGGCTGAATAGTCTATCTTGTAGGGCAGCAGGCTATAAAGCAGATCGGGTGCGACCCCCAGTCCGATGCAGAGCAAAGAGGCCAAGCCCATTGCGATCAGCATATGAGGCGGCGCTTCACGCACACGCCATCCGGCGTCGTGGGCAAAGAACGCGAAGAACGGAATCTTGATCCCCGAATGGTGAAACACTCCGGCAGAGGCAAACAGCAAAATAAACCAGACAAGGATATGACCAGTTTGCAAAGTCGCATCGACGGTGAGACTCTTGGAGATGAAGCCGGAGAAAAGCGGAAAAGCCGAAATCGACGCCGCGCCGATAACGCAAAAGAACATGGTCAAGGGCATAGACTTATACAGTCCGCCGAGCTGGGTTGCTTTGGCGGTTCCGGTGCGCAGTATCACAGCGCCGATGCTCATAAACAAAAGCGCCTTATAGATGATATGGCAAAAGGCATGGGCGACCGCGCCATTGATCGCGAGCTTCGTGCCGATCCCAACGCCGACAACCATAAAGCCAAGCTGATTATTCAGGCTGTAAGCAAGAACGCGGCGCAGATCGTTTTCGATCACAGCGTAGAAGATCGGGAACAGGGTCATCGCCGCGCCAATATAGATAAGTATTTCAGTGCCGGGAAAGCCGCGCGCGAGCGCATAGATCGCAAGCTTCGTCGTGAAAGCCGACAAAAACACCGTGCCAGAGATCGTCGCTTCGGGATAGGCGTCTTGCAGCCAGTTATGGACAAACGGGAAGGCCGCTTTGATCCCGAAAGCAGAGAAAATCAACAGGCCGGTCATGTTGGTCAGGCCGATTTCGTTGAACATGATGCTCTCATTTTGCTGGAGATAGATCACAACCCCGGCAAGCAGCAGCAGACCGGAGATCACTTGCATCATCAAATAGCGAAACGCTGCTTGATTGGCCGCCTTTGTCCGCGCCGCCAAAATGATGCCAACAGACGATAGACTCGTCATCTCCCAAAAGACAAACAGCGAGATCAGATCGCCGGCAAGACTCGCGGCGATCGCTGATCCGGCATAAAAACAGGCCGATAATTGCTCAAGCGGATCGCGCAAATGCCACGCAAAAAGCATCGCAAGAAACGCCGCGATGAAAAAGATCGTCGCAAAAATACGCGAGAGCGCATCAATGCGCGCAATCGCTAATACATGACCGGCAGCTTCGATTCGTCCGTCGAGGCCTTCGGGCGCAAGCCAGAGCAGCATCAAGCCGATCAGCGGCAGAACGACGAGATAGATATTGCGCAGCAAGCCTTTCGGCAGCAGCAGCAAAAAAGGCGCGGCCACGAGCATAAACAAAGCGGGCATGAGCGGCGTGATCTGCGCTGCAAGAGCTGAAATCGTCGTTATGAACGTCATGGCTGGTCGTGCTCCGACCAATCGCTGCGCATGGGCTCGATCAAAGGCGGGCGTTCGCGCAGATCGTCATAATAGTTTTCGGGTCTTTTTAACAAGAGCCTCAGCACTCTTGCGGACATCACAAGAAAGACCGCCATCACGAAGCCATAGATGCCGAACCATCCGGCGAATCCTTCGTGTGGCTCATCGTCAAGCAGGCGCGTGATGAAATCAGCGCCGACGAGCAAAGCCGCCACAGCAACAACGAGCCAAAACACGATCAGCCCGCCGCGCTTCGTGCCGAGAGGCATGATTTTGTGTCCGAGCGGGTGGTAGTCTTCGGTTTGATGATGTGGCTGTTCGTGATGTTCGCTCATTTTGCGGCCTCTGCGCGTTCAAACGGGATGGTGCTGAGGAAGTCGGCGATTGGTTCTAGCACAAAAAACAGAGCGACACAGCCCATCGCCGTGAGCACAGGCGGCAGCACGCAAAAGAAAGGCGCGCGCGTGATGCCGTTTTGCTGTTTGTGCGGAAAAGAGAATCCACGCAGACCGACCGGCACGAGATAAAGCGCATTGAGCAGCGAGCTCGCAATCAAAACGCCGAGCGCGACCCATGCCCCTTGACCCGCAGAGGCTTCGAGCAGCATCCACTTGCTCCACATACCGGCAAGCGGCGGCAGACCGGTGATGCTCAGCGCGCCGACGATAAACGCAATAAAGGTCGCGGGCATTGCCCATCCTAGTCCGACCATGTCTTTGATGTTTTTTTTGTGGGTGTTCGTGTAGATCGCGCCGGCGCACATGAACAAAGTGATCTTGCCGAAAGCGTGGGTGAGAATATGCAGCGCCGCGCCGATCGCCGCGAGCGGATGAGCAAGCGCTAATCCAAGCGTGATGTAAGATAATTGACTGACGGTCGAATAAGCCAGCCGCGCTTTGAGGTCGGTTTTTGTCAGCGCGATGAGCGAGGCCGCGACGATCGAAAACCCAGCGATCCAAACGAGCCAATTTGACGCGCCGGTATCTTTGAGGAAGGACAGGCCAAAGATATAGATTCCGATTTTGAGAACAACGAATACCCCCGCTTTGACGACGGCTACCGCATGAAGCAGAGCGCTGACCGGCGTTGGCGCGACCATCGCGGCGGGCAGCCAGCGATGCAAAGGCATCACGGCGGCCTTGCCGGTGCCAAAAATAAACAGAGCGAGCAGACTAGCGACAAAAGCTGGCTGCATATCTTGAGGCAGGATGCCGCCTGCGGTGAAATCGAGCGTTTTGGCAAGCGACCACGTCCAGATCATTGCAACGAGGAACAGGCCGATCGATGTCGCGAGCAAAACGGCCATATAGGTTCGTCCACCGGCGCGCGCTTCGGGGGTCTGCTTATGGGCGACGAGCGGCCAGGTTGAGAGCGTCAAAATTTCGTAAAAGATAAATAAGGTCAGCAGGTTGGCCGCAAGCGCAATGCCGAGCGTCGCCGCGATCGCCACAGCAAAGTAAACATAAAATTGCGTTTGGCGTTCTTCTCGATTGCCGCGCATATAGCCGAAAGAGTAGAGCGAGTTGATGATCCATAACCCTGATGCGATTGCGGCGAACAGGAGTCCGAGCGGCTCGGCCTTCCATGCGATCGCGATGCCGGGCAGCAGATCGGGCAGGGCGAAAGCGTGGCGGCTTCCGGCGAGATGTTCGTCGAGCAGGCGCAGCACAAGAAAAAATGACGCCCCCGCCGCAATGATCGTTGCGGTTTCGCGCAGATTAGGCCAGCGCTGAAATAACAAAATCATCGCGATGCCTGCAAGCGGCGTCGCGATGATGAGAGGCAATAAAGGATCGCCCGAAAAAATCATTTTCAACATATCGAGACTCATAACAGCACTCAGGGCAGAACGATTGTTGCAGGTTGGACGCCGGGAGACAATAGGATTTCGGCGGCTTTAGCCGACATTAAAATAGGAAACCTCGTATCAATACCGAAATAGATCGTCGCGAGTGCCATCACAAGCGCGGGTGCTAACATCGATAAAGGCGCGTCTTGTTTTTTTTGCGGCGCACAGGCGTCCATAAAATAAATCGCTTGGATGATCTTGCCGACATAGATCGCCGTCAACAAAGAAGCGCCGACGAATAAAAACGCAATCCAAATGCTGTCGTGATTGATCGCCGCTTCAACAAGAACCCATTTGCTGATGAACCCGGAGGTCAGCGGCACACCGACGAGACTCGCTCCGGCGATCAGGATCACCGCGGCGGTCCAAGGCTGCCGCGCGCCGAGCCCGGCGATCGACGCAACAGTGAGCCCACTCTGTCGCAGCGCGATGCAGCCGATCGCCATAAACAAAGCAGCTTTCATAAAGGCGTGATTGAAAATATGGAGAAAGGCCGCCTCAACACCGGCGCGATTTTCAAGTCCGAGCGCGAGCATGATGAACCCAATTTGCGCGATGCTCGACCATGTAAAAATTCGGCGCAGATCTGTCTGAAAAACCGCGACAGCCGACGCGACAAACATGCCAACAATCGCCAAAGGCAGGATCAGCAATTCCAAAATGGCTTGTCCGAAGGCAAACTCAACGCCGAACACCGAAAACAAGAAGCGAATCAGCGCATAGATTGCCGCTTTGGTCGCCGATGCGGCGAGGAAAGCGGTCACAGCGGCCGGGGCAAACGCATAGGCGTTGGGTAGCCAGAAATGCAGCGGGAAAATCGCAATTTTGAGCGCAAGACCGGTCAAGATCAGCGCGAAGCCCGCTTGGACAGCGCGGTTGCCGCTCAGGAACGGGATGCGCTCGGCAAGGTCGGCCATGTTGAGCGTCCCCGTCGCGGCATATAAAAAGCCTATGCCCAACACGAAGAACGTCGCGCCGATCGTGCCGAGCACGAGATAATTATAGGCAGCGGTCAGAGCACGGCGATCATGCGCGCCGCCTAGCGCGATCAGCACATAGGCCGACAGCGACGAAATCTCCAAAAAGACGAACATATTAAAAGCATCGCCGGTCGCCGCGACGCCCATCAGCCCGCTGAGTGAAAGAAGGAAGCAAATATAAAAATAAACCCGGCGATCTTGAACGAGCGCATGGGCAATCGAGACGCGCGCAAAAAACATCACCGCCGCCGATGCCCCCGAGATGATTAACATAATCAGCGCATTGGCCGCATCGATGCGAAACTCAATGCCGAGCGGCGGCGCATAGCCTCCGAGATGGTAGGAAATGACCGAACCCGCATGAGTCTTGAGCACAAGCCAAATCGAAGCGCCAAAGCTCGCGACGCTCGCGGCAAGGGCGATGAGCCAGACCAAGCCTAAAAACCGCGCAAACAAAAAACAGACAGGCGCAGCCAGCAGCGGAACGATCACGGCAAGAACCGGCAATTGAACTGGCAATTGTGAAGTGATGAAAGAACTCACGGCGATCAACTTTCAGCGCGATCGGCTTCGGTGATTTCGGAGGCGTCGATCGAGCCGTAAGCCTCGCCGATGCGCACCGCGAGCGCAAGGCCAAGCGCCATCGTCGAGACGCCAACGACAATCGCCGTTAGGATCAGCACATGAGGCAGCGGGTTCACATAGATCGGATCGCCTTCAATGATGATCGGCGGCTGGCCCTTTTCGATGATGCCCAGCGAAATGTAAAAAAGAAACACGCCATTTTGAAACAGATTAAGCCCGATGATCTTCTTAATCAGATTAGGACGGCTTGTAACGGTATAAAGGCCGATCGTGATCAGCATGATCGCCGCGAAATAATTATAATGGCCGAGTGCAAAGGGCAGACTCGATGACATATCAACAGACTCGATGAGTTCTATAAAAGCTTTCTCCATCTTTATTGATGCTGTCTTGTCGCGAAGCTATGGAAGATGACGATCATCGTCGCCGCGACCGTCACGCCAACACCGACTTCAACAAGGAAAATGCCGAGATGTCGGCCATCGCGCGCGGTTTTGGCGAGCGGCGCGTAGTCAAGGAAAGCGCTGCCCAAGATCATGCACGCTACGCCGACGCCGCTATAGATCAAAGTGCCGAGCGCCATCGCCCAGCGCAAATAGGACATCGGAAAAATTTTGCGAATCGTGATCACGCCGAACACAAGTCCGTAGAGGATCGCCGCTGTCGCGAAAATCACACCCGCTTGGAAGCCGCCGCCTGGGCCGTAATCTCCATGAAATTGAACGTAAAGCGCAAACAGAAAGATCGGCGGCGCGAGCACAGAGGCCGCAACGTGCAATATCGCGTGTTGGCGCATCATGATGGATCGCGCCTCTTGGTAGCCGCGCCGATCAGAGCCAGAACGCCGATCCCGGCGGTGAAAATAACAAACACTTCACCGAGCGTATCAAAACCACGATAGCTCGCGAGCACGGCAGTTACAACATTGGGGACGCTGGTATCTTGCAGGCTGCGCTCGAGATAATCAGGCGCTACGTGCAGATGCGACGCAGCTTGCTGGCTGCCATGCGGCGGCAGGTCAAGCGTCCCGTAGAAGATGATCAACCCAGTGAAAAACATCATGAGCAAAGATAGATAGGATATTTGAGGCAGGGGTTTTTCTCTTGCGTCGAGCACCGACATCGAGGCGAGCATCAAAACGGTCGAAAGCCCGGCGCCAACGGCGGCTTCGGTGAAGGCAACATCAGGCGCAGCGAGCAAAACGAAGAGACTCGCCATAGTCATGCTGAACACGCCGGCGATGATGATCGCCGAAAACAGATTGCGCATCCGCAGCACCGCAATGGCCAGCGCAAGAATGATGGTCAGCAGGAAGCTGTCGATGATGATGTGTTGCTCAAAGCTCATTGTTCATTAAAGTTCATTTTTTTCGATCGGTTTGATTCTTGAAATCCACGCCGCATTGGCAAGCGCATGAGTTGCGGTCGGACCGCTGATGAGAATAAACAGGAAGATCAAAACGAGCTTGATCGCCGCGATCGAAAACCCGGCATGAAAGACCAGCCCCAGCAGGATGAGCGCGGCGCCGAGCGTGTCGGTGAGACCGGCGGCGTGAAGCCGCGAGTAAATATCAGGCAGGCGCAGCAGGCCGATCACGCCGGTCAGCATGAAAAACGAGCCTGCGCCGAGCAAAAGCCATACGAGCGCTGTCGCGATCAATGAAAGAAATGGCTCAAGCATCGGGCTGGCTCCCTGAAGTGCTGCGCGGGCGGCGGCGGAAAAATTTAAGCACCGCAATGGTCGACGTAAATGTGATGAGCGCATAAAGCAAAGCGATATCTAAAATGTTTTCGGGCGCGTCAAACAGAAAAGCAAGCAAAGAAATCAACAGCACGATTTTCGTGCCGATCGAATTGGCGGCGAGCACACGATCATGTAGGGTAGGCCCAGCGAACAGGCGCAAAGAGGTCAGTGCGATCGCGCTCAGCGTCGTGATGATGGTGGCGAAAATCATGTTTGACGGCTCTCAAGTTCGATGACGCGGCGTCCCATCTCGGCGAGCGCGCTAGGGTCAGCGGATGTTTCTGTCAGAGCGTGAACAATGATATTGTGTTCGCCGGTTTCGATGCTCACGGTTCCCGGCGTCAGCGTGATCGAATTAGCAAAGACGACGAGTCCGAACTTGCTTTGCTGCGCGGACGCGACGTTGATCACTTGCGGCGCAATGCGCGCAAACGGCGACAGAATCACGCGCGCAATGTGGAGGTTGGCGCGGATGATCTCAACGAGCAGGGTGGCAAAATATCTAATCGCCGCCCCATATTTTGGTATGAAGCGGCCTTTCGTTTGAGCGAAAGGGTGCATGCGATATTGCAAAATGATGACGAACAAAGTGCTCGCGCCGCCTAATGAGAGCAAAAGGACGGTGTTATGTCCCGACAGCAGCCACCACAGCCCGAACAGGCCGGTCGTGAGCCGCAGCGCGGTAGACAAGGGTTGCGGCATAAAGGATTTTCCCCGTTGATTTTTTCCGAAGCAATTTACGAATCACTTTAGCATAAAAGCTCATCTTAAATTTGCGGCTTGCGCGAACGCGCCGGACGGCGCGGGCGCGGCTTTGAAGTGGTTTTTTGCGCGCTTTTTTGGGGGGGCCTTTTTGCGGTCCTTTTGGGCGGGGGTCTTTTCGTCGAGCGCCGCGAGGTCGAGGCGCGTCGCGCGCGCGGCCGCTCTTGAGGCTTTGATGCAGAAGACGACGAAGGAAAAAAAGGATAATTCTTATGCACCGGCACAGCGCCGCCAATAAATTTTTCGATCGCTTGGATAAATTCGATTTCTTTTTCGGTCGCTAAAGTGAGGGCATCGCCCGATGCGCCTGCGCGTCCGGTGCGGCCAATGCGATGGAGATAATCTTCGGCGTGTTGCGGCACATCAAAATTGATCACATGGGCGACCTCGGCGATGTCCAAGCCGCGCGCCGCGACATTGCTTGCGACTAAAACATCAATTTCGCCGCCGCGGAAGCGCGTGAGAACTTTGATGCGGCGAAATTGCGACAACCCGCCGTGCAGGGCTTCGGCGTTAAATTGTTTCTGTTTCAAAGCGCGCTCAATGCGATCGACATCACGCTTGCGATTGCAAAATATCAGCACGCTGCCATCGACGGCGCGCAGGTGGTCGGTCAAAATCGATATTTTTTGCCGCTCCTGTGTCCAGATGAGAACTTGGCGAACATTATCGGCAGTCTCGCTGCCTTTTGACGCCGCAATCCGCTTTGGCTCGCGCATAAACTGGCCGGTCAAGCGCGCGATGGGCGGCGGCATCGTCGCTGAGAATAGCAAGGTCTGGCGCTGCTTAGGCAAAAGGCGCGCGATCTTTTCAATCGCCGGAATGAATCCCATATCTAACATCCGATCGGCCTCGTCGATCACGAGAATCTGAACCCCGGTCAATAAAAGCTTGCCGCGCTCAATATGATCGATCAGGCGGCCAGGCGTTGCGATCAGCACATCGGCGCCGCGCGCCAAAGTGTTAAACTGCGCGCTGATCGAAACCCCGCCGATCAGCAGCGCATGACTCAATTTGTGATATTTCCCGTAGGTCTTGAAATTTTCAGCGATCTGCATGGCTAATTCGCGGGTTGGCTCGAGGATCAGGGTGCGAGCCATGCGCGCGCGCGCCTTGCCTCGGCTTAATAAGTCAATCATCGGTAGAGTGAAGGCCGCCGTCTTACCTGTGCCGGTCTGGGCTATGCCAATAATATCGCGACCCTGCAAAATTAAGGGTATCGCTTGCGATTGTATCGGTGTTGGAACATCATAGCCCGCCTCGCTGATCGCGCGTAGAACATCAGCGGCGAGCCCTGTATCATTAAAAGTCATATTTCATCCTAGACCCTTCTGCCATATAATGCTTGCTCTGCGCAACCTCTCACATTAAATTACTCGCAACAGCGAGGGTTAGTAAAATATGAACGATATGACCGATCTCAATTCACAACTCAAATTGCCTTGCGGCAGCGTTTTGCCACACCGAATCGCTAAATCCGCAATGACCGAAGGCCTCGCCGATGAGCTCAATCAGGCGACCTCAAGCCATGTGAACCTCTATCGCCGATGGGCCGAAGGCGGCGCGGCATTGATGCTCACCGGCAATGTCCAGATCGACCCCCACCATCTAGAGCGCCCGGGCAATATCGTCATCCACGGCAAGCAGAGCGAGCTGCAATATAGTCGTCTGCGCGCAATGTCTCAGGCGGGCAAGATCGATCAGGGGCAGATCTGGATGCAGATCTCTCACGCCGGACGCCAAACACCCGCAGCGGTCAATAAAAATCCGTTCGCGCCGTCGGCAGTCGCGCTCAATATGCCCAAAGGACAATTCGGACAGCCTCAGCCTCTGAGCGAAGCGCAAATCCTTGAGATCATCAAAGGTTTTGCTCATGCGGCCCAAGTCGCGAAAGAAACCGGCTTTGGCGGCGTCCAAGTTCATTCGGCGCACGGCTATCTGTTGAGCTCGTTCCTGTCGCCGCTCGCCAACCAGCGCAAAGATGATTGGGGCGGATCACTCGAAAAACGCGCGCGTCTGCTGCTCGAAACCGTCGCCGCCATCCGCGAGGCCGTCGGCAGCGAGTTTCCGATCGCCGTGAAGCTCAACTCCGCCGACTATCAAGATAATGGCTTCTCTCTCGAAGATTCATTGCAGGTGGCGATCTGGCTCGAGGAAGCCGGGATCGATCTGCTCGAAATCTCCGGCGGCAACTACGAGAGCGCCGCCATGATGGGCGCACAAAAACGCGCCAGCACAAAAAAACGCGAAGCCTATTTTCTTGAATATGCATCCAACGTCCGCAAAGTCGTTTCTTTGCCGCTCATGGTTACTGGAGGCTTCCGCTCAGCACAAGGCATGAAAGCCGCTTTGGCGTCAGGCGATGTTGATCTCATTGGCCTCGCGCGTCCGCTATGCACCGACACCAATCTGCCGAAGCGACTCCTCGCGGGCGAGGTTGACGCCGCGCCTCGATGGGAACAGCATTTACGGCTTGGGTCGGGAATATTTTCGCCGCGAAGCTCGATCGGATTGCTGCGGCTCGCTAATGCGTGGGGTATTCAGGGCTGGTTCTGTCTGCAATTGATCCGCATGGGGCGCAATCAGGACCCCGACCGCGCAATGAGTGTTTTGTCGGCGCTCGTGCTTTATTTCACCAACGAAGCGCGCACCGCTAGCGCAATGAAAAAAGCCCGCAAGAATGGTGCAGCATAACGGAATAAATATAGAGAAATCATTGTGAAAAGATTCGTTTTAGCTCTCGCTTTGATGTTTGGGGTGCCCGCCTTGATGCCAGCGATCACGCAAGCTCAAGAGCAAACAGCGCAAGGGCCAGACTTTTCGGTTTTCAGCACTCATCCTTTCTGGAACACGAGCGTTGGCGTCGTAGTGATCGAGGGTGCTAATCGGATCGTCGACAATACGAGAGTCAAAGAAAATTATCGCCCGGGCGTGTCATTCATTGTTGATGGAGGTTTCACCTTAGGAAATATTTTGAGGCTCGGAGGAACTCTTTGGCTGTTTGATTCAGATTCCGAAAGCAACGATGACGACAATGACAATCACGATGACGACGATGACGGCGATGACGGCGAGGACAATGATAAAAGAAAAATTCAAGCCATATCGGGCGGTGGATTTGTCGGCTTGCAATTTGGCAGCCTTGAAAGCGATGCTTCTCAATCGGGAGTATTCGATACGGGCATTTACTATATTGATTACGGCCTGCTCCGAACAAGAGAAGAAAGCGAAAGAGACGATCGCACAAACAGGCGCAAAAGAAGAGATCGCTATTTAACGCATATGATTCGCGTTGGCGGTGATTGGGGCTTGGGGCCGCTGGCCATCGGTCTGTCGCAAAATGTCAGAGTTGGGGTTTTTGTGGCGTTCGGCCTCACACCGGCTGATTCAATCTCCAATGTTTGGCACATTGGCACATCGGTTGGTCTGCGGATTTAGTTTCTCAACTTTATGATATTTGTTTGCGATCGAGGCAAGAGCCTGATATAACAACGCACAATAAACGCAGGAGAGATCACGATGACAGGATTGACCGGAAAAGGATTAGCCGGAATGTTGGTTTTGGTGTTCGGAGCGCTCGCTCTGTCGCCGTCGATCGCGCAGGCTGAAGAGCAGGGGGCTTTCGACTCAGTCTTTTCTTTTTTGCAAGCAACCCGGCCCTTTGCGAGTGGCAGCGTCGGCGTTCTCGTGATCGAAGATGTAGGAAACTCGCTCATCGATGCTGACGATGAAGTTGTAGAATTCGAAGAAGAATATAATGAGGGATTATCGCTCATCGCCGATACCGGCATTGCCATCGGCGGCGTCTTCCGGCTGGGAGGCATTGGCTGGCTTTTTAATTCAAGCTTTGTCAGAGACAATGATGAAGACCTCGATCCCAGAACAAAATATGAAAGCCTCTCAGGCGGCGTGTTTATCGGCATGCAGGTCGGGAGCGTCGAAGGCAGCGAGTTCCAAGGCGGCATCTTTGATACCGGCATCATCTATCTTGATTATGGCCTGATCAGAACACGAGAGGAAAAAGAAAGAGACGACGTCATAACAAAAAATCGCTATACGACGCATATGATCCGCATCGGCGGCGATTGGGGCTTGGAGGCGCTTAACATCGGCCTGTCGCAAAATATCAGGGTCGGCGTCTCTACCGCGATCGGCATCACACCGGCGGATATCGTGCCAAATGTCTGGCATATCGGCACAACAATCGGTCTGCGGTTTTAAATTTTTTGAGATTCTTGTAAAATTCATTTTATATCAAATGCTTACATTGTTTCCTCCGAATCGTTTTGAATCATTGAGAATTTTGCTCGTCTTGTCTATATTTTGTTGCATAACGAAGATCGCGGAGGGTGTTGCTGATGTTGAGTAGATTCCTCAAAAGGTTCAACAAAAAAGAATCGCTAGATGATCTGCCGGACGATTATGTTCCCTCAGAAGATGAGCCGTTTATGTCGGCACACCAGCTCGCTTACTTCAAGAGGAGTCTCGAAAAATGGCGCGATGCCATACTCAATGACACCGCCGAAACTATCGAACATCTCCAAACCGACGAAAAACATCTCCCCGACGCCACCGATCGCGCAAGCTATGAAACTGAGCGCGCCCTCGAACTACGAACCCGCGACCGACAACGCAAGCTGATCCCCAAAATCAACGAGGCGCTCCGTCGCATCGAGATCGGCAGCTATGGCTATTGCGAAAAAACCGGCGAGCCCATCAGTCTCAAAAGACTCATCGCGCGGCCTATTGCGACACTGGGCATTGAAGCTCAAGAAATGCACGAGCGTCAGGAGAAAATCTATTACCACAAGTAAGTCCAAATCCAAAAAAGCTCACAGGCAGGCTCAAAAGAAAGATCAAAAGGTTTCTATGGCGCGGCTCGAAACGCAGTCGGCACAGGCGCAAAAAATGCAGGCCGTCGGACAATTGGCCGGCGGCGTCGCGCATGATTTCAACAATCTGCTCACTGCGATCATCGGCGCGTGCGATCTCATGCCCGCTGGCCAGTTCAAGGAAGTCAAAGAAATCCGCAAAAACGCCGAGCGCGGCGCTGATCTCGTTCGTCAGTTGCTCGCCTTTTCGCGCCGCCAGACTCTGCGCCCGGTGTCGCTCAACCTTGCCGAGCGCACTCGAAATATATGCGACCTCATCACCCGGCTCCTCGGTGCGCAGATCAAGCTCGAACTCGACATCAAAGAGCCTGTGTGGAAAGTCAGCGTCGATCCGACGCAATTCGAACAGATCGTCGTTAATCTCGCGATCAACGCCCGCGACGCCATGCCTAAAGGCGGCGCGCTCACTTTGCGAATCAAAAACATCGCTGCCAAAGAGGTCGCCAAGCTTAATCATATTCTCATGCCGACCAAAGACTATGTGCTGTTTGAAATGGAAGATAATGGCTGCGGCATCCCTCCCGAAGCGCTTGGGAGCATCTTTGAGCCGTTTTTTTCCACCAAGCCGCAGGGCAGCGGGCTGGGACTATCTACCGTCTACGGAATCGTCAAGCAGAGCGGCGGATTTATCTTCCCTGAAAGCCAAAAAGGCATGACAATTTTTCGCATATATCTCCCCTGTCTCAAAGATAGAGCAGCAAAAGAAATCACACCCAAAAAGCTGGCGAAATCCTCCAAACCCCGCAAAATCAAGCTTCAACAAGATCACGCAACCGTGCTGCTCGTCGAGGATGACCCCACAATCCGCGACTTCGCCGCTCGCGCGCTCGAAAATCAAGGATTCTACGTCCTGCGCGCCGATGACGCTGAAAACGCCATCAAGATTGAAAAAAATCATCAAGGCAATATCGACGTCCTCGTCAGCGATGTCATCATGCCCGGCATGGATGGCCTCGCGCTTGCCAAGACCCTCGCTCAGCAAAACCCAGAACTCAAAGTTATCCTCATCTCCGGATACGCCGAAGACGCTTTCCGCAACCCCAACACCCAATCCACCCATACACGCTTCCTGCCTAAACCTTTCGGACTCAACGAACTCGCTGAAGCTGTCCGCGCCGTGCTCAATGCCTCTTGAACAAATTTTAATCATTAAGTGATTTATTAACTAAAAGAGACAAGGAATAGTCTTAAAATCAGTTATTGGTTGATTGGATTTTTTAACCTACAACTAATTGTATATATAAAAAAATAGGGCCATAAGTAGAATAAAAAAAGAACATTTGTAGAAAATAACGCTTTTTTCTCTTGACAAGGTGAACAAAAATAGAACAATATCTTTATAACATAAATCACAGGAATCATATCAATCAGGATATGTTCTAAACATAATTGTTCTAAACATTAGGGGATAGAATTATGGCTCGTAAAATTGTTGAACTCAACGAAGCCCAAGATGGCAGTTCCGATCGCCAAAAAGCCCTTGATGCCGCTCTCAGTCAAATCCAGCGCGCTTTCGGGCAAGGGGCCGTCATGCGACTCGGCGAATCCGGCCATATCGCCGGTATCGAGGCCATCTCAACCGGCTCGCTCGGCCTTGACCTCGCGCTGGGCATCGGCGGACTGCCTAAAGGCCGCGTCGTCGAAATCTATGGCCCAGAATCTTCCGGTAAAACAACTTTGGCTTTGCATGCTGTCGCTGAAGCCCAGAAAGCAGGCCTCACGTGCGCCTTCATCGATGCCGAACACGCGCTTGATCCAATCTATTCGGGCAAGCTTGGAATCAAAATAAAAGACCTGCTGATCTCTCAGCCCGATTGCGGCGAACAGGCGCTCGAAATCACCGATACGCTCGTGCGCTCCGGCAGCGTCGATGTCATCGTCATCGATTCCGTCGCCGCCCTGACACCGCGCGCCGAACTCGAAGGCGAAATGGGCGATGTCCTCCCCGGTATGCAGGCGCGCTTGATGAGCCAAGCCCTGCGCAAACTTACCGGTTCTATCGCGCGATCCAACGCTCTCGTCATTTTTATTAACCAAATCCGGATGAAAATCGGCGTCATGTTTGGAAGTCCGGAGACGACATCGGGCGGCAATGCGCTTAAATTCTATTCCTCCGTGCGGCTCGATATTCGCCGCATTGGTGCAATCAAAGAACGCGACGAAGTCATCGGCAATCAAACCCGCGTCAAAGTCGTCAAGAACAAAGTCGCGCCGCCTTTCCGGATGGTCGAGTTTGATATCATGTATGGCGAAGGCATCTCCAAAATGGGTGAATTGCTCGATATCGGTGTCCGCGAAGGCATGATCGATAAGGCGGGCTCTTGGTATTCTTTCGCCGCAAAAGAAGGCCAAGAAGGCCAGCGCATCGGGCAAGGTAAAGAAAGCGCGCGTAAGTTCTTGTTGGATCATCCTGAACTCGCCGCTGATCTCGAAACACGAATCCGTGAAAAATTGACCCCGCAATCGGCAAGCCCAACAGCCCCTGAACAGGAAGATGAGCCCGTCGAAGCCAAAAGCGATCAGGTGACCCACGATAAAAAAGTTAAAGAAGTGAAGAGAACCAAAGCTGAACAGTCCGCGCCCAAAAAAGCCGCTGGATAAAAAAGTCCTCCTCACCCCGACGGCTCGACAGGCAGGGTCGTCGGGGTTTTGGCAGGGGAGCAGATAGATAAAAGCCTGTTTTGATCTGCATAAACAGGCTATTCTCGTCTCATGCCCTCGCTTAATGACATACGCAGCTTTTTCTTGAACTATTTTGAAAACCACGATCATCGGATCATACCTTCAGCGCCTCTTGTTCCAGAAAATGATCCAACTTTATTGTTCATCAATGCAGGCATGGCGCCATTTAAGGATGTGTTCACCGCTCGACGCCAAGCGCCTTCGCCGCGCGCGGCTAGCGCCCAAAAATGTCTGCGCGCCGGGGGCAAACATAATGATCTCGAAAATGTCGGTTATACCGCGCGCCATCACACTTTCTTTGAAATGCTCGGCAATTTTTCCTTCGGCGATTATTTCAAGGAGCAGGCCATCCACCATGCGTGGACTTTCATCACGCGCGAGTTGAAAATCCCGCCAGAGAAATTGCTCATCACGGTTTTCGCGCAAGATGATGAAGCCTTTGATCTGTGGCAAAAAATCACAAGCTTCGACGAACAAAAAATCCTGCGCATTGAGGGCACCGATAATTTTTGGTCGATGGGCGCAACCGGACCATGCGGGCCTTGCGCTGAAATCTTTTACGATCACGGCAGCGAAATCGCCGGAGGCCCGCCAGGCAGCGCTGATCAAGATGGCGATCGCTTCGTTGAAATTTGGAATCTCGTATTTATGCAGTTTGACCGCCAAAAGGATGGCCGCTTGGAGCCTCTGCCGCGTCCATCGATTGATACCGGCATGGGGCTCGAGCGCATCGCCGCTGTGATGCAGGGGACTTATGATAATTACCAGACCGATCTGTTCAAAAATCTAATTGCGCAGATTAAAGAGGTCATGGGGATTTCATCGCAAAAGGCGCCTGAGAGTTTTCGCGTGATCGCCGATCATTTGCGCGCGGTGTGTTTTTTGATTGCCGATAATGTTCAGCCGTCCAATGAGGGCCGGGGTTATGTGCTGCGCCGCATTTTGCGCCGCGCGATGCGGCATATTCATTTACTTGGCGCGCGCGAATTGATTTTGCACCAGCTTGTGCCTGCGCTCGGGGAGCAGATGGACGCAGCCTATCCGGAGCTGGAGCGCGCAGCGGCAACAATTGCTGTAACCTTGCACGACGAAGAAGAGCGCTTTCACGATATGCTGCATCGCGGCATGGGCCTGCTTGAAAAAGAATGTGAGAAGCTCAGCGCGGGGCAGAAATTTCCGGGCGCGGCGGCGTTTCGCCTTTATGACACTTATGGCTTCCCGCTCGATCTCACCCAAGACGCGCTGCGTCGACTCAACAAAGAGGTCGATGTTGAAGGCTTCGACAAAGCGCTCGCTGCGCAGCGCGCGCAGGGACGCCATGCGTGGAAGGGATCGGGCGATGAGGCCATGCAAGAAGTCTGGCTCGCGCTCGCCGACCGACACGGCGCAAGCGAGTTTCTCGGCTATGACCAAAACGAAAACAATGCCTGCATCCTCGCGATCATCAAAGACGGCGCGCTGGTCGAAGAGATCAACGCCGCAGACGAGGCCATGCTGCTGCTCGATCAAACCGCTTTTTATGCCGAATCCGGCGGCCAAGTCGGCGATGTCGGCACCCTTGCCGCTGGGGATAATCTGTTTGATGTTCGCAATACGCAAAAACAGGCCGGAACATTGCATATCCATATCGGCAGCGTCAAACAAGGTCGCTTAACCAAAGGCGATCACGTCCGCGCCAAAATCGACAGCGCCCGCCGCGATCATATCCGCGCCAATCATTCCGCGACCCATCTGCTCAATGAGGCTTTGCGCCGTGTGCTTGGCGCTCATGTCGCGCAAAAAGGCTCGCTGGTCAATGAGGATTATCTGCGGTTTGACTTCTCTCACCCCAAGCCGCTCTGTGTCGGCGAGATTACCCAGATCGAGGCGCTCGTCAACGCGCAGATCAGAAAAAATAACCAAGCCACAACCCGCGTCATGAAGCGCGAACAGGCCGTCGAGGTCGGCGCGCTCGCAATGTTCGGCGAAAAATATGACGATGAAGTCCGCGTCCTGTTCATGGGCGACGATCAGGATCAAGTCGCGCACCGCGATGGCCGCGCGGCCTATTCGGTCGAGTTTTGCGGCGGCACTCATGTCCGACACATGGGCGATATCGCTTTGTTCAAGATCACCGGCCAGAGCGCGGTCGGTGCCGGTGTCCGCCGCGTGAGCGCTCTCACGGGCGCTGCCGCGTTTGAACATCTCGCAGCGCAGGAAAAACGACTCCTCGACGCCGCTGCTCACCTCAAAACAACTCCCGAACAACTCGATCAAAGACTGGCAGCCCTCATCGATGAAAACAAGCAGCTCGTCGCCAATTTGCGCGAGGCTAAACGCAAACTCGCGCTCGCGCCAAAAAATAACAAGGCCTCAACCCAAGAAGATGTCGAAATGTTAGGCAAGATCAAATTCATGCACCGGATCGTCGAAGGCATGGAGGCTAAAGATGTCCGCGCGATGGTCGATGAAGCCAAAACGCGCTTGGGCTCAGGCATTGTCGCGATGGTTGTCCTCAACAAAGGACGCGCAGGCATGACGATCGGCATCACCGAAGATCTGCTGCCCGATCATAATGCGGTGGAATTGGTCAAGATCGGCGCGCATATTCTCGGCGGCGGCGGCGGCGGCGGCCGCGCCGATATGGCGCAGGCCGGCGGTCCCAATGGCGATTGCGCGCAAAAAGCGCTCAGCGCCGTGCGCGACCGCCTGCGTGAGGCGGTTTCATAATCATGCCGTCTCCAATCTCTTGACGAAATTGTCGGCGACTTTGTCAAGAAATTGCTCAGTTGTGAGCCAATCCTGCTCCCTGCCGATCAAAAGCGCTAAATCCTTTGTCATCGCGCCGCGCTCCACCGTTCGGACACAGGCAGCTTCGAGGTTTTGTGCAAAGCTCTCAAGCTCTCCATTGTCGTCGAGCTTCGCGCGATGCGCTAACCCTCGCGTCCACGCAAATATCGACGCGATCGAATTGGTCGATGTTGCCTCGCCCTTCTGGTGCAGCCGATAATGTCGCGTCACGGTGCCGTGCGCGGCTTCGGCCTCGACAGTTTTGCCGTCGGGGGTCATCAAGACGCTCGTCATCAATCCGAGTGAGCCAAAACCCTGCGCCACTGTGTCCGATTGGACGTCGCCGTCGTAATTTTTGCACGCCCAAACAAAACGGCCACTCCATTTCAGAGCGGCCGCGACCATATCATCAATCAGGCGATGTTCGTAAGAAATGCCAGCCTGCTCGAATTTTTGCTCAAACTCTTTTTCAAAAACTTCGGCAAAGATATTCTTGAAGCGGCCGTCATATATTTTGAGAATCGTATTCTTCGTTGACAGATAGACCGGCCATTTGCGGCTCAAACCAAAGTTAAAACAGGTGCGGGCGAAATCTTGAATCGATTTATCGAGGTTGAACATCCCCATTGCGACGCCGCTGCCGGGAAAATCAAACACATCTTTCTCAATTTTTTCCCTGCCGTCTTCCGACTCCCAGACGATTTTGAGCTTGCCTTTGCCCGGCACACGAATATCGGTGGCGCGATATTGATCGCCAAAAGCGTGGCGCGCAATGACAATCGGACTCTTCCAGTTCGGCACAAGACGCGGAATGTTGCGGCACACAATCGGCTCGCGAAAGACCGTCCCGCCCAAGATATTGCGAATCGTCCCGTTCGGCGAGCGCCACATTTTTTTCAAGCCAAATTCTTTAACACGAGCTTCGTCGGGCGTGATCGTCGCGCATTTGACGCCAACCCCATATTCTTTGATCGCCTCCGCCGCGTCGATTGTCACCTGATCTTCGGTTTTGTCGCGGTGCTCAATGCTCAGATCATAATATCTGAGGTCAATCTCAAGCCACGGCAGAATCAATTTATCCTTGATCATCTGCCAAATGATGCGGGTCATCTCATCGCCGTCCAGCTCAACGACCGGGTTATCCACTATGATTTTTGCCATAATTTTTGTCATACAATGTCGCTCAATCTCGCTTTCTATATCGCTTTCTATCGCCTGTTTAATCTTCCTCTTATAACCTTCCTCTTATAACCTTCCTCTTATAACCTTCCTCTTATAACCTTCCTCTTATAACCTTCCTCTTATAACCTGTCCCGATAACTTGTAAAAGGGAGAGCATGATAAATCAATCGTCAAAACGCCGCCTCAAGCCTCCGGCGGTCATCCTGATCGGCACCCAGCTCGGCGAGAATATCGGCATGACCGCCCGCGCTATGCATAATTTCGGCCTCAGCGATTTGAGGCTCGTCGCGCCGCGCCCTGGATGGTCGCAGGCCAAAGCCCAAGCCGCCGCCGCCGGAGGCCTCCAAGTGCTCGACGCCGCGCGCCGCTTCGCAACACTCCAACACGCTGTTCAAGACTTGAACTATCTCATCGCCGCCACTGCCCGATCGCGCGATATGAACAAAGAGGTGCTGCCGCCTCCACAGGCCATCGACAAGATTTTTACCCAGCCGGTTTCAGGCATTCTTTTTGGGCCGGAGCGCTCCGGGCTCGATAACGCTGCGATCGCTTTGTGTGATGCGATCGTTTCGATTCCGGCCAATCCGGCTTTTTCTTCGCTCAATTTGGCGCAGGCGGTGCTGCTTTTGGCCTTTCACTGGTTCACCGCCGCTCATGGCAAAGGCGAGGCGACAATCTCATTCCGACAAAACGCGGTTTTGGCAAAAAAAACCGACCTCGTCGGCCTCTTCGACCACCTCGAAACCGAACTCGAAGCAGCAGGGTTCTTTCATCCTGTAGCCAAGCGCGCGATTATGATCCGCAATATCCGCAGCATCTTTCATCGCGCTGGCCTGTCAGACGCCGAAATCCGCGCGCTGCGCGGCATCATCGCCGCGCTCGCCCATAAGAAAAAAGGCCGACAGAATTAAAGAAGAATTAAAATTGACACAAAAAAACACAAAGCCTATAGTCCGTTTCTCCCGCTTTTAAAGGAACAGCAATATGGGTCGGCGACTCAATTCAAAATATAAAATCGATCGCAGAATGGGCGAGAATATCTGGGGACGGCCTAAAAGCCCCGTCAATCGGCGCAATTATGGCCCCGGTGAACAGGGGCAGCGGCGGCGCGGCAAATTATCCGACTTCGGACTCCAATTGCGCGCCAAACAAAAGCTCAAAGGTTATTACGGCAACATCACCGAAAAACAATTCCGCTCGATCTATCGTCAAGCCGAACAAATGCGCGGCGATACAAGCAAAAACCTCATAGGACTTTTGGAATGCCGCCTTGACGCAATCGTCTATCGCGCTAAATTCGCGCCAACCGTTTTCGCCGCGCGGCAGATGATCAATCATGGCCATATCGAGATCAATAATATCCGCACCAATATCCCCAGCGCGCGCTTGTGCCCCGGTGACAAAATCACACTCGGAAAAAAAATGCACGATGCCATCATCGTCGTCGATTCGATCAACAGTGAAGAGCGCCAGCCACCCGATTATATCGAGATTGATCCTAAAAAAATGACCGCTACCTTTAAGGCCGTCCCCACTTTTGAAGACACCCCCTACCCAGTGCGCATGGAACCCAACCTCGTCGTTGAGTATTATTCAAAGAATTAAAACTATTCTTTTTCTTTGTTGATTAGGCCTTTTTCCTCAAACAAAGGACGCAGCTCACCGCTCTCAAACATTTCACGAACAATGTCGCAGCCGCCGACGAACTCGCCCTTGATGTAAAGCTGCGGAATCGTCGGCCAGTCGCTGAACTCCTTGACGCCCTGGCGCAGCGCCTCGTTCTCCAAAACATTGACCCCAGTAAACGATACCCCCAAATGCGACAGCAATTGCACAACCTGCGACGAAAAACCGCATTGCGGAAAATCCGGCGTCCCTTTCATGAACAGCACGACATCTTCCGCTTTGATAAGCTTTTGCAAGTTTTCTTTCATTGTGAGAATCTCAGGCATAAAACCTCCTTGTCATTTTTTGTCGGACACTTTATCAGATGACATGAGCTCTAGCAAAAAACGCTCATGGTTTGAGCGTAGCACACTTAATGAGATTTTTACATCAGGCAAAACAAGCTCGCGACCGCCGCTATTGCCCAGCACTCTCAAAGGAACCTCCGCCGCGCGCGCGCGCGCCCCTAAGGCTGCGATGCCCTCCGGCGCGCATACCGCCAAAAAACGAGCCTGATCTTCCGCAAAGAAAAAAATATGCGCCGAACAGGAGAGGGCAATTTCATCGAGCTTTAACCCCATATCCGACGCTAAAGCCATCTCCGCCGCCGCCACAGCAATGCCCCCCGAACCCACATCATGCACCGCAAGAAATGTCCCTTTATCAATCTCATCACGAACAAACAGACCGTTGCGCCGCTCAACAGCTAAATCAACCCGCGGTGGCGCAGCCTTGATGCCCGGACAAAAATGCTTCGCATAAAGCGAAGCACCCATCTCGCCGCGCGTCTCGCCGATCAGAACAATCACAGAACCCTCAGCCGATACCAACATCGACATAGATTTCCGATAATCCTCAATCAAACCCACGCCGCCAATCGCTGGGGTCGGGATGATCGCGCGCCCGTCGCTCTCATTGTAAAACGACACATTGCCCGAAACCACAGGCATAGCCAGCGCACGCGCGGCCTCCGCAATGCCGTCAACCGACGCCGCAAACTGCCCCATGATGAACTCATTTTCAGGACTCGCAAAATTAAGACAATCCGTGATCGCCAGCGGCAGCGCTCCTGTCGCGATGATGTTGCGAAAACTTTCTGCAACCGCCTGTTTAGCTCCCTCATAAGGATCGGCGGCGCAATAGCGCGGCGTGATCTCCGTCGTCAGCGCAAGCGCCTTCTGCGTCCCGTGAACCCGCACAAGCGCCGCATCCCCGCCCGGCCCGATGAGCGTGTCGCCCATCACAGTGTGATCATATTGCTGCCAGACCCAGCGCCGCGCGCATAAATCAGCCGAGCTCATCAGCTGCGTGAGCGCCTCGCCGAGTGGTCGCGCGACAAACTCGTCCGCCGCGCAAGTCGAGCGCGGCGGCAAAAACTTCACCGCACGATCTAATTTCGGCGCGCCATGCACCAAACCCTCGATCGGAATATTAGCGGCGATCTCGCCTTGATGACGCAAAGTAAGTCTTTTGCTTTCGTTGGCCTCGCCGATCGTGATGCAGGCGACATCCCATTTGTCGCAGATCGCGCGCAGAGCCGCTTCGGCTTCGGGGCGAATCGCGATCAACATCCGCTCCTGACTTTCAGAAAGCATGATCTCATAGGCGCTCATATTATCTTGACGGCATGGGACGAGATCAAGATCGAGCGTAATTCCAGCACCGCTTTTGTCGGCCATCTCAACCGACGCCGACGTCAATCCCGCCGCGCCCATATCTTGCAGCCCGATGATCGCACGGGTCTGCATCATCTCAAGACAGGCTTCGAGCAGCAGCTTTTGCATAAAAGGATCGCCGATCTGAACGCTGGTGCGGCTGGCCTCGCTGCCGTCAAACGAGGCCGACGCCATCACCGCGCCGTGGATGCCGTCGCGACCGGTGCGCGCGCCGACATAAATCAACCGGCAGCCGGGCTCGACCCGCGAGCGAAAAATCTGATCCGTTTGCGCAATCCCGACGCACATCGCATTGACAAGAATATTGCCATTATAGCTGGGATCAAAATCTAGTTCGCCGCCGACCGTCGGCACGCCGACGCAATTGCCATAAGCACCGATTCCGGCAACAACACCCTCAACAAGATGGCGCGTCTTGGGATGATCCGGCGCGCCAAAGCGCAGAGCATCTAAAAACGCCACAGGCCGCGCGCCCATCGTGAACACGTCGCGCATGATCCCGCCCATGCCGGTCGCAGCGCCCTGAAAAGGCTCAATGAAAGATGGATGATTATGACTCTCCATCTTAAACACCGCCGCAAGACCATCGCCAATGTCGATGACGCCCGCATTCTCACCCGGCCCTTCGATCACCTGCGGCCCTTCGGAAAACATCTTTTTCAAAAACGGCTTCGACGAGCGATAAGAACAGTGCTCGCTCCACATCGCCGAAAAAATGCCGATCTCAGTCAAATTGGGCTCGCGGTGTAAAATCGCGGTGATCGCGTCAAAGTCTTTGTCGCTCAGGCCGTTTTGCCGCGCGAGATCATGAGCTCGCGGGCTCATCGCGCAAAATGCGCCAGCAAACTATCAAACAATGCCGCTCCCCCAAGTGAGCTCGATAAAGCCGGATCAGCATTGCGCTCCGGATGCGGCATCATGCCAAGCACATTGCCCGCTTCGTTGAAAATCCCCGCAATGTTATGTGTCGAGCCATTCGGATTGCTCCGTTGATTGGCTTGGCCATCTGTGTCGCAATAGCGCAGCGCGATACGATTATGATCTTCGAGCACGGCGATCGTCGCTGCGTCGGCGTAATAATTGCCGTCATGGTGCGCGATATAGATCGCCTCAACCCGATCAAGCGCATAACATGATGTGAAAGGCGCGCGTTGCGATTCGACTTTGACAAAAACCTCGCGGCAGACGAATTTTAATCCGGCATTCCTCATCAGCGCGCCGGGGAGAAGTCCCGCCTCGGTCAGCACTTGAAACCCGTTGCAAATACCCAAAACCGCAACGCCACGATTTGCATAAGCGATCACCTCGCGCATGATCGGGCTGTTCGCCGCCATCGAACCCGGACGAAGATAATCACCATAGGAAAAACCGCCCGGCAAAATAATCAGATCAAGCGGCGGCAAAGCCGTCTGTTTATGCCAGATCATTTGCGGCGCGCCGCCGCATCTTTTTTTGATCGAAGTCGCAATGTCGCGGTCGCAGTTCGAGCCGGGAAAAACAATCACAGCCGCTTTCATCAATGCGCTCCTTCCTGAGAGGGAAAGATTTCGATTTTGTAATCCTCAATCACCGGGTTGATTAAAAACTTGCGGCACATATTCTCAATCTCCGCCCGAGCCGTTTTGAGGTCTTGGCCGCCGAGTTCAATTTCAATATGTTTGCCCTGCCGCACTTCAGCGATCTGGTCGAAGCCGAGACGCGCAAGCGCATCGGCAATCGCTCGGCCCTGCGGGTCGCGCACCGATTTCTTTAACGTGATCGTAATTGATGCTTTCATCAAGATTGCTGATCCGTCTTGCTCGATTTCACCGAAGTTAAATGATGAACTTTGCTTTTGCTTTCAACCTGATGTTCAACAAAAACGCCGAGCCGTCGCGCCACTTCGCGGTAGGCTTCCATGATGCCGCCCAGATCACGGCGGAAGCGATCCTTGTCGAGGCGGTTATCGGTCTTCACATCCCAGAGACGGCACGAATCCGGTGAAATCTCATCGGCAATCAGAATGCGCGCATGATCATCTTCCACCTGACGCCCAAACTCCAATTTGAAATCTACAAGCCTGATCCCGACACTTATAAATAATCCCGAAAGATAATCATTGACGCGCAAAGCTAAAGTCATCATCTCGTCGATTTCCATCTGTGTCGCCCAGCCAAAGGCCGTAATATGCTCTTCGCTGACTATCGGGTCGCCGAGCGCGTCCGACTTATAGCTAAATTCAATGATCGAGCGCGGCAGCGGGTCGCCCTCTTTGAGGCCAAGCCGCGCGGTCAGTGATCCCGCCGCAATGTTGCGCACAATGACCTCGATCGGAATGATCTCGGCGCGCTTGACTAGCTGCTCGCGCATATTGAGCGACTTAATAAAATGCGTCGGCAGTCCGAGCTCGTTCAACCGCATAAAAATATACTCGCTGATCCGATTGTTCAGAACACCGCGCCCCTCGATGATGGCATGCTTCTTATTGTCAAAGGCAGTCGCGTCGTCCTTGAAGTGCTGGATCAACGTGCCAGAATCAGGGCCTTCATAAAGGACTTTGCTCTTGCCCTCATAGATGCGGCGGCGGCGGTTATTGTTCAACATCGCTCTCCTTTAAGTTCGTGAAAGATATAAAATTATAGATATAAAATTATATTGTATCATCATAGGAGATATGCCACATCTATAACAGGATTTCTACGAGGTGCATAGGAGAACCATCAATGTCCGACAATTCCAGCTTTGAAAAACGCGGAGAAACCTTTGAGGCCGGTTTTGCTCGCAGCGAAGAGGCCGAGTTTCGCGCGCTTGCTCTGCGCAATCGCAAGCTCGGCGCTTGGATCGCCAAGATGCTCGGCCTCAAAGACGCCCAAGCCGACGCCTATATCGATCGCCTCGTCGAGGCCGGCGTCAGCAATCCCGGCGAAAATGCCCTCTTCGACAAAATCATCATGGATTTTGAAGCCTTCCCAGTGAAGTGCTCCGAGCGAACCCTGCGCCGCATGATGGGCGACCTCATGTCCGATGCGCGCGCCGAAATCGAGCAGGCGGGAGGGGGAGTGCCCGAAACAGAATAATCAACTAACCGCCGCCGCTCGCTAACGTGCGGGCAAAAATCTCGTCGATATGCGCAAGGTGATGCTGCGGCACAAAAATCTCGTCAAGCGCCGCGCCGTCGAGAACTCCGCTAATCTCCTTATCTTTTTTGAGCCGCGCAAGAAAATCGCCGGGCTTTCTATCAGCCTTTTGCCAAACAGCCATCGCGTGGTTCTGCACACAAAGATAAGCCTGCTCGCGCGCCATGCCTTTTTGCGTCAAAGCCAGCAAAACGCCATGTGAATAAACCAGTCCGCCGGTCTGATCCAGATTCTTCCGCATATTTTCAGGATAAACGATCAAACCCTCAATCACCGAAGCCAGCCGCGCGAGCGCAAAATCCAAAGCGATCGTCACATCAGGCGCGATAATGCGCTCGACGCTCGAATGGGAAATGTCGCGCTCATGCCAGAGCGCAACATTTTCCATCGTCGGCAAGCTTTGTCCGCGCACCCAGCGCGCAAGGCCGGTAATGTTTTCGCTCAAAACAGGGTTGCGCTTATGCGGCATCGACGACGAGCCCTTCTGATTTTGCGTGAAAGCCTCTTCAGCCTCCAAGACCTCGCTGCGCTGCAAATGGCGAATCTCAATCGCAAGCCGCTCGACCGAACTCGCCACCACCGCCAGCGTCGCAAAAAACATCGCATGACGATCGCGCGGAATGATCTGCGTCGAAATCGGCTCGACCACAAGACCCATCTTCTTCGCAACATAAGATTCAATTCTCGGATCAAGATAGGCAAACGTCCCGACCGGCCCCGATAAAGCCGCCACCGCAATATCGCTGCGCGCTTCCTCAAGACGGCGGCGGTGGCGCGAAAACTCAGCCCACGCCTGCAATAATTTGAGGCCGAAGCTTGTCGGCTCGGCGTGGACGCCGTGCGAGCGACCAACACATAAAGTGTGCTTATGCTCCTCAGCACGCCGCTGTAACGCCTCGCAGAGAAGATCAAGATCGGCAAGCAGAATGTCGGCTGCTTGCGTTAGTTGAACGCTCAAACTCGTATCCAAAATATCCGACGAGGTCAGTCCTTGATGCAAGAAGCGGCCATCTTCGCCGACAGACTCGGCAACATTGGTCAAAAAAGCGAGCACATCGTGTTTGACTTCGCGCTCGATCTCGTCGATCCGCTGCGGATCGAACTTGGCGCGCGCGCGGACATTCTCCGCCGCGCTTTGCGGGATCAAGCCGAGCTGCGCCATCGCGTCGAGCGCGTGGCATTCAATCTCAAGCCATAATTGGTAGCGCGCCTGCTGTGTCCAGATTTTCGACATTTCAGCGCGGCTATAGCGCGGGATCATCTTTATTTCCTATATGAGGTTCATATTTTTCATGCTCGCCACAGCACCGCGACCAACGATAATATGATCGTGGATGATGATGTTCAAAGGCTTAAAAATTGCGGAAATCTCTTTCGTGATTTTGATATCATTGGAAGACGGGCAAGGATCGCCGCTGGGATGATTATGCGCTAAAATTACTGAAACCGCTCCGAGCTCAAGCGCGCGCGAGGCAACCTCACGCGGATAGACCGTCGTATGATTGATCGTGCCTTTTTGTTGAACCTCATCGGCAATGAGACAGTTCTTATTATCGAGAAAAAGTATATGAAATTGCTCAACCTGACGGTAACCGAGAATGCGCTGACAATACTCAAGAACACTATCCCATGATCCCATCAAAGGCCGGTTCAAAATCTTATCGCGCGCCGTAAGGATGATCGCGGCATCGATGAGCTTTAATTCGTCAGCGGCGCGCTCGCCCGCGCCCGACACCAACGCCAATTGTCCCCGCGGCGCTGAAATCACCGCAGAAAAATTGCCAAAGTTTTTCAATAGGCTTTTCGCTAAAGGTTTGACATCGCCGCGCGGGATCGCGCGAAACAAAATGAGCTCGAGCAATTCGTAATCTTGGAGCGCATCGATCCCACCGCGGCGAAAACGCTCGCGCAGACGATCTCGATGACCAAATGCATGATGAATTGCTTTTTTGTCAGTTTTATCAGTTTTAGACATCTTGTTCTTTTCGATAAGGAGGCCGATCAAAACCCGCAGGAGATTGCGTAAACACCTCGCAGCCCGATTGGGTGATCCCAACAGAATGTTCAAACTGCGCTGACAAAGAACGGTCGCGTGTGACTGCCGTCCAGCCATCGCTGAGAATTTTCGCGCCCGCTTTGCCAAGGTTGACCATCGGCTCAATTGTGAAAAACATGCCCGGACGCAATTTTGCGCCTGTGCCGGGCTCGCCATAATGAAAAATGTTCGGCGCATCATGAAACACACGCCCCAATCCATGACCAGAAAACTCACGGACAACCGACATGCCATGATCACGCACATAGCTTTCGATCGCCCAGCCAATATCTCCGGTGGTCGCGCCCGGCTTGGCCGCTTTGATGCCGCGCCACATCGCATCAAAGGTCACCTGAACTAGCCGCGTGACCTTGCGCGACGGCGCTTCGACAAAAAACATCCGACTCGTATCGCCATGCCAGCCATCCTTGATCAAGGTAATGTCAATGTTGAGTATATCCTCCCCCTTGAGCGCGCGCTCCCCCGGTATGCCATGACAGATCACGTGATTGATCGAAATGCAGCAGCTATGGGTGAAGCCACGATAATTCAACGTCGCAGGAATCGCATCATGATCCATCGCAAACTGATAGACAAGATCATCTAAATGCGAGGTCAGCACACCTGCGCGCACCTCCGACGCCAACATATCAAGCGCCGCCGCCGCGATCCGCCCAGCTTCTTTCATGCCCTCAAAATCATCCTGCTGGTGAATCTTGATTTGGCCAGTATAGCGTCCGCGCGAGGCGGGTTCGTCAATGTAAAATTCTGCTGATTGGCTCATCTGTTTTGCCTCATAATCTTTATAAATCTTTATAATGCAATCAGAAGAAGAGAGAAAAAGAAAGAGAGAAAAAATATGCCTAAATATGCTTGTGTCTTGTTAATCGGCGATGAACTGCTCTCAGGGCGGACACAGGATGTCAACCTACAGCAGATCGCCGCCTTTTGCGCCAAAAAAGGGGTCGAAATCGCCGAAGCGCGCGTCATCGCCGATCAAGAATCTGAAATCATCGCCGCCGCGCGCGCGCTCGCGGCGCGCTACGACTACCTCTTCACCACAGGCGGCATCGGCCCAACACATGATGATATCACCGCCGCCGCCCTCGCCAAAGCCTTCAATCGACCTCTGGAGCGCAACCAAGATGCCGCCGCCGCGATCAAAACGCGCTACGCTCAAAATCGACCTGGCCAACCCGTCGGCGAGGCGAGGCTGCGCATGGCCGATATGCCGCAAAATGTTCGACTCATCGGCAATCCGATCAGCGGCGCGCCAGGGTTTGAAATCGAAAATGTTTTTGTGCTCGCCGGAGTCCCGATGATCTGTGCCGCCATGCTCGACGAACTTGCCGATCGCATTGAAGGTGGCGAACGCTGGATCAGTCGCACTGTGCGCGCGCAGCTCGGCGAGGGCGATATCGCCGCCGCGCTCCGGGAGATCCAAAATGATGCCCCTGAGGTCAAAATCGGCAGCTATCCGAGTTTCGCCGATGGCCGCGCGACTCTGCGCATTGTCTTGCGCGCGCCTGAAAGCGCTGCAAATCGTCATGCAACCGCCTTTGAGGCTGTCAGCAAGCTCATGCGCGCGCTTGGCGCAACACCACAAGAAGAATAAAATTAAGAATGAAATAATTTGAAATAAGAGTTGACAATATACTTTCTTGACTCTCCAAAATATGTTTCATAGACTATACTTGATGGAAGTGGGATAGATGTTAGCATTGTAATAAGGAGTTTGGAAATGAGCAGTTTGATCAGTCGAGTGTGTCGGGTGTATTGTATTGTTGCTTTTTGTTTTGCTATGAGTTTTGCTTCCATTGCGATCGCCGCGCCTCAAGGCGGGAAGGTCGTCAAAGGGCAGGGACGCATCGAGCAGTCCGGCACCCATACCGATATTTACCAAAACACATCTTTCATGGCGACAAGGTGGTCGAGCTTTAACATCGCCGCCCACGAAAGCGCGCGCGCTCATCAGCCGAACGCTCGTTCGCGCCTCCTCATCCGTGTCGATGGCGCGGGCGCAACTAACATCGCCGGAAGCTATACTTCTAACGGCATCACGATTTTAGAAAATCAAAATGGCGTCCAATTTAGCGAAGGCGCTGTTGTCAATGTCGGCGGTCTGCTCGCGACAAGCGCGCGCCTGTCTGGCGTGGAGGGATCACGCTGGCGGCTTGATGGCGTCGGCGGCGCGGTTGTCAATCACGGGACGATTACCGCAGGTGCCGGTGGCGTGGTGCTCGCGGCGGTGCAGGTTGAAAATACAGGTGAGATCACCTCCCAAGGCGGTGATGTTGCTTTTGGCGCTGGTAAAGTGTTCACGGTGAATTTTGTGGGCTCGCTTGTCGGGTTTGAAGTGAAGCAATCAGCGTCGGGCGTATCTATCCTCAATGAGGGCAAAGTTGAAGCGCGAGGTGGCATTGTCAAAATGACAGCGCAAGAAGCTCAAAATGTGCGCGTTAATGTCATCTCAGTTGGCGGTGTTGTCAAAGCGAGCAGGATCAAGCGGCGCGGTGGTTTCGTTTATCTCTCAGGCGGCGATCGAGGTGTGGCGTCGGTGTCGGGCAAGGTCAAGGCTGACAAGAAAGTCCAAGCCACTGGCAAATATGTCGCGGTGGAAAGAGACGCAAAAATCAAAGCGCCTAAAATTCTTGTTGGCGGTAATTATCAAGGCAAGGGTGCCGTGCCGACAGCCGCGCGCACTTTCGTTGCAAAAGACGCTCTGCTCGATGCCGGACAGGACGGTTATGTAGTTGTCTGGTCTGATGAAATCACTTGGTTTTATGGCAACATTAACGCCCCAGGCGGCTTTGCTGAAGTTTCGGGCAAGAAACATCTTGCGGCGGTCAATTTTGCAGGCATTCATGTCGGAACATTGTTGCTTGATCCTGCTGTTCTCGTTATTGGAAAGTTTGGCCGCAATGTCGATGGGGATATTGAAAGATTCGATGACGGCCTGGCTGATGATCCCACGCTCTATCGAGAAGATGGACGCTTCGCTATTTTCACTCGTCAAAATCCCTATTTTTATGGCGGCGGTTTTTCTTATAATTATAAAGACGCAACTTTTATCGATGTGGCTTCAGTGAACCAGTTGCCCGAAGGCACGACCCTCAATCTGCGTGCATATATGGCTGTGATCGTCGCCGCGCCGATCGATCACCCCCACCTCAACCTGACATTGGAAGCTGAAGGCATACATCTGCATGACTATGTCGCTGTCGGCAGAGGCGATCTGACTTTGATCGCTCATGTCAACGGGGTTCATGTCTATGATCGGCGCCCGGTAGGAGAAAAACAAACAGCCTCCATATCTGGTCGGAACATCCATATCAATGGCTATCTCTCCGATTCTCTCTCCAGCGCCGACAATGACTATACGATGAGCATCAAAGCAAATGGCGCTTTCACAATCACCGACAGACTCTGGGGCGCAGCTGGCATCATCGATGTGCAGGGCGACATACGAATTCATCGCAACGTAGCAAATCATGGTCGGGGTGACGGCCTTGAATTCACCATTGTCTCACGACAGGGCAACGTTATTATTGGCAACAATGTCCAAGTTGGAGCTTACACACATGATAGCACATTGATCATCGTGGCAGATCGAGGCAACATTGAAATCGGCGGCAAGAGCGGTGTTGGGCTCTATATCAATGAAGATTATGGCACAGATCGTTACGCTTTTTTGCTCGACGATTTTGGTGCGGGCAATAATAGACTTATCCTTGTGGCACCGTTAGGCACGGTGAGGGCAGATGATATTATTATCAGAGTCAGATCCGACAACCCCGGAAAGTTAGAGCAAGAGGAAGATAACACGCTGACGATCATCGCACGACAAAGACTTTACCTCACAGCGGAAGAGGTTACATTAATCAGTTCTGGCCCTCGGCAAGTGTTCGATGATAAAGTCGTCAATCGGATTTTCATCGAGGATGATCTTACCATCGCTATCGGTGATTTTATTGCCCAAAGAATAAGCGGCGATATCGATGAAAGATTGAACCAAGAGGACATCTTCCCATTATCGCCCTTTTCTCTTAGGCGTAAACATGATGAAAACATTGCAGAGCGTTTATGTGTGGAGGGTTCGGTGTCTGAGGGCTGCGCGCGCTAATTGCAACCGCCTTTGAGGCCGTCAGCAGGCTCATGCGCGCGCTTGGCGCAACACTACGAGAAGAATAAAATTAAGAATGAAATAATTTGAAATAAGAGTTGACAATATGTTTGCTTGACTCTCCGAAATATGTTTCATAGATTATAGTTGTGGAAGTGGGATAGATGTTAGCGTTGTAAAAGGAGTTGGAAATGAGCAGTTTGATTAATCGGGTGTATTGTGTTGTTGTTTTTTGTTTTGCTATGAGTTTTGCTTCCATTGCGATCGCCGCGCCTCAAGGCGGGAAGGTCGTCAAAGGGCAGGGGCGCATCGAACAGTCCGGCACCCATACCGATATTTACCAAAACACATCTTTCATGGCGACAAGGTGGTCGAGCTTTAACATCGCCGCCCACGAAAGCGCGCGCGCTCATCAGCCGAACGCTCGTTCGCGCCTCCTCATTCGTGTCGATGGCGCGGGCGCAACTAACATCGCCGGAAGCTATACTTCTAACGGCATCACGATTTTAGAAAATCAAAATGGCGTCCAATTTAGCGAAGGCGCTGTTGTCAATGTCGGCGGTCTGCTTGCGACAAGCGCGCGCCTGTCTGGCGTGGAAGGATCACGCTGGCGGCTTGATGGCGTCGGCGGCGCGGTTGTCAATCACGGGACGATCACCGCAGGCGCCGGTGGCGTGGTGCTCGCGGCGGTGCAGGTTGAAAATACAGGTGAGATCACCTCCCAAGGCGGTGATGTTGCTTTTGGCGCTGGTAAAGTGTTCACGGTGAATTTTGTGGGCTCGCTTGTCGGGTTTGAAGTGAAGCAATCAGCGTCGGGCGTATCTATCCTCAATGAGGGCAAAGTTGAAGCGCGAGGTGGCATTGTCAAAATGACAGCGCAAGAAGCTCAAAATGTGCGCGTTAATGTCATCTCAGTTGGCGGTGTTGTCAAAGCGAGCAGGATCAAGCGGCGCGGTGGTTTCGTTTATCTCTCAGGCGGCGATCGAGGTGTAGCGTCGGTGTCGGGCAAGGTCAAGGCTGACAAGAAAGTCCAAACCACTGGCAAATATGTCTCGGTGGAAAGAGACGCAAAAATCAAAGCGCCTAAAATTCTTGTTGGCGGTAATTATCAAGGCAAGGGCGCCGTGCCGACAGCCGCGCGCACTTTCGTTGCAAAAGACGCTCTGCTCGATGCCGGACAGGACGGTTATGTGGTTGTCTGGTCTGATGAAATCACTTGGTTTTATGGCAACATTAACGCCCCAGGCGGCTTTGCTGAAGTTTCGGGCAAGAAACATCTTGCGGCGGTCAATTTCGCAGGCATTCATGCCGGAACATTGCTGCTTGATCCTACCAATCTCATCATCGGAAACTTTGGCCGGGAGATCAACGGAAACATCCGCGAGAATGATCCAGACCTAGACGATAATACACCAATCCCCGCAGGTGATGAATATGACTACGCTTACAGTTTCCGCGCGAATATCTCTTTTTTCACCAATCGAACCTTTATTAATGTGGCGTCCATCAACAGACTGCCGACGGGGACGACTCTCTCGCTGAGCGCGACCAACGATATCGTTGTGCTTGCGCCGATCGATCACGCTCGCCTCAATTTGACGCTGCAAGCTGGCAGGATTATATGGATCAATGAATATATCTCAACAGGCAGCGGTGATCTCACTTTGACCGCAGGCGAATCGATCCAGATGCACGTCGATCCAAGTTTGGCCACAAGGAACCCGGCAGAATGGTTTTCTTTGTCCAGTCGGAATATCACCCTTAATGGCCGTCTTCTCGCGAATCGGTATATCTATCCTACAATCATCAGGGCGAGCGGCAACGTCACAATAACCAGAGATTTCTTTGCCAGGGAGGGCATCATAGACGCGCGGGGCAACATACGGATTGACGGCAATCTCGTCAGCGGTGGTCCAGAGTTTATCCTTGTGTCACAGACTGGGGATATTATCGTTGAGGGCGATGTCCAAATAGGCAATCAAGATACCCGACTTGCTCTTTTAGCGGCGCAAGGCAATATTGTGATCTCCGGCACAACGCGGATCGGAACCTATGACTATGACGATATTCCCGATCCCGATCCCGAAGATTTTAGGTATTTGAGTGGTGGAGAGCTCATCCTTGCTGTGCGGAGCGGCACCGTGACCGTCAATGATGTTTTTGTCGGTGGCGTGGCCGCCGGTGAGAGAGTCTCCGATGGTGGGATCGGTTTTTACACCGAAGATGATAATAGCGCTCTCTACATCATTGCAGCCAGTGAGGATTCTATCATCAAACGGGGCAACTTGTTCTTAGTCAGCCCCTCTGGCGAGCGGACTCAGTTTGCCAGCTTCGATAATGACGTGATCGGTAACGTTCGGCTTGGCGAATTTGCTTTTAATAGTCTGCTTCGTCATGTCAGCGGGTTCAGCGCGGATAACGCTGAAGATGATTTCTTGATCACTGCGTTGTTGCAGATTTTCAATCAAGATGAGTTTGCATTCTTTGACGAATATGGCGTGGACGACGTAAACGTGGACGTGTCCTTATGTCTGGAGGAGGGCTCATCTGACGAATTAGGGGCTGTTAGCTCTAGCATCCAGCAATGCCAGCAATAAAATAGGGCACAGCGCCGCCGCCATATGGCGCTTTGGGGTTCCTGAAAGCAGGTCCTGTTCCACAATAAGGAATTTCAATGAATTTTCTCTCTGTAAAAAGGGCTAGAGAGGCTGTCAAGGCCGCTTGACAGCCCGTCTTTATTCCTTGCATCAAGGCTAATTTTTGGCTATAGTCATGTTCATTTCAGGGACTACTAGGAGGATACTCATGACCAAATATACGAAAGCCGCCGCAATGAAATATGTGGCCGCTCTAGCTCTTATGATCGGGGTTGCGCTTGCATCTCCGGCGCTTGCGGCACAAGGACTCGATTCGTCCTTTACGGCGATGTCAAAATCCGGAACGCATCAGTTTTATGTCTGGTGCACCGGCAAAAGAGACTCAACCCAGAGCGCTCAAGGCGAAAACGCCAAAGCAGCTCAAACCGCGCTGGCGCGCAAAGTCGGCGGACGGTGCTGGCCGGTCTGGCAGGGCTTGAAATAATCAGCTTCAAATAAACCGCTAGAACAGGGGTTTATCTGCTATGTTGCCGCGAGCGTTCAGTTCGCGGACGTGGCGGAACAGGTAGACGCAACGGACTTAAAATCCGTTTCGACGTAAGTCGAGTGCGGGTTCAATTCCCGCCGTCCGCACCAATTTCGTCCGGAGAAAATAATGCGCGAAAATATAAATCCTTCTTTTGTCGAATGGATTAGGAATCTTGATGAAGAAATTATCTTCTGGGATGATTTGTTTAAAAAAATTTTAGAGCGTCGGGTGCGGCGCAATGCGCAAAAACACAAGCCTAAAAAAGCTGTCAAAGCTTCGGGAATGACTTCTTGTCCTCTTGCCAAAGAAATCAATTCCATGCCTGTTTGGAAATATTATCCGGTTGCTTGCAAACATTGCCCTCTGATTGAAAAAACAGCCGCGCGCATGAAGGATCAAAACATTAAAATTCTTGACGTCGGCTCCGGTCCCATGACTGCCGTTGGTCTGCGGCAGAAGGATAAAAAGAAAAAAACCAACGTGGAAATCATTGCCTGTGATCCTCTCGCTTATGTTTATAACGCGCTGATGGATAGATACAAACTTGAGTCGCTTGTGCGCCCGTTCTTTGCTGATAGCGAGAATCTTTCGCTGTTTTTTAAGCAGGGTCATTTTGACATCATTACTTGCAATAATGCTCTCGATCATTCCTATGACCCCGCGCAGGGCATTTTGCAAATGTTATGGGTGCTCAAGCCCGGCGGGGTGATCTATTTGACCCATTTCGAAAATGAAGCAGAACATAATCTTTATCATGGGCTGCATCAATGGAATATGGCTAACCAAGATGGCGATTATATTATTTGGAACAAAAAATATCGCACTTCTCTGCGAGAGATTTTTGGCAAAAACGCTTCCGTTCATGCGCGCGACATGTGGAGCAACACGCATAACAGACGGCTGTCTGTCTGCGCTATCGAACTCCACCGCCATGATGGAGCGCTGCGGCAGAAAATCAAGCCTGATCTTCCCCTCAAATATCAGGCGGTGATGGATCAATTGATGGAAGTGAAGCTCACACAGATCGCCCCCAAGCCTGATCCTAAGCCAGGACGCAAGAGAAAGCGCAAGCTCTTGGCCGCTTTAGGCCTCAAGCGCTATAAGGACTATCGTGTCTCGTGATAGATCGCCTCAGGCGGATCGGCCTCGCCCGCGGCGAGCTCCTCGTCAAACACGAATTTCGTCGAGCAATAAGGGCAGACGATCTCGTCAGCCGCCCCCATTTCAAGAAAAATATGCGGGTGATCCATCGGCGGCGACGTCCCGATGCACTTTAACGCCCTGATCCCGACACGGATTTCCGCCACCCCCACATCATTGGTGAAATGCGGCAGCGCTTTGTGAACCCGAATTTGCGACATAGCTCTTGCTCCTTGACTTCAATCAACATAATCTAACCCATCAGGACAAAAAGGGAAAGACAGGAAAAAACATGAACCAGCGCGAAGATAAGCTCTCCATAGGACGCATCATCGCCTATGCCGGCCCAGCCATGCCGATCGCGGCACTCGGCCTGCCCTTGATCGTCCATCTGCCGCCTTTTTATATCAGCACGGTCGGCTTGAGCGTCGGACTGGTCGGGCTGATTTTTATGGCAACCCGCATCTGGGACATCCTCACCGATCCGATCATGGGCTGGGCCGCTGACCGCTTCGCAACAAGATGGGGCCGCCGCCGTCCATGGCTTATCGCCTCAGTGCCGATCGTCATGCTGTCTTCTTTTATGATCTTTATACCGCAGCAGGGCGCTGGTGGAGCCTACCTGCTTTTTTGGCTGCTCGTCATGTATGTCGGCTGGACGATGTTGACAATCTCGCATTTGTCATGGGGCTCTGAGCTGAGCGGAAATTATCACCAGCGCTCTCGTGTGCAGGGTATGCGCGAGGCGTTCATCATCCTCGGTATGCTCCTGACATTGTGTCTGCCTGCCTTGATCCAATTTAACGAAGGCACGCAAAGAGAGGCGTTCGCCTCGATGGGGCTGTTCATCATCATTTTCCTGCCGATCACGGTTTGGATTGCCGCCGTTAAAGTGCCGGAGCGTTCATTTTCGCATAAAAGCGTTTCGTGGCAGGAAACCTTTCGGGTTTGCAGAGAAAATCGGCCTTTGCGCTATTTGCTCGGCACAGATTTCGTTCTGTCCTTAGGGCTTGGCGTCGTCACAAGCATGTTTATTTTTCTTATTCAAGATGTATTTAAGCTCGAAAGTTGGGTCGCCAACACCTTATTGTTGTGTTATTTCGTCGTCGGATTTTCTTTTGTGCCGTTCTTTGTGATGCTCGCGAAGCGTTTTGGCAAACATCGCACGCAGGTCATTTCATCAGCCTTTACGATCTTGACCCTGCCGTTCGTTTTTTTCGTGCCCGAGGGCAATGCTCTAGCTGTTTTGATCACATGGTCTCTTTTGGGCGTCAATATGGGGGCCGGAGCGATATTGCTGCGATCGATGGCCGCCGATGTCAGCGATGAAGACTGTGTCCAAACCGATTCTGAACGCATGGGCATGTTTTATGCGATGCTCACCATGACTACCAAAATCGGCTTGGCGCTCGCGATCGGCGCGATCTATCCGCTGCTTGACGCGATCGGCTTCGTCCACAAAGGAGATAATAGCGAGGAAATCCTATGGCAGATGAAAGTGATCTATGTCGCTGTGCCAATCTTGCTCAATCTGATCGCGATCGCTTTGATGCGGGCCTATCCGCTCGATCAGGAAAAGCAGGAGGCCAATCGGCGAATCCTCGACGCCCGCCAAACAGGCGAAATCTCCCGCGAAACCACCTAAGTTGCCTAAATTGCCTAAGTTGAATGTCCGTGCGGGCAGGGGTTCTTGATCTCTTCGAGAATCTGCGCCGCATTTTGCGTTTGCTGCTCAAAGTCTTTTTTGACTTCGACACGGAGTTTTTCATCCAGCATAAAATCAAGCGTGGTCATGGCCATCGCTTTGGCGCCGTCGATCACAGCGCGATCTCCCGCCTGCGACGCCGCATAGCGCGCAAACTCTGGATTGTGAATCGACACGTGAGGCGGCGCCACCGCAATCAAAGGGTGAATCGATGGCACTCGATAGCTCACATTGCCCATATCGGTGCTGATGAATGATCCCGAAGGCAGCTTTTCTGCTGGAAACATCGCTCGGCCTGCGGCAGCCGCATTTTTTTCATAGGCGCGCGCGAGCGGCTGGTTATGGCGAACATCAAGATAAATCACCCGCCCCCAATTGAGCTCAAGACGCGCGCCGCTCGATTGCGCGCCGGCCTCGAAGCAGGCGATCGTCCGATCACGCAATTTGAATAAACCTTCCGCCGTTCCGGCGCGAATGTAAAACTCGGCGGCGGCGCGATCGGGCACGATGTTCGGCGCAGCGCCGCCATCAGTGATGATGCCGTGAATCCGCTCATTGGATTGAATGTGCTGCCGCAATTGCGCCACCGCCTGATAGGCCGAAATGACCCCGTCCAACGCATTGATCCCAAGGTGAGGCATCGCCGCTGCATGCGCCGTCTTGCCGTGATAGACCAGCTCCACCTCGCTCACGCACAGCGACGGCACCGTGCGTGTATCAACCCCCGCCGGATGAACCATCATCGCCATATCCACTTTGTCAAAAGCGCCGACGCGCGCCATTAATTCTTTGCCGCCGCCTTGCTCTTCGGCGGGTGTCCCCAAATAGCGCACACGTCCCGGTAATTGACGGCCTAGCTTCGCTAAACCCAAAGCCGCGCCAAGACCCGCCGTCGCAATGATGTTATGACCGCACGCATGACCAATCCCGGGCAGCGCATCATATTCCGATAAAATCGCAACTTCATGCGCCCCCTCACCAAATGAAGCTGCATAGGCCGTCGAAAGGCTGAACGCCTCGCGCTGAACCGCCAGCCCCGCATCCTCAACCGACTTTGCCAGCAGAGCCGCAGCGTGTTTTTCCTCAAAGGCGAGCTCAGGGCGCTCGTGAATCGCATGACTCGCGGCAAGCAGAACAGGCGCAAGATCGTCAATCGCCTTGCATACTTTATCTTTGAGGTCAGCTTCCATCATCACCCCCTTACCTCATTGCAAAGGATGCGCCGCCCAAATGCATGCCCGCATCGGACAATAAAGTTTCACCAGTAATATGACGCGCCCCCGGACCGCAGAAAAATACCACCGCATCAGCAACAAGATCAGGCGTTCCGGCTTGCGCGAGCGGCATCGTTTTCTCCTGCTGCTCGACGAGTCCGGCAAACACCTCGTCGCCAAAACGATCCTTGAACCAGCGTGTGCCGATAAAGCCCGGACATATCGTATTCACTCTGATCTCTGGCGCGAGCGCGCGCGCCAGCGACAAGGTCATCGTGTTCAGCGCGCCTTTGGACGCGCAATAGGCTACGGACGAGCCCATCCCGGTCACGCCCGCGATCGATGATACATTGACCACCGCGCCATAGGCCTGCTTTTTCATCGCAGGCGCCACCGCGCGCACCATCTGATAGGGGCCGATCACATTGACCTCATAAAGGCGAATAAAATCGTCTTTGCTCAGCGCATCGAGGTCAGCGTGATTTGCGAATTTCGTTGTCCCCGCATTGTTGACGAGAATGTCGATCCGCCCCCATTTGGACAAGGCCGCCTCAGCGAGGCCGCGGCAGTCATCGTTTGAGGCGACGTCGCCGCGCGCGAGGATCACCTCTGCGCCCGCTTTTTCGCATAAAGCGACGGTTTTTTTGGCTTCTTGCTCGCTTTTGGTATAATTGACAATGATCCGCGCACCGTCGCGCGCCAGACGCAACGCCACCTGAGCTCCGAGCCCTGTTGCTGAACCGGTAATGATCGCCACCGGATGGTCGGGTGATTTATTCATAAACATTTTCCTTTTTTGAGCTCAACTCCTTTAATATCAGGAAAAACAAAAGCAGAGTGAAAAATATGGCGCAACGCAGTTTAACATATCCAGGGAAAAAACCGAACGAAACAACTTGTCCTGGCGCTCCGGCCATCTGGGACGAACTCCGTTCGCAGGCGCGCGACTTCAGCAAAAACGAGTCCGGCCTCAAAAATTTTCTGCAAAAAGCGATCTTGACTCACGAAAGTCTCGGCGCAAGCTTGGTCGCAGCACTCGTGCAGACCCTGGGCAATGATGATGTCAGCGCTCACACGCTTCATGGTCTTTTTACCGAAGCGCTCACGCCAGAAATAGAATATGCCGCCGCTTGTGATCTGACCGCGATCCAGCAGCGTGATCCGGCATGCAATCATATTTTGCAAGCCTTTTTGAACTTTAAAGGCTTTAAGGCAGTTTCGACCCATCGCTTTGCCCATAGCTTCTGGCAGCGGCAACAGTACATGACCGCTTTGTTTGTCCAAGGGCGTATGTGTGATGTCTGGGATATTGACATTCACCCCGCCGCTAAGATCGGCTGCTGTGTGATGATCGATCATGCGAGCTCGGTGGTCATCGGTGAGACGGCGGTCGTGGAAGATGATGTTTCTTTATTCCACGGCGTCACGCTCGGCGGGCGCGGCATGGAGCCGGGTGATCGTCATCCGAAAGTGCGGCGCGGCGCGTTTATCGGCGCGGGCGCATCGATCTTGGGCAACATCGAAATCGGCGAAGGCGCGCGCATCGCGGCCGGAAGCATCGTGCTCAAAGACGTTCCCGCTCACGCCACCGCTGCCGGATCGCCTGCGCGCATCATTCGCGGGTAAATCTATTTTCTCAGCGAAATTTGCTGTGAAAGGGCATCAAATTTTTTGATCAAGTCCTGCACACGATTGTCAATTTCATTCCAGTTTTGCAAATGCGCTCTTTTGAAGCGGTAGGTCAAAGATATGCTCGCCGCAAAAGGAAATGTCCGACTACAATTGGGCGCAAAAGATAAAGGATTCGGCCTGAAGCAAAGATAAAGCAAGCGGCGATCATGGCGGTCTTTGCCGGTGAATACATCTTCGTGGGGACGGTTGATGCTCGGCTTGAAAAGATAATGCGTCAGACCTTCCGGCGCCTGCCCCTGAGAACTCAAAAGCAGCTTATTATTGTAAAAATGAAGAAAACGATGAGTTTCATTGTGGCGGCCTGTTTCTTCTAAAAAACGAATTTGCACCAAACGCGAAGTTGGCGTCTTATCTTCAAATAGCCACCAATTTTTTTCATGATAGGGCGCGAGATTAGGCAGAAGAGCGTGCAGCAAAATCTCTTTGATCCGATTGTCAGGCGTCTTTTCAGCGCGGCGAATGTAATTCTTGGGCACCCGCAGCCTCAGGCGGCCAATATCGAGGTCAACCGGATCAGGGGAGAGATCAAAAATCGGCTGCTCGCTCTTGGCCAGCTCACGCAGAGGCGGCTCGGCAATGAAAACCAGCACCGTGATCAGACCTATGATAGAGACCGCGCCTAGCCCTAAAATCAGAGGCGCAAACCATTCCGAGTCGCGCGATAGTTTCATAAATGTTATCCTTTGGCTCTAGCTTGAAGGATAAACCAGCTAGGGTTAACAAAACATAAAAGGAGAGTAGACATATGTCTGATTATCAATTTTGCCGCATAGAAAAAAAGAATCATCTGCTGATAATCTATATTAACAGACCCGAACGGATGAATGCGCTTCATCCTCCAGCAAGCCTCGAGCTCGCGGCGGTGTTTGACGACTTCGTCAACAATGATGAGCTCTGGGTCGCGATCATCACCGGCAGCGGCGCGCGCGCTTTCAGCGCTGGCAATGACCTCAAATATCAGGCCGAAGGCGGTGATATGTCATCTATGCCCGCGTCCGGCTTTGCCGGATTGACCTCGCGTTATGATAGGCAAAAGCCGGTTATCGCTGCCGTCAATGGCGTCGCGATGGGCGGCGGGTTTGAGATCGCTTTGGCCTGCGACATCATCTTGGCGTCAGACAATGCCGTGTTCGCTCTGCCCGAGCCCAGAGTCGGACTCGCCGCGCTCGCCGGAGGACTGCATCGCTTGCCGCGACAGATCCCGCTTAAACAGGCGATGGGCATGATCCTCACCGGACGTCATGTCAGCGCTCAGGAAGGCTACTCGCTGGGCTTTGTCACCAAAATCGTGCCGCAGGCGGAATTGCTCGACGAGGCTGAAAAATGGGCCGAGATGATTCTCGCTTGTTCGCCGGTATCGGTGCGGACCTCAAAGGCTGTTATTGATCAAGGCTTGCGCGAGGCCGATCTCCAGAAAGCCGCCGGCGCGCGCTATGATGAGGTCTCAACTCTGTTCCAAAGCGAAGACTTCATTGAAGGCCCGCTCGCTTTTGCGCAAAAGCGCAAGCCTAACTGGAAGGGCAAATAAGAAAAAGCATACTAACCCATAATAGAGAAAATCTGCTAGACTTTTCCCGCAATGCTAAAGAAGTGAATCGGTGGATTTGATTTATCTCGATCCGCCCTTTAATTCCAAGCATAATTACGCTGCTCCTATAGGGAGCAGGGCAGCAGGAGCGGAGTTTAAGGATACTTGGACACTTTCGGATGTGGATGTTGCTTGGACCGATGAATTGGAAAAACGCAATCCCGACTTATATTCTGTGATTATAGCGGTCGGCAAAGTCGGCGGCAAAAGCAGCATGTCTTAAGAGTCAAAGGCAAGAGAACAATGGAAGAACTCTTAACAGCCTTGAGTCGGAGAGGTATCAATATTTAGCTCAAAATAAGCCGCTAGGTTAACAAGCTCGCCGCTTCTTCAATGTGCGGCAGAGTCGCCTCGGCCGCCCGCTCGCCGAGCTCGATCGCTTCCTCAGCGCGCTCAAACTCAAGCAGGCTGATATGACCAACGCGCGGCGTAATCATAATATCCGGCGGATCTCCCGCAAGTCGCGAGCGCGCAAGGCGATCTTGAACAATATTCAATGAGGCCAGCAACACCGTGGTTACGCCGGGAATCTTCTCCGAAGAGCCAAAAATCTGACGCATCAAAGTCCGATAGCCGCCCACTTTATTTATTTTTTTTGTTTCCTGCAGCGCCTCTTCAAGCTCGGCGGGCTGATTCTGAGAAGGCGGCAGCAATACAGGCTTGCTCGTGCTCGCTTTGCCAAAGGCGTCGCGGTGCAAATTGACCGCAATCACCAGACGCGCGCCAAACGCTCGACACACCGACGAAGGCACCGGATTGACTAAAGCTCCATCAATCAGCCAGCGGCCATCATAATGAACCGGCACAAAAACCCCAGGCAGCGCATAAGATGCCCGCAGTGCATCCACCACTGAGCCATGACGCAGCCAAATCTCATGGCCAGTCGCGAGCTCAGTCGCCACCGCGATGAACGTCCCGTGCAAGTCTTCGATCTTCGTGCCGCCTAAGCGATCATGCAGCTGCGTCGTCAAGCGCCGCCCCGAAAAAAGACCGCCACTGCCAATGCTCAAATCCATCAAGCCGAAAATGCCCCTCTTGTTCGTTTTCTTGGCGAAGTTCTCGATCTCCGACAATTGCCGCGCCGCATAAAAGCCGCCCACCACCGCGCCGATCGAAGTGCCCGCGATGATGTCGGGCGCAAAGCCCGCTCGCGTCAGAACTTTCAAAACGCCAATATGCGCCCAGCCGCGCGCTACCCCGCTGCCCAGTGCTACCCCGATCTGCGGAAGACGTCTCCTTTGTGACACACTCATTGTGACACACTCATTGTGACACACTCATTGTGAAACGCTCATTGTGATACACTCATCTAAAGTTTGGTCGGATTCGGGATTTCACCATAAACTTTTTTTGGATCAAAGGCTTTGGTGTCTTCTTCAAACACAAGGCGCGTTTGACCATCCTTTGTTTTGACCGAGCGGTAAAAACACGAGCGATAACCAACATGACAGCTCGCTGGATCGCCATCTTGCGGCGCACCCAAACGAACGCTGAGCCATAGAGCATCCTGATCGTCATCAATGCGCAGATCAGCGATTTTTTGCGTGAGCCCACTCTGCTCGCCCTTGCGCCAGAGCTTCTGCCGCGAGCGACTCCAATAATGTGCGAGGCCGGTCTCGAGCGTTCGGCGCAGAGCTTCTTCGTTCATATAGCCGAGCATCAGAACCTCGTCCGAAGCAGCATCGGTGACGATCGCCGGGATTAAGCCATCTTTGTCAAACTTTGGCGCGAGCTCGGTGCCTTCTTCAACCTGCTCCACCGAGCGGCGCGGACTGAATATCGAGGCACCCGTCATGTCTTGTTGACCATGTTAAGAAAGCGCTCTTCCATCTTTTTATCCTCGCGGAAAATGCCCGACAGCGCGCAGGTGATCGTCGCGACATCCGGCTTGAACACGCCGCGCGTCGTCATACACTGATGTTTAGCCGTAATCATCACCGCGACGCCTTTGGGTTGCAAATAGGTTTCGAGCGCGTTTTTGATCTGTTCGGTCATCGTCTCTTGAGTTTGCAGGCGGCGTGCATAAACATCGACGACGCGCGCGATTTTGGAAATCCCGATCACCCGCTGGTTCGGCAGATAGGCAATATGCGCAACGCCGTCAAACGGCACCATGTGATGCTCGCAATGCGAATGCACCAAAATATCGCGCAGCAAAACAATGTCGTCATAGCCGCCGACATCCTCAAAGGTGCGCGATAGGAAATCCTTTGGGTCTTGTCCGTAGCCGGCGAAAAATTCCTCATAGGCTTCGATCACGCGCGCAGGTGTGCGCAATAGGCCTTCGCGCTCTGGATCATCACCGATCCAGGCGATCAGAGTCCGGACAGCCTCTTCAGCCTGCCCGCGGCTCGGACGAGGCTCGAGAGCGCGCAATGTTTTTGTGTGAATAGGGTGATTTGTCATGTTAAAATTATCCCTCTATGTCAGAATGTATTGAGGCCAAAATGACTCGACAATCATAAAATCATGTAAATCATAATGTCTCAAACAGGTTTATTTTTTTATAACACGCAAAGCGGTCGCAAGGAAAACTTTGTTCCAGCGTCACGCGCGCGCGTCACAGCCTATCTGTGCGGCCCGACCGTCTATGGCCCTGCCCATATCGGCAATGCGCGTCCTGCGGTCGTGTTTGATGTGCTGATCCGCCTGCTGCGCGACAAATGGCCGGTCTGCTACGTGAGCAATATCACCGATATTGACGACAAAATCATGCAGGTCGCCAAAGACGCTCACAGCTCCACCGACGCCATCGCGCAAAAATACGAGGCAAGCTATCTGCGTGACATCCGCAGACTAGGAGTCAGCCCGCCCGATATCATCCCGCGCGCCACTGAACATATCGCACAGATCATCACGATGATCCAAACCCTGATCGAGCAAAACCACGCTTATGAAGCCGAAGGCCATGTGTTGTTTCATGTGCCGTCCTTTGACGGCTATGGCCAATTGTCAGGACGCTCGCGTGAAGATATGGAAGCGGGCGCGCGCGTTGAGGTCGCTCCCTATAAAAAAGACCCGCGAGATTTCGTGTTGTGGAAGCCCTCCGATGAAAATCAGCCCGGCTGGCCAAGTCCGTGGTCGCGTGGCCGTCCGGGTTGGCATATTGAATGTTCGGCGATGATTCATACTCATCTCGGCACCGAGATCGACATTCACGCAGCCGGTCAAGATTTGATCTTTCCGCACCATGAAAATGAGCGCGCGCAATCTGTTTGTGTTCACGGCGGGCAGCTCGCGCGATTTTGGATGCATAATGCACTCGTGATTATGGATGAACAAAAAATGTCAAAATCTGCTGGCGCTGTGCTCCGGATAGAAGACCTCTGCGCTCAATGGCCGGGTGAAGTGCTGCGTCTCGCCTTGCTGATGACACATTATCGGCAGCCCCTCGTCTGGACAGACGACACTGCGCCGCAAGCACAAAATCTGCTCGATAAGTTTTATGGCGCTTTGCGCCGCCTCAAAGATGTCGAGGCCAAACAAAATATCTCCACAAGCGATGTTGACGAAGCGCTCGCCGATGATCTCAACACGCCCAAAGCTTTTGCTTTATTATCGGCGCTTGCGCGGCGCGCCAACAGCGCCGAGGATCAAAAAGAATGCGCCGCCATCAAGGGAGAAATGCTCCAATCGGGAAAGCTGCTCGGCTTGCTGCAATCTGATCCCGAAGGCTGGTTCAAGCGCGATCAAGAGCAGCATATCGCAAAAATCGAGAACCTAATCGCCGCGCGCCAAGCCGCGCGGGAGCAAAAAAACTTCGCGCGCGCCGATCAAATCCGCGACCAGCTCGCCGCAATGGATGTTATCTTGGAAGATTCACAATCAGGAACAATCTGGCGGTCAAAATGAATTCCAACATCATCGAAGAAGAAATCTATAATCAAAAAATCATGCGCTTCGCCGCTGACATTCCGCGCATCGGCTATCTCGACCAGCCCGACGCGCACGCCAAAGCCGTGAGCCGCCTCTGCGGCAGCACGGTTGAAGTTGATCTCTGCGTCAAGGATGGCCGCGTCAGCGATTTTGCCCATCAAGTGCGCGCCTGCGTTTTAGGGCAGGCGGCCTCGTCGATCATGGCGCGCAATATTATCGGTGCGACGGATCAGGAGCTGCACGACGTCGCCCAGACCATGCGCGATATGCTGCACCGCGTCGGCAGTCCGCCTGACGGAAAATGGCGCGACCTTGAAATCCTCCTGCCCGTGCGCGACTACCCTGCGCGTCATGCATCTACCTTGCTCACCTTTGACGCCGTCGAAGCCTGTCTGGAGCAGATCGAACATGGCTAAACAAAGAGCTCAACAAATGTTCAAAAAGCTCTTCGTGTTATTGATCGGCTTTTACCAGCAAGTCATATCGCCCCTGACTCCGCCTTCGTGCCGCTTTCAGCCGACTTGCTCGGCCTATGCGCGTGAGGCGATCGAAATCCACGGCGCCCTGCGCGGCGGCTGGCTCGCTGTGCGTCGGCTTGCGCGGTGCCACCCTTGGGGCGGACATGGATTTGACCCCGTCCCCCCCATTGAGTAAACCAATCCCATGTTCACTTTAACCCTCCCCGATGGCGGCCAGCGCCGCTTTGACGATCAGCTCGACGGTAGAATGCTCGCGACGAGCCTCGCGCAGTCTTTGGGCAAAAAAGCAATCGCGCTCAAAGTCGACGGCAAGATGAAAGACCTCGCGGCGATTTTGAATCGCGACGCCGAAGTTGAAGTCATCACGCCCGATACTCAAGAAGGCCTCGAACTGCTGCGGCATGATGCCGCTCATGTGATGGCTGAGGCTGTCCAAGAGCTCTTTCCCGACACACAGGTGACGATCGGGCCGGTGATCGAAAATGGCTTCTTTTATGACTTCGCCAAAGCAGCGCCTTTCACGCCTGCTGATCTCGAAAAGATCGAAGAGCGCATGCACGAGATCGTCGAACGCGATGAAAAAATCACCCGCGAAGTCTGGCCGCGTGATAAGGCCATCAAGCATTTTCGCGTGATCGGCGAAGAATATAAAGCGCAGATCATCGAGGCGATCCTGGCTGATGAAAAGATCACGATCTATCGGCAGGGCGCGTGGATGGATTTATGTCGCGGGCCGCATTTGCCATCGACTGGGCGGCTCGGCCATGCTTTTAAGCTGATGCGTATCGCCGGAGCCTATTGGCGCGGCGATTCCAATAATGAAATGTTGCAGCGCATCTACGGCACCGCATGGGCAACAAAAACACAGCTCGACAATTACCTGACAATGCTCGAAGAGGCAGTCAAGCGCGATCATCGTGTGCTCGGCCCGCGCATGGAGCTGTTTCATTTGTCCGAAGATGCGCCTGGTGCTGTGTTTTGGCATCCGCGCGGTTGGCAGTTTTATTCTCTGCTGTCGGATTATTTGCGCGCGTGGCAGCGTCAGGCCGGCTACCACGAGATCAACACACCCGATATGATGCGCTTGTCGCTCTGGGAGCGCTCCGGCCATTGGGAAAAGTTCGGCGCGAATATGTTTACGTCAAAAACCGAAGATGAGCGAATCCACGCGCTCAAGCCGATGAGCTGCCCTGGTCATGTTGAAGTGTTCAAATATGGCCAGCGTAGCTATCGTGATCTGCCTCTGCGTTTTTCTGAGTTCGGCAAAGTCCACCGCTACGAGCCCTCCGGCGCGCTGCATGGCATATTGCGCGTCAGGCACTTTACGCAGGACGATGCTCATATCTTTTGCACACCCGATCAGATAGAAAAAGAATGCGCCGATATCACAAAAATGATCCTCGCTATCTACAGCGAACTCGGCTTCACCGATATCCGAATCCAGCTCTCAGGCCGCCCAGAAAAAAGCGTGGGCACCGACGAAATATGGGCACAGGCCGAAAATGCGCTCGCCAATATCACCTCTGCCGCCGGAGTCGCGTTTGAGCTCAATCCCGGCGAGGGCGCTTTCTACGGGCCAAAACTCGACTTCACTTTGCACGATGCGATCAACCGCGAATGGCAATGCGGCACCGTGCAGCTCGATTTCAACCTGCCCGCGCGACTCGGCGCAAGCTACATCGCCTCCGACGGCTCCAAGCAGGCGCCCGTGATGATCCATCGCGCTCTGTTCGGATCGATGGAGCGCTTCGCGGGCATCTTGATCGAGCACCATGAAGGCTGGCTGCCTTTTTGGATGGCGCCGCTCCAAGCGATCGTCGCGCCGATCACCAATGAATTCGATTCCTATGCCCGCGAGGTCGCCGAGCTCTTAGCCAAAGCCGGGCTGCGTGTCGAAACAGACCTGCGCAGCGAAAAAATCAATTACAAAGTCCGCGCGCACGGCATGGCGCGTGTGCCTCTGCTTTGTGCGGTCGGCGCGCGCGACCTCCAAGCGCACACCGTCGCGCTGCGCTGGCTCAAAGGCGGCCAGCTCGAAACCATGCCTGTCGAACAAGCTGCTCTCGAGCTTAGCCAAAAAGCTCAAGTTAAAATTCCAGCCAAATTTTAGCAAAACCGGTCAAGCTGCGCGTTGTATTCTTTCCATAAAGCTGCCAGCGCGCGCCGAGCTGAAGGCCTATGTGGTCATTAGGAAAAACCACAATTGACGGTTGCAGCTTGTATTCAATCGTGCGCCTCTCTCGCGGCCCGCTGATTTCGGCATTGGTAAAGAAATCGCCGAGCAGCAAAACCCGCCATCCTACAAGATGCTTTGAAAAATCAATCCCTAAACTCGCTTCGCTCAAAAGAGTGTTCTGCTCCAGCCTCTGATAATGTGATTGCCACCGCCCGGCCAAAGATGCAAAACCAGCAACATATGGGTGGAGATAAATCGGAATCCCCAGCAATAAAGCCGCATCGATAAAAAAGCCTTCCTCTGTTTTGAAAAAAGGATCGCCGGAAATATCTTCCCGGCGATAGCCATAGCTGTTTTCAAGCGAAAGAATGACAAAGTGTTCGGCCTCGTAAAGCTTGAGACGGCCTCCCGCCTCGACACTTTGCCAATTGAGTCTTTCAGCTTTTTCAGCTTGAGGTAAGAGAAAAAACTCTTGCTGTCCTCCATTGAGTTTGCCGATCAATGTGAAAGCAGGCCAAACACCTCTTTCAATATGGATGCTGCCTTCTTTTTTCCAGCGCGGCTGATCCTCATCGCCGAAGATAAAATCACGCTTTTGTCCATGACGGTCAATGATCGCGCTGCTCCGGCTTTGCGCATATTCAATAATGATTTTGGAATCGCCCGGATTGACAAGAAATGCGCCTGCCTGTGCCGATGTCGCCAGCAATAAAAACGAGATGAAAAGATAGTGAACCCGGCGCATTCAATGACATTTTCATCCAAAAATACGCTCTTTTTTTAGATTGCTGATTTCAGCTTCGCTATAGCCGATTTGGTGCATGACTTCATCGATATGTTCTCCCAAAGCCGGAAAAGGACGCGGCAGCGGCTGCGGCGCATCAACAAAACGAATAGGCCCAGCCGGTGAGCGCCGCCGCTGACCATCAGCACAGGGCAAATCGATGAACGCGTCCATCGCGTTGGCTTGCGCGTCTTCGACAACTTCCGACGGTTTCAGCACCGGTGCCCAGATGAAACCGGCCTCATCAAGCAGTGGCCTCCATTCGTCTAAAGTTTTTGTCGCAAAGCAGGCGTCGAGCCTCTCGACGATCTCGCGCGCGGCGGCGCGGCGCTGTTTCGGCGTTTCATAGCGCGGATCATCGCCCATATCATTAGCGCCGACGATCTCGCATAACTGGCGCCATTCTTTCTGGTCGACCGGACGCGGCACGAGCGTCAGCCAGCGTTCGTCTTGTGTGCGGAAATAGTTCGCCATCGGATTGATCACTTCATGACGCGGCTTCGCCGAGCCCAGACGCCCATAGCCAAGCTGTATTGCAAAATCAGAGCCCAGCGCATAAATCCCCGATCTCAGCAATGAAGAATCGATGAAACAGCCGCGCCGCGTCGTCTGGCGGTTTAACACCGCGGCAAGAATCGCCGCCGCGGTCGAGATCCCGGTAATGTGATCGCCGACTGCCGTGCGTGGCAAAACCGGATCGCTCATCTTCGGCGTGTTGGCGTGCGTCATGCCCGAACGCGCAAAAAATGCGCTGATGTCAAAGCCGGGCAAATCCTTATCCGGGCCGATCGTTCCATAGCCGCTCACTTCGGCGTAAATCAATTCGGGAAACTCCTGCTTGAGATTTTCATAGCTCAAGCCCATCTTGTGAAGCGATCGGCTGCGCAAATTCGTCAAGAACACATCTGCTCCCTGCAAAAGCCGCCTGAGAACCGGGTGGCTCTGCTCTTTTGTCAAGTCAAGCGTGATGCCCTTCTTGCCGCGATTATCAAGCGCAAAGACCGGAAAATCCTCGCCGGTGTTGAACGTAACGCGCATCGGACAGCCCTCTGGCGGCTCGATCTTGAGAACATCCGCGCCCCAATCGGCGAGCAATCCACCCGCTGATGGCGCTGCGATATAAGTCGCTAATTCAACAATTCGTATCGATGAAAGCATCTTTTTGTTCCTCCTAGCTCTATAATGAGCGCAAGACTCGCATGAGTCAATAATATGGTTTAATATGCTGCATAAAGAAATGGGGAGAAAATAAAGCCATGTCAAAAACGCTTATTCCTGCGGCGACAATCCTGCTGATCCGCGATGGCGCTCAGGGGCTTGAAGTCTTTATGGTGCAGCGCCACCACCAGATCGATTTTGCGAGCTCAGCTTTGGTGTTTCCCGGTGGCCGCGTCGATGAATATGATCACGCGCCTGAGTTGCGCGATGTGTGCATTCATTGGGAAGAGGATGATCCCAAAACGCTGCCTTGGCGCGCGGCGGCGATCCGTGAATCTTTTGAAGAAACCGGAATCCTACTTGCGCGAAAAAAGAACCAGAGCAAGGACTTTATTTCTGGCGATCATGCTTTGTCATTGTGGGATTTTCGCAAGAAGATCGAAGATCGTGATCCGCCTTTCGCCGATTTTTTGCGCCAGCACGATCTGCAAGCCGATTGCGCGGCTCTATCGTTTTATGCCCATTGGATTACGCCAGAGATGATGCCCAAACGTTTTGATACGCATTTTTTCATCGCTGCCGCGCCGGAGGGACAGGCCGGTCTGCATGATGGCCGCGAGATGGTCGATTCGATTTGGCTCCGGCCCAAAGACGCAATCAAAGATGGCGAAACTGGCAAACGGCAGGTGATCTTTCCAACGCGCATGAACCTGTCGCTGATCGCCGAATGTGAAAATGTCGCGCAGGCGATGGCCGCAACGCGCGCGCGCAAGATCGTCACGGTGCTGCCCAAAGTCGACAATAGCGGCGAGCACCCGGTTCTCACAATCCCTGAAGAAGCCGGTTATCCCGTCAACTTTGAGCCGCTCGATCGGGAGATGCGATGAATATCAGCAATCTGGTGAGCAGCGTCAGAGGCCTGATCCAAGTCATTATTTTGCTGCTTGTTGTGGTGATTCTTTTGAAATTATTTTCCCTGCCGTCTTGGGAGGATTGGCAGGACTGGATCGATTACCGGATCGCCGTCGCCAATATCGAAACCAAAGAATCACCTGCTTTGTCGCGCACAGTCGAGCGCAGATTGTGGCTGCTCACCTCTTTTGGCATCAAAGACAAAGACAGAGCGATTAGATTGCTTTGCCGACTAGCTCACAAAGGCAAGGAAGAGGCCGAATTGCTGCTGCTGATTTATGATGTGGGACCATCCGATTGCCCGAAGCCTCAGGGCTGAAACTGCTCCGAGAGGATGCGCTCTTCCAATCTGTGATCGGGATCAAACAGGATCGGCAGTTCGATGGTTTTATCCTCATGGATGTCAATGCGCACGATGTCTTTGAGTTCGACATGATCGGCGACAGCGCCGACCGGGCGTTTTTTTGGATCGAGCGCCTCAAACTTGACACGCGCCGAAGCCGGCAAGAGTGCGCCGCGCCAGCGTCTTGGGCGAAACGCGCTGATCGGTGTCAGCGCGAGAATATCAGCGCCGAGCGGCACGATCGGCCCTCCGGCAGAAAAATTATAGGCCGAGCTGCCCGCCGCTGTCGCGAGCAGAACGCCATCGGCGAAAAGCGAGTCCATGCGCACACGGCCATCGACCGAAATACGTATATGGGCTGTTTGTGAGCTCTGGCGAAACAGCGACACTTCATTGATCGCAAGCGCCTGATATTGCTCTTTGTTCTTCGCGCGCGCTTTCATATTGAGCGGATGCAAAATTGTCGTCTGGGCCGCTTCGATGCGTTCGGGCAGGTTTTCCGGATCAGCCCGATTGAGCAAAAATCCGACCGTGCCTGAATTCAAACCATAGACTTTCTTGCCTTGATAATCGCGCTCGATATATTGATGAAGCGTGTGCAGCATAAATCCGTCGCCGCCCAGCACAACGAGAATATCAGCTTGTTGAGGGCGGTGTCCGCCATAACGCGCATTTAATTTTTTGCGCAATTGCTGCGCGCTCTTATTGGAGGCGGCCAAAAAAGCGATTTTCACAAAACTACCCTCCGGTCAAAGACATAGAGCGAGATGGACTTCCGATGATGTCTTGATCATCAATATAAAAATTATGTCTGGGCGCTTTATGCGCCAGAGCAGCGTCAAGCGCGGCGTGAAGCGCTGCATCATATTTAGATGCCCGCAACGGCGCGCGCAGATCGATATGATCGGGATGACCAAGACACATATAAAGTTGGCCGGTGCAAGTGATCCGAATCCGATTGCAGGATGCACAAAAATTATGCGTCAAGGGCGTGATGAAGCCGAGCCGTCCGCCTGTATCCTCAACCCTGACATAGCGCGCCGGACCGCCATGATGAGCGATCTTGTCTTCGGGCGTCAACTGCCACAGACGTTCTAATCGCTTGCGCACACGGCTCAGCGGCAGATAATATCTCGTGAGATCAAAGCCGGTCTCAGTCATCGGCATCGTCTCAATCAAAGTGACATCCATGTCGCGGCCATGCGCCCAGCCGATCATTTCGGGAATGTGATCCTCGTTCACTCCGGCCATCGCGACGATGTTGATTTTGACTTTTAATCCCGCTTGCTGCGCGGCATCAATGCCCGCCAAAGTTTTCGCGATATCGCCGCCGCGCGTGATCTGGGCAAAAACATCTTTGCGCAAACTATCAAGCGATATGTTGACCCGTCGGATGCCATGCGCGTTCAACTGATCGGCATAAAGCGTCATGAGCGTCGCATTGCTTGTCAAAGTTAGCTCATCGAGCTCGCGCGCCGCTAAAGCCGCGACGATTTCGATGATCCCCCGCCGCACCAGAGGCTCACCGCCGGTCAAGCGCACTTTGCGCACACCGCGCGCGACACACGCGCCAACTAATCGGTCAATTTCTTCAACGTTCAACACCTCAGATTTTGGAAGAAATTTAGGTCGCGCACTCATGCAATAGACGCAACGCAAATCACAGCGATCCGTTACAGATAGCCGTAAATAGCTGATTCGCCGCCCGCTCATATCTGTCAGATGGCCTAAACTCATATGCTTGTTATAAAGAATAAAAGACAAAATAGCCAATCTGTGCTATAAAAAGGCAGGTCAAAAGATAGGGCAAAAACAGATCGAAAGGGAACATCTATGTCTGCAATCCATGAAATCACGCAGGACGCTGAACAAAAAGTGCGGGTTGATCTCGCGGCGACCTATCGGCTGGTCGCGCTCTATGGCTGGGACGACCTGATCTTCACGCATATTTCAGCGCGCGTCCCCAATCATGATGACCAGTTTCTTCTCAATCCTTATGGGATGACGTTTGACGAAATCACCGCTTCGTCTTTGGTCAAGGTCGATCTGGACGGCAATAAAGTTTCCGACAGCCCCTATGAGGTGAACCCTGCGGGCTTTACGATTCACTCGGCAGTGCATATGAGCGGGCAGGATGCGCATTGCGTTATCCATACCCACTCCGATAATGGCACCGCAGTGTCGGCGCAAAAAGAAGGCCTGCTGCCGCTCACCCAGACGGCGATGATCGCGCGCGAAGACCTCGCTTACCATGATTATGAAGGCATCGCGCTAGAACATGAAGAGCGCGAACGCCTCATTGATGATCTGGGCGACAAACATATGATGATCCTGCGCAACCACGGTCTGCTCGCCACCGGCGCTGATTGCGCTGACGCCTTTCTGCGGCTATTCTTTCTAGAACGCGCCTGCACGATGCAAGTCAAAGCGCTCGCTGTCGGACGCGACGGCGTTAATATGCCCAACCAAGGCGTCGCCGAAAAAACCGCCGGACAAGCGCGTTTCGCCAATGCCAATGGGATCGGCAAACTGGCATGGCCAGCTTTGATGCGCAAACTTGATCGGGTCGATGATTCTTTCAGAAATTAAAAAGGAAATTAAAAATGAAATTTGGCATCGGACAATCGGTTTTGCGCCGCGAAGACCCGCGGCTGCTCACGGGGCAGGGGCGCTATACCGCTGATCTTTATTTTGACAAACAGGCCTATGCGTTTGTGCTGCGCTCGCCCTATGCTCATGCGGTGATGAATTCCATTGATACCGAAGCAGCTAAAAAAGCTGACGGCGTTCTCGGCGTCTGGACGGCAGAGGATGTCGCCGCGGCCGGGCTGAATCCGATCCCCTGTCTTGCAGCGGGCATGGTCAAGAATCGCGACGGCAGCGCGATCACCGCGCCAGCCTATCGGCCTATATTGGCCAGCGAGCGCGTTCGCCATGTCGGCGACAGCGTCGCGCTGATCGTCGCGGAAACATTGGCGCAGGCCAAAGACGCCGCCGAGCTGATTGATATTGATTATGACGACCGCCCTGTTGTCACGTCTGCGCGCGACGCGCTTGCCGAAGATGCGCCTTTGGTCTTTCAGGAACATGGCACCAATCAAGTGTTTGACTGGTCGATCGGCGATGAACAAGCAGCGCAAAAAGCTTTTGACGAAGCCGCTCATGTGGTTGAGTTGAATCTCGTCAATAACCGCATCGTCGTCAATGCGATGGAGCCGCGCGCGGCTGTTGGTGTTTACGACAAGGAGAAGGATCATTATACGCTCCATGTTTGCACGCAGGGAGTGCATCTTATGCGCAATGTCCTCGCGGGCATGGTGATGGGCATCAAGCCTGAACAATTACGCCTTATCACCGGCGATGTCGGCGGCGGCTTTGGTATGAAAACGTTTTTGTATAGTGAATATCCTTTGGTGTTGTTTGCGGCCAAGCAGCTCAACCGGCCTGTCAAATGGGTCGGCGAGCGCAGCGACGCCTTCGTCACCGACACGCAGGGGCGCGATAATTTTACCCATGCCGAGATTGCGCTCGACAAAGAGGGGAAATTTTTGGCGGTCAGAGCTGAGACAATCGCCAATATGGGCGGCTACCTTTCGCAGTTTGGGCCGTTCATCCCGACGCTTGCCAATGCGGGCATGCATGTCGGCGCTTATGCGGTGTCGGCCTTTTATCACCGTGTGCGCGGCGTGCTGACCCATACGACACCGGTGGATGCCTATCGCGGCGCGGGGCGCCCCGAAGCCTCTTATGTGATTGAGCGGCTCGTCGATGCGGCCGCGCGCGAACTCGATATCGCGCCTGACGCGCTGCGCGAGAAAAACTTCGTTCAGCCAGATCAGATGGGCAAGACGTCCGGTCCGACTCTGCCCTTTGACAGCGGCGACTTTGCGCGCGTGATGAATGATGCGGTGGAGCGCGCCGATGTGAAAGGCTTTGAAAAGCGCCGCAAAGATGCGCCAGACGGATTTTTGTGCGGGCTAGGCATGGCCTATTATGTTGAGCGCACGCCCGGCAATAGCCAAGAATTTGCGCGCATTGTCGTTGATAAAAAGGGCGTAGCCAATATTTATGCGGGCACGCAATCAAACGGGCAGGGGCATGAGACCGCTTGGGCGCAAATCGTGACCGAGAAATTAGGGATCCATCCCGACCATATCGTCGTTCATTCGGGCGACACGGAGACTTTGTCCGGCGGCGGCGGCACAGGCGGATCGCGCTCGCTTTATATGGCCAATGGCGCGCTCGATGTGGCGTCGGAGGATTTGATTGAAAAAGGCAAGCAGGCGGCTGCGAAAATGCTCGGCGTGGAAGAGGATCAAACCTCGTTTCGCGCCGGTGATGTAGAGCGCGATGAGCTTCCGGCCTTTCTCGCAAGCGGCAGCAATCGCGTGATCACTTTGGCTGATCTTGCCCAGCAGGCCCCGCTTGAAGCCAAAGGCACGTTCAGTTCCGACCACGGCACCTACCCCAATGGCTGCCATATTTGCGAAGTCGAAATTGAACGCACAACCGGCATCACGCGACTCACCCGCTACACGGTCGCCGATGATTTTGGCAAAATCTTAAACCCGCTTCTTGTCGCAGGCCAAGTGCATGGCGGCATCGTGCAGGGGCTGGGGCAGGCTATGGGCGAAGAGGCCGTGTTTGATCAAGATAATGGCCAATTGCTGTCGGGCTCCTTCATGGATTATCAAATGCCGCGCGCGGCTGATGTCGTCAATTTTGATCTGGCCTTTCACGAAATCCCCTGCGGCAATACGCCGATCGGCTCCAAAGGCTGCGGCGAGGTCGGTTCCATTGGCGCCTGTCCGGCTTTTGTCAATGCTGTGATCGATGCGCTCGCGCCGCTCGGAGTCAAAACGATCGATATGCCGCTCACGCCTAAAAAAGTCTGGCATGCGATTAACCAGCATGAAAGTTCAGACTGAGGAGCAGATTATGAATAAGCTCATTTGGAACCAAAATGAATTGATGGCCGAACATCAATATGCTCGTCCGCACCGCGAAGTCGGCATGGAGCTCCATGGCGGCTTCGATGAAAAAGGAAACTATATCTCGCCGCGCACTAAATATCGCTGGAATGCCGTCAAAGCATGGCAGAAGGCGCTCGCGCAAAAGAACCTCCCTTTGTTGGATGCCTCAAGCGGTCTGTTGAAGGCGGGCTCCTATCCTAATAGCCGCCAGCAGCTTCTGTTGCTTGCGCATGGCTTCGGCTACACTTTCTGGAACGCGCTGACGATTACCGGAATCATCGAGGCGCGCGGCGCGATGCTCGTTGAATATACGCCGCCCGATATGCAGAGCGTCATCGAAGAGGATATTTCTCAAACCGCCGTCGGGCATTTGCATAAAGGATTGCTGGTCGCGCATGGACTCGATGAAGGCGGCGACCCGTCAAATCCCGACGGGCCGGGCGCGCATGATCAAATGTGGTTCGCCGTGCGCGATATGGTCTTTGGCCAAAGCGCCTATCCGCAGCCCAAAGTGCCGCCGAGCCTCGAACGCCCCAAAGATGGCGCGTTCTTTCCTGAATTGGATGACCCCTACGATCTTCTGTTCACGCTGCTGACCGATGTGCTGATGATCGAAGTGCGCGCCGATGCGTTCTTTGATTTCTGCGAGCAGGTGCTCTCGGCGCCGCAGAGCTTCCCAGGCAAGCAGGCCGAAAAAAAACTCGCAACCGAAATGGTCGGGCGAATCAGGATCGATGAGAGCATTCATGTGGCTTATCTGCGCACGGTGCTCTCGGAGCTGCGCGGCTTGACGTTCAAGGGCAAAAACGGCGCGATCAATGGCGCGGATATGATCGATCCGGTGTGGCAGGACATGGTCATGTGGCATGGCCAGACACAATATACGCTCGCGCGCGAACGCATGCACGATGCGCTCTTGGATGAAATCCACGCCCAACTTGGCGAGAAGGCCGAAAACTTCATCGCTCAATTTGACGCCGCCGCCGACCCTAATCCGCAAATCGCCGCAGAATAAAAAATAAAAAGAATAATATAAGGAAAGCAAAATGAAATTCGGCATCTTTTACGAACATCAACTGCCTCGCCCTTGGAAAGAAGGTGATGAACAAAAACTCTTTAACGAAGCGCTCGATCAGGTGGAACTTGCCGATCGGCTCGGCATCGATTACGCTTGGGAGGTCGAACATCACTTTTTGGAGGAATATTCCCATTCATCGGCACCAGAGGTTTTCTTAGCCGCCTGCTCGCAGCGGACAAAGCAGATCCGTCTCGGACACGGCATCGTGCTGATGCCCCCAGGCTATAACCATCCAGCGCGTGTCGCTGAGCGCATCGCCACGCTGGACCTCGTCTCCAATGGCCGCGTCGAATGGGGGACCGGCGAAAGCTCCGCTAAACTCGAGCTCAACGGTTATGGTGTGCCGGTCGATGAAAAACGCGACCAATGGCGCGAGGCCGTCGAACAATGCGCCAATATGCTCACGATGGACCCCTATCCGGGCTTTGAAGGAAAATACTTTTCTATGCCCTGCCGCAATATCGTGCCCAAGCCTGTGCAGCGGCCTCATCCGCCGCTTTGGGTCGCGTGTTCCAATCGCGAGACGATCAAGCTCGCGGCGCGTTTGGGCATTGGGGCTTTGACGTTCGCCTTTGTCGATCCGCAAGAGGCGACGCAGTGGGTTAACGACTATTACCGCATCCTCAAAGAAGAATGTGTGCCGATCGGTCATGCGATCAATCCGAATATCTGCATGGTCAGCGGTTTCTCAGTGCACCCCGATAAAGACGAGGCTATCGGCCGTGGCATGGATGGCTTTCGCTTCTTTGGCTATGCGCTCGGCCATCATTATATTTTTGGCGCGCACCGGCCGGGGCGCACCAATATATGGAAAAGCTTCGAGAATAATCGCGCCGCCATGCCGATCACCAATACTGACGGGCTCGGCACGCCTCGAGAGCTGCGCGATCATCTGCGCGTATTTGCTGACGCCGGGGTCGATCAAGTTGCTTTCATCCAGCAGGGCGGGCGCAATCGGCACGAGCATATCTGTGAGGCGCTGGAGCTCTTTGCCAAAGAGGTCATGCCCGAGTTCCACGCTGAAGAAGAAGAGCGGCAAAAGCGCAAAATGAGAGAGCTCGCCCCTTATTTAGAAAAAGCGATGGCGCGCAAAAAATTCATGAAGCCGCTCAGGGAAGAAGAAATCCCAGTCGTTGATGCGCTCGGCAGGCAGGTCGCTGAGCAAAAAGAATCTGAGACAAAAGCTACTTCTCAAGCTCATATTTGAACGTAATATTCTGGCTTTTGACGCCAGCAGCCTCGAAGAAGCCGCGCCAGAAATCGGCGGCAGACCTGTCGAGCTTGCCTTTGACATTCACATTGAAGATCATGATTTCATCATTGGGGCGCAATTGCGGCACGACGGCGTCTAAATAGCGCTTAGCGCTCAGCGTTGATGCAACAACTTTGTCATAGGTCGGGCATAAAACCGGACAGGTCGGGCATTTCTTCTTGCAGATTTTGTGAAACGAAAACGATTTTGAATTCTGAAAAAGATCTGAGACCAAAACAAACACTCTCTGCCCGCTGCGCTCGGAATAGACGAGCTTGGGATTGGTCGCCACCTGATTGATGGCCTCCATGATGAGCGACTTGGGGGCGCTTGCGGAATTAGCGAACATTTTGTTCGGGATGATTTCCTGCACGACGCAATAGAAAGAATGATTGGCTTTTTTGATTTTCTGCGGTGCATCAAAAATATAGCTGATCTGGTCATTAGGCTTGGGGGCGCACAATCTGGTCAGGTTCATTGCTGACAAAGCGCCTTTGTCAAAAGAGGCGATGATCACCTCATCGCCGGGCGCGTTCGGGCTAATGACTTTTTTGTTGAAGACATTGGCTTTGATCCAGCTAATGCTTTTTTGATCATAAGGATCACTGCGATCAACGAGGATAAAGATCGTTTTTTGCGGCTGTTCATCTTTACTGCAGATTGAAGTGAGAGATTGCTGGATGAACGCTTCCATATCAGGTGTGCATTGGGCGAGCGCCTTTCCAGCAAATAGGCCAGCAGACAAAAGCACAAAAGCAAAAAAAGCGATAAAGTTTTGAGTTAGATGTTGCATTGTGCGGTGATCTCCAGTTCAGCGAGTGTGTTGGTGAGAACAATGATCGTTTTTTCCAAATCTTCCTCAGCTTTAAGATATTTCTCAAGAAAGTCTTTTTCGAATTCGGCGGCCTTTTTTTGTCTTTCTTGATCTTCCATATAACAATTAGCAGCCCCAGCGAATACATATAGCGGATCGATCTGGTCGTCGTCAAGGAGGTTTTCAGGCTTTGTCGCAAGAGTTTTGGGCGGGGAATAGTTCTCAGGCCGGTGATTTTGATGAGTTGCGGCGTAGATTTCCCAGCAGGCGCTGTAGGTGTCATTGATTTTGTCGGCCCATTGCTCGAAATCGACGAAATAGTGCTGCACTTTGTTGATTTCCTTTGACCACTCATTGATAGCCTTTTGAGCCGTTGCGAACATTTCTTCTGTTTTTTTGCGGGCTTTGCGCGTCTCCTCATTGAATTCGCGCTGGTATTGCTTGAACTCATATTGGATGATGGAGCGCTCGGCGATACACAGACGCCATTTGGATCCATATCCCGGGAAGGGGTCGTCGGAGAAATATCCATCAAGCAGAGCGGCGATCGCAAACAAAAGTCCAACGGCGATCACCAACGCTGACTCAAACGACATAACATCAAGATGGCTGAACGGCATGATCGCAAGGCCGGTATTGATCTCTTCAAAAGCGCTGCTGGCTTTTTCCTGCAATGATCTAAACACGGCGAGCGCAAAGTTCAGATATAAAATAAACGCAAGAAAAGATAAAGCGCCGATAAAAGACAGAAGCTTCAATCTCACATCGGGGTGGAAGAAAGTCGCCGACACGAGAAACCGGCCGACGATATAGCCCATGATCACGTTGATCGCCGATGTTGATAAAGAAATCGTCAAGCCGCCCAGCAAGCCAATGACATTGATAAAAAGCGCCGCATTAAAGAAAGATTCCACAACATAAAGAGAAATGACAAAAACTAAATGTTTACCGGTTCCATGTCCGCCGCGGATCGGCTCATAGACGAGATCATGCTGAACGCGGAAGCGCTGAAGATCAGCGTGGCGGCGGACGAACTCCTTATAGTGAAAGCTGATTGATTCCGCATAAGGCGAGAAAGTTAAAGCAACCGACATTTCATCACGCACTTGATTGGCTTGTGCTTCGAGCGTCACGCCTGAAAAGCGCATCAGGAGGGTGTCGACTTTCGTTTCGATGCTTTCAAACAGAGACTGGCAGGATTTGACCCCCTGTCCGTAGATATTTCTCAGCTCATTTTGGATGCTGACGACCACCGGCGGGAGCAAGGTGCTCTCAGGATGGGGCCGCGAGGAGATGGCATCATCTTGTCCGGCGCCCTGTGCTGTGATTTCGTATTTTTCGTTTTTGATGTCCGGGAACTCATAGTCGCGTCTGGTGAGCGCTTTGCGCGCCGATCGCCGCGCAACACGAATAGCAGCGCGCTGGCGGCGCTCGGAGATCCACAGGCGTGTGCCGGTGACAATTTCTTGCGAAATCCGCTCTGGCATATGTCGCAGCCTTTGCACGATTTCACGAGCTTTTTCCCGAATAACAGCTAATTTCACGCTTGTATGTCCCCACTCAGTTGATGGCCGTGCGATTCGCTTTGCCATATAATAATAGCCTCAAGTCTATGAATATTTGTGATTCGAGTCAACGCCCGGTGCTCTAGATAGGGTATATAAAAGGGATTGGCCGGTGTAGCTCAGCTGGTAGAGCATCTGATTTGTAATCAGGGGGTCGGGAGTTCAAGCCTCTCCGCCGGCACCGGAATTAAAAAGGAGTCGGCAAAAAACGGAGAAAAAAATGGCGCATTTTGTTTTGATACACGGAGCGTGGCACGGCGGATGGTGCTGGACAAAGCTCACCCCGCTCTTGGAGGCGGCAGGCCATCGCGTGAGCACACCGGATCTGCCAGGACATGGCGCGCGGCGTAAATGGCCGCGTTTGGTCTCGATGGATCATTATATTGGTTCGGTGTCCGGCGTGCTGTCGGATTGTCGCGAGCCGGTCGTGCTGGTCGGGCACAGCATGGGAGGCATGGTGATCACCGGCGCGGCAGAGCGTCATCCGGATCGGGTGTCGTCGGTCGTTTATTTATGCGCGTATGCGCCGCCGTCGGGACGCTCGCTGTTGGAACTGGCTACGCCGTCGGTTTCGCTGGTCGAGCCGGAGGCACAGCTGCTGAACTGGTGGGGCGGTAGCATGCGGATTGCGCCGTCACGGCTCGCGGGGATATTTTATAATGACTGCAGCGCGGAGGATATCGCCTATGCGCGCGCGCGCTTGTGTCCGCAGTCGGTGAGGGCGTTAGGCGGGCCGGTCAAGTGGACGGCGTCGGGCTTTGGCAGGGTGCGCAAGCGGGCGATCATCTGCGCGGGGGATCATGCGATCTCAGCGGCGGGACAGGAGTCGATGGCGGTCGGCGTGGGGGTTGCGTCGGGAGATATAGCGCGTCTGGCGAGCGATCACTCGCCGTTTTTTTCTATGCCGCAGGAGCTGGCTGATATATTATTGGGGTGGGCTGATAAGACATAAGAGGGGACAAGATGACAAAAATTGATTTTTTAGGAAAAGGTGATGTGGCAGGCCATCATCTCGCCGTGCCTTTTCACGAATTGAAGGCGGACGCGAAAAAGTCTGTAGGCAAGGCTGATATAGACGGCAATCTGATTGTTCATGGGGATAACCTTTTGGCACTCAAGGCCCTGCTGCCGCGCTATGCCGGGCAGGTGAAGTGCATTTATATTGACCCGCCTTATAACACCGGCAATGAGAAATGGGTTTATAACGACAAGGTCAATTCGCCGCTGATAAAGGATTGGCATAAGAAAGTGGTGGATCGGGACGATCAATGCCGCCACGATAAATGGCTGTGCATGATGTGGCCGCGCCTCCAGCTTCTACGAGAGCTCCTTGCCGATGATGGCGTGATCTTCATCTCGATTGATGACAATGAACAGCACCGCCTGCGCACTATCATGGATGAGATTTTTGGGGAGGAAAATTTAATTGCCAATATTGTCGTTAAAAGCAATCCCGGTGGCAGAGATTATGGAGGTATAGCGAGAACACATGACTATGTTATTGCTTATACCAAGTATCAAGATACTGAACTTGAAATGGTCAGTATAGATGATGCAGATCGCTCTGCTCAATCAGATGAGTTAGGCGAATTTGAATTAAGAGAATTAAGAAATAGAAACATTAAGTTTAATGTTGGTAATCGCCCTAATCTTTATTATCCTTTTTATGTTAATTCCAAGAATATAGATGAGCACACACTATATGAAATATCTCTAATTAAAAAGAAAGGATGGGTAGAGGTTTATCCGTTAGAAAGCCAAGGAGTCAAAACTGTTTGGAGATGGGGTAAAGAGAAAGTTGTTAAAAACCTTAATCGAAATGTAAAAGCAAAAAAGAAGCGTGATGGTAACTTTCAAATTGTTGAGAAATTTCGTAGGACCGGCAAAAGAGAACGTTCAATTCTTGCTGAAACTTCATATCGTAATGAGCAGGGAACTTTATATCTAAAATCCATATTTGATGGCGAGTCTGTTTTTGATAATCCGAAAAGTTTCTTCTTGATAAAAAGAATCATTGAATTGGGTTGTGAGGAGGATTCCATTATTCTTGACTCCTTTGCTGGTTCTGGCACAACCGCTCATGCTGTGTTGGCGCTCAACAAGGAAGATAGTGGTAACCGCAAGTTTGTTCTGGTGGAATGTGAAGACTATGCCAATGAAATCACCGCTGAGCGTGTCCGCCGGGTGATCAAAGGCGTTCCCAAAGCCAAAGACGAAAACCTCAAAAAAGGATTGGACGGCACTTTTACTTTCGCTACTTTAGGCGATGAGATTGATCCTGAAAAAATCCTTTCGGGTAAAACCATGCCCTCATGGGAAACGCTTGCCCGCCATGTATTTTGGCTTGCAACCGGCACAACTCTTGCAAAAAACCCAAACCCCAACAAAGCGGGCTTGGTGGGCGCACATAAAAGCGATCATGTCTATTTGCTTTATAAGCCTGATATGAAGTTTATGCAGAGCGACAAAGCTATCCTCACTGGAAAAGTAGCTGATGAGCTAGGTGCAAAGCGCAAAAAAGGCGATCGCATAATTTATTATGCCGCGGGCGCCTATGTGAGCCAGAAAGATATGCAAAAATCCGGCATTTTGTTCTGCCAGCTTCCTTGGGCAATCACCAAAAAAATTGGCGGGTCGGAATAATGTTAGAGCTGCGTCGTTTTCAAGAAAGAACATTGGAGGATTTAACCCTCTATCTTGATGCGCTCACCGACAAAGCAAAAGAGCAGACGGAATATAATGAGTTTTTGAAAAGCAAAGGCAGATCGCTTGAAAGCAGAAATATTCCTGCGCAAGCATGGGCGCAAGTAACGGCCAGACCTGAAAACGATTATAAAACGCGGGAGGACGGCTTGAAACAATCCATTCCCCATGTCTGTTTGAAAATCCCGACGGGTGGCGGCAAAACTCTGTTGGCGACTCATGCGGTCAAATTGATCAATCAGCATTATTTCAAGCGCAATACCGGGCTCGTTTTGTGGGTCATGCCTTCGGAGGCGATTTACAGCCAGACGCTCAAAAACTTCAAAAACTACGATCATCCTTATCGTGAGGTTCTCGATCAAGCCGCACCCCATCGCCGCGCGACTATTCTTGAGCGCAAGCAGATGTTCTCGCCGCGTGAAGTAGAGGAGGATTTTTCGGTGATGCTGTTGATGCTTCAGGCCTCTGCGAGAGAAACCAAAGAGCAGCTGCGTATGTTCCGTGATAGCGGCAGCTATATAGATTTTTTCCCCGCGCCTGATGATCATCCAAAACATCATAAAATCTATCGCCAAATTCCCAATTTGGATGTTCACGAGCCCGCCAATTGGCAGCGGACTGGCTTGTATAAACCGCTTGTGATTAAATATTCGCTTGGCAATGTTTTGCGCTTGTTGCGTCCGATCATTGTCATTGATGAAGGCCATAAAGCCTATTCCGACAAAGCTCGTGAAACAATGAACGGATTTAATCCGCGCTTCATTCTTGAGCTTTCTGCTACTCCTAAAGCTGAGCGCAGCAATATCCTTGTCAATGTGGCGGGTCAGGAGCTCAAGGACGAGCAGATGATTAAGCTCCCGATCCGGATCAAAAACATTGCCGCAAGCGATTGGCAGACAACTTTAAGCGACTCATGCGAGCGGTTGAAGGAGCTTGACAAGAAAGCGCAAAAACATGAATCGGATACAGGCAAATATATTCGCCCGATCCTGCTAGTGCGTGTTGAACGCACGGGTAGCGATCAGCGCAAAAGGGGGCTTGTCCATGCTGAGGATGTTCGTGAATATCTAACCCAGCAGCTCGGCTTTCGTCTTGATGAGGTGCGTGTCAAAGGTGGTGGTAAAAATGAAATTGCTGATGATGATTTAATGTCTCCATTTTGTCCTGTGCGCGTAATTATCACGAAGGCTGCTTTGCAAGAAGGGTGGGATTGTCCTTTCGCCTATGTCTTGGCTTTGTTGGACAAAGGCACGGCTAATACGGCTCTCACGCAAATGATCGGGCGGATATTGCGCCAACCTTATGCGCAAACAACCGGCATTGATGATTTGGATAAGGCGCATGTTTTTTGCTTTGTTCAGTATGTAAAGGAAGCGATTGAGAAAATCCGCAGAGGTTTGCAAAATGAAGGGCTCGGTGATCTTGAGGGCAATGTTGTATCTGACGATGAACGGGAAATGCTGGAGCAATTTATTCCACGCAGGGAGCAATTCCGTGAATACAATGTTGTGCTTCCAAAAGTGTTGCATCGAGAAGGCGATTCCACTCGTCTTTTAAATTATGAGCGCGATATTCTTGCCGGTATTGATTGGGAAGAAATAAAACATAATCGTCAAGGTTTACCGTTAGAAGATACGCAAGCTGTCACCGATGGGCAAGTTGATATTGATGAAGCGCAAACAAATACACATACACACCGTGAAGCATTAGAAGGCGAGGTGAATGCCGCATTTTTTGCAAGACATCTCTCTGATATTATTCCTAATCCTTGGCAGGCGATGCGCATTGCCGAAGAAGTCATGCCATCTTTACGCAAGCAAGGCTCTTGTAGAGACCTCTATAACAATCGTATGCACACTATTAGCCAAATGCGAGATGACATAAAAGGACAAACAGATAGTCGTGCGAGAGAGCTTTTCAAAAGAAAATTACGCAAGAAAGAAATCATCTTTAATTTAGACGCAACAAATTGTGGTTGGAAAATCCCTGAAAAAATGCGCATGAGATCTATGGGGAAGCCTAGATATTTAACTCGCGAAACCAATGAACAGCTTGCCCTTTCTTTCTTTGAAAAGTATGAAGAGCAGGATTTCAATAATTTTGAAAAAAGAGTTGCCAGCTATTTAGATAAAGCCAAAGCAATTGAGTGGTGGCATCGTGTGGCTGCACGGCAAGAGTATGGATTGCAGGGCTGGCGTAAACACCTCATTTACCCAGATTTTGTTGCATTCGTCTCAAAGGATAAGGGGAATCACGTTATTCTTGAAACAAAAGGCGCGCACTTACAAGGCAATGATGATACAATTTATAAAGAAGCTGTGTTTAAGATTCTTGAAAAAAATGTTTTGGATATCGGCAGTGTTGAGCTTTCTAACGGCAATGAGGTTATGATTCTGCGTATGATTTTTGAATCAAATTGGGAAGAGCAACTGAAGGAAATACATTTGCACCCCTAAATTTAAGCTAAAAAGGCCTAATTTTAGCAATACCACCCCCCCAATAAAACCACTTGACGAGCGGCGCGCAAACCTCTATGACCGCAGAGAACTCCGTCCATTTTGGTGCGGGGCGCATCATGCGCGCCACCCAGCGGAGGGGTGCCCGAGTGGTTAAAGGGGACGGGCTGTAAACCCGTTGGCTTTGCCTACGTTGGTTCGAATCCAACTCCCTCCACCAGCGAGCGCACCCTGCGCGCGCAAATCTGTTAAACAAGGATACATATACGAGACTTGACATTCTAATTCCACAGCCGGGAACGCAGCCGCGGCGGGTGTAGCTCAATGGTAGAGCAGTAGCCTTCCAAGCTGATGACGAGGGTTCGATTCCCTTCACCCGCTCCATCACCGTTTTTTCAAACATCAAATATGAGGTCAACAAATGGCAAAAGAAAAATTTGAGCGAACCAAACCCCATTGCAATATCGGTACGATTGGGCATGTCGATCACGGCAAGACGACTCTCACCGCCGCGATCACTAAGGTGCTCGCCGAGAGCGGCGGCGCAGAGTTTTCCGCTTATGACGATATTGACAAAGCCCCTGAGGAAAAGGCGCGCGGCATCACGATCTCGACTGCTCATGTCGAATATGAGACCGAAAACCGCCATTATGCTCATGTCGATTGCCCAGGCCATGCTGACTATGTGAAGAACATGATCACCGGCGCCGCGCAGATGGATGGCGCGATCCTCGTCGTCAACGCTGCCGACGGCCCGATGCCTCAGACACGCGAGCATATCGTGCTCGCCAGACAGGTCGGCGTGCCGGCGCTCGTGGTTTATCTCAACAAGATCGACCAGGTCGATGACGCCGAACTGCTTGAGCTCGTCGAAGTCGAAGTGCGCGAGCTTTTGTCTTCTTATGAGTATCCGGGTGATGACATCCCGATCGTCAAAGGATCGGCGCTTGCCGCGCTCGAGGGCAAAAACGATGACATCGGTAAAAACTCGATCCTTGAACTCATGAAAGCTGTCGATGAATATATCCCGCAGCCAGAGCGGCCTAAAGATAAGCCGTTCCTGATGCCAATCGAAGATGTGTTCTCCATTGAAGGACGCGGAACGGTCGTCACAGGAAGAGTCGAACGCGGCATTGTCAATGTTGGCGACGAAATCGAAATCGTCGGTATCAAAGACACTTCCAAAACGACGTGCACCGGCGTCGAGATGTTTCGCAAGCTGCTCGATCAGGGCGAGGCCGGTGATAATGTAGGTGTGCTGCTGCGCGGCACAAAACGCGATGAAGTCGAACGCGGTCAAGTGCTTGCGGCCCCTGGATCAGTCAAGCCACACACCAAGTTCACTGCCGAAGCCTACATCCTGACCAAAGAAGAAGGCGGACGACATAAGCCTTTTGTCGGCAAATATCGCCCGCAGTTCTATTTCCGCACGACCGATGTCACCGGCGAAATCTCCCTGCCCGCAGGCACCGAGATGATTATGCCGGGCGATAACGCTAAACTGGAGGTCAACTTGATCGCGCCAATCGCTATGGAAGAGCAGTTGCGCTTCGCCATCCGCGAGGGTGGGCGGACAATCGGCGCGGGAGTCGTCTCGGCCATTTTGGAGTAAACTACCGACCGGTGCATCCACAGGAGTGTAGCTCAATGGTAGAGCACCGGTCTCCAAAACCGGGGGTTGGGGGTTCGAGTCCCTCCACTCCTGCCCAAAAGAAAATCGTTGATAAAAATCGTTTATGAAGAAAACACGTCGAAATAAACCGCAGCGCAGAAAGCCAACGAAGAAAAAAATCGCCGCAGAGCACAAATCGCAGGATGAGAATATGAGCACAGCGGACATCACATCGGAAGCGATCGCAGCAGGAAATATGGAAACCGCACCATTGCTCCCGGCGGTTTCGGCTGCGACCAAACCCGCTGTGACTGAGAGCGCGCCGAAAACCAGCGTATTCGACTTCCTGCGCCAAGTGCGCAATGAGGCCAGCCGCGTCACCTGGCCGACGCGCAATGAAACGATCGTGACAACAATTATGGTTTTTATCATGGTCACTTTGGCGGCTTTGTTCTTCCTTGCCGCCGATCAGATTTTGAGCCGCGGTGTTGCGTTGATTCTCGGCGTTTTCGGCAGATAGGAGAAACGGTATGGCGCATAAATGGTATATCGTTCACGCTTACTCAAATTTTGAGCGCAAAGTCGCTGATGAAATCCTTGCGCTCAAAGAAGATATGGGAGACGTGATCCAAGAGGTCATGGTGCCGGTTGAGGAGATCGCGCAGATGCGCCGCGGTAAAAAAATCACCGCCAAGCGGAGGTTTTTCCCCGGCTATGTGATCGTCAAGATGGATATGACCGAACACGCTCATCATGCGGTCAAGAACCTGCCGAAAGTGACAGGCTTTCTCGGTGCCGACAATAAGCCTGTTCCGGTGCGGCAATCTGAAATTGATCACATCAGGAAACAGGTGCAAGAGGGAATCGATCGGCCTCATCCTTCGATTACCTTTGAGGTTGGCGAGCAGGTGCGCGTCGCTGATGGGCCGTTTGCTTCATATAACGGCATCGTCGAAGAGGTCAACATCGAGCGCGCGCGGCTGAAAGTTTCGGTGTCGATTTTTGGCCGCTCGACGCCGGTCGATCTTGAATACACTCAGGTAGAAAAGAGTTAAGCCGATGGCAGTGAAAAAAGAAGTTGAAGCTTTAGTCAAAATCCAAATACCGGCGGGGCAAGCGAATCCGGCGCCGCCGATCGGCACGGCATTGGGGCCGCGCGGGATCAACATTGCTGATTTTTGCAAACAGTTCAACGATAAGACTAAAGACCAAGAGCCCGGACAGCCTCTGCCGACCGAGATTTCTATATATAAGGATCGTTCGTTTAGTTTTATCACCAAAGCGCCGCCGGTTTCTTATTTGCTCAAGAAAGCGGCTGGCCTGCAAAAAGGCAGCAAGCTCCCCGGCCGCGACAGCGCGGGTAAAGTGACAATCGCGCAATGCCGCGAGATCGCCGCAGCCAAGCTCGTCGATCTCAACACGGGAGATGTCGAAGCGGCAACGCGGACAGTCGCGGGTTCGGCGCGCTCGATGGGATTGGAGGTGCAGGAATGAGCGGCAAAAGAAATCACGAAATCCGCGAAGGGATCGACAAGGACAAGCTCTATGCGCTCAGCGAGGCGGCGCGCATGATCAAAGCGCGCGCGCGCGCCAAGTTTGACGAAACGATTGAGATCGCTGTCAACTTAGGCGTTGATCCGCGGCAATCGGATCAGATAGTGCGTGGTGTTTGTGAATTGCCTCACGGATCGGGACGCAGTGTGCGGATCGCTGTTTTTGCGCGCGGCGAAAAGGCCGAAGAGGCACAAGCGGCTGGTGCGGATATTGTCGGGGCTGAAGACATCGCTGAAAAAATCGAAAAGGGCGAAATCGGATTTGATCGCTGTATCGCGACGCCTGATCTGATGCCTGTCATCGGACGGCTGGGAAAGATTCTCGGACCGCGCGGCCTCATGCCTAATCCGAAAACCGGCACCGTGACCAACGATCTCACCGCGACGATTAAGTCGATCAAACAGGGCGCGGTGGAGTTTCGCGCCGAAAAGACCGGGCTCATTCATGTCGGCATCGGCAAAGCGAGCTTCTCGGCTGAAAACATCGTCGGCAATGCGCAAGCTGTGATCGCTGCTTTGCTGAAAGCGAAACCTTCGGCCACCAAAGGCGCTTATCTCAAGAAGATCGCCTTGAGCTCGACGATGGGGCCGAGCGTCAAAGTCGATCCCAAAGCGATCCAGCAGGAGGCGGCGAGATCATGAGCGCGCAGCGTCAACGCAAAGAAAAAAAGATCGAGCAATTACACGCTCTGTTTGAGGAGGCCAAAATCATCGTCGTAGCCCATTATGATGGCAGCTCGGTTCAAGACCTCACCGAGCTCAGGGCCGCGTTTGGTGAAACCTCAGGCCGGTTCCAAGTGACGAAAAACACGCTTGCTCTGCGCGCCGTTGAAGATACCCCTGCCGCTGCGCTCAAAGATCTGTTCAGCGGCCCGACGGCGATCGCGGTCTCGAATGATCCCGCTGATGCGCCTAAAGTGCCTAAAATCCTCGTTGAATTTGGCAAGAATCACGAGCAAATCCGGATTCTCGGCGGCGCAATGGGAGGAGAGCTGCTCGACGAGGCCGCCGTCAAGAGGCTCGCGAGCCTGCCCTCAATTGATGACTTGCGCGCAAAGCTGATTGGGCTTATGACAATGCCTGCAACCCAACTTGCCCATATCCTAACCCAGCCCGCATCTCAAATCGTGCGCGTTCTTGCGGCGCGAGCGGCACAACCCGAATAACAGAGGAGACCTCCTATGGCTGATCTTGAAAAAATTACTGCGGAATTATCGAGCCTCTCTATTTTGGAGGCCGCTGAGCTTTCCAAGATGCTCGAAGAAAAGTGGGGTGTCAGCGCTGCGGCGATGGCCGCGCCTGTCGCTGCTGCGGCGCCTGCTGCTGGCGAAGCCGAAGTCGAAGAGCAAACCAGCTTCACGATCATGCTGACCGCTGCCGGTGATAAGAAAATCAGCGTCATCAAAGAAGTGCGCTCGATCACCGGGCTTGGACTCAAAGATGCCAAAGACCTCGTCGAGGGCGCGCCCAAAGAAGTCAAAACCGACGTCAACAAAGACGAAGCCGCCGAGATCAAGAAAAAACTCGAAGAGGCTGGCGCTTCCGTTGAGCTCAAATAATTTTTAATTCCCGAATATTCTTTTTGACAGGAGTCCGTTTATGGTCGATATGACCAATATCAAACCGGTTGAGTTTCGCAAAATGTTTGGACAGGCGCGTCCAGCACCTGAGATTCCAAACTTGATCGCGGTGCAAAAGCAGTCTTACGATCAGTTTTTGCAGATCGATCGCGCGCGCGATGAGCGCGAAGATTTAGGCCTGCATGCGGTGTTCAAGTCTGTTTTTCCGGTCAAGGATTTCGCAGGTCGCGCTGAGCTCGATTTTCTCTCCTATGAACTCGAGACGCCAAAATATGACATTGAGGAATGTCGTCATCGCGGTATGACCTATCAAACAGCAATCAAATGCAAATTGCAATTGACCGTGTTTGAAGTCGATGAAGAAACCGACGCGCGCTCGATCAAAGACATCAAAGAGCAGGATGTCTATATGGGCGACATTCCGCTGATGACCGATAATGGCACTTTTGTCATCAATGGCGCTGAGCGGGTGATCGTTTCACAGATGCATCGCAGCCCGGGTGTGTTTTTTGATCATGATCGCGGCAAGACTCATGCGTCGGGCAAGCTGCTGTTTGCGTCGCGCGTGATTCCTTATCGCGGCTCGTGGCTCGACTTTGAGTTTGACATTAAGGACATCGTCCATGCGCGCATTGATCGCCGCCGCAAAGTTCCCGCGACGATTATCCTGCGCGCGCTGGGCATGAGCCCGGAAGACATCTTCCGCAGCTTTTACGACATCGTCGTCTATCGGCATGACGGCGAAGCGTGGCTGATCGATTGTGTGGCAGACAAATTGCGCGGCATGACAATCAGTCATGATCTCATCGATGCCAAAAGCGGCAAAGTGCTCGTTGAAGCCGAAACCAAAATCACCGGACGCATGGCCAAGGAGATCAAAAATAAGAATGTCAAACAATTGCGCCTGCCGTTTGATGTGCTGCTCACGCGGTTTCTGGTCGGCGAGCTGGTCGATCCCAAAACCGGCGAGATGATCGCTCTGCCTGGGGCTCAGATCACAAAAGAAATTTTAGGCAACATCAAAAACGCCGGATTGAAGGAAATCCAGACTTTGGATATCGATTACATCAACACCGGCCCTTATATCCGCAATACTTTGCTTGCCGATAAATGCGAAAATAAGGAGCAGGCGCTGCTCGAGATTTATCGCATCATGCGCCCGGGCGATGCGCCGCCGGTCGAGACCGCTCAGGCAATGTTCGACAGCATGTTCTTTGATACCGAACGCTATGATCTGTCGCCTGTCGGGCGCATGAAGATGAATATGCGCCTCAATGTTGACGCCTCCCTGACGCAGCATGTCCTGACCAAGCAGGACATCATCGAAATCATCCGCACATTGGTTGAACTGCGCTCAGGGCGCGGCGAGATCGACGATATTGATAATCTTGGCAATCGTCGGGTGCGCTCGGTCGGTGAGTTGATGGAGAATCAATATCGCATTGGCCTGCTGCGCATGGAGCGCGCCATCCGCGAGCGCATGGGATCGGTTGAAATCGACAATATCGCGCCGCAAATCTTGATCAATTCAAAGCCCGTCATGGCGATGGTGCACGATTTCTTTGGCTCATCGCAATTGTCGCAGTTTATGGATCAGACCAATCCTCTGTCTGAGATCACGCATAAGCGGCGGCTGTCGGCGTTAGGCCCGGGCGGCCTCACGCGCGAGCGCGCAGGCTTTGAAGTGCGCGACGTCCACCCGACCCATTATGGACGCATCTGTCCGATCGAAACGCCTGAAGGGCCAAACATTGGCTTGATCAATTCACTCGCGACCTATGCGCGGATCAATGATTATGGGCTTGTTGAAAGTCCTTATCGCCGTGTTGTCAAAGGCCGTGTCAGTGGTGAGATCAAGTATTTGTCGGCGATTGAAGAAGTGCGCTACCGCATCGCGCAGGCCAATATCGGCATCGATTCTTCCGGCCAAATCGAAGATGAAAATGTCAATTGTCGCGTGCTCGGCGGGTTTGAGATCGTGTCCAGCAGCGAAGTCGATTTTATAGATGTGTCGCCCAAGCAGATTATCTCGATCGCCGCCGCTTTGATCCCGTTCCTCGAAAATGACGATGCCAACCGCGCTTTGATGGGCTCCAACATGCAGCGTCAGGCGGTGCCTTTGATGTGCGCGCGCGCGCCTTTGGTCGGCACCGGCATGGAGGCCATCGTCGCGCGCGACAGCGGCGCTGCCGTCGTTGCCAGACGTTCGGGCGTGGTCGATCAGGTCGATGCAAAAAGAATCTTCCTCCGCGCCGATAGGGTGCGTGATCCATCAGACTCGGGCGTTGATATTTATAATCTGCGCAAGTTTCAGCGCTCCAACCAGAACTCGTGCATTAACCAGCGTCCGCTTGTTTATGTCGGGCAGCGCGTGAAAGAAGGCGACATCATCGCCGATGGCCCGGCAACCGATCATGGCGAACTCGCGCTCGGACGCAATGTGCTCGTCGCCTTCATGCCGTGGAACGGCTATAACTTCGAGGATTCGATTCTCATCTCCGAGCGTCTCGTGCGCGATGATGTCTATACCTCGATTCATATTGAGTCTTTTGAAGTGATGGCGCGCGACACAAAATTAGGCCCTGAGGAAATCACACGCGATGTCCCCAATGTCGGCGAAGAGGCGCTGGGTAATCTCGATGAGGTCGGGATCGTTTATATTGGCGCGCAGGTTTCGGCGGGGGATATTCTCGTCGGCAAGACGACGCCCAAAAGCGAGTCGCCGATGACGGCTGAAGAAAAATTGCTGCGGGCTATTTTTGGCGAAAAAGCCTCTGAAGTGCGCGATACGTCTTTGCGGCTGCCGCCCGGGACGAGCGGCACGGTGGTCGAGGTCAGGATTTTCCACCGCCACGGCATCGAAAAAGACGCGCGCGCGCTTGCGATCGAGGCGGGCGAGATCGAGCGGCTCACGCGCGACCGCGACGATGAGCGCGCTGTGTTGCGTCGCAATGTCTATAATCGTTTGCAGCAGATTCTCATCGGCAAGAAGGCCGCGCAAAGCTCCGAGATCAAAGTGGGCACGCTCATCACGCACGACGCGCTCGATCAAATACCGCAGCGGCAATGGTGGAACATCGTGCCGCAAGACGAAAAGGCCATGAATGAAGCTCAACTTTTGCGCCAATCTTTTGAAGAGGGCGAAAAGCGGCTCGACCAGCGCTTTGAGGAGAAGTCGGAGAAGGCACAATCGGGCTCTGACCTGCTGCCCGGCGTGATGAAGATCGTCAAGGTTTTTGTCGCGGTCAAGCGCAAGATCAGGCAGGGCGACAAAATGGCCGGACGGCATGGCAATAAGGGCGTCATTAGCAAGATCACGCCGATTGAGGATATGCCTCACCTTGAAGACGGCACGATGGTCGATATTGTGCTTAATCCTCTTGGTGTGCCAAGCCGCATGAATGTCGGGCAGATTTTGGAGACGCATCTCGGCTGGGCTTGTGCCGGCATGGGACGCCGCATTGCCGTTGGACTCGATGCGTGGCGGCGGCAGCATGAGACAAAGCAATTGCGTCAGGAGATCGAAATGATCTATGGCGCAGACTCTCCTGTGATGAAAAAATCCGACAAAGAACTGCTCGCTGCCGCTGAGCGCCTCAAAGAGGGTGTGCCGGTCGGGACGCCGGTCTTTGATGGCGCGAAGGAAGAAGAAATATCGACTTTGCTCGAAAAAGTCGGCTTTGACAGCTCCGGCCAAGTGACGCTCTTTGATGGCCAGACCGGCGAAGCTTTTGAACGATCTGTGACGGTCGGCTATATCTATATGATGAAACTGCATCATCTTGTTGATGAGAAGATTCATGCGCGTTCGGTCGGGCCTTATAGCTTGGTCACGCAGCAGCCTTTGGGCGGCAAGGCGAAGTTTGGCGGTCAGCGCTTCGGCGAGATGGAAGTGTGGGCGCTCGAAGCCTATGGCGCGGGATACACTCTACAGGAGATGCTGACGATCAAGTCCGATGACGTCGCAGGCCGCACCAAAGCCTATGAGGAGATCGTCCAAGGCAGCGATAAATTCACTGCCGGCGTGCCAGAAAGTTTCAACGTGCTGGTTATGGAAATGCGCTCATTGGGCATGAACATAGAGCTCGGTCACAGGAAAGATTAGAGGATAAACTATGATCACTCAGGAAGCCATCGACGTCTTTGGCGCGGACACCAAAGCTGATGACAATTTTGATTTTATCCGCATTTCGATCGCCAGTCCGGATCAGATTCGCGCTTGGTCTTACGGCGAGATCAAAAAGCCGGAGACGATCAACTACCGGACGTTCAAGCCAGAGCGCGACGGCCTCTTCTGCGCACGGATTTTTGGCCCGGCCAAAGATTATGAATGTCTGTGCGGCAAATATAAGCGCATGAAATATAAAGGCATCATCTGCGAGAAATGCGGCGTTGAAGTGACCCTATCCAAAGTGCGGCGCGAGCGCATGGGCCATGTCGAGCTTGCGGCGCCGGTTGCGCATATCTGGTTTATGAAATCCCTGCCGAGCCGCATCGCCAATATGCTCGATATGACGCTCAAATCTCTTGAGCGGGTTCTTTATTTTGACAGCTTCATCGTCATCGAGCCCGGCAGCACCGAACTCCAAGCAGGACAATTGCTCTCCGAAGAAGAATATTACGAAGAATGCGATAAATCTGGCGAAGCCGAATTCACAGCCGAAATCGGCGCTGAAGCCGTGCGCACTATGCTTGAGGCGATCGATCTCGAAAAGTTGCGTGATCAATTGCGCGAAGACTTGCAAGAAGCCACCACAGAGGCCAAGTCACGCAAAATTGCGCGGCGGCTCAAATTGGTGGAAGCGTTCATCACGTCGGGCAATCGCCCCGAATGGATGATCTTGACAGTCCTGCCCGTTCTGCCGCCGGAATTGCGCCCGCTCGTGCCGCTCGAGGGCAGCCGCTTTGCGACATCCGATCTGAACGATCTCTATCGCCGCGTGATCAATCGCAATAACCGCCTGCGCCGTCTGATCGAATTGCGCTCGCCCGACATCATCATTCGCAATGAAAAACGCATGCTCCAAGAGGCCGTCGATGCTCTGTTCGACAATGGACGAAGAGGTCGTGCCATCACCGGCACCAATAAAAGGCCGCTCAAGTCTCTTTCTGATATGCTCAAGGGCAAGCAGGGGCGCTTCCGGCAAAATCTGCTGGGCAAGCGCGTCGATTATTCTGGCCGCTCGGTGATCGTCGTCGGGCCTGAGCTCAAACTTCATCAATGCGGCCTGCCCAAACATATGGCGCTCGAACTGTTCAAGCCTTTCATTCATTCCGGTCTTGCGCGGCGCGGCCTGTCGGCGACGCTCAAACAATCAAAAAAAATGATCGAGGCCGAACGTCCCGAAGTCTGGGATATTTTGGATCAAGTTATTCGTGAACATCCGGTTCTGCTCAACCGCGCGCCGACTTTGCATCGGCTTGGCATTCAAGCCTTTGAGCCGGTGCTCATTGAGGGCAAGGCGATCCAGCTTCATCCGCTCGTCTGCACCGCGTTCAACGCCGACTTCGATGGCGATCAGATGGCTGTCCATGTGCCGCTTTCGCTTGAGGCGCAGCTCGAGGCGCGTGTGCTGATGATGTCAACCAACAACATTCTCCATCCCGCTGATGGCTCGCCGATCATCGTGCCGAGTCAGGACATCGTGCTCGGGCTCTATTATATTTCGCGCGAGGCCGATAACGAAGCGGGCGAAGGCATGACATTCACCAGCCTCGCCGAAATTCGCATGGCGCTTGATGCAAAAGTCGTGACGTTCCATTCAAAGATCAAAGCGCGCCGCGCAACGAAAGATAAAAATGGCAAAAGCCGCTTTGAAATCGTCGAGACCACGCCTGGGCGCATGATGCTCGGCGATATTCTGCCCGATCATCCAAACCTGCCGTTTGATGTTGTCAATCGCCTCATGACCGCAAAAGAAATTTCATCGGTGATCGACAAGGTCTATCGCCGCTGCGGCCAAAAGGCGACTGTCATTTTCTGTGATCGGATCATGGCGCTGGGCTTTCGTGAAGCCTGCAAAGCGGGCATTTCGCTCGGTAAGGACGATATGGTGATCCCGCCCGAAAAAAGCAGCATGATCGACAAAACCAAAGAGCTCGTCTCCGAATATGAGCGCCAATATGCTGAAGGCCTCATCACGCAAGGCGAAAAATATAATAAAGTCATCGATGCTTGGTCGGAATGCACCGATAAAGTCGCCGAAGTGATGATCGAAAAAATCTCAGCGGTCGAAATCGACAAAAAAACAAAGCGAACCAAACCGATCAATTCGCTTTATATGATGGCGCATTCGGGTGCACGCGGCTCTCCGGCGCAGATGAAGCAGCTCGCCGGTATGCGCGGATTGATGGCGCGGCCTTCGGGTGAAATCATTGAGACCCCGATCATTTCCAATTTCAAGGAAGGTCTGACCATGCTGGAATATTTTAATTCGACGCATGGCGCGCGCAAAGGTCTTGCCGATACCGCGCTCAAGACGGCGAACTCAGGCTATCTGACGCGCCGCCTTGTTGATGTCGCGCAGGATTGCATCGTCAGCGAGTATGATTGCGGCGTCAAGGAGGGCATCTTGCTCAAGCTCGTCGAGGAATCGGGCAATGTGATCGTCTCTTTGGCGCAGCGCATTTCCGGACGCACGCCGATTCATGACATCACGGCGTCAGGCAAGAGGAAAGAAGTTCTTGTCAAAGGCGGTGAGGTCATTTCGGAGGAGCAGGCGTTCGCGGTTGAACAGGCGGGCATTCGTGAAGTGGAAGTGCGTACGCCTTTGACCTGCGCAACCCGCGAGGGCATCTGCGCTCTATGTTATGGCCGCGATCTCGCGCGCGGCACCGATGTAAATATCGGCGAGGCGGTGGGGATCATCGCCGCGCAGTCGATCGGCGAGCCGGGCACGCAATTGACGATGCGGACATTCCATGTCGGGGGCGCTGCACAGATCGTCAGCGAATCCTTTTTGGAAGCTGTCGATGACGGCAAAGTTCAGATTCAAAACGCCAACATCATCAAGAAAAATTCCAACGGCGACATGATCGTCATGGGGCGCGGACGGCGCAATCTACTGACTTTGATCGACAAAAACAAAGTCGATCGCATGAGCGAAAAACTCCAGCTGGGCATGAAATTGCTGGTCAAAAACAATGAGAATGTTCAAAAGGGGCAGCGCCTCGCCGAATGGGATCCTTATACCAAGCCGATCATCACCGAAGCCGATGGGGAAATCGGATTTGAAGACATGATTGATGGCGTTTCAATGAAAGAAGTGATGGATGAAACCACCGGCATCACGCAGCGTGTTGTGATCGATTGGGGCACACAGCCAGGCAGTGCTGATCTTGCGCCGTCCATTGTCATCAAGGATAAAAAAGGCAGCGTGATAAAAGTTGGCGATAAAGAAGCGCGCTATGCTCTATCAGTTGACTCGATTTTATCGGCGAATCAGGGGCAGAGCGTCAAAGCGGGCGACATCCTTGCCCGCATCCCGACCGAAAGCGCGAAGACTCGTGATATCACGGGCGGTCTGCCGCGTGTTGCCGAGCTGTTTGAAGCACGGCCGCCGCGCGATCATGCGATCTTGGCGAAATGTTCCGGACGTATTGAGTTTTCACGCGGCTATAAAACGCGCCGCCTTATTTTGATCCATCCCGATGATGAAAATGAGGAAGTCGCTGAATATAAAATCGCCAAAGATCGGCATTTGCAGGTGCGCGATGGCGATGAAATCGAAAAAGGCGAGGCTCTCGTCGATGGCCATCCCGATCCGCATGACATTTTGGATATATCAGGCGTCTCCACTTTGGCACGCTATTTGATCGACGGCGTCCAAGAGATTTACCGCCTGCAAGGTGTTTATATCAACGACAAGCATATTGAGATTATCATTCGCCAGATGCTGCAAAAGGTTGAGATCACCGATGCCGGAGACAGCTCGTTTCTTGTCGGCGAGCAGACGAACAAGATCACCTTTGAAGATGTCAACGAAGCCTTAGAGGCTGAAGGCAAAACGCTTGCTCAGGCCAAGCCGATCTTGCTGGGAATCACGAAATCCTCTTTGCAGACTCGCTCATTCATATCGGCGGCCTCGTTCCAAGAGACGACCCGCGTCCTGACCGAAGCCGCCGTTTCGGGCCGCGTTGATAATCTGACCGGGCTCAAGGAGAATGTCATTGTCGGACGGCTAATTCCGGTCGGCACCGGGCGGGTCATGCAGGAGCTGCGCCACGAGGCGCATCGCCGCAGCGAGGTGATCGCCGCACAGCGACAAGACGAGCAGAGTCAGGCAGGGGAAATCTCTGCCGAAGGGGCGCAAAAAGACGGGCAAAAAAACGACCCGAAGGTCGCCAAAACTCTCCCGTCCAAAGACGCTCCGGCTGAAAAATTACCTGCGGAATAATCAGTCATCTCTTGATGAAACAGCCCTTGACGAAAAGGTCTTTGAGAGGTAGTTTCGCCCTACTTTTGAGCAAACAGGCTCGTGGGGCGTTTCTTCATTGCGAAGTCCCAAACGCTGTGAGTTCTCAAGTTCCGTCTTAGACGACCATAAACTCGCAAACAAGAAGGCGAAGGCGATCACGCCTCGCCTTTTCAATGCGGCAACATGAGAGAAATATCATGCCGACGATCAACCAGTTGATCAGAAAGCCGCGGCGCAAGCCGGTCAAACGCAGTAAGATGCCTGCGCTTCAAGGCTGCCCTCAAAAGCGCGGCGTATGCACACGCGTCTATACCACGACGCCGAAAAAGCCGAACTCGGCCTTGCGTAAAGTCGCGCGCGTTCGCCTGACCAATGGCTATGAGGTCACAACTTATATTCCCGGCGAAGGACATAATCTGCAGGAGCATTCGGTCGTGATGATTAGAGGTGGTCGTGTGCAAGACCTGCCAGGGGTTCGGTATCATACGATTCGCGGCACGTTAGATACGCAGGGCGTCAAGGATCGCAAACAATGTCGATCCAAATATGGCGCCAAGCGTCCGAAATAGAGGTTGATCATGGCTCGTCGTCGTCGCGCAAAAAAAACTTCGATCATGCCAGACGCCAAATTTGGCGATCTGGTCATCAGCAAATTTATTAACTGCCTCATGCGCGACGGGCGCAAGGCGGCTGCCGAGCGGATCGTTTATCGCGCTTTTGACCGCATCAAGAAAAAGACCGGCAGTGCGCCCGAAGAACTTTTTCATAAAGCGCTTGAGAATGTCCGGCCTTTGGCCGAAGTGCGCTCGCGTCGTGTCGGCGGCGCGACCTATCAGATTCCCGTTGAGGTGCGCCCCGATCGCGCGCGCGCGCTCGCGATAAACTGGATCATCAATGCCGCGCGCGGCCGCAATCAGAATACGATGATCGAGCGCCTATCATCGGAATTGCTTGAGGCCGTCGAAAATCGCGGCGCGGCAATTAAAAAACGCGAAGACACACACCGCATGGCCGAAGCCAATCGCGCTTTCTCGCATTATCGCTGGTAAGGAGCAAAACGATGCCGCGTAAAACAGAACTCAAAGATTATCGCAATATCGGCATTATGGCGCATATTGACGCGGGCAAAACCACGACGACCGAGCGCATCCTTTATTATACCGGCATCAGCCATAAGATCGGCGAAGTCCATGATGGCGCCGCCACAATGGACTGGATGGAACAGGAACAAGAACGCGGCATCACGATCACGAGCGCGGCAACGACCTGCTTTTGGAATAAAAAGCGCATTAACATCATCGACACCCCCGGCCATGTGGATTTCACGATTGAGGTGGAGAGATCGCTGCGTGTGCTCGATGGCGCGGTCGCGGTGTTTGATTCTGTCGCGGGCGTTGAGCCGCAATCCGAGACGGTCTGGCGGCAGGCTGATAAATATCATGTGCCGCGCATATGTTTCGTCAACAAGATGGACCGCATGGGCGCTGATTTCTTTCGCACGGTGGATATGATCGTCGATCGCTTAGGCGCGCAGCCGCTGGTGCTGCAATTGCCGATCGGCTCTGAAGATCGCTTTGAGGGTGTCGTCGATTTAATCAGGATGGAAGAGATCATTTGGAAAGATGAATCTCTAGGCGCGGAGTTTTTCTCGCAGCCGATCCGCGATGAGCTCAAGGATGAGGCTGAACAATGGCGCACGAAATTGGTCGAAACGGCAGTCGAGCAGGATGACGCCGTCATGGAGACCTATTTAGACGGCAAAGAACCTTCACCTGAGCAGCTTATCAGCTGTATTCGTCGCGGGACTTTGGCGCAGGTTTTCACGCCGGTTTTGAACGGCTCGGCGTTTAAGAATAAGGGGGTTCAGCCTTTGCTCGATGCGGTAATTGATTTTCTGCCCGCGCCGGTGGATATTGCATCGATTGAGGGCATCAACCCCAAAGATGATTCTGCGAGCATGCGCAAAACCGACGATGCTGAACCTTTATCTTTGCTGGCTTTCAAGATTATGAATGACCCTTTTGTCGGCTCGCTGACTTTTGCGCGGGTTTATTCGGGCCGGATGGATGCAGGGATGACATTGCTCAATCCGGTCAAGGACGAAAAAGAGCGCATTGGACGTATGCTGCTGATGCATGCCAATTCGCGCGAGGATATCAAAGAAGCCTATGCCGGCGATATTGTTGCGCTGGCTGGCCTTAAAAATACGACGACCGGCGATACTTTATGCGATGTCGATAAGCCGATCATCTTGGAGCGCATGGAGTTTCCCGATCCGGTGATCGAGGTTGCTGTTGAGCCCAAAACAAAAAGCGATCAGGAAAAACTTGGTTTGGCGCTGAAACGTCTTGCGCAGGAGGATCCGTCTTTTCGCGTCTCAAGCGATTTTGAGTCCGGACAGACGATCATCAAAGGCATGGGCGAGCTGCATCTGGAGATCATCATCGATCGCCTCAAGCGTGAGTTCAATGTTGCCGCTGATGTCGGTCCGCCGCAGGTTGCCTATCGTGAGGCGATCACACAAAAGGCCGAAATTGACTATATTCATAAAAAACAGACTGGCGGCGCAGGTCAGTTTGCGCGGCTCAAAATCATCGTCCAGCCCTGCGAGCGCGGCGAAGGATTCGTGTTTGCCAATAAGATCACCGGCGGTGCGATCCCGAAAGAATATATCCCCGGCGTTGAGAAGGGAATCACTTCAGTCAAGGAGACCGGCGTGCTCGCCGGGTTCCCGCTAACAGATTTCAAAGTAGAGCTGGTCGATGGCGCGTTCCACGATGTCGATTCGAGCGTCATGGCGTTTTGAGATCGCCGCGCGTGCGGCATTCCGCGAGGTGGCGCATAAAGCCGGGCTCACTCTGCTTGAGCCGATCATGCGCGTTGAAGTCGTCACACCCGAAGAGCATATGGGCGATGTGATCGGCGATTTGAACTCGCGACGCGGCCAAGTCAGCGAGACGGAATCGCGCGGCAATGTCCAAGTGATTGGCGCGCAAGTGCCGCTCGCGAATATGTTTGGCTATGTCAATACGCTGCGTTCAATGACACAGGGCCGCGCACAATATACAATGCATTTCGATCATTACGCGCAGGTGCCGAAAATGGTCTCAGACGAAGTGCTCGCGAAGTCGGCCTAAGGATTAAGACTCATGCAGAATCAAAATCTTCGCATCACGCTCAAAGCTTTTGACCATCGCATTTTGGATAAATCTGCGAGCGAGATCGTCCGCACGGCTGAGCGCACGGGCTCTCATGCTCTTGGGCCGGTGCCGATGCCGACGCGGTTCGAAAAATTTACCGTCCTGCGCGGGCCGAATATCGATAAAAAAAGTCGCGAGCAATTTGAGATACGCACACATAAGCGCATCATCGATATTGTTGACCCGACGCCTCAGACGGTCGACGCGCTGATGAAGCTCGATCTTGCCGCAGGCATAGATGTCAAGATCAAGCAGGGGATCGGTTAATGCGCACAGGTATTATTGTCAGAAAGATCGGCATGACGCAGATTTACGATCAAGATGGTCGGCAGCTTCCGGTGACGGTGTTGAAAAACGAGTCCTGCGAGGTCGTCGGCGCGCGCACCGTCGAGCAAAATGGCTATGACGCGGTGCAAATCGGCGCGGGTCGGGCGAAGGCTAAGAACGTCGCCAAGCCGCAGCGCGCGGTCTATCAAAAAGCGGGGGTCGAGCCCAAACGGACGCTTGCTGAGTTTCGCGTTGAGGCTGATGAGATGGTTGAGGTCGGCAGCAAGCTTTCTGCGGCGCATTTTGTCGCCGGACAGCTTGTCGATGCGACGGCGCAATCGATCGGCAAAGGGTTTGCCGGCGCGATGAAGCGGCATAATTTTAGCGGCTTGCGGGCTTCTCATGGGGTTTCGGTGAGTCATCGCTCCCACGGATCGACCGGGCAGTGTCAGGATCCGGGCAAAGTGTTCAAGGGCAAAAAGATGGCCGGGCATATGGGAGCGCATCAAGTGACGGTGCAAAATCTGGAAATTGTCAAAGTTGATGAAGAGCTTGAAGTTCTTTTTGTCAAAGGCGCGGTTCCAGGTGCGCGCGGCAGTTGGGTGCAATTGCGTGATGCTGTCAAGCGTGCTGCGCCGAAAGAGGCGCCGCGTCCGGCAGGTCTGATCGGCGCTAATCAGGCAAAACAAGAGAAAGAACAAGAAGCGGAAGAAACTAAAGAAGAAGTCAAAGAGGAAATTGCAGAAGAAGTTAAACAAGAAGGGCAGAAAGAATAATGAAAGTCGCAATCACATCTTTAGACGCGCAGCAGACCGGCGAGGCTGAACTGGATGAGGGCATTTTCGGCCTCAAACCGCGCGTTGATATTTTGCAGCGTATGGTCGTGAGTCAATTGGCGTCACGCCGCGCAGGGACGCATAAGGTGAAGAGCCGGGGTGAGATCAAAGGATCAACGCAAAAGATCATGCGGCAAAAGGGATCAGGCGGCGCGCGACATGGAACACGCAAAGTTAATATCTTTCGCGGCGGCGGCGTCGTGCATGGGCCGAGCCCGCGCGATTACACACAAAAGCTTCCCAAGAAAGTCCGTCGCTTGGCTTTGCGCTATGCTTTATCGGCGCGTGCGCAGGATAAAGCGCTTGTTGTGCTCGACAAAGCCGAGAGCGAAGCACCAAAAACTTCGGCTTTGCGTCCGAAATTAACTCAGCTTGGCCTGTCATCGGCGTTGATCGTCGATGCCAATGTGCAAAAAAACTTTGCGCTCAGCATTCGTAATATCCCCGGCATTCATATGCTGCCTTTGGTTGGGCTCAACGTCTATGACATTTTGCGCCACGATCAGCTCGTGCTGACGCAGTCTGCGCTCAATGGCCTCAAGGAGCGTCTCGCATGAACGAAAAGTCTTACACGCTCATTGAACATCCTATAATCAGCGAGAAAACGACGGCGCTCTCCGATAAGGGCCAGATCGTCTTTCGCGTGTCGCGCGATGCTGCCAAGCCACAAATCAAAAAAGCGATTGAAGCCTTGTTCAAAGTCAAAGTGAAGTCGGTCAATATCATCTGCCAGAACGGCAAGCGCAAAAGATTTCAGGGCATTTGGGGCAGGCGCAAAAATTATAAAAAAGCGATTATCACGCTGGAGAAGGGTCAAAATCTTGAACTGCTCACCGGAGCGAAAAGCTAATGTCGTTGAAACAGCATAAGCCTTCATCGACCGGACGGCGCGGCCTGATCACGATTGATCGCTCGCAGCTTTGGAAAGGCCGCCCGGTCAAGAGCCTGACACGCGGCCATGCGAGTTCTGGAGGACGGAATAATTTGGGACGCATGACGGTGCGACATCGCGGCGGCGGACATAAGCGCGCGTGGCGACAGATCGACTTCAAACGCCGCAAGTTTGATGTCCCGTCCGTTGTCGAGCGGATCGAATATGATCCGAACCGCTCGGCGTTTATTGCGCTGCTCAAATATGAAACCGGCGAGCTGTCTTATATTTTGGCGCCGCAGCGTCTGCGCGCGGGGGATCAGGTGATGTCGGGCGAGCAGGTTGATGTCAAGCCTGGCAATGCGATGCCGCTTGCCAATATGCCCATCGGCACGGTGATCCATAATGTCGAGCTCAAAGCAGGCAAGGGCGCGCAGATCGCGCGATCGGCCGGTGCTTACGCTCAATTGGTCGGGCGCGACGGCGATTACGCGATCGTGCGGTTGAAATCGGGCGAGCAGCGTTTGATCCACGCGCAGTGCCTTGCCAGTATCGGGGCGGTCTCCAATCCCGATCATGGCAACCAGAAGCTCGCCAAAGCCGGGCGCAATCGCTGGCGCGGCAGACGGCCTCATGTGCGCGGTGTCGCGATGAACCCGGTTGATCATCCTCATGGCGGCGGCGAGGGCCGCTCTTCTGGCGGACGCCATCCGGTCACCCCGTGGGGGAAATCAACTAAGGGCAAGCGCACGAGATCAAACAAGGCCAGCGATCGCTATATCGTCCGCTCGCGCCACGAACGCAGAAAGAGAAAGAGGTAATCATGGCGCGATCTGTTTGGAAAGGTCCCTTTGTTGATGGCTATCTGCTCAAGAAGGCAGAGGCAGCGCATAATTCGGGCCGCAAGACTGTGATTAAAATTTGGAGTCGCCGCTCGACGATCCTGCCGCAATTTGTCGGGCTGACTTTCGGCGTTCATAATGGCCGCAAGCACATTCCCGTGCTGATCACCGAAGACATGATCGGCCATAAATTCGGCGAATTCGCTTCGACCCGCACCTATCACGGCCATACGGTCGATAAGAAAGGCAAGAAATAATGGCCAAGCCGTCAAGACAAGCTCGTTCCACCCAGCGCGGCGCCCGTGAGGCTTGTGCCGTCGGACGGCAATTGCGCACGTCTCCTTATCGGCTCAATCTTGTGGCGCGCATGATCCGCGGCCAGCCGGTGGAGAAGGCGCTCAACGATCTGCGTTTTGCGCCGCAGCGCATTGCGCATGCCGTGTTCAAAGTGCTCAACAGCGCGATCGCCAACGCCGAAAATAATCACAGCCTCGACATCGATGCGCTGATCGTCGCCGAAGCCTATATTGGCAAGAACCTCGTGATGAAACGCTGGCGGCCTCGTGCGCGCGGACGCACCGGCAGCATCTTAAAGCCGTTCAGCCAGATCACGATCATCGTGCGTGAAAAGCAGAAAGAAACAGCTCAAAAGGAGAAAAACTGATGGGACAGAAAGTCAATCCGATTTCTCTGCGTTTGGGCATCAACCGGACGTGGAACTTTTGCTGGTTCGCCGAAGGTGAGCAATATGCTGATCTGCTGCATCAGGATTTAAAAATCCGCTCTTTTTTGCGCAAAAAGTTCGGGCAGCAGGGAGCGATCTCGCGCATTGTCATTGAGCGGCCTCACATGAAGTGCCGTGTGATCATTCATACAGCGCGGCCGGGCGTTGTGATCGGCAAGAAGGGTGCTGATATCGAAAGCATACGCCGCCAGATCAGCAAAATGACCAACGTGGAGACAAACATCAACATCGTCGAGGTGCGCAAGCCCGAAACCGATGCGCGCCTGATCGCCGAAAGCATCGCGCTGCAATTAGAGCGCCGCGCGCCATTTCGCCGCACGATGAAGCGCGCTTTGCAATTGGCCATGCGTTTAGGCGCTGAGGGCATTCGGATCAATTGCGCCGGACGCCTCGGCGGTGCGGAGATCGCCCGCACCGAATGGTATCATGAGGGGCGTGTGCCTCTGCATACTTTGCGCGCCAACATGGATTTCGCCAAAGTCGATGCGCAGACGACCTACGGTGTGTGCGGCATTAAAGTCTGGGTGTTCAAGGGCGAGATCATGGAGCATGATCCGAATGCGCGCGACAATCTTCAAAAAGAGAGCCCGGACCGCCCGCCGGTGAGCGCGGCGTCTTTGCCTGAGGCGGAGATAGAATCATGATGCAGCCTAAGCGCACGAAGTTCCGCAAGGCGCATAAGGGACGCATTCATGGTGTTGCGACGCGCGGCGCGAAGCTGGATTTTGGCTCGCACGGTCTGCGCGCTTTGACCCCTGGCCGCGTGACGGCGCGGCAAATTGAGGCAGCGCGTCGAGCGATCACGCGCCACATGAAGCGCGCCGGTCGGGTTTGGATCAGGATTTTCCCCGATGTGCCGGTGTCAAAAAAGCCGACCGAAGTGCGCATGGGCAAAGGCAAGGGGACGCCAGAATATTGGGCTTGCCGTGTCAAGCCCGGGCGCATCATGTTTGAGATCGACGGCGTTGGCGATGAAACCGCCTATGAAGCGCTGCGGCGCGGTGCGGCTAAACTGCCGGTCATTTGTCGGCAGGTCAATCGGGAGGAGCAGATATGAAGCCTTCTGAGGTTCGTGATATGAGCGCTGATCAGCTTTCCGATAAGCTTTTGGTTTTGCGCAAGGAGCAGATGGATTCCCGCTTTGAATTGGCGAGCGGACAGCTCAAGAGCACAAGGCAGATTCGCCGCGCGCGGCGCGACATTGCGCGCATCAAAACCGAGATCAATGTGCGCAAGAGCTCTAAGCGCAAACAGGAAGCAGCAGGCAAGACAACAGACAAGACAGAGGGGGAGAGAACAAATGCCTAGGCGTATTTTAAGCGGCGTTGTCGTCAGCGACAAGAGCGACAAGACGATCGTTGTGCGCGTTGAGCGTCGGTTTATCGATCCGCTTTACAAGAAGATCGTCCGCCGCACGAAGCGCTATCATGCGCATGATGAACAAAATCGCTTTAAGGACGGAGACATCGTGCGCATTCAGGAGTCGCGGCCTTGGTCAAAACTTAAACGATGGGAAGTGATCGCAGAATGATTCAGATGCAAACAGAGCTTGAAGTGGCCGATAATTCCGGCGCGCGCCGTGTCGAGTGCATTAAGGTGCTCGGCGGCTCTAAAAGACGCTATGCGCATATTGGCGACATCATCGTCGTCAGCATCAAAGAGGCGATGCCCAGAGGCCGCGTCAAAAAGGGCGAGATCGTCAAAGCGGTCATTGTCCGCACGGCGAGTCCGGTGCGCCGCCTCGATGGCAGCGTCATCCGGTTTGATAAAAACGCTGCGGTGCTGATTAATGCGCAGGGCGAGCCGATCGGCACACGCATTTTTGGCCCGGTCACGCGCGAATTGCGCGCGCGCTCATTGATGAAAATCATTTCGCTCGCGCCGGAGGTCTTATGAAATGAAAGGCACAAGAACAAAATTGAAGCTCAAGAAAGGCGATAAGGTGATCGTCCGCGCAGGCCGCGACAAGGGCAAGATCGGTGAAGTGCTCGGCGTCTTCCCGCACGAAAACCGCGCGCTTGTGAGCAACATCAATATGCTCTGGCATCATGATAAGCCGTCGCAGACCGGACCAGGCGGGCGGGCGCAAAAAGAGGGGCAGATTCACATTTCGAATCTGAGCCTTGTGGATCCCAAAGACAGCAAACCGACGCGCATTGGCTATAAGCGTCTTGAAAACGGGCGCAAAGTGCGGATCACGCGGCGCTCCGGCGAGGTGATCGATCATGTCTGAGCCGCGCCTGAGAAAACTTTATGATGATGTAATCCGCGCTCATCTAGTTGAGAAGTTTGACTTCAAAAATTCGATGCAGGCACCGAAGCTTGAGAAGGTCGTGCTGAACATGGGTGTGGGCGCTGCGACGGCTGATCGCAAACATATTCAAAATGCTTTCAAAGAGATGTCGCTGATTGCGGGTCAGCAGCCGGTGATTACGCGGGCGCGCAAGTCGGAAGCGGGATTCAAGCTGCGTGAGAATATGGCGATTGGCGTCAAGGTGACTTTGCGCCGAAGCTGGATGTATGAGTTTATTGATCGTCTGATTCATGTTGCTCTGCCGCGGCAGCGCGACTTTCGTGGGTTGAGCGCAAAAAGTTTTGACGGGCATGGCAATTATTCTCTGGGCATCAAGGAGCACATCGTGTTTCCCGAAATTGACTATGACAAAGTCGAAGGTGTCAGAGGTTTTGACATCACGATCTGCACGACCTCTTCAAAAGATGAAGAGGCGCGCGCTCTGCTTGAAGCATTTAATTTTCCATTTCGCAGTTAAAGAGAAGGAGGGAGTAAGATATGGCAAAGAAAAGCTCAATTCAAAGGAATTTAAAACGCAAGCGTCTTGCGGCGAGCTATCATGGGCGTCGGCAGGCGCTCAAGGCGAAGATCATGGATCGCGCGATCGCGCCGAGCGAGCGCTTCGAACTTTGTCAGGCGCTTGCGAAATTGCCGCGCAACTCGGCGCCGACGCGCATCCGCAATCGCTGCGAGATCACAGGCCGTCCGCGCGGTTATTACCGCAAGATGCGCATGTCACGGATCGCTCTGCGCGATTTGGGCTCGAGCGGTCTAATTCCCGGCTTGGTCAAGTCGAGCTGGTAGGAGGCAGATCATGAGTCAAACAGATCCCCTTGGCGATATGCTCACTCATATACGCAACGCACAGCTTCGCGGTCACGCGGTGGTCAAGACGCCGACGTCGCGGCTGCGCGAGCGCGTGTTGGAAGTGCTCGCGCAGCAAGGCTATATTGCGAGCTTCTGCCGTGTCGATCAGGGTGCGCGCTCTGAGTTTGAGATCGAACTAAAATATCATGATGGCCTGCCGGTCATTCGGCGTCTTGAGCGGGTCTCGAAGCCGGGGCGGCGAATTTACGCTTCGGTCAAGAATATGCCTGTGTTCCAAAATGGGCTGGGCATTTCGATTTTATCGACGCCGAAAGGCGTGATGTCAGATGCCACCGCGCGCGAAGAGCGCGTCGGCGGCGAAATTTTATGTCGGGTGTTTTGATCATGTCGCGTGTGGGCAAAAATCCTGTTGTGATTCCTGATGGCGTCAAGGCGTTGGTTTCGGGGCGCGAGCTCAAACTGAGCGGCCCGAAAGGCGAGCTGGCACTTCGGCTCGCCGATGACGTCGCGATGAGCCAAAAAGATAATATGCTTATTTTTGAACCGGCGAGCTCTTCACGACAGGCGCGCGCTTTTTGGGGGATGCAGCGCGCGCTTGTCGCCAATATGGTGATCGGCGTCAGCACGGGCTTCACGCGCGAACTCGAGATCCGCGGTGTCGGCTATCGCGCGCAGATGCAGGGCAAGATCCTCAAGCTCAATCTCGGCTACAGCCACGATATCGACTACCCTGTGCCCGAAGGCATCGAGATCAGCTGCTCCAAGCCGACCAGCATAACGATCAGCGGCATCGACAAGCAAAAAATCGGTCAGATCGCCGCCGAAATTCGCGCGATGCGTCCGCCAGAGCCTTATAAAGGCAAGGGGGTGCGCTACCTCGGCGAATATGTCTTTATGAAAGAAGGCAAGAAAAAATAGGAAGACTCATGGCCAGCAGCAATATTGTCAAACAGCGTGACCGGCGCAAGCAGCGCACCCGTCGTAAATTGATCGCGGGCGGACGACCTCGTCTGTCTGTATCGCGTTCGCTGCGGCATATTTACGTGCAGATTATCGACGACGAAGCGCAAAAAACATTAGCCGCAGCTTCTTCGCAGGATAAGGAGCATAAATTGGAAAAAAGCGGCTCGATCGCTGCCGCTCAGGAAGTTGGCAAGCTGATCGCTGAGCGCGCGAAGGAGGCCGGGGTCCAAAAAGTGGTGTTTGATCGCGGCGCGTTCCTTTATCACGGACGGGTCAAGGCGCTCGCCGAAGCAGCGCGAGAAAATGGACTCGAATTTTAGGAGAGCATGGAGATCATAATGTCGGAACAAGAAGCCAAAACCAAATCAGATGAGATCATTGATCGCTTGGTGCATATCAATCGTGTGGCGAAGGTTGTCAAAGGCGGGCGGCGCTTTGGGTTTGCTGCGCTCGTCGTCGCGGGCGACCAGAAAGGCCGCGCTGGTTTCGGACATGGCAAAGCGCGCGAAGTGCCTGAAGCGATCCGCAAAGCGACCGACGCCGCCAAAACTGCGATGATACGGGTTCCTTTGCGCGAAGGACGGACCTTGCACCATGAAGTGCAGGGACGCTGGGGCGCAGGTCGTGTGATTTTGCGTCCGGCGCAGCCGGGGCGGGGGATCATCGCGGGCGGTTCGATGCGTCCGATTTTTGAAGCGCTTGGCGTTCAAGATGTCGTTGCGAAGTCGCTGGGCTCTTCCAATCCTTATAATATGGTGCGCGCGACATTCGATGCGCTTGGGCGTCAGGTTAATCCCAGAGAGGTCGCCGCGCGCCGCGGCAAAAAGGTTTCTGAGATCCTCGCCGCGCGAGGCAAAGATAAAAGCTATGCCGATACTCTGCCGATCGAAGAAAACACAGAACAAAATAAAGAGGCTCAAGAATAGATCATGTCCGAAATTGAACAAAAATCCAGTAAGCCGTTGATCTGCGTTGAGCAGATCGCAAGCCCTATTCGCCGTTCAGCGGATCAAAGGGGGACTTTAATCGGTCTTGGCCTCAACAAGATGCATAAAAAAAGCGTCTTGAAAGACACGCCCGCAACACGCGGCATGATCGCTAAAGTCGCGCATCTCGTAAGAGTGGTTGAAAATGAAGCTTAATCAATTGTCAGATCGCAAAGGTGCGCGCAAGGCGAAGACGCGGCGCGGTCGCGGCATCGGTTCGGGGCTGGGTAAGACGTCGGGACGCGGACAGAAGGGTTATAAATCGCGCTCCGGTTCTACGGTCGGCAGCTTTGAGGGCGGCCAGACGCCTATTCATATGCGTCTGCCCAAGCGCGGCTTTTCCAATGTCCGCTTTGAAAAATGTTATGCAGTCGTCAATATAGGCCGCTTGGAAGAGGCCGTCGCTAAAGGCCAAATTGATGCGCAACAGACCATCACCGGAGGCCTGTTGAAAAAGGTCGGGATTGTCCGTCGTCTGCATGATGGGCTGCGGATCCTCGGCAAAGGCGAGCTCAAGACCGGCCTCACGATTGAAGCCTATGCGGCGTCGCAAAGCGCTGTCAAAGCCATCGAGGCCGCAGGCGGGAAAATCAGCCTTGCGCACACTGCCAAAGCGCCCGACGCGCAAACACCTGACACACAAACCCCCGACGCACAAACAGAGGATAACGTCTAGTGGCTTCAGCAGCCGAACAACTTGCGGCCAATCTAAATTTTTCGGCCTTTGCGCGCGCGACCGACCTCAAGCGAAGGATTTGGTTCACGCTGGGTCTTTTGCTTGTTTATCGACTTGGCACTTATATACCGGTGCCGGGCATTGATCCGGGCGAGCTGGCGCGGGTATTTTCGCAAAATCAGGCGGGCATTGTCGGGATGTTCAATATGTTCGCCGGAGGCGCGGTGGGTCGCATGGCGATCTTTGCGCTGAACATTCTGCCTTACATTACGGCGTCGATCATCATTCAGCTGTTGAGCGCGACCTCGCCTCATCTTGAGCAGCTCAAAAAAGAAGGCGAGCAGGGACGGCAGCAGATCAATCAATATACGCGCTACGGGACGGTGTTGATCGCGGCGGCGCATGGTTATGGGATTTCGATTCTTCTGGAAAATATAGGTGTTGCAATCGATCCGGGCTTGTTTTTTCGGCTGTCCACCGTGATCACTTTAGTTGGCGGCACGATTTTTTTGATGTGGCTGGGCGAGCAGATCACGGCGCGCGGTGTCGGCAATGGGATTTCGTTAATTATTTTTTCGGGCATTGTTGCGGAATTGCCTTCGGCGCTCGTCGGGACTCTGGAGCTGGGCCGACAGGGCGCGTTGAGCACATTGCTCATCGTGGCGCTGATATTAATGGTGGTGGCGGTGATTGCGCTGATTGTTTTCATGGAGCGCGCGCAGCGCAGGCTGCTGATTCAATATCCGCGCCGACAGGCAGGGCAGCAATTTTTAGGCGGCGAGTCATCTCATTTGCCGTTAAAGCTCAACACGGCGGGTGTGATTCCGCCGATTTTTGCGTCAGCGATATTGCTGTTTCCGTTCACGATCGCTGGGTTTAACGCAGGCGGCGGCCCGACGTGGCTTGCAACATTGACCGCATGGGTTGCACCAGGTCAGCCTGTTTATATGCTGCTTTATGCGTCGGGGATTGCGTTTTTTGCGTTTTTCTATACGGCGATTGTTTTCAACCCGACCGATACAGCCGACAACTTGAGAAAATATGGAGGCTTTTTGCCGGGCATTCGCCCAGGTGCTCCGACGGCGGAATATATCGATTATGTGCTCACGCGCATAACGGCGCTCGGCGCGATTTATCTTGTTGCGGTCTGTTTGCTGCCGGAGTTTCTGATCGCGCGCTATCGTGTGCCGTTTTATTTTGGCGGGACGTCTTTGTTGATCGTCGTCAATGTGACTCTCGACACGGTTGCGCAGATTCAGAGTCATTTGCTTGCGCATCAATATGAGGGTTTAATCAAGAAGTCGCGGCTGCGCGGATCGCGCCGCCGATGAGGTTTGTTTTCTTAGGCCCTCCCGGCGCGGGCAAGGGGACGCAGGCGGAGCGGATCGCTGATAAATATCATCTTGTGCATCTTGCGACAGGCAATATGCTGCGCGCGGCGATCGCCGACAAGACTGAGCTCGGCGACAAGGTTCAGTCGATTGTTAAGAATGGCGGCCTCGTGCCGGACGGCATTATTTTGGATCTCATCACCGCGCGCCTCGACGAGAGCGACGGGTTCATCTTGGATGGCTTTCCGCGCACTCTGGTTCAAGGGGAGGGGCTGCGCGATCAGCTCAAGAAATTGGGCAAGCCGCTTGATGGGGTGATTTTGTTCAATGTGGATGAGGGGGGCATTTTTGAGCGAATCAAGACGCGCGCCGATGAGGAAAATCGCGCTGACGACACGCCCGAAATTTTCACCCGCCGGATGAGCGAATATCATAAGCAGACCTCGCCTCTGATCGCCTTTTACCGCTCTGATGGGCTTTTGCAGCCGATTGACGGCATGAGAAAGATCGATGAAGTCACACAGACGCTCGTGGCGATCATGGATAAGGTCAAATGAGCGCAGATAAGACTGTTGACGTCTGGGGTCGAAAGTTTATAATCTGCTTTCGGAGATCACGATTTATCTATAAAATTCTCAACCAACCCGCTCGAGCGGGCAAAGGAGTATATGAGCAATGGCGCGTATCGCAGGCGTGAACATACCCGCAAGGCAGATCGGGGTGGCGTTGACCTACATTCATGGCATTGGCTCGACGAAGGCTAAAGAGATATGCTCGAAGGTCGGCATTGAGCCGCGAATGCCTGCCAATGATCTCGCTGATGCCGACATCATCCGAATCCGCGAGGCGATCGATGAGGCCTATGCTGTCGAGGGTGATCTGCGGCGCAACACGGCGATGAACATCAAACGGCTGACCGATTTAGGCTGCTATCGCGGACTGCGGCATCGGCGCGGTCTGCCGGTGCGCGGCCAGCGCACACATACCAATGCGCGCACGCGCAAAGGCAAAGCCAAGCCGATCGCTGGTAAAAAGAAATAATGGCTGAGAAAGATAAAACACGGGTTAAGCGCAAAGAGCGCAAGAACATCATTGCGGGTGTTGCGCATGTTAATGCGACATTCAACAACACTTTGATCACGATCGCCGATCTGCAAGGCAATACGATCGCTACAGGTTCGGCGGGGCAGGCGGGATTTAAGGGCTCGCGCAAATCGACGCCCTATGCTGCGCAGCTTGCTGCTCAGGCTGCCGCGCAGCGCGCAATGGAACACGGCATGCAAACTTTAGAAGTGCGCGTTCGCGGTCCGGGTTCGGGTCGCGAGTCGGCGCTGCGCGCTTTGCAAGTGGCCGGCTTCACGATCACCTATATCCATGATGTCACGCCCATTCCTCACAATGGGTGCCGACCGCGCAAAAGGCGTCGTGCCTGAACAATTGACCATGCGATTTACCATGCAACTTACCATAAGGAGAGAATTCACGTGATTCAAAAAAATTGGCAGAGCTTAATCAAGCCTAGTCTTGTCAACATCAACCCGATCGGTGCAGGCGACGAGGAAGCCTCGCGTCATGTGCAGATCGTCGCCGAGCCTTTGGAGCGCGGCTTCGGCCTGACTTTAGGCAATGCGCTGCGTCGCATTCTATTATCCTCATTGCGCGGCGCAGCGGTGACTGCTGTGCGCCTCGACAGTGTGCTGCATGAGTTTTCATCGATCTCAGGCGTGCGCGAAGACATCACCGATGTCATTTTGAACATTAAGAGTCTCGCGCTGCGTCTGCACGGCGAAGGGCCTAAGCGGATGATGTTGAAAAAACAAGGCGCAGGCTCGGTCAAGGCGTCTGATATTGAGCATGACAGCACAATCGAGATTCTCAACCCCGATCAGGTGATCTGCACTTTAGACAAGGATGGCGCGATCAGCATGGAGCTGACGGTCAATGTCGGCAAAGGCTATGTGTCGGCGGAGGTCAATCGACCGCAAGATGCGCAGATCGGTCTGATCCCGATCGACAGCATTTATAGCCCGGTCGTCAATGTAGCCTATAAGGTCGAAAGCACACGCGAAGGCGAGACCATCGATTACGATAAGCTGATTATGGATATCGAAACAAATGGCTCGATTTCGCCTGAAGATGCGGTGTCGCTGGCGGCACGGATTTTGCAGGATCAAGCCCAAGTGTTTATCAATTTTGAGGAAACCGTTGTCAAGCCCGAACAGGAAAAAACCGTCGAACAGAATTTCAATGCGATCCTGCTCAGAAAGGTCGATGAGCTTGAGCTGTCGGTGCGTTCGGCCAACTGCCTCAAGAACGACAACATTCATTATATCGGCGATCTCATCAAGAAATCAGAGCGCGAAATGCTGCGCACCCCGAATTTCGGGCGCAAATCGCTCAATGAGATCAAGGCGGTGCTTGCCAATATGGGGCTCAAGCTGGGCATGGAGATCAGCGAATGGCCGCCGGAAAATATCGACGATCTCGCAAGACGCTATGAGGAGCATTATTGATGCGCCACCGCAAAGCGAAAAAGAAGCTCAATCGGACACCATCACATCGGCGCGCGACGTTGCGCAATATGGCGGGTGCGCTGATCACTCACGGGCAGATCGTCACGACCCTGCCCAAAGCCAAAATGCTGCGTCCGTTTGTTGAGCGGCTGATTACTTTGGGCAAACGCGGTGATCTTCATGCGCGGCGGCTTGCGGCGCGGCGGCTTTATGATGAGCCTGCACTTGGCAAGCTTTTTTCGAATCTTGCCGAGCGCTTTGCTGCGCGTCCTGGCGGTTATACGCGCATTATCAAAGCGGGGTTTCGCCGCGGCGATAACGCGCCGCGCGCGGTCATCGCTCTTGTCGACTATGAAACCAAAGATCGTGAAACCAAAGATCGTGAAGTCAAAGATCGTGAAGTCAAAGATGATAAAAAAAAATAATTTGTATAAAATATTGCTGGCCGCTTTCGGGCTTGCCGCATTTTTGATCTATGCGCCGGTGATGGCGGCCAAACGGCTTCCTTTATCGGCGTCGGAGGTGGAGTTTTCCTACGCCAAAACCGTGAGCAAAGCTGCGCCCGCTGTCGTGACCGTCTATGCCAAGCGCGAAGTGAGCCGCCGCAATGCCCCCAAATTTTTGGAGCGGTTTTTTCGCTATGATCCCCGATTTAACCGCAAGCAGGTTGAGCGCGCTTTAGGCTCAGGAGTGATTATCGATGAGAACGGGTTTATCGTCACGAATTATCACGTGATCAAAAATGCGCGCGAGCTAACCGTTGCGCTGAATGATCGTCGTGAGTTTCCGGCCAAGCTCATCTCAAGCGATGAGGGTTCTGATCTCGCTGTTTTGCAGATTGATCCCGGCGGTGAGAAGCTGCCTTTCCTTGAGTTTCTTGATTCTGATACGATTGATGTTGGAGATTTAGTGCTTGCGATCGGCAATCCGTTTGGCGTCGGCCAAACGATCACGAGCGGCATCATTTCGGCGACGGCGCGCTCGCAGGGGGGGATCAATGATATGGGGTTCTTTTTGCAGACCGATGCGGCGACCAATCAAGGCAATTCGGGCGGTGCGCTTGTGACGCTGGATGGCAAGCTTGCGGGCATCAACACGGCGATTTATTCTAAGACTGGCGGCTTTATGGGCATTGGTTTTTCGATACCGGCAAACATTGTTCATTTGATCGCGCGCGCGGCGATCAGCGGCTCTTCTTTGCAGAAGCCTTGGTTTGGCGCCGATCTGCAAGAGGTGTCATCGGCGATTGCGCGCGCTTCGGACTTGGAAAAGCCGGGCGGAGCTCTTGTGGCGCAAGTTTTTTCAAAAAGTCCTGCCGAGCGCGCGGGCTTAAAAGTGGGCGACATTATTTTGCGCATCGATGAAAGTGAAGTCCAGACGGTTTCGGGTTTGCGCTATCACATGGCGCTGGCTGTGGAAAAGAAAAACGTCAGGCTGTCTTTTTCGCGCGAGGGGCAATGGCAGGAGGCCGATCTGCCGATTGAAATCCCACCTTTGAAGCCGGCGCCTGATTTTACGACGCTTGCGGGCAATCATCCATTAACTGATATTCGTGTTGCTAATTTATCTCCGGCGCTGGCGATTGATTTGCGTTTGAATCCATCTTTGCGTGGCGTTGTCGTGATGGAGGTCGGCTTTAACAGCATTGCGGCGAGGCTTTTGCGGCGCGGAGATATTGTGCTCAGCGTCAATGGTGCTTCGATGAGATCGGTTGAAACTCTGCGTAAAAGGCTCAAGGAAGTAAGGCGTCCATGGCGCATCCTGCTCCGCCGTGGAGGGCGGACGCTCACGCTTAATCAGAAATAAATCATTTCTTGATAAATTGCTCTGATGTTTTCGTTTGAGGTAGTCGGCCAAGATGGCGCGGCAAGATGCGGTGAGATCACGACGCCGCATGGCAAAGTTCACACGCCTGCTTTTATGCCGGTCGGAACAGCAGGCGCGGTTAAGGCGATCTTTCCTGATCAAGTCAAGCAGGCGGGGGCTGAGATGATCCTCGCCAACACCTATCACATGATGCTGCGCCCGGGCGCTGAGAAAGTCGCGCAGCTTGGCGGGCTGCATCGCTTTATGGGCTGGGACAAGGCCATCCTCACAGATTCTGGCGGCTTTCAGATCATGTCGCTGGCCAAGCTCGCCAAAATCGACAAGGATGGCGTGACCTTCCAATCTCATATAGATGGCTCGCCCCATCGCCTGACGCCTGAACGTGCAATGGAGGTTCAGGCTCTGCTTGGTTCTGACATTCAGATGGTGCTCGACGAATGTTTGGCGCTTCCTGCCGATGACGATCAAGTGCGCCGCAGTGTTGAGCTCTCATTGGATTGGGCAGCGCGTTCGAAAGACGCTTTCCAAGGAGCGGGCGGGCTGTTTGGCATTATTCAAGGCGGATTATCACCAGAGCAGCGTGCATATTCGGCGCGTGAGACGATCAAGATCGGCTTTGACGGCTATGCGATCGGCGGGCTATCGGTCGGCGAGCCGCAAGCTGCGATGATCCAAACGCTCGATGTGCTTGCGCCTCTTTTGTCCAGCTCTGCGCCGCGCTATCTGATGGGCGTGGGGCGTCCTGATGATCTCGTTCAGGCGATCGCGCGCGGCATCGATATGTTTGACTGCGTCCTGCCGACCCGTGAGGCGCGTCATGGCCGCGCCTACACAAATGACGGAGTCGTCAATCTGCGCAACGCCGTCCACGCCGACGATCCTGCTCCTTTGGATCAAAAAATCGATTATCCGGCGGCATCATGGTCGCGCGCTTATCTGCATCACCTTTTCCGAATCCAAGAGCCGCTCGCCATGATGATCCTCACTTGGAACAACATCGCCTATTTCCAACACCTGATGGCTCAAAGCCGCATCGCTATTTCTCAGGGCACTTTCGACGATTACCGGAAATCTCTGCTTGCGATTTATCCCACGTCGTGATAAACACTTTTTTTTGGTAAATAGCCAATATCCCGCAAAACAAGTGTATATTAAGTGTATATGAGCGCATCATGGATCATCTCGATCAGATAGAAAATCAGAGCATCTACATTTTCCGCGAGGCTTTCAATCGTCTTGAGAACATTGCGATGTTGTGGTCTTTGGGCAAAGACTCCAATGTGATGATTCACCTTGCCCGCAAGGCGTTTTTTGGTCATGTGCCTTTTCCGGTTCTTCACGTAGATACCGGGCGCAAGTTTCCTGAAATGTATGCGTTTCGTGATCTTTATGCGCAGGCATGGTCGCTGAACTTTTTGAGCGAGTCCTGTCCGCCGATTGAGGCTATGGATTCGAGTCTGCCGCCAGCGGCGCGCTCGGCGGCGCGCAAAACGGCGGGACTCAAGGCGGCGATCAAGAAATATAATTTCACAGCTTTGTTTGCGGGCATCCGTCGCGACGAAGAGGCGTTGCGCGCTAAAGAGCGCGTGTTTTCACCGCGCGGCATGAGCGGCGAATGGGATTTCCGCAACCAGCCGCCTGAGTTCTGGGATCATTTTAAGACTGATTTTCCTGCGGGCGTTCATATTCGCGTTCATCCTCTGCTGCATTGGACGGAGGTGGATATTTGGCTCTACACCCAAAGAGAGAATATCCCGGTGATCCCGCTTTATTTTGCGCAAAATGGCAAGCGCTATCGCTCGCTGGGCGATCAGGACATCACGTCTCCGATTGAAAGCAACGCGACGACCATTGACGAGATCATCGCCGAGCTGCGCACGACCACACAGGCCGAGCGCGCAGGCCGCGCGATGGATCACGAAGCCGAAGACGCGTTTGAGCGTCTGCGCGCTGACGGGTATATGTGATGCGCAACCCGAAGGATAGTGCTCTGTTGCGGATCGTGATTGTCGGCCATGTTGATCACGGCAAATCGACTTTGGTCGGGCGTCTGTTTTACGAGACCGGCTCTCTGCCCGACGGTAAATATGAAGCGATCCGCGATATGTGCGCGCGGCGCGGACTAGCTTTTGAATGGGCTTTCTTGATGGACGCGCTGCAAGCCGAGCGCGATCAAGGCATCACGATTGATACCAGTCAGATTTGGTTCAAGACGCAGGCGCGCGATTATGTGCTGATCGACGCGCCGGGACATAAAGAGTTTCTCAAAAACATGGTCACGGGCGCTGCGCAATCGGATGCGGCCTTGCTCGTGATCGACGCCAAAGAGGGCATGCAAGAGCAATCGCGCCGTCATGCCTATCTGCTTCACTTGATCGGTGTGCGTCAAATTGCGGTTGCGGTCAATAAGATGGACCTCGTTGATTATGTCGAAGACACTTTCCGTCAAATCGAAAAAGAATGTCGCGTCTATTTTCAGAGTTTAGGCCTGACGCCGCTTCATATTATTCCGGTCAGCGCCAAGCAAGGTGATGGCATCACGGAATTGTCGCCTAAAATGTCTTGGTATTCCGGCCCGACCATCGCTGAAACTCTGGATGATTTTCCCCAGCCCGAACTGCCTGTGGATCGGGCTTTGCGCTTTGTTGTGCAGGATGTCTATAAATTCGACGAGCGCCGCATCATCGCCGGACGGGTTGAATCCGGCCATATGTGCGCAGGCGATCTTTTGGTGTTTTCGCCGTCCAACAAGACGGCGCATATCAAGACGATCGAAAGCTGGCCGAACAGCAAGCAGGTGGTGAAAGCGAGCGCAGGCGCTTCAACGGGCATAACGCTTGATGAGCAAATTTTTGTCGAGCGCGGCGAGATCGCAAGCCATGAAGCGAACCTGCCGATCGAAAGCGATGTGTTTCGCGCGCGCGTTTTTTGGCTGAGCCATGAGCCTTTGCGGGTCGGCGCGCGGCTCAAGATGAAGCTCGCGACGACAGAAGCGCCGGTCAAGGTTCAGGCCATTGAAAAAGTAATCGACACGCAAGATTTATCTCATCAGAAAGGAGAAGAAGTCGGACATAATCAGGTGGCTGAGCTGGTTTTGAGCGCGCCGCGTCTTTTGGCGTTTGATACATTTTTGATGCTGCCCGATACAGGCCGGTTTGTGCTCGTCGATGGCTATGACATCGCGGGCGGCGGGATCATCTCGATGGAGGGTTATGCCGATCAGCGCCGCGCGGCGCGGGCCAAATCGACGAACATCATGCGGGTTGAACATCGCATCACGAGCTCTTTGCGTGAGAAGCGTCAGAAACATAAAGGCGGCGTCATCTGGTTGACGGGGCTGTCAGGATCGGGCAAGTCGACTTTGGCGCTGGCCATTGAGCAGGAGCTGTTTCATCGTGATTTTGGCGTCTATGTTCTTGACGGCGACAATATCCGCATGGGGTTGAGCAGCAATTTAGGCTTTTCGCCCGAAGATCGCGCTGAGAACATCCGGCGTATTGGGGAGGTTGCAGCTTTATTTGCGCGCGCGGGTTTGGTTGCGGTGACGTCTTTTATTTCTCCCTACCGCGCCGACCGCGAGCTCGCGCGGCAGGTGGCAAAAAACTTTCACGAAGTCTATATCAAGGCGTCGGTCGAGGATTGCGAAAGGCGCGACCCAAAAGGTCTTTATCAAAAGGCGCGCGCGGGCGAGATCAGGAATTTTACCGGCATTTCCGCGCCCTATGAAGAGCCCTCAGAGCCTGAACTCACCATCGACACTTGCGCATTGTCTGTTGAGGATTCGATCGTGAAGCTGGTTGATTATGTCGAAGAGAATTTCCGGCTTTAACACGCAATAAAAAGATATAATTCGTGATTGGCGCAAGCGGCGAAGTTTGGGCTAGATATTTTTTGGGGTTCTTCTATGAGTTCGAAGCAAGAGAGATTCTCTGCGGTGATTATGGCTGCCGGTGATGGCAAGAGGATGAAATCCTCTTTGCCGAAGCCGATGCATCGGCTTGGTGGTCTGCCGATGCTGGGTCATGTGATCAATAATTTGCGTGCTGCGGGCTGCGCTGAGATCGTGCTGGTGCTCGCGCCGTCGATGGACGGGGTCGCTGAGTTTGCGCGCGGCTTGATGTCAGACATTCAGATCGCTTATCAAAAAAAGCAGCGTGGTACGGCAGATGCTCTTGAGGCGGGCCTGCCGAAACTCAAACAGGGTCTGCGGCGCGTCATTGCGGCCTATGGCGATACGCCTTTGATCTCGCCGCAAACATATAAAAAACTCGCCAAAAGCCAAGTTGATATATCTGTTTGCGGTTTCACGCCGAATGATCCGAGCGGCTATGGCCGTATTTTTTGCGAAGGCGGCGTGCCCATCGCTATCATGGAAGATGATGGCTATCCGCTTGAAGAGCATAAGCTGTGTAATGCGGGCGTTATGGGTTTTGCTTCAGAGATTTTACCTAAGTTGCTGCATCAGATCGGCGCAGATAATCCAAAAAAAGAACGCTACCTCACTGAAGCAATCCAATTAGCTCATCGGGACGGGTTATTGCGGCAGCTCATCGGCTGCGCCGAAATCGAAGCTTTGGGCGTCAATCGCCTCAGCGATCTTGCGCATCTTGAGCATCTTTATCAAGATCATCTGCGTGCGCAAGCTCTTGAGAAGGGCGTTCAGCTCGCAGCGCCGGAGACGGTCTATTTTTGTTGGGATACTCAGATCGCGCCTGGTGTGATCGTTGAGCCTTATATCGTGTTTGGTCCGGGGGTTAAGATCAGTCGGGGCGCGCATATTAAGTCTTTTTCCCATATTGAAGGCGCGGTGATCAAAGACAATGCGATCATCGGGCCCTATGCGCGCTTGCGCCCGGGCGCTCGGATCGGCGCTGATGTCCATATCGGCAATTTTGTCGAGGTCAAACAGGCGCAGTTCGGCAGGGGTGCCAAAGCCAATCATCTTGCTTACTTGGGCGACGCCAAGATCGGTGCCAACGCCAATATCGGCGCGGGCACGATCACCTGCAATTATGACGGCGAGCAAAAACACCTCACCGAAATCGGCGCTGACGCTTTTATCGGCTCTAATGCGGCTTTGGTCGCGCCGATTAAGATCGGCAAAGGCGCTTATGTCGGCTCTGGCAGCACGATCACCGACCATGTCAAAGTCGGCGCGCTCGCACTCGGACGCGCGCGGCAGGTGCAAAAGTCAGGCAGAGCTCTAAAAAAAAGCGCAAAAAGAAAGAAAAAATAATATGTGCGGAATTATTGGAGTTATCGGTGAACAAGATGCAACCCCTTTTTTGATGGAAGGGCTCGCAAGGCTCGAATATCGCGGCTATGACAGTGCGGGCATCGCCGTGCAAAAAGATCAACAGATTGATGTCCGCCGCGCTGCCGGACGACTTGATCAATTAACCAAGCATCTCGAAAGTCAGCCGGTCGAAGGGCAGCTTGGCATCGGTCATACGCGCTGGGCGACGCACGGCTCGCCGAGTGAGCACAACGCTCATCCCCATGCAACGCAACGCGCAGCGATCGTTCATAACGGGATCATTGAAAACTTTCACAGCCTCAAGGAGGGGCTTCAGGTTCAATTCACGAGTGAGACCGATAGTGAAGTCATCGTTCATCTGATTTCGGCGCGTCTTGCGGCAGGAGATGATCCAGCGAACGCACTGCGTTATGTAGCACAACAATTGAAAGGCGCTTTTGCTTGCGCGATTTTGTTCAAAGATGAAGGCGCGCTCTATGGTTTGAGTCGCGGCTCGCCGCTGGCTGTCGGTCTAGGCAAGGGGCAGGCCTTCATTGCCTCCGATGCGCTCGCGATGGAAGGGTGGGCCGACAAAATCTGCCATTTGGAAGATGGCGATTATGTTCGTGTGCAGCTTGACCGGATCGAAATCACGGATTTTTCCGGCAAGCCGGTCGAGCGTGCTTTGAAGCCAGCCACGAGATCGGGGCAGACGGTTTCTAAAGGCGGTTTTGCGTTTTTTATGGAAAAAGAGATCAACGAGCAGCCCGCAGCGATTGCCCGCGCGCTCGAGCGTTATATCACGCCGCGCGGGGGCCTCGCTCTACCTCAGATGCCGGATTTTGCGCGCGCGCATCATGTTTTGATGATTGGCTGTGGCTCGTCTGTCCATACGGCGATGATCGCGCGCTATTGGATTGAGAAATACGCCGCGCTTCCGGCGCGCGAAGAGATCGCCTCAGAGTTTCGCGACCGCCATGCGGTGATCCCTGATGACACGTTGATTTTTTTTATTTCGCAATCGGGCGAGACGGCGGACACGTTAGCGGCCTTTCGTCATTGTCATCGGCAAGGGCATCCGGCGACAGCGATTGTCAACGCGCCGCAATCGACATTGGCGCGCGATGCCGATGTCATTCTAGAGATGGATGCTGGTCCGGAGATCGGGGTTGCGGCGACGAAGACGGTCACTTCGCAGTTGATTGTGCTTGCGGCGTGTGCGCTTCAATTAGCTGCTGCCAAAGGGCGCATGGATAAAGCGGAGCAGAAATCTTATATTCAAGCTTTGGTGGATATTCCCGATCTGATGAAGCAGGTTTTGCGTTTGGATCGAGCGTTTCAGGAAATTGCCGATCACGCTTTAGCGCAGGCGCATTATGTTTTACATTTGGGTCGCAATGCTTTTTTTCCTGTGGCGCTTGAGGGCGCGCTGAAGTTTAAGGAGATCACCTACATTCCCTCCGATGGCTATGCCGCCGGTGAGATGAAACACGGGCCGATCGCCATGATAGATTCCAATGTGCCGGTGATTGCATTAGCGCCTTTTGGCACGTCGTCTTCGAGCGGCGTGTTTGATAAATTGCTGTCCAATTTGCAAGAGGTGCGCGCGCGCGGCGGGCAGATCATTTTAATCAGCGATCGGCGCGGTGTTGAGCAGGCTGGGGATTTGGTGCAGCATCATGTCATGATGCCTGATATTCACGAATTCACCGCGCCGATTTTATATGTGATGGCGGTGCAATTTTTATCTTATCATGCGGCTTGCGCGCGGGGCTTGGATGTCGATCGTCCGCGCAATCTTGCGAAATCGGTGACGGTCGAGTAAACATCGTTTCTCTGTTTTTCAGACTTTCCATCCCATATAGGGAAAATTCTCAAAATCTTCGGCGTGATGTGTGTTCATCACAGCGTCGATGACGTCTTTTCTTTTTTCGAGTAAATGTTTTTGCTGTTGTGTCATGGTTTTATTTCTGCAAGGGACTTCTGTTTCGGGGATGTTTAATTTTTGAAATGCTGCACGAACTGATTGTTCAAAATTAGCAAAATCTATGAGGATATCTGGTTGTTTTATCTTGTCATTCACTCGAAGCGCATCTGACTGTGACGGCCGGTTTTCTTCAAGGAATTGTTCAAAGTCGCTCAAGTTAAATTTTTTATCATGATATTGAAATTCTGTAGGGCGGTTTTTGAGATGAAGCCGCTTTGACAATTCTAGGGCAGTTTTTTTGAATAGGGTATTTTTAGTTCTTTTCAAGTGCCTGTTTGGCGAATAGTAAAAAGATACCATTCTGCTTATAGGATGGCGCAAGCTTGTTACAATTTTTTGTTTTTCCCAAATCTCTTTAGGCAGGAGGCTATAATATTCTTGAAGCAATTGATGTTTCCGGAGAGTCCATTTACCTTTAATTTCGAATCGCTCTTTTCCATCGTGCAGTTCGTTGAGCACCTTTTTCTCATCTGAATATTTCAAGAAAACTGTTTCGAGCGAGGTGCCACCAGTTTTGGAAACATGAATAAAGATAAAGTTATGCGTATACGAAAACATGCTTAGATTAATTAAGCTATGTCCTTATTCTTGTCAAGAGGCTGTGCGCGAGGCTTGTATGTCGACCGTCCGCGCAATCTTGCGAAATCGGTGACGGTCGAGTAAACATCGCTTCTCTGTTTTTCAGATTTTCCATCCCATATAGGAAAAATTCTCAAAATCTTCGGCGTGATGTGAGTTCATCACAGCGTCGATGACGTCTTTTCTTTTTGCGAATAAATGTTTTTGCTGTTTTGTTATGGCTTTATTTTTGTAAGGGACTTCTGTTTCGGGGATGTTTAATTTTTTAAATGCTGCACAAGCTGATTGTTCAAAATTAGCAAAATCTATGGCAATGTCGGGCTGTCTGATCTGTTTATTGAGCGATAAATAATTTGATTGACTTTCTCGCTTTTGAATAAATTGTTTGAATAGGTCAACATTAAATTTTGGCTCATGATATTTAAATTCTGTAGGGCGGCTTTTGAGATGAAGCCGCTTTGACAATTCTAGGGCAGTTTTTTTGAACAAGGTATTTTTAGTTCTTTTCAAGTGCCCAGCTGGCGAATAGTAACGGGATAGCATTCTGTCTACAGGATGGCGCAAGCTTGTTACAATTTTTTGTTTTTCCCAAATCTCTTTAGGCAGGAGGCTATAATATTCTTGAAGCAATTGATGTTTCCGGAGAGTCCATTTACCTTTAATTTCGAATCGCTCTTCTCCATCTTGCAGGCCCTTGAGCACCTTTTTTTCATCTGAATATTTCAAGAAAATTGTTTCGAGCGAGTTGCCGCCAGTTTTAGTAGTATGAATAAAGATAAAGTTATGCGTGTGCGAAAACATGATTAGATTAATTAAGCTATGTCCTTATTCTTGTCAAGAGGCTGTGCGCGGGGCTTGGCTGTCGACCGTCCGCGCAATCTTGCGAAATCGGTGACGGTCGATTAAACATCGCTTCTCTGTTTTTCAGACTTTCCATCCCATATAGGAAAAATTCTCAAAATCTTCGGCGTGATGTGAGTTCATCACAGCGTCGATGACGTCTTTTCTTTTTGCGAGTAAATGTTTTTGCTGTTTTGTCATGGCTTTATTTCTGTAAGGAACTTCTGTTTCGGGGATATTTAATTTTTTAAATGCTGCACGAGCTGATTGTTCAAAATTAGCAAAATCTATGGCAATGTCGGGCTGTCTGATCTGCTCATTGAGCGATAAATAATTTGATTGACTTTTTCGCTTTTGAATAAATTGTTTGAATAGGTCAACATTAAATTTTGGCTCATGATATTCCAATTTTAACCCGACATGTTTCCATTTTAAGATATTGATTTTGGTATTAAGCTGATTGAGCAGTTCCGCGGCAATTCCTTTAATAAAGTTATCTTCGGTCTTTTTTTTTAAATTCGTATCTGGCCCAAAATAATAGGATAGAAGCCTATCCACAGGGTGGCGCAAGCTTGTGACAATTTTCTGATTTTCCCAAATTTCTTTGGGCATCAAATCGTAATATTTCTGGAGGGTTTGATGTTTTTGTGTGGTCCATTGTTTTGCTACAAGGTCAAACCGATTTTTTCCATCATGAACCAAGCTGTCAGCTTTCATTTTATCATCTGAATATTTTAGAAGAATATTTTGAAGTGAACCGCCGCCTGTCTTCTCACAATGAATAAAGATAAAGTTATGCGTGAGCGAAAACATGATTTTTTGATAATGATCTTTTTATTTTTTGTCAAGAGGCTGTGGGGCGTCTGTTTTGACGCAATCCTGAATTAACTTTGTGTTAGCATATATCGTTAAAAGCTATTCCAATGAACCGCGAAACGATCATCAAACGATATGCAAATTTCCCCGATCGAGATGTCTGGGTCAATGAGGCGATGTTTGGGTATGAGCACGTCAAGCCCTATCTCGATGCGCTGCAAGATGGCGATCGAGTCTTGGAGGTTGGCAGCGGAAGTGGCATTTTGTTATCCATCATCAGCGCAGAATACCCGCGCCTTGAGATCGAAGGCGTTGAGTCCATAGGAGATGGTTTCGGAACTTTTGCCCAATACCATCAAGAGCTTCACACGCATGAAGTTGTTTTCCATCTCTGCGGATATGAAAATCTGAATAGCGCACAAGATTATAAATTGATATTTCTGATCAATGTTTTGGAGCATCTGCCTGATTGGCGGCGCTTTATTCATTTTGTTAAGCAGAAAATCTCGCGTGATGGCGTTTGTCTCATTTTGTGTCCTAATTATGGTTTTCCCTATGAAAGTCATTTTGGTATTCCATTTGTCTTCAGTGAGGCTTTGACATACAAAATCTTTCGCCGCAAAATTGCGCGCCATGAGATCGAAAACGATTTCGACGGCCTTTGGAAAAGTTTTAACTTTGTTAAATACTCGCAGGTGAAAAAATTATGTGCGCAATTGGGTTTGAGACTTCGGTTTGATACGAGCATCATAGAAAATATGATTGCTCGCCTCCACCACGATCGGGAGTTTGTTCGGCGTCAAAAGGCGATTTCTTTTTTAGCCAAATTAGTGAGAAAAATGGGCTTGTTAAACCTTTTGAGATTGAATTTCATCAAGAATGTCGCGCCTTATATGAAGTTAGAAATTAAGAAGTGACGGATCGAGTTTTGATTAACGTTGTGTTAAGATAGGCCTCCCAAAACTATTGAGATGAGGTTTATGTTGAACATAAGCAAAACGATTCTGTGCGCGCTGATACTGTGTGCTGTGCCGAGTCAGGCGCGTGAACTCAGTGCTTTGGGCAATCTTGAGGAAGGGGTGCGTGCCTATCAGGAGCTCGATTATCGCCGTGCCTATCGCTATTGGATTTTGCTCGCGCAGCGCGGCGTGGCGCGCGCGCAGCATAATGTCGGTGTGCTTCATTTGAGGGGCTTGGGAATCAAGAAAAACGAAAAAGCTGCTTTTGAATGGTTTCACCGCGCTGCCCAGCAAGACTTCACGCGCGCGCAGCATAATCTTGGCTGGATGTATCAAAACGGCCTTTATGTCGCGCGCGATCGCCAACAGGCGCGCAAATGGTATGAGGCCGCCGCAGATAAGAGGTTCACTCCCTCTGAAAATATTTTGGGCGAGATGCTCTACCAAGATAAAGACTATCAACGCGCGCGCGCGATCTTGCTTCGAGCTGCGCGCAAGGGAGCTCGTCGCGCGCAATTTCTTCTTGCAGAGATATTCGCACGTGGTCTGGGGACAGCAGCCGATTTCAAGCGCGCCTTGAGGTGGTATCGCAGCGCCGCCAATAAGAATGATCCCAACGCGCAATATCAGCTTGCGCGGCTTTATATCACGAGCCAAGAGGGCAATGATGCGCAGGCGATCGCTTTGTTGAAGGCGGCGGCGGCGAACGGCCATCAAGATGCGCTCAATGATCTAGGCTGGATGTTTGCGCAGGCGCGCGCGGCGGGGTTAAAGGGAGGCCGCCGCGCCGCTTTAGACTGGTTTGCGCGCGCTGCGCGGCACGGCCATCGAGCGGCGGCAACGAACATTGCGGCGCTTTATTCTCAGGGTCTCGGCGTCGGGCGGAGCGCTCAGAGTGCTTATATGTGGCTGCTCATTGCTGAGAAGCTCGGCGGAAAAAATGTCGATCCAAGCATCATCGAGCGCAAACAAATTTATGCCACCGCGATCAAACCGGATGAGCGCAAACAGGCTGAATTAGATGCTTTGAAATGGCTGGCCGATCGAGCAAAGAATAAAAAAACCGAACCGCAAGAAAATCCCAAAGAAAATTTAGGAGATGTTTTATGAAATATCTTTTGCGCAATTTTGTGATGCTGATGCCGCTGCTGTTGTCTTTTCATGCGCGCGCGGCGAGTTTTGCGGAAGGTCTTGCGGCTTATCAAAGAGGGGATTATGTCCGCGCGCGCGACGACTGGGCTAGTCTCGCCGAAGACAACGATGTTCACGCCTTGACCAATCTTGCGCATCTTTATATTCGAGGGGCGGGAGTTGAGCGTGATGATGAATATGCGGCTTCGCTTTATGAGCGCGCGGCGCGCAGGGGCTATGCACCGGCGCAATTTTCGCTGGGCGCACTCTTGACGCTTGGGCGCGGCGTCGAGCGTGATCACGAGGCGGCGGTCTATTGGTATGATCGCGCCGCACGACAGGAATTTGCCGCCGCGCAGCATAATTTAGCTTTGCATTTTTCCAAAGGGTTAGGCGCGCCGAAAAGTCAGGCGACGGCGAATTATTGGTATCAGCGCGCGGCCGATCAGGGTTTTTTACCAGCGCAGGCTCGTCTTGGCCTGAATTATTTGGCTGGTAGCGGCGTCAAGAAAGATTATACTGAGGCGGTCAAATGGCTCCGACTGGGTGCTGAAGGCGGCGCCATGACGGCGCAGGCAAGTTTGGCGATGCTTTATGAAAAAGGTCTCGGCGTCGAGCAAAACCTCACTGAAGCCATTCGTTGGTATGCGCGCGCGGCGCATCAAGGTCATGCTGATTCACAATTTGTGCTCGCGACGATCTTTGAGCAGGGACGCGGTGTCCGCCGCGATCTAGAAAAAGCGATCGCATGGTATGGTCAGGCGGCTCAAGCAGGAGATCCGCGCGCGCAAAATCGTTTAGCGTTGATTTATCAGCGTGGCTATGTGGTCAAGCGCAATCTCGCGGAGGCGGTGAAACTATTGACAAAGGCAGCCAATGCCGGATATGTGCCCGCACAATATCATTTAGGCGATCTTTATGCGCGCGGCGAGAGTGTTGTCCGCAACTCGACGCTCGCCGAAAAGTGGCTCTCGGCTGCTTGGGAAAAAGGATATGCGCGCGCGGCCTATCGTCTAGGTCGTTTGTTTGAGCGCGATCAAAAGCCGCCCAATTATCCTAGAGCTCTTGAATGGTATCGTCGCGCGGCGGACAAGGGCTATGTGCGCGCTCGGACGTATTTAGGAATCCTCTTTGCGCGCGGCAAAGAAGTGCAGCGCGATGACGCGCTTGCTGCAAATTATCTCCGCTTTGCGGCTCAGGCCGGAGACTCACGCGCGCAGTATAATCTCGCCGTGCTTTATGCTTCCGGACGCGGCGGGCAAAAGAAGAATAAAGCTGATCGTGTGAGTGCCTATCAGTGGTTTTTTATCGCCGCTCATCTTGGACGAAAGCAAAGCCAGTCAGCGCTTGACAAGCTCAAGCCTCTCCTGACTGAGGCTGAAATCATCGAGGCGACCAAGCGCGCGCGCGTCTGGCTTGCTCGAAATCGCGAAAAGGCATCGTTGAAGGCAAAAGAATAAAAACTTATTCCAATTATTGAGGAGACCAGTGATAAGCGAGTTTATTTTTTACGGGCAGTGGGTCGTTTTGGTTTTGAGCATCTTGTCGATCGCACTGGTTTCATCAACAAAGCATCAAACGAGGCAAGGCGGCTATATTTTCACGGCGATCGCAAGGTTGAGCGGTGCGGTGATCTTCGTGCTCACGGACCTTTTTGCCTTTGCGATCGCCAATTTTATACAGATAATCATTAGTTTGAGGGGGTTTTACGCAAATAAAAAAGCTCACAAAGCTCAATTTGGGGCTAAAATAAAAGAATCGAAACCAACTCAGGGAGAGTGACTCATGAACTTTCAAGAAGATGCCATTTTTCAACCGATCATTGTGCTTGCGCTCTGGACATTGTTTGTCATGCTGTGGATGTTTCAAAGACGCCTCGGCGCTTTTCGCGCGCAGAATATAGAGCCCGATCAGGTGCAACATCCGACGGATGTCAATCCTTCATTGCCGTCGCCAGTGCGCTCGATTGGCGCTAATTTTATCAATTTGGGTGAGTTGCCGATCGTGTTTTATGCGGTCGCCTTGAGCATCTATGCGGCGGGTCATGTGGATCAGATTCATATTTATTGCGCTTGGATTTTTGTCGTGACGCGCATTATGCATAGCCTGATACATGCAACCTACAACCGCGTGATGCATCGCTTTGGCATTTATCTCGTCGGGGCTTTTGCCCTGATCGCCATGGCCGTGCGCGAGGCGATTGTGCTCTTTGGCTGATCGGCCTCACCTCCCTCTTGACCCCTCAACGCCCCTCAGATAGAAGGGAGATCTGTTTATAAAAAGGGGGGATTGACCATGGCAGGGATTATCGGATTTGGAGCCTATATTCCGCGTTTGCGTTTGAGTCGCCAAGCGGCGGTCGGCGCGATGGGGTGGCTGGTGCCGGCTTTGATAATGAAGGCGAAGGGCTGCCGCAGCATGGCCAATTGGGACGAAGACAGTTTGACGATGGGCGTCGAAGCGTGTCGCGACGCGCTCGGCTCTGCTGACGATCGCGGCGAGACTATCGACGCGCTTTACTTTGCCTCCACGACGATGCCGTTTGCCGATCGGCAGAATTCGGCGGTGGTGCTGCAGGCTCTGACTTTGCCTCGCGAGGTTTCGACGGTGGATATGACTTCGTCCATGCGCGCGGGGACATCGGCTTTGCTGGAGGCTCTGACACGCGCGCAAGGGGGCGGCTCGTCTTTGGTGGTGGCCTCTGATCATCGCCACACGCGCGCCGCGAGCGCGCAAGAGCTCGATTATGGCGACGCCGCCGCCGCATTGATCGTCGGCGCAGATGATGGCGTCGCGAAGTTTCTCGGAGCGAGCTGCATCACTGAGGATTTTGTCGATCATTTCCGCGGCGCAAACGAAGAGTTTGATTATCACTGGGAGGAGCGCTGGATCCGCGATGAGGGCTTGGCCAGCATCATTCCCGAGGCGGTGGTGTCTGCGTTGAAGAAGACGTGCTTGGAGGCTTCTGATATCACGCATTTTATTTTACCGAGCACGATCGGTCGGGCGCAGGCGATGATCGCGAAACGCTGCGGCATTTCTGATGCAGCGGTGCGTTCGCCTCTTGCGGCTGATATGGGCGAGGCTGGCACGGCGCACGCGCTGATCATGCTGGTTCATGCGCTTGAGGAAGCGCAAGCGGGCGATAAGATTTTGGTGTTGCAATTTGGTTCAGGCTGCAACGCGCTGATATTTGAAGCGACTGGCCAGCCGCCTTTGCATAAGGGATTGGGCGCGGGCGGTCATTTAGCGCTTGGGCAGGAAGAGAATAATTATATGAAGTTTTTGGTGTTTAACGGCCTGATCGAGTGGGAGAAGGGGATGCGCGCCGAGCAGGATAAGAAGACCGCGCTGACGACGCTCTACCGCAATCGCGATATGATTCTCGGTCTTGTCGGCGGACGTTGCACAAAGACCGGCGTGATTCAATTTCCGATGACGCGGATTTCGGTGAATCCGAACGATCCGGCGGTGGACACGCAAGAGCCTTATAAGTTCGCCGAGCGCAAAGGCAAGATATTATCTTGGTCGGGAGATTATTTGTCATTTGGGGTTTCGCCGCCCAATCATTACGCGATGATCGTGTTTGATGAGGGGGGGCGGATTATGATGGACATTACTGATGTGGCACCCGGTGAGGTCGAGACCGGCATGGAGGTGCGCATGGTGTTCCGCGTCAAGGATGTGGATACGGCACGCGGTTTCACGCGCTATTTTTGGAAAGCTGTGCCGGTCCGCGAGGCGTGAAGATCAGTGGTCGGCTTCGCCGACGATTATATTTCACTGGATTCCCGCGATAGGCAAGAGATTTCTAAAACTTTTGATGCGCATTGTATATAATCCCTTCCATGAAACTGCTCGCAGGAAAACGCAACCAGCATGGCTTTCCGCTCACTGAGGGTGAGTTTGAGGCGACAGGCACACATTTTGTCAGCTTTTGGTGGGCGATTTTTTGGAAAGAGGCGCTAGGGGTTGCGTTCGCCTATATCTGCATGAGTTGGGCAGCTTTGTTTTCGGATGAGATGTTTGGGGATGAGATATTTTGGATTGTGAACCTCTTATTTTTTATGGGATTTATTTACCTGATGATCGAAATTTTCTATGCGATGTTGGAGAAGAAATTTCCCCGCAAATCGTTTCAGCTTGTGCCGGTTGACAAGGAGGGCAAAAGGGTTGAGCCCAAGCTTCAACATGCGCGCGCGCTGACGTGGTCGTTTCTCTGGGGACATTTATCGCTTCTGCTGATTATCTTGGCGGTCGCCGCGATGATCGAACTGCTGGGGGCATTTTTCACTGATGAGGGTTTTACGAGTTTATCTTTCGAGCTCGTCCTTTATTCGTTTCAGAATCTGTGGCTGCTCGGGTTTTGGCTGTTGATTTTTTCGTTTTATCCGCATTTTCATATTTTTTCGCGTCCCGATCATGGACTAGCTGGTTTCCGGCTCGCTTTTATCGCAACCGGCAGATAACCCCTAATTTCTGGTATTTTTGCCTCTTTGATAGAGGCGCATAAGGTGCTAACATTTTGCTTATCAGATTCTAACCCACCAACAGATGGAGGCTATCATGGCATCAGGTATTAAAGACAAAGTAGCGATTTTAGGCATGGGCTGCTCGAAGTTCGGGGAGCGGTGGGATGCTAATCCGGAAGACCTCATGGTCGAGGCCTACCTCGAGGCGATGGGCGACGCAGGCATCGAGCCGACTCAGTTAGATGCGGCGTGGTTTTCGACGCACATTGACGAGGTTGGCACGGGCAAGGGTGGCACGCCGTTGTCGATTGCGCTGCGGCTGCCGAATATTGCCGTGACGCGGGTTGAGAATTTTTGTGCATCGGGCTCGGAGGCGTTTCGTGGCGCGGTTTATGCTGTTGCAGCGGGCGCGGCGGATATTGCGCTGGCTCTCGGCGTTGAGAAGCTCAAGGATACCGGCTATGGCGGATTGCCCACCGGCAATATGGGAACGCTTGCGCCTCAGGTTGCGCCGAACGGCTCGGCGCCGGGCAATTTTGCGCAGCTTGCTTCGGCCTATTGCGCGAAGCACGGCGTCAGCAAAGAGGATATCAAACGTGCGATCGCTCATGTATCGGTCAAGAGTCACGCCAATGGCACGAAGAATCCGAAAGCGCATTTGCGCAAAGCCGTCAGCGAAGAGCAGGTGATGAACGCGCCGATGATCGCGGAGCCGCTCGGCCTGTTTGACTGTTGCGGCGTCTCGGATGGCGCGGCGGCAGCGATCGTCACGACGCCCGAAATCGCCCGCGCGATGGGCAAGCAAAACATCACCGCGGTCAAGGCGATGCAATTGTCTTTGTCCAACGGGCTGGAGAGCCAGCACAATTCGTGGGATGGGAGCTATTTCCATACTGCGCGCATTGCGGCTCGCAAAGCCTACAAGGAAGCCGGCATCGCCAATCCGCGTGAGGAAATCAGCATGATGGAAGTCCATGACTGTTTCTCGATCACCGAGCTGGTCACGATGGAGGATTTGTTTATTTCTCCAGAGGGCGGCGCGGTCAAGGACGTGATGAACGGCTTCTACGACGCCGATGGCCCGGTGCCGTGTCAGATCGATGGCGGCCTCAAATGTTTCGGCCACCCGATCGGCGCGAGCGGCCTGCGCATGCTCTATGAGATGTATCTGCAATTGCAGGGACGCGCCGGAGATCGCCAGCTTCAAGATCCGAAGATCGGCATGACGCATAATCTGGGCGGCGCACCATCGCAGAATGTGTGCTCGGTAGCGATCATCGGGGAACAAGGCGTTTAGGCGCGCATGTCTGAAGCACTTAAACTTGCGCCTTCGGGGTTAAACCCTTCAGGGTTGCAGCTGAAGCCTTTATCGCCGAGCATCGGCGCTGAAATTTCCGGTGTTGATCTCGCCGAGCCGCTCACTGATGAGAGTAAACAGGCGATCTATCAGGCTTTGCTCGACTATAAGGTGATTTTCTTCCGCGATCAGGACATCACGACCGCGCAGCATGTTGCGTTTGCGCGCTGTTTTGGCGAGCTGGAAATCCACCCCTTCGCGCCGAAGAAAAAGAGCTTTGACGAAGTGCTGCTGATCAAGCATGACCGCGAAAGCCGAGGCCGCGAGAATATCTGGCATAGCGACGTGACATGGCGCGAGGAGCCGTCTTTGGGCTCTATCCTGCGCGCGATTGAAGTGCCGGAGATCGGCGGTGATACTTTATGGTCGGATATGGTGGCGGCCTATGACGGCCTTGATGACGCGATGAAGGAGCGGCTGGACGGCCTTATTGCGATGCACGACTTCGCGCCGTTCCGCAAGCGCCTCGAGGCGAAGGGCGCGAGCCGCGAGGAGATTGAAGAGTTCAACCGCAAATATCCGAAAGCCTATCATCCGGTGGTGCGCACCCACCCGGATACGCGGCGCAAAGGCCTTTATGTCAACCGCGCCTTCACGCAGACGATTGAAGGCATGGATAAGGACGAAGCCGACATTTTATTGGCCGAGCTTTATCGGCAAGCGGCGGTGCCGGAATATCAGTGCCGCTTCCGCTGGACGAAGAACGCGATTGCGTTCTGGGACAACCGCTCCTCGCAGCATTATGCGGTCTCGGACTATTGGCCTAACCTGCGGATTATGGAGCGCGTGACGGTCAAAGGCGATAAGCCGTTTTAGTGCAAGGTTAATGTGAAGAGAGCAAACACACAAATTATCAAAGGTGATTGCCTTAAGGTGCTAGGCAAGCGCGTTCCGTATTCTAGTGTTGACCTTGTTGTGACATCTCCTCCTTATGCAGATCAACGAAAAAGCAATTATGGCGGTATACATCCTGATAATTATGTTGATTGGTTTCTTCCGAGATCAGAAGCTATTCGCAAAACGCTCAAGCCTACTGGATCGTTCATTTTAAACATCAAAGAAAAAGTAGTTAAAGGTGAACGACACACTTACGTTATGGAACTTGTACTTGGTATGCGTAAGCAGGGGTGGAGATGGGTGGATGAATATATTTGGCATAAGAAAAACTGTTATCCAGGAAAATGGCCCAATCGTTTTAGAGATAGTTGGGAAAGACTTCTACATTTTACTATTGAATCTGATTTTAAGATGCGACAGAATGAAGTTATGGTACCTATTGGCAACTGGGCGGAGTCTCGATTAAGAAATTTGTCGGAGACTGATAGAATACGAGATTTATCCAAAAACAAAAACGGATTTGGCAAAAAGGTGGAGAATTGGGTAGGGCGCAATAGCGCTTATCCAACAAATGTATTGCATATGGCAACGGAGTGCGGTTTTAAGGGACATCCGGCTACATTCCCCCCCCAGCTGCCTGCTTGGTTTATCCGCCTGTTTACAGACCCTGGTGATATAGTTCTTGATCCCTTTGCTGGTTCAGGCACAACGCTTGTGGTGGCTAAAGAGTTAAATCGCAAAGGAATTGGTATTGATCTTTCAAGTGAATATTGTGAACTAATGCGAAAACGGACTTCCGGATGAGCGAAAGTGAATCACCTGATTGGTGGGCTAGTGCAGAAGAAGAAATTGACCTCGTGATGCATGATTTTACCAATGGACTGCGCAAAAAACTTAAAGATTATGGAGATAATCCTGTTAAGCTACTTTCTCGTAAGAATCCATTCTTATTAAGAATCAGAGGAGCAAGCAATGTAGAGGATTTTGCTTCAAGCATGGTGGATGCCTCTCTTTCATCTAGTGAAGAAACCATATTAGGCAATATTTTTGAATTGTGTGCTCAGATCGTTTGTAAACATGGCCGTAACGGAAAAAAATCAAGCGCAGAAGGTATTGATATTGAATATAGTGAAGGTCCAAAAAAGCGTGTATTGGTGCAAGTTAAATCAGGTAAAAATTGGGGTAATTCTGGGCAAAAGAAAGATCTTAAGCGCTCATTTGCGTCGGCCACCAAACGATTGAAAGAAAGAGGTTCCGTAAAAGATGTTCGTTGTATTGAAGGGGTCTGCTATGGACGAAGTGAGCAAAAGCACATTAATCATCATGAGCGAATCGTAGGGCTCGCATTTTGGCAAGAAGTATCAGGTTGGGAAGGCACCTACTTTGCTCTGTTGGAAGTAGTAGGGAAGCATGGAAGCAATGGTCTCCAGTCTCACAAAAAGGAAGCCGTTGGTAAAATTGTGGAATTTATGAAGAGAGAAAATCTTTCTGATAAACCCGGAAAAATAAATTGGCCACAACTGCTTCAGTTTTTAAATACCACACATCGGAAAAAAAATAGAAAAATTTAATTTTGTTGATTATATTGTACGTAATTCGTTTTATTTGTTTCCCGAGATTATATTCTACTTCCTCAAAAACGCGCTGATGCGCTGGCGGATGTTCTCGCGCAGGTTGGCGTAGAACAGGTGATAGTCATAGACGTGGTAATCGCCATTATCTACCATGTTTGATTCAAAATCGTCATCGTCGAGGTCATCGGTGCCGGAAAGTATCAGCAGGCCGTCATCGGAGCAGCGCGCACCGACCAGCCCGGGGGTAAGCTCGGGCAGTTTTTCCTGCTTCATATCTTCAATCTCGAGTCCGCCTTTATTTTTATCGGCGCTTTCTTCTTTGCCATCAAGCCGCCAGTTGAGCGGATTGATGCAGGTCAGCTTGCGGTCCTCAATTTCCGTGAGCTTGCCCTTATTCCAGAATTTGCCGGTTTTTGTCCAGTAAAGCTCTTGATATTCGTCGGTCACCGAGTTCCAGTTTATATAGCAGTTGGTGTCGCGGGCGGTTTTGCACGGGCCGATGCGTCTGGTATTCATGTCTGTGGGCACGACGAAGCCGATCAGATAGGCGGCGACGAGGCGCCGGGCGACATTGCGCTTGGGCGCGATTTCCTCTTGCAGCAGGCGGGCCGCGTGGAGCGAGCCCTGCGAATGGGATGCCAAGATAAAGGGTTTGTTTTTGTTCAAGGCGAGGAAGCGCGCAAAGGCGCGGCGGACGTCCTGATAGGCAAATCCGAGGGCAAGCGCGCTGGACGGCTCATCACCGATGAACGCCCACAAAGTCGCCTGCCGATAGCGCGGTGCGTAGATCTGGCAGCATTGATTGAACGCGCCGGCCTGCACACGCAGGACGCCATAGTTCAAAATATCATCATTTTTGCGGTCAAAATGGTCGTTCCAATTATCGTCAGACAGCCAAGTGGTCGGGTGGACAAAGAACACATTAACACGAGACCGTCGTGTCGGATCAGCTTTGGGTTCGCCATTGGGACGTTCATTGGCCATGCTTTTTTTGCTAGGGAATGCTGCCCAAGCTTCGAGCTGGGTATAATCGGGGGCGGGCGGCGTGGTGTTGAGATCAAACGGCTCTTCCGGCTGGAGAAAAATCGCCGTAAGCCCGCCATTGGCTTTGATCACCAGCCACACGCCTAGAGCAACGATAACAAGCGCGCCGAGAGTGCCTATGATCACATTTCGCAAATTTAAACTCATCATTTTCTTCCTTTCATATTTTGTTCATCTGTGTGGGAAAATATCATAAACTCTCTGAAAATAAAATGGCAAAAGTGAATATGGAAAACAGAGAAAGATGGCTTGCAAGGCTATTTCGGCGTCTGCGGGGATATTTTTTCACCGGCATGGTGGTCGCGATGCCTGTGGTCATCACGATTTATCTTGTCAACTGGTTCATTGACTTTGTTGACCGGCAGGTTTTGCCGATTTTCCCGGAAGCGGCGAGCAGTCAGTTTGCTGTGCCGGGTTTTGGTTTGATCATTTCGGCTATTTCGCTGGTTATACTTGGCTGGTTTGCGGCGAATGTGTTTGGCCAGACTTTGATCGGTTTTGGCGAGCGCATTGTCAATCGTATGCCGGTGGTCAGCGCGATCTACAGTGCTCTGAAGCAGATTTTTGAAACGGTGTTATCGAACCGCTCGTCCAATTTTCGAGAGGTTGGCTTAATTGAATATCCGCGTCCTGGCGTTCATGCTCTGGTGTTCATCACGACAGAAGTGGGCGGTGAGATCAGACATAAGATTCGCGGGCAGCGCAAGAGGGAAAAGACCATCGCTGTATTTTTGCCAACAACGCCTAATCCCACTTCGGGCTTTTTATTATTCTTGCCGGAGACGCAAGTCAAAAAATTATCGATGTCAGTTGAGGAGGCGGCCAAGATGGTCATCTCCGGAGGCCTGTTGGAGCCGAGATTTTCAGAGATCAAAAAATTGCCTGCGCCAAAAAAGAAAACAAAAAAAGTGGTGAAAAAGACCAAATCAACCTGATCGCGGATAATGCACGACATCCTCGCGGCGAAACAGATGAAGCAGGATGCGCAAAGCCTCGCCGTCATTTCCCGACAGATGAGGATTGTTATCTAGGATTTGACGGACTCTTTGATGAGCTTCAAAGAGCAGGTCGCTGTGGTGCATGGGGTCGGCGAGCTTAAAGTTTGGCGCGCCGCTTTGTTTTGTGCCGAGAATATCGCCTGAACCGCGCAGCCGGAGGTCTTCTTCGGCGATGTGGAAGCCGTCATCGCTGTGGCGCAGCGCGGTGAGGCGCTCGCGGGCGATTTCGCTGAGCGGCTCGCGATAGACGAGCAGGCAGGCCGAGTCTTTATCCGAGCGCCCGACGCGGCCGCGCAATTGGTGGAGTTGTGCCAGTCCGAAGCGCTCGGCGTGTTCGATGACCATGATCGTCGCATCGGCGACATCGACGCCGACTTCAATGATTGTCGTCGCGACGAGCACTGAAATTTCGTTTTTCTGGAATTGCTCGAGCACGTGATTTTGTTTTTTTGCGGCCATGCGCCCATGGACGAGGCCAACCTTGAGCTTGAGTTTTTGAGACAGGAACTCATGGCGTTTGACGGCAGTCATGGGGGCGTCTTCATTTGCATCGCCGCGTTCGATGAGCGGGCAGACCCAATAGATGAGCTGTCCTTGGGCAGCGGCGCGCTCGATGGCGGCGATGATCTCGTCGCTGCGGCTCAAGGGGATAGCGCGCGTGATGATGGGTTTGCGTCCTTGAGGTTTGTCTTTGATGCGCGAGACATCCATATCGCCATAGGCGGTGAGTGTCAAAGTGCGGGGGATGGGCGTTGCGGTCATGACGAGCACGTCGACGCCGCCGCTCGATTTAGACGACAGACGCAATCTTTGGTGGACGCCAAAGCGATGTTGTTCGTCGATCACGGTGAGGCCGAGATTATGAAACGTGACATCTTTTTGAAACAGGCTATGTGTGCCGACGGCGATATCGCAGCTGCCCGACGCGATTTGGTTAAGAAGATCTGCGCGCTTTTTTCCGGTTTCGCGGCTTGTGAGCACGATGAGTCGCAGTCCAGTCTGATCGCATAGAGGTTTGAGGGTTTCGCCATGCTGTCGCGCGAGGATTTCGGTTGGGGCCATCAGCGCGGCTTGAGCGCCTCCTTCGATGACATTCAACATAGCAAGAAACCCGACGATAGTTTTCCCAGAGCCGACATCTCCCTGCAAGAGTCGCAACATGCGCTGCGGCGCGGCCATATCGATATCGATATCGGCGAGGGCGGCTTTTTGGCCGTCGGTCAGGTTGAAGGGGAGTTCAGCGATGGCTTTGTCGCGCAGTTTGGTGCTTTTACGAAAGGCGCGCGCCGACAAAGAGCGCATCCAATGACGAATGAGCCCCAGTGCTAATTGATTGGCGAGCAGCTCGTCATAGGCAAGACGCCTGCGCGCGGGCGAGGTCGCAGAGAGATCAGCGGGGTTTTTCGGCGCATGAGCGAGTTTCATTGCATCGGCCCAGTCTGGCCAATGATGTTTCTGTTTTGCGCCGGGGTCCCATTCTGGGAGGGGTGGGATTTTTGTCAATCCGGCGCGCATAATTTTACCGAAATACCGGCCTGTGATTCCGGCGCGCAGCGGATAGACGGGTTCTATGGCAGGCATTTCGTTGAATTCTTTCTCAGTGAGGATATGTTCGGGGTGGATCATTTGAGGCTGGTCGCGGTAAAACTCGACGATGCCGCTGATGAAGCGCCGTTGACCTGTTGGCAAGATTTTGGCCATATAGTCGTCGCGGGCGTGGAAGAAGGTGAGCGTGATAGTGCCAGTTGCGTCATAGGCATCGACGCGATAGGGCAGGCGGCGGTGGATTTTCGGCGCAGGTGTGTGAGCGCCAATGATCGCGTCTAAAGTGACGCGGCCGCTATCGGGGTTAAGCTCGGCGATTTTCGGGCGTTGCGAGCGGTCGATCATGCCGGACGGCAGGTGCCAGATCAGATCGGCGATTGTTGGGTTGAGGGTTGGGTTGTTTGCGGCAGGGGCTTGTTCGTCCTCGACGCCGAGGAGGCCAGCGAGCAGCTTTGCGAGTTTTTGTCCGACGCCGGGCAGACTCGTGAGCGGCGCGGCGAGTGGAAAAAGAATATCAGGACGCATAGCTCTATCCTATCGGTGTCATATTATATTATCTATTTGGGGGAGTTGGAGGAAATATGTTGAACCTAGCCCAGCGCCGCCGCCGCGCCTGTTATCGAGCGTGGCGGCGCGGCACAAGAGAGACGGATTTGTTGCTCGGCCGATTCGCTTCGGCGCATTGTGATATGGATGAAAGTCAGCTTGCGGCATTTGAGGCGCTTCTCGATGAGAGCGACGAGAACATTCATGACTGGCTGATGAGCGATGAACTCTATCAAGGACAACACCAGCAGATGATCGAGGCAATCAGGGCTTTTCATGGCGGCTAGGAGATTAATATATGGCGCGCCAGAGGGGATTGATGGCCGCGCGGTGGCGCGTCTGGCTGGGTCTGTGATTTGGATCGTCCGTGATGAAGCGCGTTTAGCGCGCGCGCGGCTGTCGCTTGATTTTTTTGCCGGACGCAAGAAGGAAAAGAATATAAAAAACATCATTGAAGTTCCGGCGTTTGATTGTTTACCGTATGATCGTTTTTCGCCGTCGCCGCTTATTGCGGCGCAGCGCGCGGCGGGTTTGGCCTCTATGGCGATGGGTCAGGCGGATATTGTTTTGACCTCCCTCAGTGCCGCGATGCAATTTGTGCCGCCGCGCTCGACGATGGCCGCACTTTATATGGCGTTGCGCGTCGGTGGAGAAGTGAGCTTCAAACAATTGCATCAGTTTCTTGAGTTGAGCGGCTATCGCCATATGGATATTGTTTCAGGCGCTGGGGAGTATGCGCTGCGCGGCGGCCTCGTTGATGTCTATCCGTCGGGGCAAGGCAGAACGCATCACGCGGCGCGCATCGATTTTTTCGGCGATGAAATTGAAGAGATTCGTCTGTTTGATATCCATAGCCAGCGCAGTCTGGGGCAGGTGGATCATATTGATTTATTTCCGGCGAGCGAAATTCAATTGGCCGAAGAGACGATCCGCAATTTTAGGATATCCTATGCGACGAAGTTTGGCTTCGCCAAAGCACAAGATCGTTTTTATGCTGGGGTCATTGATGGTCAGCGCGTCAAAGGGATCGAGCACTTTATGCCTTTGTTTTATCCGCAGATGGACGCTTTGCTCAGCTATATGCCCGATGCGACGATCATCCTTGATGATGGCGTTTTGAATCTTATTGATGAGCGCTGGACGACCATCACGACTTGTCATCAGGGCAGGGTGCAGGATCAAGAGATTAGCGGTAAAAATATGCTTCACGCGATCTATCACCCTTTGCCTCCGGAAGAGTTCTATATTGATCAGAGTTTGTGGGATGAGCATTTATCGTCGCGTGAGGTTGTGCAGCTTTCGCCTTTTGTGCTCGATGAGTCTGATGCCGAAGACGAAGGCGGCCGCGCGGGTTGTGATTTCACTGAGGCGCGCAAGCGCAGCGATGTTTCTTTGATAGACGAGGTGGTTCGCCAGATCAAAGCGCGGCAAAAGGAGGGCAAGCGCATTTTGCTTGCTGCGCAAAATCCGGCGCAGCATGACCGGCTCGTTAAATTATTAAGCGGCTATGATTTAGGCGCGATCCGCGCGGCGCGCAACTGGCGCGAGGCGCAGCAATTCACGCTCGACACGATCACTGCGATCACGCTTGATGTCGAGCACGGCGCGGCAGCGAAAGATTTCGTGATCTTATGCGAAGAGGACATTGTCGGTGCGCGGCCTGTGCGGATGCGGCAGCGTGGCGTCAAGCGGGCGCGTGACCAGCTCATGCAGGGACAAGCGATCCAGCCTGGTGATCTTGTTGTTCATGCCGATCACGGCATTGGGCGCTTCACCGGCCTTAAAAGGGTCGAGGCTGTCGGCACGGCGCATGACTGCCTGGCTATTGTCTATGCCGATGATGGGCGGCTGTTTATTCCGGTTGAAAATGCTGATCTCGTGTCGCGCTATGGGGCGTCGGAAGGCGAGGTGGCGCTTGATCGGCTCGGCACGAATGTCTGGACGCTGCGCAAGGAGCGGGTCAAAAGAAAATTATGGGAGATGGCCGGGCAATTGATCGATCTGGCTGCCGAGCGTCAGATGGCGCATTTACAGCCGTCACTGCCGCCGCAGGGGCTCTATGAAGAGTTCTGCACCCGCTTTGCGTTTGAAGAAACCGAAGATCAAAATCAGGCGATCAAAGATGTGATTGGTGATCTCAGCTGCGGACGTCCGATGGATCGTCTGATCTGCGGCGATGTCGGTTTTGGCAAAACCGAAATAGCTCTGCGTGCGGCGTTTATCAGCGTGATGGCCGGGCAGCAAGTGGCGATCATTGCGCCGACCACTTTGTTATGTCGGCAGCACGCAGATGTTTTCACGCAGCGTTTTGAGGGATTTCCCGTGCGCATAGGACATTTATCGCGTTTGGTTTCGCGCGATACGGCGCAGAGAGTTCGCGCTGATCTAGCCGACGGTGCGATTGATATTATCATTGGGACGCACGCTTTGCTGTCGGGTGGAATCAAGTTTCGTCATTTGGGTCTTGTGGTGATCGACGAGGAGCAGCATTTTGGCGTCAGCCATAAAGAGCGGCTTAAAGAGGTGCGCAAGGATGCTCATATTTTGACACTGACCGCAACGCCAATTCCTCGCACTTTGCAACTAGCTTTATCTGGCGCGCGTGAGATTTCATTGATCGGCGATCCGCCTGCCGGGCGTCTTGCGGTTCATAATTTTATTGGCGCGTTTGATCCGCCGACGATTCGCATGGCTTTGCTGCGCGAGCATGAACGCGGCGGACGAAGTTTTTTCATTTGCCCGCGAGTTCGTGATCTTGAGAAGGCGTCAGAGTTTTTAAACAAGTATGTGCCGGAGTTGAGCTTTGTCATTGCACATGGCCGCCTCAAGCCCAACGAGCTCGAAGAGCATATCGGCGCGTTTTATGATGGCGTCGCGGATGTTTTGCTGTCGACCCATATCGTCGAGGCCGGACTCGATATTTCCAACGCCAACACTTTGATTATCTGGCATGCGCATATGTTTGGGCTGGCGCAATTACATCAATTGCGCGGACGGGTTGGGCGCGGCAAAATCCGTGCTTATGCTTATTTCACCTTGCCGAGGGATATCGCGCTGACCTCAGCGGCGGAAGAGAGGTTGCGCGCGCTCAACCAGATGGATCAGCTTGGCGCGGGCTTTTCGCTCGCGGCGCGTGATCTTGATATACGCGGCGCGGGCAATTTGCTCGGCAAAGATCAGTCCGGCCATATCCGCGAGATCGGCTATGAGCTCTATCAAAAACTGCTTGCGGAAGCTGTCGAGCAGCGCAAGGAATCTTCCAAGCCGGATGAGCCCGAAGAGAAATGGTCGCCGCGGGTCAAAATTTCGGCGCCGATCATGATCCCAGAGGGTTATATTCCTGATATGAAACTGCGTCTTGCCTTTTATCGCCGTATCGCCGATATCCAAACCAATGAAGAGCTTGCGCAGCTCAGCGACGAAATCCAAGATCGTTTTGGGGCTCTACCCGAAGCGCTGCGCGCTTTATTTGAGGTTGTGCGGCTCAAAGCGGCGTGTCGCGCGGCAGGCGTTGATCTTTTGGATGTTGGGCGCAATGGCGTCCGTCTGGGTTTTTACCGCAATCAGGTTGCCAACCCGACCGGTCTAGTGCAATTTATAGAGGCCGAAAAGGAGCGGGCGCGCTTATCGCCCGATCATCGTTTGCTGATTAGGCGTCATTGGCCTGAGGTCAAGGATCAATTTAGCGGCGCGGGTGAAATTTTGGCAAAGCTTGAGGAAATCAATTTAGGAGAACCATCATGACAAGAAAACCTTCAGGACCGCTGCAAAATGTGCGCGTATTGGAATTTGCAGGCATCGGGCCAGGACCATTCTGCGCGATGTTGTTATCGGATATGGGCGCTGATGTTTTGCGCATCGGACGCGCAGGCGCTCCTCCGGCGCGCGGCGCGCAGGATGTAACCAGCCGCGGACGACGCTCGATTGCCCTTGATCTCAAAAAGCCTGACGCGATTGAAGCCTGTCTGCGTCTGGTCAAGAGCGCGGATATTTTGCTCGAAGGTTTCAGGCCGGGCGTGATGGAAAGGCTTGGGCTTGGCCCTGAACAATGTCTTGCGAGGAATCCGAAACTTGTCTATGGCCGCATGACCGGATGGGGACAGGAGGGTCCGTTGGCGCTCGCGGCTGGCCACGACATCAATTATATTGCGCTGACCGGTCTGCTTCACGCGATTGGACGCAAAGGCGACAAGCCTGTGCCGCCGTTAAATATTGCGGGAGACTTTGGCGGCGGCGCGCTTTATCTTGCGATGGGATTATGTGCGGCGTTGTTTGAAGCCGAACGGTCGAGCAAAGGACAGGTGGTCGATGCAGCGATGACCGATGGCTCGGCGTCTTTGATGGCGATGTTCTATGGCATGCGCGCGAGCGGCATGTGGTCGGAGCAAACTGGCACGAATTTACTCGATAGCGGCGCGCATTTTTACGATACCTATCAAACTCAAGACGGAAAATATATTGCGCTGGGATCGATCGAGCCGCAATTTTATGCGCTGCTGCGCGAGAAGCTCGGTCTTGATGATGGCGCTTTTGATCAACAGATGAACCGCGATCACTGGCCGACGCTCAAGGAGAAAATCAGCGCGGTGGTCAAAACAAAGACTCGCGACCAATGGTGCGACGTGATGGAAGGCACCGATGTTTGCTTTGCGCCGGTTTTGTCGCTTGATGAAGCGCCTGATCATCCGCATAACACCGCGAGATCAACATTCGTTGAAATTGATGGTGTCGTGCAACCGAATGTAGCGCCGCGTTTTTCGCGCACACCATCATCGGTGCAGGGACCGCCGCCGCAAGATCATGATATGACTGCACTCGCCGATTGGGGATTTTCAGCTGACGAGATCAAAAATCTTGTTTGACGGGTTTGCGCCACCAGCTATCGATCAGATAGCCGTAGAGGCTTGTCTGTTGCGGCCACTGCAGCGCGCGACGTGCTGCGATCCATTGAGTCTTGGGATAAAAAAGCGGAATAATGTAATGTCCCGCGAGCAAAGCGGAGTCGAGCGCGCGCGCTGCTTTCACTAAATCAGGGCGCGAGCGCGTATTGGCAAGAGAGGCGATCAGTGCATCCATTTTTTTTGAACGCACCGCCGGGTAATTTCTTGAGCCTTGAGTGCGGGCGGCATTTTGGCTCCAGTAGAATTCTTGCTCATTGCCCGGCGAAAGCGACATGAACCAGCGATAAAAAATCATCTGATAATCGTAGCTGCGCAGACGACGCTGATATTGGCTGTCATCGATGAAGCGCACGGAGGCCATGATTCCGAGCTTTTTGAGCTGTTGCGCGAATATCAGAGCGATGCGCTCATTTTGCCGATTGCGAGTCAAAATTTCGAATTGGAAGGGCTTGCCGGTTTTGACGCTGACCATGCGGTTATCTCGGATTGTCCATCCCGCCTGATTGAATAATTTGATTGCGCGTCGGAGTCTTTCACGCCGTGACAGGCGCGCTTCGGCCTTTAGCCGAGAGGCAAGTTCAGAGCGATCAAAGAAGCTTCGCGCATTGTGCCAGAGATTATGAAACAGATTTTTATTGATCCACGCGCGATCAAAAGCAAAAGTCAGAGCTTGGCGCACACGGCGATCGGCGAACAGGTCGCGGCGCGTATTAAAGACCATCGCCCACATTCCGGCGGGCGATCGCGGCGCGAAGAAGGTTGTGCGGATGTCGCCGCTGCGTCGCGCTGGAAAATCATAGCCGCGCGCCCAGCGCGCCGGATCATGTTCCTCGCGCATATCATATTTGCCAGCTTTGAAACTTTCGAAAGATGTGTTTTCGTCGCGGTAATAATCGTAGGTGATGCGGTCGAAATTGAACCGCCCGCGATTGACCGCGAGGTCTTTGCCCCAGTAATTTTTATTGCGGCGAAAGATCACATATTTTCCCGGCTGCGAGTCGTGAACGACATAAGGCCCGCTGCCGAGCGGTCGAACGAACCGGCTCTGGCCGAACCGATGGCGCGTAAAATGTTTTTTTGAGATGATCGGCATCAGACCGATGATTAAAGGCATTTCCCAATTGCTGTCGGGCGTGAAAGAAAATTTAATGCTGCGCGCGCCGATCTTTTTCATTGAATAAATTCTATGATAATAAAAGCGATGGTTCGGGCGTCCATGCTCGCGCAGTGTCTGTGCTGAGAAAATAACATCTTCGACTCGCACGGGGCTGCCATCGGCGAAGCGCGCTTTTTCATTAAGCGTGAACATCACCCAGCTTCGGTCGCGCGCGGCGTCTATTTTTTTTGCGAGCAATCCATAGAGCGTGAAGGGTTCGTCAAAACTTCGGGCCATCAAGCTTTCATAAACAAATTCGCGCAAGCCGTAGGCAGGCGTGCCGGTGATGATGAACGGGTTGAGGCTGTCAAAAGTTCCGGTAATTGCCAATCGAATTTGGCCGCCTTTGGGCGCATCGGGATTGACATAGTTGAAATGCGTGAAGGTCGACGGATAGAGCGGTGTGCCATGCATGGCGATCGCGTGATCTTTGGCAAAAACGTCGAGCGGCAAAGCCAGCGCGACAACGCTGATAAAAATTCTAATGGATGTTTTCAGAACGTGGAATATATTCCCCCTCTTTGCCGTTAGCGAACAATTCCTTGACTTTCGGATGAGTGATCGGCTGACCGCTATCATCCGGCAGGAGGTTTTGCTCCGAGACATAGGCGACATAAGAAGATTCGGCATTTTCAGCAAGTAAGTGATAATAAGGCTGATCTTTGGAAGGTCTGATCTCGGCGGGAATAGACTGCCACCATTCCTCGGTATTGTTGAAGATGGGATCGACATCAAAGATCACGCCGCGAAACGGGAAAAAACGATGACGAACAACTTGTCCAATAGAAAATTTCGCGGCGCGCAGGATCGATTCACGATTGATTTTTTGTTCATGGGGCATATTTTTTCCTCGATTCAGATACAAGCCAACAATAGCAGATTTTATCGCCAAAAGGCAAAAGCGACACAAAATGCCAAAAGGATATAATAGCAAAGTTGATGGGAACGAATCATAAACGAGATTTTTCGTGCGGATTAGGTTAATATCATTGCTATGATTTTGGCGTCTTTTATATTTTTCTTGGCGGTGTTTTTTGCGATCGGGATGAGCGCGGTGTTGAAAACTCGCCGCACGGTTGGGGATTATTATCTTGCGAGTCGCTCGGTGCCGCCGTTTTTTGTTGGTCTATCGGCGGTGGCGACGAATAATAGCGGCTATATGTTTATCGGCATAATGGGCTTTATTTATGGCGCGGGGCTGAGTGTTTTTTGGCTGATATTTGGCTGGATTGCCGGGGATTTTCTGACCTCGCTTTATATTCACCGCAATTTACGTGTTTCGTCGGTGGACAATCATGAATTGACTTTTGCTGGAGCGATTGCACGCTGGGGTGGCCGCAATTTTCAGCTTGTGCGGCGAGTGATTGCGTTGGTCGCGCTGGTTTTCTTGAGCATTTATGCAGCGGCGCAGTTAAATGCGGGGGGCAAGGCGCTTGAGGCTTTGTTCGGGCTTCCGGTGGTGAGCGGTGCGGTTCTTGTTGCGGTGATGGTGGCGTTTTATTGCATGGCCGGAGGCATACGCGCGTCGATCTGGACGGATGCGGCGCAGTCATTTGTGATGTTGTTGTCGATGGGGTTTCTTGCGATCACGGCGATTGCGGCGTCGGGAGGCGTGTCGGCGACGCTCGCGCAGCTTGAGGCGGTGCCTGGTTATCTTGAGTGGTTTCCTTATGAAGATCTGCCTTTTGCCGGGGGATCATTTGTGTTTATTGGGCCTTTATTATTTATTGTGGGGTGGATGTTTTCGGGTTTTTGTGTTGCGGGGCAGCCTCATGTCATGATCCGCTTTATGGCGATGCGCGAGGCAGGCGAGCTCAATGCGGCGCGGGCGTGGTATTATGGATTTTATATTTTGTTTGCTTTGTTAGCTTTGTTGGTTGGCCTGCTGGCGAAGATTCATCTGCCGGATATATCTGGGATGGATCCGGAGCTGGTTTTGCCGACGATGGCGCTGCAGCTTCTGCCAGCGATTTTAGTCGGGTTGATATTGGCGGGAGTTTTTGCCGCGACGATGTCAACGACGGATTCGCTTGTGTTGAGCTGCTCGGCGGCATTGACACATGATCTTTTTCCGCAGCGTTTTAAGTCGACGTTTCATGTCAAGCTGGTGACTTTAGCGGTAACATTATTTTCATTGAGTTTGGCGTGGTATGCGCAAGTTTTTGGCGGCGCGACGGTGTTCACCTTGACGCAGTTTGCATGGGCTGGGATGGGAGCGGCTTTTGGTCCGTTATTGCTGTTATTGTCTTTGAAGCAGAAAATGACCGAGCCGCAGGCGATCGCGATGATGGTGTCGGGTTTGAGCGTCGTGATTTTATGGCGCGTTGCTGAATTGCCAAGCGGCATGTTTCATGAAGGTGTTGCGGGCATATCGACGGCGTTTATTGTGTGGGCGCTGGTCGGGTTATTGCCGTCTAACGGCGCGTTAGTTTTGGCAGAGGAATAATTGCGCGCACGCGTTTGATATGCTCGTCATATCCTGGTCGATTTTTTCTGCTGCGCGCATTCATCAGCGGGACGCTGGCGCAAACAACCAACAAAGTCATGGCGATCGCGCCGATGGATGTCCAAGCGGCATCGCTGCCAGCGGCGGCGAATGCGAAGAAAAATAATCCCCACCAAAAGCTGAGTTCTCCAAAATAATTAGGATGACGTGAATAAGTCCACACGCCATGGTTCAAGATTTCACCTTGCGCGCGCGTCTTGCGGAAGTGGCGCAATTGATTGTCGGCGACGCCTTCAATAATAATCGCGCCGCCCGTCACAATAATCGCGATGAGATCAAACAGGTTCAAAGCATTTGACCAGCTATCTTCAACTGTAATTGTCGTCATGTAATAAAAGGGCAGGAGGCCGCCAAAAACAAATAAGGTCGGAAGAAAATGAATCGCGGTAAAATCAGCAAGAGGATAGAATCGCCCTGTTGTTTCTTTGATCACACCATAGCGCCAATCTTCTTGAGAGAGTCCGTCCCATTGCCTCATACAATTCCAAGTGAGTCGAATTGCCCAGGCGCATAACAGCAAGAAGGCGATTACCACCCGTGGATGCAGCTCATCGAGCGGGATCAGCGAAATCCAGTAGATTGCGATAAAAGGCGGAATGATCGACCAATAGGGGTCATAAATGCTTGAATTTTTATAATAGCGGCTGAAGAAGAAGATCACCAAAGTTGCGATGCTGTCGGCGATTAAAGCGGTGAGCAGAGGATGTAGTGGCCCCCAAACCTCAATGGCAATAACCGCCCCCGGAACAGCAAGAAGCAACGCTGTCAAATAGGCCCTAAGAATATAAGTCATCAAGGAGCTGTAAACTATTTTAGGCTCTTTTTCACCCTCTTTCTGTCTTACTGACATGGCAAGTCAATAAAGGGATAAAGGCGTATTTATTCAACTCTTTGCATTTTTCTTGACTTGCTGTGAATATCGCTAAATAAAGTATATTGTATGAAGGAAACTAAGGGAGAAAGAGGAGTTTGTATTTCTTGTCCATATATATAACTTTATATAATCGCATGAGGTTTTTAGCGTTTCTGAGCTTCATCGTGCTGGCGCTGGGCTCGACGGCATGGGCCGGCCCTCAAGGAGGGAGGGTGATGCAAGGCTCTGGCCGTATTGAGCAGTCTGGCGCACGGACCGATATTCATCAAAACAGCCAATTTATGGCGACCCAATGGGATAGCTTCAACATCGGTGCGCATGAGAGCGCACAGGCTCATCAGCCGAGCACGACTTCGCGGCTACTCATAAGGGTTGATGGCACGAGCGCAACGAATATCGCCGGAAGTTATACTTCCAACGGTATCACGATCATAGAAAATCAAAATGGTGTCCAATTTAGCAAGGGTGCCGTTGTTAATGTGGGAGGTTTGCTCGCGACAAGCGCGCGCATTTCCGACCTTGGTGGATCCAAATGGCAGTTGAGTGGCGTCGGCGGTGCGGTGGTTAATCGCGGGACGATCACCGCAGGGGCCGGCGGCGCAGTGCTTGCGGCGGTGCGGGTTGAAAATAAAGGCAAGATCACCTCAAACGGCGGCAATGTCGTGTTGGGCGCGGGTGAGGCCTTTACGGTCGATTTTGCAGGCTCGCTTATTGGGTTTGAAGTTAAGAAAGCGGCGGCAGGCGCGTCGCTAGTCAATGATGGGATGATTGAGGCCAAAGGCGGCATCGTTAAGCTCTCAGCGCAGGAAGCGCAAGAGGTTCGCGCGAGCGTTGTTTCGATCGGCGGTGTTGTCAAAGCGACGAGAATTAAAAGGCGTGGCGGGGTTGTTTATCTTTCCGGCGGCGGCGAAGGCGTCAATGAGGTTTCAGGTGATGTGCAGGCCGATAAAAAAGTTGAAGCGACCGGCAAATATGTCTTGGTGAAAAGCGGGGCGCAAGTCAAAGCGCCAGAGATTCTCGTCGGCGGTGATTATCAAGGCAAAGGCCCGGTGCCGACAGCTTTGCGCACCTTCGTTGAGCCCAACGCGCTGCTCGATGCCGGACGCAAAGGCCGTGTGATTGTCTGGGCGGATGAGACAACATGGTTTCATGGCGACATCTTTGCGCCGGGCGGTTTTGCAGAAGTTTCGGGTAAAGTGAATCTCGCGGCGGTCAATCTGGCGGGGATCAATGTTGGCACTTTGCTGCTTGATCCTGAAGTGATCGTGCTCGGGTCAGGGGACAGCAATAGTAATGTGGATGACACTAATATCACTCAAGATGACAATGCGGCTGCTGACGATACACTTGAGATTCTCGCTAGTGCTTCTGGCAGAAGCGGTCTGCAAGGCACATTCACGCGAACACTTATTAACACGTCTTCAATCAATACGCTGCCGGAGGGCTTTACGCTTATTCTAAGGGCGTCGCGTTCCATTCGAGTCGATGAGGAGGTCAGTGCAGATAATAATATCAATCTAACTTTGTCGGCTGAAAGCGATCCTGAAGTTAATAACATTCGCATCGCCGCTAGTATCAATATCGGCACGGGCACTTTGACTCTCTTGACAGGGGTCATCAGGGTTCCAAATAGCGGGACCGAAGTGATGGCGGACACCATCGATATAACATTTACTCGTGCGGGGATTGTGGATGAGGCAACAGGATTCCCTATGGACGAGCGGGGTAATATATCGTTTATTCCTACCACGCCTTCTGATGGTTTTGCACCAAGCTATACATATATCAATCCGACGCCGATAGGGTGCGAGGGACAGGTCAACGATTGCACAATCGAAATTGCGGACGATTCAACCGTCCTTCTTGCTGATAATCTGGTGGTGGCAAACGGCGATCTGGTGATCGACGGGAACAACAATACTTTGAGGTTTGAGGCTGGCAATGGTGGTGTGATCATTCTCAGCGGGGACAATGTTTCGATCACTGCGGTTTCCCTTGACACCGACGGTCGTGATTTGTCGATCGCCGCGACCGACGGCACCTTGACGCTTCGGACGGCTCTCAATGTTCTCACGAGCAGTGTGACCATCACGGCGGATGTCATTGACATTCCTGCCACTGAGAACATCACCATAACAGCTGCGCGCACGAATATCGTATTTACGAAAGATGAAATTGCAGATGGTGAGATAGAGATAGGCTTCAACGGCAATGGCGGAGAGACTAGGATCACTGCTGGGAACCCTCCGACATATTATTATTGCGGCGCGGCAGTTTGCACATTTGGCGGTCAAGGCGATCACGTGATTCCGAATAACTTGATATTGAGCAAAGACGTGGTTCTCAATGCGACGGAGCTAGTCGTAGGCGACAACATGGGCTTCTTAACGTTTGAGGGCACGGGGCCGATTTTGCTGGAGGCGAACGCCATCACGATTAACACGGGGAATGCCATGATGATCGGTCTGCGCGCTTTGACGCTCAATGCGACGGGCGGCGCTTTGACGCTTAATGCGGATATTGAAGGCGCTAACACCGGCATCGGCGGCGATGTGATGCTCACTGCGAGCGGCGCTTTTATACTCAATGAGGATATCATCTTTGGGGTTGATGCTATCCGCGCTGTGACGATAAAAGCGTTGTCGATCTCCTTTGGCGGAGAAACTCGGGTGGATTTGATAGCTGGGTCTTTTACGCTAATTGCCACCGAAAGCTCTCGGAGCGCGACAGCAAGCACGCAAAACACATCTATAACTGCGCATGCGGACGATATAACGATTCAGGGCATTTTACATCTGGGCGCTCGTACTTTGAACATCAATGCCATGAGCCATAGGCTCAATTTTGGCACGGACGGCGCGACCGAATTGACCGGCGGCTCGATTATGCTGCTGGGCCGCGAAAATCCGATTTCAAGCAATCAAAATTTGAAAATCACAGCTTCTTCTACTCTGAATCTCGGGACTAACATAGATATCGGCAGCGGCACTTTGACAATGAATTTGGCCAGCCTGCAAGTTAATTTTAATCAGAATTTAAATGCTGCGGATTTTGATGTTGAGTTCTCGATTCCATCGAACTCTATAATTTCCTCTTTGGCGAGACTCAAGCTGATGACTGACGGGGTTCTGCTCGATCCGCAGCCAACTTTCACTTTCCCGCCGCATACATGTCCTGATATAGGAAATTGCGATATTTTGATCGAGAGTCAACTAAGTCAAGTAAGCCTTGTTCTTTCCGACAGCTTGCTGGCGGCAGGCGATGGCAGCACCACAATCACGATCTCCGCGCGCGGTCGCCATTTGACGTTTGCTGGAGACAGCGGCCCGATCGTGCTTCGCGGAAGCTTGATTGAGATTGAGGCGGCCTCTCTTAACACCAACGGACGCAATTTGTCGATCATCGTCGACGGCGACAATTTGATCTTAAATACCGATATCAATACCGGCACAGGCGATCTCATTTTGTCAGGTCCAAGGATTGATTTTGCCAGTGAGATCACCCAAACACGTTCTTTGAATGGCGCGAACATCACGATCACTTCCACTAGAACCATTCGGACCGGGGTTTTTAACAATCTTGGGAATCTTGTGTTGAGTCCGGCCGGAAACATTCTTGACATTACCATCGAACTGATTGCCACAGGCACATTGCTTTTGAATGCTGACGTTCAGGCCACAGCAAAGAATTTTGCTTTGCGCGCCAATAAGATTGAGATTGTCGGCGATGCGGCGAATTCAACACGCACTTTGTTGGGCGCAAACATGGAGCTCACTTCCGTCAGCACCATTGAGACCGGAACACTGACTGGCGGCACAGGCAACGACGAATTCGAAGCAGCTCTAGTTCACCTAACCGTCGACACCACCGGTCGCACGACGGACTTCAACGCCAGAGGCGCTTTGATCCTCAACGCGGACATCGATCTCGGCGCTAGCGGCACACTCATGCTGTCGGGCATGGCGATTCAAATTGTCGGCGCGTCAGCCGGGACAGCACGCGCTTTAGACGGTGCGAGCATCACGCTCACTTCCGACAACCCCATTGTGAGCGGAACGTTGACCGGCGGCGCTGGCAGCAACGAATTTGAGGACGCTCAAGTTAACCTGACCGTCAATGCGAGTGGCGCTTTGATGCTCAATGATGACATCAATACGGGCAGCGGCGCTCTCACGCTGTCGGGCAGTTCGATTGGTTTTGACGAAGCGCGGACATTAGAGGGCAGCGCGGTGACTCTCACGGGCGCGATCGATGATTCCGTCGATCTCACAGCTGTGGCGAGCGGCGTTTTGACGCTCAACAGCAATATCGATACCGGCGTGGGTGATCTTGTTTTGTCGGGCGGTTCGATTGAACTGGGCGCGGCGGTGGAATTAGGTGGCACGGCGATCACGCTCACGGGCGCGATCAGTGATTCCGTCGGTCTCACAGCTGTGGCGACCGGTATTTTAACGCTCAACAGCAATATCGCCACTGGCGCAGGCGATCTCGTTTTGTCGGGCAGTTCGATTGATCTAGGCGCGGCGGTGGAATTAGGCGGCACGGCGATCACGCTCACGGGCGCGATCAGTGAAGCAAGCTTCGGCCTCACGGTCGCCGCAAGTGGCGCTTTGATGCTCAATGATGACATTGATACAGGCAGCGGCGCTCTCACGCTGTCGGGCAATTCAATTGGTTTTGATGAAGCACGGACGTTGGAGGGCAGCGCGGTGACTCTCACGGGCGCGATCAGTGAAACAAGCTTCGGCCTTACGGTCACCGCGAGCGGCATTTTGTCGCTCGGCAGCAGCATCGCGACGGGCAGCGGCGACATTGTTTTGACAGCCGACACGATCCGCATTGCTCCTGCGTCGGTAAGCACAATCTCCTTGACGGGCGAAAACGTCACGCTCATTTCCGCCAACCCCATCGTCGGTGGCATACGGGCCGCCAACGGAACATTCGCCGCGCAGGCCAACGGCGTCAACCTCAGCATTGATGCCACTGGTGCCACAGGCATCTTGCTCTTGGACGCTGGCTTCGATTTTAGCGAAGCCAGCGGCTTCTCAACCCGCGGCGGCGATCTCACTTTGGCAGGCAACACGATCCAGATTGCGGGTGCGGGCGGCAGCGAGCGCACTTTGGAAGCGATAAATCTTACCCTCACAACTGACTCTACCGCCGATGACGCAATTATGGTTGGCGTCAGAGATGGCACAGACAGCGCGTTTGTGGTGAATGATGGAACAAGAAATGTTGATCTCTCGCTTCAGAGTTTAGGAGGTGTAGTGCTGATAGGTGGCAGCATAGATGTCAACACCGGAAATTTGGACTTGCAGCAGATTGATATTTTGGGAGGCCGGATTAGGACGGCTAAATCGCTGAAATTAAGGGCCAATATGCTTATGCTTGTCAACATCACGGCGGTGGGCGATGACACAACGTTGACCATCACCTCAATTGGCAGTGGAAATCTTGGTTTAGAAAACGTAGACCTTCGCAGTGCAAGCACGAGCAGTTCTTTGATCGTGGAAGCGGCGACAATCGATACCAACGGCGGGGGGAGGAGAATAACAGCAAACAGCGTGATGCTCATATGGAGAAGCGCGACGCAAAGTAATTATAATTTGAACGATTATTCGTTTTCTGATTTGACGAGCGGCACAAGGGTGCAGGTTGTTCTTCCGGCGGCTTTAACACCGGCGACCGGCGATCTCACGATCGACTTGTCCGCCCATGATGTGTCTTTCACCGCTGCCGCGACGCTCACCGCGCCGCGTGTGACGATCAATGCCACACAAGTTGATTTGGGCGGCAATGAGTTTAAGGTCGTTGCTACTAATGGCTTGACGCTCAATGCGGATGTCGTCAATGCGGCGACGATCAATGTCGGCACGACTGACAATGGCGGCGATGCGGCGATTTCTGTCATGGGTGCGCGCACGATCACCGGCGCGAGCGTAACGATCAATGCCGCACAGGTGGATTTGAACGGCAATGAGTTTAAGGTCGTCGCCACTAATGGCTTGACGCTCGATGCGGATGTCGTCAATGCGGCGACGATCAATGTCGGCACGACCGACAATGGCGGCGATGCGGCGATTTCTGTCATGGGCGCGCGTACGATCACCGGCGCGAGCAACACGGCTGTCGGTATTTCCGCCGAGACGATCTCAACGGACAGCAATAACGATCTCACCATTCAAACTTCGGGAAGCGGCGATTTTGATTTAACCCTCTCCGCCAATATCAATGTTGGCACCGGGGCGCTGACGCTGATCTCAACCGGCGGCGAGATCGTCAATGGCGGCACCGCCCCGATGCTGACCGCCGCGACGACAACGATCGAGCAAAACGCCGTATTCGCCACGACAGCGGTCTTTATGTTTGAAGCTGCCACCGTAGGGCTGGTGCTCAAGACCGGCGCAAGCGCAAATCAGAATGTTGAAGACTGGATGCTCGATGCCGACAGAGATCTGACCATCATCAACACAGCGGGCACTGTTGGGGTATCTGCTGCGATCGTGTCGACGAGCGCGACGCGCAATATCGGCGACGGCGATCTCGTTTTGCGGAGTGATGCGGCTAAAGTTGTGATCGGTGCCGGGGTCGCGACGACCGGCGCGCTCACTTTGAACGGCAACACGGGCATCGATTTGAGCGGCAGCGCTGAGATTATTCTTTTAAGCGGCTCGATGATGCTCATGGGCGATGTCGACGGCACGGCGAACAATACGCCTTTGACGATTATGACGGGCCTTTTGACTCTTAATAGCAGCATCGATCTTGGCACCACCCCCGATAGCGGAGCCGACCTCGGAACCGCCATATTGACGATGAGATTGACTGGCCTCGTCGCCGCTGCGTCGCGCGTTTTGACTGCCGACGTTGTGGATATTGATTTCACGGTCTTGAGAGGCGACGCCACTTTCACGGCGGCCAGTCGGGACAATCTGATGCTTGTGATTAACGGCGCTCCCGCAAGGATGGCGGTTGATGGAGATTTCGATTTTGCGACGATGGCCATGACACATCAATGTCCGATGAGCAGCATTTGTCCGACCATCAACATTACGAACAATGTAGATATTCTTGCCGCGAGCTTAGTGGCGGCGAGCGGTGGCATAGAGATCGTGGCGGCGACTGATCGCACTTTGAAGTTTGCGGCGGGCGTGGCGATTGTCATCATGGGGACGACCGTTAACATCACCGCAGGCGCGCTGGATACCGAAGGCCGCAATTTGACGATCACAGCCGACGGCGACACGCTGACTTTAAGCACCGACATCATCGCAGGCGCGGGCGATGTCATATTGGGGGGCAGCGCGATTGTGTTCATGGGCGGCAATGATATGGGCGGTGAAATGGTGCGTTCTGTGTCAGGCGCAGCAATAACGCTGACCGGCGCGGCGACATCATCCAACACTCTCGATATTACTGCGACGGGCGTGTTGACGCTCAACAATAATATCGCTGTGGCTGACGGCGGCGATCTCACTTTGTCGGGCGGTTCGATCACGCTGGGCGGGGCGCTGGCATTCAGCGGCAATGTTGTTGAGCTCGCAGGCGCGGCGATAGCGACCGACGCCAATCTGACGATCAGTGCGGCGGGCGATTTGACAGTGGGAGCGATTACGCTCGGCGCTGCTGAGCTCCGGCTTTCGGCGGGCGGCGCAGCCGATGCGACCGGCGGCATCATTTTCAGCGGCGGCGTCAGCACGAAAATTGTCGCGCAGCGCGTCGTTTTGATGCAGGACGAAGTTTTTACGCTGGCTGCGCCCGCGACCTTCCGCAATTTTGATGACACGGAGGATCTGACAAGAGCCGACATTCGTGCCATTTATTTCGGTGCTGCCGAGAGAATATCCCCAGACGCTTGGGCTAACGAAATTGACTCGCTGACAATGAACCCGAATGGCGACTTCACGCTAACAAATGAATTTTTGCTCGGCGGTCATCTGCGCGTCACAAACAACATCGAAATATCAGACTTTTTGGGCGGGATCGCTCTGACCTTTGCGGATGATGTTCCGATGAATGTCCTAATAGAGTCCATTGATGGGAATGTGGAAATCCGCGCGCGCAGTTTTGATCTCGGAGGCCGCGCTTTGACGATTAAAGCCGCCAATGGCCGGATCATGATCACGGGCGGCGGCAGCGACAACGCGCATGGCCTGACGATCAATAACGGTGTGTCCCTTATTTTGGAGGCTGAGTCGATTACGACGGCTTCTGGCAGGCCGAGCCCATTTCTGTTTGTGCCAGAAGTGAGACTCAAGCAAACAGGCGGCGATTTTGACAACACCCGACGTGTTAATGCCGGAGGCCAAAGCTTCAATTCGGCTCCCTTTCGCTTCAACGAGGCAGTATCGAACGGCCCCCCGATTAACAGGGTTGATGATCTGTTCATTGAGACGACCGCAACTCAAACAATTCGTAATTGGATGATTCAAGGCGGCAGAAATCTGACCGTCACCGTCACAGACGAAGACAGCGATGTGATCGTGGCAGAAAATAACGCCATTACGCCATCCGGCAGCGGATCTCGCGTGATCGGCGATGGCAACATCACTTTGATCAGCCAACAAGACAGAATTGTGATCGGCTCTGACATTCACACCAGCGGCGATCTTATTATTGAGGGCAAAGCCATCGGTATAATTGGCAGGCAGGTCATACCAAATTCACCGACCGCCGGTATGGATCCGAGTGATGTTCATCTCCTTCTGTCAGGCGCGTCAGTCAGCCTCACCACGACCGACGTTAATGAAGAGGGGGTGAGAATCGGCGAAGGCATCGTTATCGGTTCATCGGCTTTTGCTAGGGGCGATGCTGCGCGAGCAACAGCCGGGAACAACCTCAGGCACAGTTTCAGAATCGAAGCCGCCATCTTTGGCAGCAGCGGCACTTTGACATTGATGACCCACCAGATCATCGGTCAGGTTAACGGCAGAATTGAATTTAGTGGCTTCAGTGAAATTATCACGCCCAGCGCACCTACGACACCCGACACCGAGCCGAATCCGGATTTGGCTCTTGAGCTGAGCACAAAGTTTATACTACTGGAGCAAGAGGTGTCTTATCCGGAAGCTATCTTTAAATTGGATGGCTTTGTCGATAGCGTTGAGATTTTATCAGAAGACAGACTGGTGATTTATGATTGGATGATTCCTCCCCCTTGCGATGTTTGTCGCAACGAGGCGGATCGGATGGTCAATTCAGGGCAGGAAGACGGCATCAGCTTATTATTCTTTTCTTCCAGCATGATTGAACTTGGACGAGACATCAACGCTCTGTCCAGTAGAGCAGGATCAGGCCTTGGAGCAGACGACGGCTTTCTTGGGTTTCAGTCGAGCGCAGGCCTCGTGATCACTGAAAGTGTAGTATTAAAGGCCTCGAAGATTTTTATCGCTGCGCCAGTGAGCAGCGAGATGGGAGAAGAAACCAGCCTCACTCTCAATTTAACAGACATAACCCAGGCGTCAGGAGGCCTTGGGGCAGCTGCCTCCATCGCCAATCCTTTGATAATTCAAAGAGATATTAAGATCGGCGGCGATCTTACTTTTTCTTTAGCATTCAGTCGAGCACAACAAATGTTTCCGATTCTCATTGGCCGACGAGAGCGCGATGACAATAGGGTCACATTTGAAGCCAAGAACATCACGATCTCCGGCAGATTGGTTTCCATGTCTAGCGACAATTTCCCTTTTCGGAGTTTCACAATCCGCGCGCAGGAAAATGTGAGATTCAATCAATATGTTTTCGACATACGCGGTGGCTCTACTATAGAGCCGAGCAGCATTAATCTGCGCACGACAGGGGTTCTCATGATAGAGGCGGGATTGGACATCGACGCTGTTAACGCTGATCCCGCAGATACGATCACAGGCGATATCACCTTCGAGCAGGATCCAGAATTGAACGCGAAAGAGGTGATCTTCAAGCAGCCCGTTATGTTTCCTGCTGTCGTTTCGTTTACTTTTGGCAATGATGTGGGCGTTCTCCGGCTTGAAACGTCCGCGGTGCAAGAGGTTGAGTCGTGGATGAGCGCCCCCGGACGCGCGCTCTCCCTGACCAGCACAGACAAGATCACGCTCGCGCGTGATATCAATACGGGCATATGCGATGTTTGCGATCTCACTTTGTCGGGCAGTTCGATTGAGCTCACCGTCGCGGAAATCGCTTTAGAAGGCAAGAATGTTTTGCTCGCAGGCGACATCACGACGACGGCGAACACCAATCTGAACATCATCGCGCAAAACAATCTTGAGGTGGGCAACATCAATCTTGTGAGCAGCACGGGTGTCATGGATGTGAGCGAGCTCTTGCTTGTGGCAGGCCTCGACGAGGAAGCCACCAACGCCGCCGAAGATATAATTGTATTCACGCACGGCACGGACACGATGATCCAAGCAGCTGAGGTCAGGCTGAGGCAACGCGGCGCGGTCTTCAGCGCGACGCGCCCTGCGATGTTTTTGGATGTGGACGGCGCGCTGATTGCGTCGGCGCCGTCTGAGCGTCAAGGTCATCCTCAAGGGATTCGCATTGTTTATTTAGGCGCTGATGTTCAAGGTGTGGTTCTTTGGGCACGCGAGCCTTTCAGAACCCTCGTTGAGGTCGGCGACGGAACGGCGAATTTGGAGATTGGCACCGACTTCGGCGACGAGGATTATCAGGGGAATAATGTGATTCAAGCCGCGACGCGTCTTTTGCTGGACGCAGGCACAGGGACGATCAGTTTTGTCTCTACGGGGGATAATGCCATTCCGGCGAATACCGAGGTCATTTTGCGCGCGCCGAGCATTACGATCATCGCAGGGACAATTGAGCTGGGCAGCTATTCTTTGATCCTCGACATTCTTGGCGGCACACTAACGCTCAATGGCGGGGGCACGCTTGGCATGACAATCAGCGGCGGAACGGGCGCGCGCCTCACTTTGAGGGCCGACACGATTGCAACGGCGGGAACCATTGACGTCTTTGATTCGACCGCTAATGCGGGTGCTGGAGCAGATGTGCCGCGTGTGCTCACGGGCGAAGCGCGCCCGATCCTCAATGCGCCGGATGTTTTGATCGAACGCAACACCGTCGCCTTTGTCGAAAGAGTGATGATCACGCAAAGCGGCGAGAGCGTCGCAGTTAGTCCCTTCTCCTTGGGAGCAGATGTCACTTCATTGATTCTCCGCACGTCGGTGGCGCAGACGGTTTATGATTGGATGCTCCCCGTTGTCGATCAGACAATATCTGTCATCAGCACGGGCGGCGCTGTGACCAACACGACGGCGATTAATGACACAAATGTGGGCAATCTCACTTTGAGCAGCACAACAGCAGCGATTGAGATCAATGCAGACATCACGATTGGCGGCATTCTCACTTTGGAGGGCGGCACAGGGATCAAGTTCAGCGGCGCTCATCGCTCGCTGGCCGCGCTCGAAATTGAGCTGACGGGTGAGAGCACAGCAGCGTCGGGCAACACTGATCTCACACTCATGGCGCAGAAAGATATAAGACTCAATGACGATATTGATATCGGCACGGGCGCGCTCACAATTGTGGCGGGCTTAGACCCTGCTTTCGATCGTTCTAATATTTTCGGAGAAACGGACGTGGGCGAGCCACTCCGCCAACTTCTCGCACAGACAGTCAGCCTCACGCAATCGGTTGGATTTCCAGAGGCTCTGGGATTTTTGTTCAGCGCAAATAGCAAACGGGCATTTACTATAACTGGAACAGCATCAAGTCAATCAATTAGAAGCTGGATGAGCGATAACAATGCTGGCTTCAGCATTAATCTTTTTGGCGGAACTATCACTGTCGAGGAGAACATTACAGCGGCAGTCGTTGACGGGAGAGATGATACAGGCAATATCTTTTTTCGGGCTACGGCAATTAGAATTAGGACTGGGTTAGCGCTTGAGGGCAAGACGGTTCATCTAGCCGCCGACGATCTAAAGGTTGGAGCAACAGATACGCAAGACCCCCTTCTCCTTATTACAGCGGGAGACGCAGCCATCACGACGACGGAAGGCGCCATCATCACGACGAATTTTGCTCAAACAGCCAATACACGCCCAAGATTAGAAGGCCGAAATTTAAGCCTCACGCAGGCGGCCCTTTTTGGCGATGAGAATAACCGCCCCTTTACATTGGATTTGAGCGGTGGGCTGACTCTTCAAACGAGTGCTACGGCGACTCTAATCATCCATAATTGGATGATTAGCAGCAATCGAGATTTGCACCTCACCAGCGGCGGCGATGTGGAGGTTCAGACGGAAATCTTTCGCTCCGGCGGCGCCAGCCACAATATCGGCAGAGGCAATCTCACTTTGATTAGCACGGCAGGCTCGATTACGGCCAGTTCAAAAATCACGAGCGATGGCGCGCTCACTTTGACGAGCATGACGGGTTCGGTTACGGCCGACGCAGCAATCGAGGTCGGCGGCGCTCTCACTTTGATGAGCATGGCGGGCTTGGTTTCAGTTGCCACAGATATCGAGGCTGACGGCACTTTGAATTTGCACGGCAGCACGGGGATCAGCTTGGGGAGCGCGGTGCGCGTATTGACGGGCAGCGACATTCGTCTCACGGGTGCAGGCTCTGTGACGAGCAATAATAACCTCACCCTTTCGGCGGATGATGACATTGAAATTCTTGGTAACATCATACTCAGCGGCGCTAACCGCGTTTTGACCATGATGACAGGCATAGGCACAGCTAATGGCGAAATCACCACAGGCGCTGTCAGACCGCAACTCACCGCGTCTCGTGTTATTCTTAACCAAGACAGAGTTTTTGCCAATAATTTATTCACGCTGGTTTCTGTGAGTTCGATTGATCTTACTACGGGGGGGCTAGATCCCACTCCCAGTGAGCAGTCCCTTTACAGCTGGATGGTTGCGCAAGGCACAAGCCTGACCCTTGACTGCGTAGTCAGCAACAACAACGGTGTATGCAATCTCATGATTCCGGCGAACAGTGTCATTGACGCTGGCACAGGCAACATCACTTTGATAGCTAGGCGGGCAGATCGGTATCCAGACGGTGAAAATAGGGGTGAGATCATACTAGGAACACGCAGAGCAGGCACAATCCTTGTCATAGCGGGGACATCTACGATCACTGGCGGCACTATTGATATTACAGGCCACATGACAACCCCCGATTCCACCCGCCGCCGCCCCAATCCGCTCCATCTTTCCATCACGGCGACGACAGGAGATTTGACGATCAGAAACGGCACTGTTTTGCAGGATGATCGCGGCGATACACTCTCTTTCAAAGCTAATGGTTTCATCAGCAATGGTGGTGTCATCTGTGATGATAATAGCGGCGACGCATGTAGAGGTATATTAGCCCTCGCAAGTGTGGTGACTTTAGAGCAGATGCCCGCATTTGGAGAGGAGCGAGAATTCGATTTTTCAACAGGCATCTTTGCTAGCTTAGGGTACGAATTGAACCTTATAGCTCATGCGGAGCAGGAGGTTTATGCGTGGCTGACAGATGTTTCTACTTCTGTAGATTTAAATTTCACCTGTGTGGATTGCCCGCTCATTATAGGGCTGAATATCCAACAAGGATTCGCGACGTCGATCAATTTGACGGGCAGCAAGATCATGATCAGGACACCGCAGGCTGATGAGGGCGTGGTGACCTTCCGCTCCGGGAGCCTCAACATTAAGGGCGACATCACCACTGAGGAAAATTCAAGTCTAATACTCAATATAAATCGTGCCCGCGACCCGGATGTGCAAGATATAGTCATCATAACCATTGATGGCAACATCGATCTCGGCACGGGCAGTTTGGTTATGCGGGCGGTGGATAACAGACTCATTGAGATCAGGGGCAATGATCGAAGAATCAGCGCTGGTGCGATTGACATCATGGGTGGCATCACGAGAAGCATGGCCGTCAGCAATAATATCGCTGTCGTTGCTGTCGGCAGTCCGGCCATTGAGGCCGATGATGAGATCGAAAACATTTTGCGCGTGACTGGGTTTAATCTCACCAATGCTGACACACTCCCGGGCGAACTCACGCTTTCGGCGGTATTTCCGGGCAGCAACAAAGGCAATATAGAATTCATGAGAGTTGCGTTACGTGGGGAAACTGCTCCCAGCATTACAGGGAGAAGGTCTGTCATTGCGACCAGAGTCACTTTGATACAAAGCCAGCAATTTTCTTCAGGCAGGCCTGCGAATTCGAATTTCCGAGATCCTCGAATAACCAGGCCAGATGGTAGCTTCGGGGTTTTGGGGGAAGAAAACATATTTATCGATTATCGCGGGGCGGGAGCCATCATACCGAGGGGCTGGGCGACCGAAATCATCCGCGTATTTGAAAGAGGCAGTGGCAGCGGCGATGTCGCATTCGAAGCCGCTGATTTTAACACGGCAGGGGGGCTGTTTGCCTCAACCAGCATCACACTGAACGCCGGTGCGAGCAACGCGATCACGTTCGCTGACGATGCCCCTCAGGCGATCACATTGCAAGCCGAAGATATCATTATTACCGCGGGGAGCTTTGAGCTTGGCAATTTTGATCCCGATGGCGCTGGCGGCACTCTCCCTATGGCGCGCGCTTTGACGATCATCGCCAATGGCGGCACGCTGACGCTCAACGGCGGCGGCGTGACTGGCATCACGATCAGCGGCGGTAGCGCGCTCACTTTAGAGGGCAGCACGATCGTCGGCGATGCCACGCCGACTTTCAACGTCCCGACTGTATCAATCACGCAAGCGGGTGCTTTTGTCTCTCTTGCGCCTTTTAGCTTTGGCGCGAGCGTCACCGCGCTGACATTGCAGGCCGACGACGCTAGTGGCCAAATGGTTTATCGTTGGATGATCCCTGACAATCGGACGGTGTCTGTCATCAACACGGGCGGCGTTGTGAGCGTCGCGACGGCGATTGATAACGCAAATGCGGGCGCGCTCACTTTAATGAGCCTAGAAAACATGGTTGAGATCGATGCCAACATCACAATTGGCGGCGAGCTTGTGTTAAATGGTGCTGCTGGGATCATGTTCAGCGGCACGCGCGCCTTGAGCGCAGCCAGCATCAAGCTCACGGGCGAGGGCACGGCGGCAGACGGCACGCAGATCGAGCTCATGGCGACGGGCGCCATCACGCTCAATGACAACATCATCTTTGGCGCTGCCGACAGCATCACGCTGACGGCGGCCAGCTTCGTCGATGGCGGCACTGCGCCGACGCTCACTGCTGGGACGATCGCCCTCACACAGGACGCCGCTTTTGCTGATGACAGCAATATCCCCTTTGCGTTTGGGGATGACGTCGCGTCTGTGAGTTTCAGAACCGGAGCGGATCAAACAATCTACGATTGGATGATTGTCAAAGACAGGTCTTTGTCGGTGTCTGTCACCGGCGGCAGCGGCAGTATAATGGCGGCGGCGGCGATTGTTAACACTCCCGACGATGACGCCGATGATGCCCGCGACATCGGCGCAGGCGCGCTCACTTTGAGAGCCAATACCATCGCGCTGAGCGGCGCTGCGACGAGTCTTTCCGGCGCGACGGTTCATCTCGCCGCCGACGCGATCACCTATGTGGGCGAAACCATCGCCATCACGGCGACTGGCGGCGCAATCACCTCGACGAACTTCGCTGAAACAGCCGACACCGCGCCGATGCTCACAGCCGCAGGCCTGACTCTCACACAAACGGCCTCTTTTGTTGATAATCTGTTCAGCCTGTCGGCTTCTATTGTTGCGGTGGATCTCACGGCCAGTGGCAGCGATCCACAGAGCGGCTATGATTGGATGTTTGATGATGCCGCAAGCGGCGGATCTGCCGTTGGCAACAGAGGCTTCTCCTTCACCGCGCCCGGCGCGACGATTACGATCGAGCGCGATATCAATACCGGCACTGCCGACCTCACTTTGGAGGGCAGCAAGCTCACTTTCGTTGGAGTGGCAGGGGACACCATTGATCTGCGGGGCCAAAACATCACGCTCACCGGCGACGCGACCGCGGTTGACAAGCTCCGCGTTCAGGCCCTCACCGACGTGATGCTTCATAGCAGTATAACTATTACGAGCTCCTCCGATGGGAATGCTGATCCCTTTCTGTTGCTGATTGCTGGCGTGTCTAGCGGCACGACCGGCCAAGTGACAACACCATCAGGCCCAATCATCGTGATAGCGGCAGAATTGTCAATCGATATGATTAGCGGCTCGTTTGGCGCTGATTTGATTTCCACTTCCTCCACTATAGGCTCATTGCTTCTTCTCACCGGTACAGATCAACCGCAGTCCATTCAGGACTGGATGGTCATGCCCGGAACGGATTTATCTTTTGAGGCTCTGAATGCCAAAATTGTCATTGGCAGAAACATTGAAGTCGGCGACGACGATGAATTTGAAGATTCAATTGATTTGTTTGGCTCAACCATAGAGATTTCCGACGGCAAAGCGACCACAAGCACAATCACATTAAGCGCCGGTAATATTACAATCGAGGGCATCATTTCCACGCCCGCGGTGGGAGGTGAAAATCTTGTCATCGCAGCATCAGATGAGCTGAATCTCGATAGCGATATCAATCTTGGCGCTGGCCGGGAGATTACGCTGACAGGTGGCCTCATAAGCAATCTCAGCTTATCTAGCAATGCTTTGGTGTTGACTGCGGAGACCGTGAATCTGACGCAAACCAGCACTAACGCGGACGCGGTGTTTGCTGCAGACATATTCAGTTTGGCTGACGTCGTCAATACGCTGACTGTGACGATCGCCGCTACATCCACACAGGATGCGACAGCCGTGCAGCCTCTTCATCCTTGGATGGTTCTCCAATCGGGTGATGCCATGCCAGATTTGGACAGAACTGTAGAGATCACGGCTTTGGATGCCGAAATTCAAATTGCTGAGATTCCGGTTGCTGGCGTCATCATTGCGGCTCTTACTTTAGACAGCGCTTTGATCACGACTGAAGCTGCGATGAGCACATTAAACGTCGGGACGGCCACGTTGAATGGGTCAATCATGCCGAGTGAAGACTTCACTCTAAGAGCGACCGGCGCTTTGACGTTCGGAAGTCGTTTGACGGCAATCGAAAGTGACCATGATTTAGTCATTTCGGCAGACGGCGGTATTTCTTTTGCTGCGAGCAGGCTGGAGATCACCGGCGATAACATCATGCTCAACGGTGAGACCACCGCGACTGCTGGCGCGCTCGCCGACGCGCGCGCCATCACCACGACGGCCACGAACCCTATCCTCACTATCACGGCGCAGCACGACCTCACTTTGAATATCAACGTCAATGTCGGCAGCGGCACGATTAGTCTCACGGCGGGCGCTGAGGCTGGGTTTAATCCTGATCCGAATAGAGATTTGAATTTAGATGACCGTCAAACTGGCCTCATCAATTTCCGCGACGGAGACACTTTGAGTCGGTTTGCTCCTGATCCGGCGGGGGCTGTCCTTAAAATTACGGCGGGGCTTATCCAGTTAACGCAAGATGGCGCTGTCTTTGTGGATCCGCCTGCGATGTTTTTTGCTTCTGATGGCAGCGCAGCTAGTCAGTTGCAAGTCACCATATTCTATATGGGGGACTCAACCACGCCTCAAACGGAGGTTGAATGGGCGAGCGATCCCATAATTGCTGTCATTGACGAAGGCGGAGGAGCGAGTTTCGCAATTGGCAGCGACTTTGGCGCCAGCTATTATAGAAATGGTGTTATACGCGCTGTGCAGCGTCTTGTGTTAAACGCGGGCACGGGGACGATCAGTTTTGTTTCTACGGGGGCTAATGCCATTCCGGCGAATATGGAGGTCATTCTGCGCTCGCCGGAAATCATAATCACAGCGGGGGCGATCGATCTCGTCGGGCGCTCTTTGAGGATCGAGGCTGATGGCGGCACACTAACGCTCAATGGTGGGACGACGATTAACGGCCTTACGGGCACGAGGCTTACTTTAATTGCCGACACAATCGCCAGCGATACTGCGCCGACTTTTAATGTGCCGCGCGTTTCGATCACGCAAGAGGGAATTTTTGGTGCGAGGGCGCCCTTTAACTTTGCGACCGACGTGGATATTACACTGACTCTGAACACGGCGCAGACGCAAAGTGCGCAGCCGATCTATAGCTGGATGGTGATTGACCGTGCGACGTCAAGCACGACGCTTGAAACCGCCGCTGCGCTGACGGTTGAGCAGGCGATTAACAACCTGGGCGGTGGTGCGCTCACTTTGACCAGCGTCGGCAGCACGATCACGATCGGCGCGGATATCACGATTGGCGGCGCGCTCACTTTGCGCGGCGGCGGGGTCTTGTTTAATGACAACGACATTGATCCGCTTACCGCGCTGATTTTGACCTTAACTGGCGCGTCGCTCACCTTTAACGGCGACATCACAACGGATGATGGCGTTGATGTCGCTTTGATGACCGCAGGCGATGTCATCTTTGAGAGCGGCGTTTCCATGATTACGATCAGTGGTGACGGCACAGGCGGCACATTCATGGTGGACGCGAACGAAATCACCACTGCCGCTGCCACGGGGCTGACCTCAGATATGGTTTTACTCACGCAGGCTGCGCTGTTTGCCGATAACCTGTTCGCGCTTGCGAGTGTCGATCAGCTGACGCTGACAACGACGGCCTCTACGGGTGTGCAGCCGGTCTATGGCTGGATGCTGTTTGAAGGCGCAACGGCAACAGCGGCGACAAATAGAGATTTGAGCTTCACTGCCAACAGCGTCACGATGACGATTACGCAAAACATCACCACCGGCACACAAGACCTCGTTTTGAGCGCGGATAAAATCGAAATTGAAGGTGTTGTGGACGACAATCTTTCCGGTGTGTTCGCTAGGCGCGTATTTGTTGGCAATAACATCACTCTCACCGCGACGAACGGCATTGAAGTTGGAAGTTTCGATGCCAGCGACGTTTTCACGCTTGGCACTGACAATCGCCACTTTGGCATCGTCGCGCTTGCTGCTTTGAGACTCAATGCGAGCGTTAATTTGGGCGTCGGCGCTCGCGCTTCGCTCTTTTTGGCAGGCCAATCGCTCATGCCGAATACGGGCAACACCCTCGATGCCGCGATTGTTTTTCTTGATTTAATAGGCGTCACGACAGATAACGCATTTGGCGATGACGCCCCTTATGTTTTTGGCAGCGCGGTGAGAATTTTGGACATCACCATCTTCGTTGATTTCGGAGCATCTCCGAGCCAGCGCGTCCAAGACTGGATGATCGAGAGAGGTCGATCTTTGTTTATCATCAACAATGGCGGCAATGTGGTGATGGATGAAGCTATTGTGAACACCGGCGGCGGTGGCCGCGATATTGGCATGGGCTTCCTCTTGTTGACGAGTGGGACAGCAGAGCAGCGAAACGCAGGTGGCAGCATCATTGAGGCGGCCATGCCGGGTTCAGTCATGATCAGCGCGGACATCACGACCGGCGGCACACTCGCTTTGGGAGGTGAAACGGGGATTACGTTCAGTGGCAGTCGCATAGGATTGAGCGCGGCCAGTATTGCTCTGGAAAGCGCAGCGACGGCGAGTGATACAAGACTCACGCTCACAGCGACGGGCGATATCACAATCAGTAGCGATATTAATGTTGGCACCGGCGCGATTACGATCACTGCCGGTATGGATACGGTGAGCATGAACACGGGCAATATCCTCAGAGGCAGCGCTGTGCCGGTGCTCACTGCGTTTGCGGTGAATCTCACGCAAACTGACGCATTTGCTGCTGGCATATTCGAGATTCATGCAGCCTCACGCGCGCTGATTTTGAGCACCGAGGCAGCACAAACAGTCCACGCGTGGATGTTAGCTGATGGTCTCGGTTTGAGCCTGACGAGCGCGGTGTCGATCACGCTGAGCAATAATATCATGGGGGGCGAGCAGGGCATTGCTTTGGTGGCGCCGACCATCACGTTGAGCGGCAGCCAGATCACGCTCTCTGGTGCGACGGTTCATCTATCTGCCAATACGATTACGGGACAAAACCTCATCATTGAGGCGACAGCGGGCGACATCACGACCGCAGACCGCGACGCCGATGATGCCGACAGCAATATACCGGCCCTAACTGCCACAAGCTTGAGCCTGACGCAGAATGGTGTTTTTGGCAGTGCTGTTCTCTTTGAAGGTCTGGCAGTGGCGGCTCTCACTTCGCTGACCCTTGAGACGTCGGCAGATCAGCCGGTTGAGGCGTGGATGATTGACACAACTAATGGTCGCGCCCTAACGCTCACCTGCAATGGCTGCGCGATCACGAGCACGAGCGATATCGCGACGGGCTCGGGCAGCCTGACCTTGTCGGCGACAGAGATCAACATTGGCGGCGCGGCGGCGGCGGCGCGGATGTTGTCGGGCGGAGATGTCAGGCTTGCTTTGAGCGGCGCGAATGGCGTCAGGATCGGGTCGTTTGATAATGACGGCGATTTCACTGCCGGTGATTTTGCCTTGACGCTCATGGCATCGGGGACTTTGAGGGTGAATAGCGATGTTGAGACCGGCAGCGGTGCGCTTATGCTGACAGGGACATCAGGCATAGTTTTGGACGGCGAGGACGCAGCTTTAGGCGGCGGCGCGATCACGCTGACCGGCGTGACGACGACGACGACAAACACAAATTTGACGATCACGGCACAAGGCGATGTGACGATCAATAACAATATCAATATTGGCAGCGGTGCTTTGGTGATTGCCGCAGGCCGCGCGACAGGCGATGCTGGCACCGGCAGCATCTTATGGGCTGATGGCGCCACAGATGATGATGGTCAGCCTCTTGATCCGAGCGTTTCTCCGACGACGCCAAGGATTGTGATCACCGCGGCTTCGGTCTCGCTGACGCAAGACGGGTCGATTTTCCCTGTGTCGCGTCCTGCGACCTTTACGCTTCCCTCCGGTGCGCTGCCGCAAATTGTTTTTGACGGGGCAGAGGTCCAGCCTGTCGTGAGCGATTGGTATGACATTTTTTATGCAAGGGATATAGAAGCAGCGTATGCGCAGACGACTCGAGGGAATACGCTTAGGGTTACATTTGCGACGATTCGCAGCGCGCAAAGCATTACCCTGAGTTCACGCAGGACGATTCTTTTCAGGGGTTCCGGCCCGATAGTTTTGCGCGCGCCGGTGATCACGATCACGACGCGGACATTGAGCCTAGGGAATCGTTCGTTAACGGTCATTGCTGCAGGCGGCACGTTGACATTGAATGCGAACATTGTGGGCATCAATGATGTCTTTTTGTCGGCGCAGACGATTGTTTTTGCAGGCAATGCCACCCGCTCTGTGACAGGCGACGATGTGACCTTTATTTCATCTAATCCTGTGACGAGCATTCGCAATGTGGTGTTGACTGCCTATCGCAATTTGACGGTTGCAGCGAGCTTGAGTCTTGAGGATGACAACTTAACTTTGATAGCCGGTCAGGACCGCAGGGTGAATCGTCGCACGACGATCACAACGACAGGCGCGCTGATCTTTGAAGGCGCGTCAACGATCAGAGCCAACGCGATCACTTTGAGAGCCGACACCGCGCCGCCGAGTGGAAGTGACGTCACACTTGTTTTGGAAGCGACCGGCAATATTAGTGTGGGCGTTGAGGGGATCAATGTTGGTGCAGGCGGTGCCCTGACGCTTTTGGCGGGCAGCGGCAGCACGACCGGCAACATCATTTTGCTCACGGGCACGACGGCGCCGATGCTGACCGCCGACAGTGTGAGCCTCACGCAAGATGGCGCTTTTGCGGATAATTTGTTCACGTTGGCTGCTGTGACGACTTCCCCTGCTGCGCGCACGCGCACGGTCAATGAGCTTGAGCTGGTCACCGGCGCGGCGCAAACCATCTACGATTGGATGTCTGAAGACGGGCTGTCTTTGACTTTGACGAGCGCGGCAGCGATTGCGATTGATAGCGACATTGCGCTCGGCACGGGCAATCTCATTTTGACGGGGACAGAGGTCAACATTGTCGGCGCGGCGGCTGCGGCGCGTATATTGTCGGGCGGGAATATCGTTATGACGCCGAGCGGCACGAATAGCGTGAGGATCGGTGCGTTTGATAATAGCGGCGATTTCACAGCAGGCGATTTTGCTTTGACGCTCACGGCATTGGGCACTTTGACGCTGAATAGTGATGTTGAAGTTGGCACAGGCGCGCTCATGATAACCGGGACAGTGGGCATAGTTTTAGGCAGGCAGCGGGTCATTTTGGACGGCGGCGATATCGTGTTGACAGGCGCTATAACAACGACGATGAACACGGATTTGACGGTTGAGGCTTCGGGCGATTTGACAGTTGCAGGAGACATCGATTTGGGCGATGTGAACAGTGTAGGGGCGAGTGCAAGCGATGGCGGTCTGGTTTTGACGGCGGGCGATGGCGCGATGACCGGCACGATCACCTTTAGCGGCACCCGGGCTTTCATCGCGCGCTTTATTCGTTTGGAACAGGATGCGACGCCTTTTACCCCCAGCACGCCGCCTGTGGGTGTGACTTTCACGATTGATGGCGGTGCGCAGCCTCAAGTTTATGATGGGACAACAACAAGTGATGGGGTTTGGTTCACCGTCGGGCGGAAGACAAATGAAGTGTTTGTTTCTGGTGATGGCGATACTGTTCTTACGATTGATTTGTCTGGGAGGTCTAATTCGACGATTCAGGCATCTAGAAGCATTGTTTTAGATGCGGGCGCTCTAAATATCGAGTTCACGGGCGGCGGCACAGGAGAGACGATTGTTCTGGAAGCGCCGGAGATTTCGATTATTGCAGGCATGGTTATTCTTGATGGCCGCGGGTTGGAGATCAGAGCTGCGGGAGGGGCGGTGACTTTGAATGCGGACTTGGTTGGGATGAATACAGCGGCGAACATCACGTTGATGGCAGCGGAGATTCTGAGCGATGGAGCGAGCGTTATGGCGACTGGCAATTTGGTTATTGCGGCTGATTTTGATGTTGCTAACGCTCTGGAGTTGGCAGCGGGCATGGCGCTAATTTTTTCTGGAGAGCGGCGGCTCAGCGCTGGGGAGATTACTTTGATGGCTGCCGTCGCGCCGGATCCGCAGATGGCGGGAGAGGTCAACAATGCAAATCTCACTTTGATCGCGCGCGGCGATATTAATGTTGGCACGGCGATCAATATTGGCACGGGTGTCTTGACCCTGACAGCAGGCGAAGGTGCGGCGGGTAATATTGTCAACGGTTTTGCGACCGGCGTACCGACGATAACGGCGTCGCGCGTGGCGCTGGCACAGGATGGGGTTTTTGGCATGACGGCCCCGTTGGGCTTGCCGACGACGGGCTCATTAAGTTTAACAAGCCGCGCGTCATCGGATCAGACGGTTCATAATACTTGGATGGTTGTTGCTGGCCGCAGTCTGGCAGTGAATTCGGGTCGCAACATCCGTATTACGACGGCGACGAATAATTTTGGTTTGGGTCATTTCACTGCGGCTGCCTCTGGGACGATAGTTTTCACCAATGCGGCGACGGAGATTTTAGCAGCGGACATCACGTTGACGACGGGTTCACGCGGCGGCATTTCGACGAACCGCCGCGCTGTGACGTTGACAGCGACAGGTAATATTCTCCTAAACACGAGCATTGGCCTTGACAGCCGGGGGCGTCTTGATGCTCGGGCGGGCAATTTGACATTGGCGGCGATCGGCGGGATAGACTTTGATGCGCAGCGTTCGATCACGTTGAATGGGGGTGTCGTCAGGCTGACGGCGGGCGCGGTGGATCTAGCGAGCGATAATATGGGCGCGGCGTTGATCCGTGCGCGCGGCGGCTTGACCTTGACCGGCAGTTTTGGCACTGGGGAAGGCAATCTGAGCTTAATCGCTGGGGGTGCCTTAAATTTTGGCGGCGGCACAGCCTCTGACACGACATCTCGCAATGGTGCGGTGGTGTTGAGCGGTTCTGTGATCACTTTGACCGGTGGGGCTAACCCGACGGCGAGCAATCAGGCTTTGACGGTCACGGCCACGGGTAATTTGACCATCAACACGAACATAGATACCGGCGCTGCTGGGGATCTGACGTTGGCCTCAGGGGGTGCGCTGCAGTTTAGGACGAATAGGGCGACGCAATTGTCAGGCGATAACATCATGCTGACGTCGTCGTCGTTGCCTCGCGCGGGTCGTCAGTCATTGACGGTTTCAGCGCAGAGGGATTTGGTTGTCAATGCGTCTTTGCACACGGGCGCGAGCACGTCGCGCAGCCGCGCGGGCGTTTTGACGTTGCGCGCGGGTGTGGCGTCGAGCGTGGGTGTTGGAGGGCTGTCGTTTGCGACGAGCGCGCCGGTTGAACTGACGGGCAGGAACATCATTTTTGAAAGCGACGGGGATGCGTCGGTGAGCATGGCGGGGTCGCATAATTTGACGATCCGGGCGTTTACCAATCTGGAGATCAGTTCGGATCTGCGTTTGGGTTCGATGTCTGGAGATGAGATGAGTTCAGTTCTTTCGCTGCGCGCGCGGACAATAGAAGTAGCCGGCGATCGAGTGATGGCGGCAGATCAGATTATTGTGCGTCAGGATGGATCGCTGTTTACAGATCAACAGCCGGCGAGTTTTGTGTCTGGAGAGCTTCGTGTGATTGCGACAGGCAACCAGCGTTATTATGCGTGGATGGGGTCAGTTATGGATCGGTCATTGTGGCTGGAATCTACAGGAGGCAACATTATTTTGGACGCGGCGATTGACCTAGGAGCTGGGTCTTTGACGTTGAGAGCGGCGTCGCGGCGTCGGTTGATCATTCTAGAGACGGCAGCGGATCGTTTTGTCGGCGCTGACATTACGTTGGTATCATCGGGGACGATCACGACGGGCGGTCGTGATTTGACGATTGCGGCGACGGGCGATTTGCGGATTGATGCGAGCGTCAATGCAGGGACAGGTCAGGTTGCTTTGAGCGGCGCGACATTGGTATTTGGCGGCGCGACGCGGGTTGTGAATGGCGGGGAGATCATGTTGACGGGTCGCGGTGCGCCGGCATCGGCGTCGAACCGCTCATTGACGGTTCGGGCGCGCAATGATCTGACGGTTCTGGGTCATTTGAATGCGGGGACGGGGAGTTTGACTTTGATCGGAGGTTTGAACACGCGCGTGGGCCGCACGACGCAGGTGAATGCGGGTTCGCTGTATTTGGGTGTTTCGAGCGCGGGGGATTCTGTTGAGACGGTTCTCAATGGTTTGAACATCGTGTTGATCGGGGATGCGGGCGGCACATCTCGCGCGAGCACGGAGTCGGTGAGTGTTGTGGCGCGTCGCGGATTGAGTGTGAGCACGGATATATTGACGAGCGGGGATCTAGTTTTGTCAGCGGGCGCGGGTTTGGGCAGCCGCGACATGGGTGTTTTGCAGCTGCGCCGGGATGCGGCGACGCGTTTGACGGGTGCGATGATAGAGTTGAGTGCGGATCCGCGTCGCGGAGCGCTGCCTGCGGCGAGCAATCAGGATTTGACAGTTGAGGCTTCGGGAGATTTAACGTTAGCGGCGCACTTAAACGCGGGTACGGGGGATGTAGTTTTGACGGCAGGCGGGACGATCTTGCTGAGCACGGCGCGAGATGTAGAGGTTCGCGGAGATGATGTTCAGCTGCAAGGCGGAGCGGCGTCGCCTGCGAGCGGTCGGCGTTTGCGCGTAATCGCGCTCGGCGATATTGAAGTGGGGGTTGACCTCGATACGGGGACAGGAGATTTGGTTTTGACAGCAGGCACGGGGACGACGCGTGTTGGTCGTCGCCGTGTTGGGAATATTGGTGTGATCAATTTTGCAGGGGCGCGTCTCTTGACCGGGGATGTCATCACTTTAACCGGTGACACGGTTCGTGATGAAGCGGGCGCAGTTGAGATGCCTTCGGCGAGCGATGCTTTGTTGAGAGTTGTGGCGCTGCGCGGTTTACGAGTGAACACGCATATGAATGCGGGCAGCGGCAATTTGATGCTTGAGGCTGGAGCGGGGACAGGCACGCGCGAGACGGGCGTTCTCAGTTTTGGCAGCGGCGCGGTTTTGAGCGGAGCTGATATTATTCTGACATCGGATGGCGCTTTGCCGGGTCGCGGCAGCAATGGTAATTTGACGATTGTGGCGTCGGGGACGATGACCTTGTCAGCCAATTTAAATTTGGGTCGCGGCACTTTAGATTTAAGCGCCGGCAGCAATACGATCGAAGGTTCGAACACGGTTCTTTCGGTTGGGACGTTGCGTTTGAGGCAGGCGGCAGGTTTTGGCGCGAGCAATCCTTTCATGAATATTAGGCTGAACACCGGCGGGGTTGAGTTTATATCGGCGTCGAGCGCGTCGCAGACGCTGCACGAGTGGATGGTGTCTTTGGTGAGCGATCGTCGGACTTCCAGGCGTCGTCATTTGACGGTGCGCACGGGCGGAGATCTGGTGGTGGATCGCGACGTTGTGCTTGGAGGGCGTGATTTGGTTTTGGTTGCCGGTGATGGCAGCACGACGGGAGCGCTAAACTTCATGGCGGCGACTGGCGAGACGCGCCGTTTAGAGGGAAACAATGTGAATTTGCTGTCAGATAAAGGAGCGGCGACGCCAGCGGCAGGCATCAACAATTTTGACATTACGATCAGGGCTTTGTCGGGAGATCTGACGATTGGGGCGCGTGTCAATGCGGGTGCGGGCGATTTAACGCTTTCGGCCTCGGCGCGGCGGAGAACAGGTCGGATTATGTGGTCGTCAGATCAGGCGTCGTCCTTGTCAGGGGCGGCGATTTCGCTGACCTCGTCGCGTGATTTGTTGGATCAGCCGAGCGGCCAAGATTTGACTGTGACAGGGACAGGGGCTGTTTCGATTGCCACGAGCATAGATGTAGGCGCGGGGAATTTGATGGTGAGCACGACCGGCGGCGCGATTAGTTTTGGGAGGAGCCGGACGACGAGTTTGAGAGGCACGAATATCGCGTTAACTTCGAATGTGACGACGATTGCGGAGGCATCGGCGGAAGCGGGCAGTGGTCGTTCTTTGACGATCACGGCATTGGGGACATTGCAGGTGAGCGCGGCGCTTAATCTAGTTCGGCGTGTTTCTCGGCGGAGTGTTTTGCGCGGCAATTTGGTTTTGACGGCGGGCATTGGCGAGGTTTTGAGTTCTTCGGCGCCGGGTTCGTCGCTTTCGGCGGGTCGTATCAGCTTAGCGCAGGCGTCGGTGTTTGTGACGAGCAATCGCTTTGGTGTTGTGACGTTGCCCTCTGGGGGGACGTTGGAATTGGTTTCGACGTCCTCGTCGGCATTAGTTGTTCAGCCTTGGATGGTATCAGCGGTGAGCGCGCAGCATTTAATTATTCGCGCCGTGGGCGATGTGAATGTTGGTGTATCGATTGAGCTGGCGTCTGCGCGCAACCTGACGTTGGAGGCGGGCATGGGGGATGGGTCAGGGGCGATTAATTTCACGGGATCATCGGCGCTGACATTGATCGGCAATGATGTGTCCTTGACGGCTGGTTTAGCTGTTGATGGCGGCGTGAAGGCACCGGCCCCGTTTGGTCAAGATTTAACGATCACGGCAGGGGGCAACTTGCTTGTCCATGCCGATATTGATGCGGGCGCGGGTGCCTTGAGCTTGACGGCAGGGACGGCGACGCGTTCGGCGCGTTCGGGTCAGATTCGTTTCAGTCCTGATCGCCTGGTGACGTTGACGGGCTCGGCGCTGGAGCTGACGGCTGATCGTCGGCCGAGTGTAGAGGGTCGAGGAGTTGGGCTGCGTCGCGCGACGGTATGGGAAGAGGCAGTGGCGTCTGATCCATTTAATGTTGCCACGAATGTTGGCCAGCTGGAGTTCATCACGACGGCGACAGCGGCGCAGGCGGTTCAGGCGTGGATGGTATCGCGAGCGAATTCTTCGGGATCAGCGCTAGCGGTTCGCGGCGCGGGCGATGTTGTTGTAGCGAATGATTTGATCTATGGACGGGGTTTAATTTTGGAAGCGGGCTATAATGGGGGCACGGGTGCGATCACTTTTGGGACGGTGGACGCAGATATGGTTCGCGCGCTGGAGGGTTCGGAAGTGACGTTGCTTTCGACGCGGGCGTCATCGCCGAGCGGTTTTGCGTTGAGGATCAGAGCGCGAGGCGATCTAACGGTTGGTGCTGATCTAACAGGAGATGGAGCGCTGACTTTGGAAGCGGGCTTTGGGACGCGTCGTGTTCGTGTTCGCGGTCGGACGCGCAGTGTAGCGAATGATGGCGCGTTGACGTTGACGGGGGCGCGGACATTGAGCGGGTCGAGTGTGACATTGACGGGTGATTTAGCGCCTGAGCAGAGCGCCGGGGTGGTTTCGATCACGGCTTTGACGGGCGATGTAAATGTCAACAGCGATATTAATGCGGGTTCGAACAATATAAGTCTGACGGCGTCGGCGGGTGCGATCAATTTCAATTCATCGCGTCTGACGGTTTTGACTGGAGGGGCGTTGAGCTTGACGGCGACATCATCGCCAGCGGCGTCGAGCGGTCAGACATTGCGATTGGTGTCGTCGAGTGTTTGGGCGGCGGCTTCGGCGACGAATCCATTTAAGACGACGACGACGACGTCTGTTGGTCAGATAGAGTTTGTGACGACATCGACTTCGGATCAGACGGTTCATGATTGGATGGTGACGTTGGCGACGTCTTCGGGCGACGCTGGTCTAGGGGTTCGCGCGCGGGGCAATGTGGTGGTGGGCAGCTCGCTTGCGCTTGGCGCAGGGGACCTAACGCTTGAGGCTGGACGGGGCACGATGGCGATGATGATGACGAACGAAATGGGTGAGCAGGTTGAAGTTCAGGTTCGCAATCCCGGTTTGATCAATTTCACTGGCCCGGCGCCGCTTGTATTGAGCGGCGGTGATATTATTTTGGACGCGCATGGAGCGGTGTCATCGCCGTTTGGTCAAAACTTAACGATCACGGCGCAGGGCGATTTAGAAGTAAATGCGGACATATCGACGTCGGGGGTTTTGGGGCTGACGGCAGGCGCGAGCACGGTAGCGGGAGAGACAGGGGAGCTGCGTTTTGATGGTCAGGGATCACGTGCGGTTGTTTTGAGGGCGAATAGTTTCATGGTAGCGGGGGATGGCGTCTCGAATGTTATGTCTGGCTTGGGGCTGCGCTTAATTTCGATGCTTCCTTTTGAAGCGGCTAATTTTACTAATTTTGAGCCCAATGTTGCGGAGCTTGAATTCAACGCGTTGTCGTCGTCGTCGCAGCCGGTTGGGGCTTGGATGGTGGTGTCAGGCGCGCGTTTGGTGGTTCGTGCGTCAGGGGATTTATCGGTGAGCGGCAATCTTGTTTTGGTTTCGACGGATCTTCGAGGCTTACGGAGCAATGGTCGTTCATTGATTCTTGAAGCGGGTTATGATGTCCCTGACTCGGGGACGAGCAATTCAGGGACGATCAATTTCATTGAAACGGTTGAGTTGGATGCGGAGACGATCATGTTGTTTGGCGATGGGCCGACAGCGACGGGTTTGGCGGGTGATGTTGTTGTACGGACTTCGTTTGATCTGACGATTGGGGCGCACCTCAATTCTGGGACGGGTAATTTGCGTTTGGAGGCGGGTTTTGGGACGCGTCGCGCGCGTGTGGGTCGCCGGACGCGGACATTGGCGAATAATGGCGACGTCGTTTTGACGGGGACGCGGACATTAGGCGGTGCTGGCATTAATTTACTTGGCAACGCAGTGATGGCGGAGGCTTTAACGGTTGAAGCGTCAGGTGATCTCACGATTGGCACGAACATTGAAGCGACAGGTGATTTAGTTTTGACGGCGGATCGGGTGAGATTTAGCGGTTCACGGACATTGCGCGGAGAGAACATCAGTTTGAGGAGTACTGGGGATCTTGAGACGCACCGTCGTCGTGAGAATGTGACCGTACGTGCGAGAGGGAACTTGACATTGAATGGTCCTCTGACATCGGGTCGTGGCAATCTGACTTTAGAGGCGGGCGCGTCGGAGACGGTCGAGACGATGATGGACGGGATGGCAGTGACGAATGTTGAGGAGAATTTTGGAGTTATCACTGTAGGGACGGCGCTGGCGACGGAGTTGCGTGGTGTGAGCGTAGTTTTGACAGCGGACGAGTTTGGTTCTGATGGGACGACTCGTCTTGAGCCGAGTGTGGGGACTTTGGCGGTATCGATCATTGCGACGGGCAATTTGACGGTGGGTACGAGTTTGCTAACGGCGGGAGATTTAACTTTAACGGCGTCGGGCAGTCGCAGCGAGTTGAGGTTTTCGTCGACGCGGTCGATTGATTTAAGTGGTGCGGAAGTATCTATGACATCGCGTCGTGCGCCGCGGCGTGGTAGTGATCAAGCGGTGCGTGTTGTGTCGTCGGGCGATTTGATGGTTCGTGCGCTGCTGAATGTGGGTTCGGGCTCTGTGTCTTTTACGGCTGCGGGCGCGCTTGATTTTCCGACGCGGACGCGTCGGGGTGTGACGACGCCGACGTTATCGATAACGGCGGGTGAGCTGTCATTTAGTCAGGGGGAAGTTTTTGATGGAACGGTGCCTGTTATTTTTCGCGGGGGTTTGACAGGTCTGGCTGTGAATTATAGCGGTGCGGGGATGCAGGAGGTTGAGGGGTGGATGGTTCGTTCGGGTATTGATGTAGAGATTGTGTCTAGCGGTGTTTTGGTTATCGGGCGTAATATTGATACAGGCACGGGTAATTTGACTTTATCAGCGGCGGGTGGATTATCGTTCACGGGGACGAGCGGTGAGCGTTTTGTTCGTGGCAACGATATTATTGTGACGAGCGATAGTGATAGCAGTGGTTCGGAGGTTGTGATGTCAACGGTTAATCTGCGGATTGAGGGTCGAGGAGATGTCACGATCAACGATGCGATCACGGTGAGCGGCGCGTCGAGCGAGTTGCGGATCACGGCGGGTATTGACGTCACGAGGACTGTGCGTGGTCGATCGGTGACGGAGTTTGGTTCGGGCGGCATTAGCGCGACGGGTTCACCGGCATTGACAGCGGGGAGTATATTTTTAGATCAGACGGAGGATTTTGCGGTTGAGGATTCATTTGTGTTGTCGTCTACTGCGGCTGTTTCGATTACGACGCGTCGTTCATCATTGCTGACGGTTCGAGATTGGATGATAGCGTTGAATCGTGATTTAAGTTTATCGACGGAGGTGTTTGGGGACATTATATTTGCGTCGAGTTCGAGCGGTGGGACGGCGTCGTATAATTTTGGCACGGGTTCGTTGACGCTGGGCGCGTCGGGTGCGACGCGTTTTACTTTTACGGATGGGGGCGTGGTGAATGGGAGTGTGATGGTGGATGCCATGATGATTGATGTTAATGGGAACATTGAAGCGGGCGTGCATAATTTAGAATTGGATGCGTCTGGCGCTTTAGATTTTAGCGCGGATGTGGTGAGGCTTTCGGCGCGGATGCTGACGCTAGAGGCGGGTTCATCGTCTGCGACGAATTTATTTATTGCGGTGACGGGCGGTTTGTCGTTATCGACCTCATTGACAGCGAGCGGCATTTTAGGGATTGACACTGGTGGTGCTGTTCCGATGTTCAATGGCGGCGCGACGCTGAGTGCGGCGAGTTTTGATATTGACTTCCACTGCATGACCCAATGCAGCATCACGCCTGCGCCCTCGAATTAGGGGCTCTTCAAGGGAAACCGGCTTTTTCTTGACTCAATGGCTGGTAGAAGGCATATCTCAAAGAGTGTTCAACCTTTTTTACATTTCTTGAATTATCCTTGACTTTATAAACAGTAAAGTGTTTCATGAGCAGTGAATATTAACAAAAGGGACGGGAGAGCGATCTTTTGCCTGCAGACAATAATAGCATGAGGTTTTTCCTCTGTTTGAGCGCTTTTGCGGCTGCGCTGATGATCGGGTCGGCGGCTTTCGGCGCGCCTCAGGGGGGCCGGATCACGCAAGGGCAAGGCCGCATCGAGCAGATCGGCAGCCACACCGATATCCGCCAAAACAGCGACTTTCTTGCGACGCAATGGCAGAATTTTGACATTGGCGCCAATGAGAGCGCGCAGGCTCATCAGCCGAGTGCGTCCTCGCGGCTGCTGATCCGCGTCGATGGCGCAGGAGCGACGAATATCGCCGGAAGTTATACCTCCAACGGCATTACGATCATAGAGAATCAAAACGGCGTCCAGTTTAGTCGCGGTGCTGTCGTTAATGTCGGCGGCCTGCTCGCGACGAGCGCGCGGATTTCGGGTGTTGCGGGGTCGAAATGGACGCTTGATGGGATAGGTGGCGCGGTTGTCAATCACGCGACGATCACGGCAGGAGCAGGCGGCGCGGTTCTCGCGGCGGTTCGGGTAGAAAATACCGGCACGATCACTTCAAACGGCGGCGATGTTGCGCTCGGGGCAGGCGAGGCCTTTACAGTAGATTTTGCCGGAGGTCTTGTCGGATTTGAGATCAAAAAAAGCGCGGCAGGTGCAGCACTTGTCAATGAAGGACGAGTTGAAGCGCAAGGCGGGGTTGTGAAGCTTACAGCGCAGGAAGCGCAAGCAGTTCGAGCGAATGTGGTGTCGGTTGGCGGCGTTGTCAAGGCGACGAAGCTGGAGCGTCGCGGCGGTGTTGTGTATCTTTCGGGCGGCGGCGAAGGGATCAATGAAGTGTCGGGCGTGGTTGAGGCCGATGAAAAGGTTGAAGCGACCGGCAAATATGTTGTGGTGAAAAGCGGGGCGCAAGTCAAAGCGCCGGAGATTCTCGTTGGTGGTGATTATCAAGGCAAAGGCCCGGTACCGACGTCTTTGCGCACCTTTGTTGAGCCCAACGCTCTGCTCGACGCCGGAGATAATGGCCGAGTGATTGTGTGGGCGGATGAGATCACATGGTTTCATGGGCAGATCATCGCGCCGGGAGGTTTTGCGGAAGTGTCGGGTAAAGAGAGTCTCGCGGCGGTCAATCTGGCGGGGATCAATGTCGGAACACTGCTGCTTGATCCTAGTATTATCAGGATCACCGAGGTGCCGGAAAACGCCGGAAACATTGTAGGGGGCGGCCTTGCCACGTTCGATACCGATGCGAGCGCGGATGTTTTGGTTCCATCAACGCGTTTTCCAGGCTTTCCATTCGAAATTAGTGCTAGCTCATTCAGTTCTCTTGCTGCGGGCACGAATGTTACGCTGGGAGCGTCTCAGGGGATTCAAGTCAATGCGGCCATCACGAACGCCAATATCAATCTAACTTTGATAGCTGAAGGCTCTCCGAGCTCAAACAACATCCGGATTGCCGCCGACATCAATGTTGGCAGCGGCACTTTGACCCTCAGTACAGGAATCATCAATGTTGCTAACGCTCCCACACTGACAGCGTCTGCCATTAACATAACATTTACGCGCGCGAGTGCTGTAGACGTAGCTACTGGATTCAATAGTGGTTCGCTCCCCGCCTTTGCGAACAATGTCATGCCGACATATACCATTCCGAATGCACCCCAGGTGATGGGGCCGGATCATAATTGTGTTTCGGGCACCGCTTGCAACTTGACTGTGTCGGCCGGGCAAACGATTGCCGCCACTTTAGATGCAGGAACTGCGGCCATTACGATTGACGCAGGGTCTTTAGCTCTTACGTCGGCGAGCTTTGTGGACGCTGATGGCGGCACGGACGGCCCGATCAGCATCAGTGGCGCAGGCGTATCGATTACCGCGGGCTCCATTGATACCGAAGGGCGCAATTTGACCATCAACGCCAGCACGGGCTCTTTGACCTTGACCCTCGCTAGCATCGACGTCGGGGCGGGCAATTTGAGCATGACGGCGCGTGCTGTCTCGGCGACTACGCTCGCGCTGACAGCCGCCTCCATCGCGATCACGCTGACAGACACCAGCGATATAAATGTTGATCTGGGCGGTGTCACCTATGCCGGAGATATAAGCCCGACAATCACTCTTCCCAAAACCATCACCTTGTCGAGGGATAACTCGATCATCATCAATGCGCCGGGTGCCAACGTGGAATTCGCTTCTGACGGCGACATCACAATCGGGCAAAATAATTTTGTGGGCTTTGACAAGGTTGAGATTACCGCTACTTCTCTCCTGACCCGAGGCCGGAATTTGACGATTGAAACCAGCCTCGGCCTCTCCTCCAACTCGATTGTCTTGAACGCTGACATTGACACCACCGCCTCCAGCGGTACGGCAAGGGGCGATATGTTATTTTCAACCAGATTTCTTAACATAGCTGGCAGCGCGGCAGACGAAACGCGCAACTTAGTGGCTGATGGCATCACGTTTAATCTCGCACGGAGTATAAACAACGGAACGTTTAACGCCTCAACATCAACATTTACGCGTTCATCTACAGAATTCAACGCTTCAGGGCCAGAAGATGATGTGCTGGTAAATAATACCAACTTCAATGTCGATGCCAGCGGCACATTGCTCTTGATTACCCAGACGACGTTGGTGTTTGAGTTTGGTGCCGGCGATTTCACTGCGGAGGCTGACAAGATTCAGTTTGCTCGTACTCCAAGGACGGGCGACACCAATAGGGTGCTAATGTCAGCCATAAACATCACGCTCAGGTCGAACGCGGAGGATGACGCCAACAAGCTCATTGAGGTCGGCTTTGCTGATGTTAACAGCAATGTATTTACTCGCAATAATAGTGAAGACAATAATGTTGATTTAGGGATTGTCGCTAATAGCAACGGCGTTATAACATTGGGTGCCAATATCAATGCTGGCACAGGCGATATAGTATTAGGGCAGTTAGGTACGCCAGAGGTTAAAATTATCTCGGATGATGGGCTGGCGCTGACACTCACAGCTGGCAATATAACTATCCATAACTCATTTGAAGCGGGCTTGGACACAGTCGGCGGCGCGGACACAGCTCTCACCATCAATGCGACAGACATTTTGACTCTTCGGGGAGATATCTCAACAGGCCTTCCGAGGATTGACCTTAATATAGGGGGCATCAGCGTCCCCGCGGCGCGCAATATCGATGTGCACCGCGCAGACGGCGCCATCAATCTTGCCTTTACGAGTCAGGCGACCCTCAGCGCCGCAGATCCCAGTGCGAATATCAGCAACATCACGTTTCGGCGGGGGGCGGCGGCAGATTCACTGACATCTATCAATGTGACGCCGACCTATCCTGATCCGTTTAGGGCCTGCACGGCACAAGCAGGCGGCGCTGGCGCATGCGTGCTGAGAAGCCCGGTCGGCGAGGGGCTGGAGGCTGTCCAGACTTTAAGTGCGACAGTCAGCATCCAGATCAATGTTGACGGCGATTTGACCTTTGCTGCTGGCGCAGGCGCAATCACAATCACTGCGCCTACGGTTCAAATTACTGCCGCCAACATCGACACCTCAAACCGCGCTTTGACCATCACTGCCGACAGCGGCTTTTTGACCTTGAACGCTGATATCAATACCGGCACAGGCGACCTCAACTTGACCGGCATGACCATCAGTTTCGACGAGGCGCGCACACTCACGGGAGGCGATGTTTCTCTCTCTGGCGTTATCAATGAATCAGTCGCCAATCGCAGCCTCACCATTACCGCAGGCGGCCTGCTGACACTCAATAACAATATCAATACCGGCTCCGGCGACCTCAACTTGACCGGCACGACCATCAGTTTCAACAGCGCGCGCACACTCACGGGCGGCGATGTTTCTCTCTCCGGCGTTATCAATGAATCAGTCGCCAATCGCAGCCTCACGATTACCGCAGGCGGCCTGCTGACACTCAATAACAATATCAATACCGGCTCCGGCGACCTCAACTTGACCGGCACGACCATCAGTTTCAACAGCGCGCGCACACTCACGGGCGGCGATGTTTCTCTCTCCGGCGTTATCAATGAATCAGTCGCCAATCGCAGCCTCACGATTACCGCAGGCGGCCTGCTGACACTCAATAGCACCATCAATCTGGGCAACGGCGCTTTGACCGCCACCGCGGCAACAATCTCCGCACCCAACGCCGCCACCGTCACAGCCAATGCCGCCACATTCACATTCACAGAAGCTGACGCGACGGCTTTCAATACAAACAACCTCAACTTTAGCAGCGTCACGCCGACATACACCTTGCCCAGAACTCTCAACGCAATAGAAGAGATCAACTTGCCGGGCGGCGTCATCACCTTCGCAGGCTCATCAGGGCCTATTGCGCTCAGCAACACAGCCTCAGACCTCTTCATCGCTGCGGCTTCCATCAATACTCAAGGGGATGATGTGGCAATCAGCGTCAGCGGCTCATCTAACAACTTGACCTTGATCGCCAACATCGACGCGCGCGATACACCTGGTTCAAGCCTCGGCGGCGGCAATATCACATTGGCAAGCCCCAATGCTAGAATTCAATTCGGCGGCGCAGCAAGCACAACACGCAATTTGTGGGGTGAGAATATCTCGATCACTTCTTCATCCTCTCTTCAAGCCAAAGTGTATGACGGCACGACGCCGGGAAGCGATGATATTAATCTCACCATGATGGCTGGCGATAGCGATAGTGGCATATTGCTTTTGAACATCGGTGGCCTAGGGATAAACGGCGGCGATGTTTCTTTGAAGGGCTACACTATCCAATTTGCGACAGCGACCAGCGCAGATGATACGAGTATCGCTTTAAGAGGCCAGAACATCACGATTGATTCCGATAATGCGGCAGATGATGCGATTCAAGTTGGTGTTATCAGGAGCGACGCCTTTGTAAAAAATGATAGCGCGTCGGCAAATGTTGATTTGAACATAGCTGCAGTAGATCCCGGAAAGATCGCATTGGGCGCGAGCATAGATGCTGGTGATGGGGATGTAGTTTTCCCCACTGATGCTGCAGTGGGAAGCATGGCAGGCCCCCTTGAACTGACATCATCGTCAGTGAAGCTAACAGGCAGCGCGATAGGGCTCTCCAATGTCCAGACGACCGTCGCAGACACAGTTTTGACTTTAGATGGCGGCACTGTATCGTTCAGCGGCGGCCAAATAAATCTTGTTGCAGGCGGCGCAACCAACAGCGCTTTGATTGTGAGCGCAGAGATGATTTCGTTGCCCGGTTCCCCCACAATAACGGCAAACCGCGCCGAAATCACATTTACAAGCGGCTCAACCGCGTCTTTTGATTTCAGCCGCGCCACATTTATAACAGCCACGCCGTCATATATTTTGCCAGCAACTTTAACGCAGACGACCGGTAGTATCACGATCGACTTGCCTGGCGGTGAGGTGGCTTTCTCAGGCACGGGAGACATCGCGATCTCAGCGCCGACTGTTTCGGTCACCGCCAGTGTCTTGGACGCCGACGCGCGCAATTTGTCAATCACCTCTTCCACCGCCGTTTTGACTTTGGGGGCCGATCTTATCACCAACGGCAATCTCACTTTGGCAGGCGACACGATCGCTTTCATGGGCGGCGCGCGCACCATTTCCGGCAATGATATTGCGCTTACAGGCGCGGCCTCAGCGACTGACGATCTCACCATCACCGCGACCGGTCTCTTGACTCTCAATGACAATATCACGCTGAGCGCCGGCAATTTGAGCGTTAGCACAGGGACAATCTCCGTTCCGGACGCCATTACGGTGACAGTCGTCGCCGTCGCGAATATCACGCTGTTTGAGTTCACCGGCGAGGTCTTCTCGCCAAGCAATGTGCCGGATTTTGCTGACATCAGTTTTGTCGATGCAAGCTCAAACCCGCTGACTATAACGCCGACCTTTACTCAAACGCTGTTTACAGACTGCACAGAAGCGAGTCAGGCAGCCACCTGCTTGATTAGAAGCGATCAAGATGGCGCGGACTTTGAAGCAGGCCCGAGTTTGACAGCAACAGCCAGCCTCACGATCAGCGCCCCCGGGGGCACTTTGACTTTCTCAGGCACGGGCGACATCGCGATCACTGCGCCGAGCCTTTCGATCACCGCCGCGACCATCGACACTGAAGGGCGCAAGCTGACAATCAGCGGCGGCGGCACCGCGCTGACTCTAGCTGTCGACAGCATTGACGCGATCATGGAAGCTGCTGACGCAAACCCGGAAGTTGCCGGTGATATCATTTTCCCGAACGTTGATGCCGCGCTGATGGCGAGTCTGACATTAAACGGCAACAACATCACTTTGCCTGGCTTCAACGAGGCATTCGGTTCTCCCAACGCCATTATTGTTATTGCCAGAGAAACTGTGACCTTGCAGAGGGACATGACTTTTGGCACAACTAATGTGGTGCCTGAATTTACATTCAGAGATATCGCTAATGTAAAAGGCAGTCGTTTGGCAATATCTGTAGACAGGATCGACTTTGGGTTCACAAGCGACAGCGAAATTTTGAGCAGTGCTGATTTAGCGACCGTGCTCGCCGCCGCTAGCATCAGATTGCAGGAGCGTGGCACAAATGAGGTTTTTGTTATCGGGGTCTCGACGGGTGTAACTTTTAGTGGTAATTTTGGCTCGCCGCTGACAGAGTGCGCAATTGCCGCGTGTGTGCTCAGAACCGGCGGCAGCGGCGATCTCGAAGGTGTCAATCCGACTTTAGGCGCAGCGACCAGCATCACAATTGATGCACCAAGCGGCATTTTGACCTTCGCTGGTTTTAGCGGTGGGACGACCGAGATCACGATCACATCGCCGATCGTTATGATTACCGCGTCTTCCATTGACACCGCAGGCCGCCCCTTATCGATCACCGCCGCCAGCGGCACGATCACTTTGAACACCGACATTGCCGCTGATGCAGGCAACCTCACTTTGACCGCTGACAATATCATTTTGGGCGGCGGCTCGCGCAGCCTTTCGGGCAATGTCGTGACGATTGAGATCACCTCCGCGACAGGCGAGATCATGCTTGCGGGCACGAGCAACAACCTCACCATTGAGGCGCGCGGCAACTTGATGCTCGATACGCCAGCGCTTACGGTTGGAGGCAGACTTTTCTTAACAGCAGGTCTGGGTGTCGCCAGTTCAGGCGTTATTTCCTTTGCAAATAGCCTGAACACCGGCGCCAAACCGTCTATAACAGCTACCACCACCACAAGCCGCGTAACGCCAGCCATCACGCTGGAGCAGGATGAAGAGTATTTTGCCGCAGATGATGCGGCTGATGCGACGAATAGAGGTCCGGCGATATTTAACACAACACCTGAAGGTATTTTTGCCGGCCCCACGGTTCCCGCGGACACCGACCGGTTATGGATTAATATCGATACGAGCACCTTTAGCCGGACATTCGGCTCCGGTGTGGGTTATGCGATTTTGAACGCCGACCTCACGGGAGCACCGGGAACAGGAGAGATCACCGCTCGAGTGAGGCTCACATTTGACGCTGGCACGGGGGTTCTTTCTTTTGCCGCCGACGTCACGGACACGGCGATCAGGCTTGCCGCGCCGATAATCTCGATCACAGCGGGGAGCTTTGATCTCGGCAGCAAAACTTTGATCATCACGACCAGTGGCGGCGATCTTGAGCTCACCGGCGACGACACAAACGGCTTTTCATTCGTGAGCACTGCCACCGCGCCTGCCACTGGCCATGTGCTTGTCATCGATACCGGCACTCTCACTGTCACCGGCACACCGGCCACGCCGTTGTTTGATGTGCGCAGCCTGTCTGTCACGCAAACCGCCGCCTTTGCCGACGCGTCGCCTTTTAGATTCACCAATGTCACGGGGTTGACCCTCATGACAGCGGCAGATCAAACGATCGCCAGCTGGATGATCGCAAGCGGTCGTGATTTGTCGGTTACCTCGACTAGCGGCGATGTCATCGTGGATGCGGAGATCACGAGCGCGGCCATTGGCGCGGGCGACCTCACTTTGATTGCCCCCGAAAGCTCGTCTCAGGTTCAGATCAGCGCGTCTATTACAACCGGCGGCGATCTCATTGTGCGCGGCGGCGGCGGGGTCTTGTTTGATGACGATGACAGCTTGGCATCCACCGCGCTGGTCTTGACCTTAACCGGCGCGTCGCTCATTTTTGGCGGCGACATCACAGCCGATGATGGCGTTGATATTGCTTTGATGGCGACAGGCGCAGGCAGCGCAGGCAATATCACCTTTAGGAGCGATGTTTCTTCGATCATGGTCAGCGGTGATGGCGTGGACGGCACATTCACGGTGGACGCGAATGCAATTATCGCCACCTTCAACGCCACGACGCTAGTTTCAGCAACTATTGATTTAACGCAGGCCGCGCTGTTTGTTACCAGGCAATTCATTCTTTCACCCGCAGTCGTCAATCAGCTGACTTTGGCAACAACCACTGCCGCCACCCAGCGGGTTCACTCTTGGATGCACAATGCTGCGGGCGATTGGGGCCTCGTCCTCACGGTTGATTCAGGCACGATCATCGTGGGCGACCTCAACACTGGCACCAACGATCTTGTTTTGTCCGCCAACACAATCAGAATTTCACTCTCTGGAAACTTAAGCGCCCCGACCGAGCTGTCCGGCAATAATGTTGAGATCAGCGCGCCAGGCGGCATTGAAGCTGGGTCTTTAACCACCCCGAACGACATCCGCATCAGTTCGAGTGCCACCGCGTCCGGCACCAGCCTGCAAATTTTTGGAGATATTAATCTGGGCACCAACGCGAGTTCAACGCTTACTTTGTCGGGGATGTCGTTTGGCGGCGCCGCCTCGAGTGCGCTCACCACCTCTGGGAGCGTCACTTTCAACCTGCGCAGCACCACAAGCGCGTTTGGTGCCACCGCCCCCTATAATGTTGATGCTGTGGCTACCGCTTTGAACCTCATAGTCAATAATGACGCCGCAACGCCTCAGCCGCTCCAAAGCTGGATGACTGATTTTGCAACCGTCAACAAAACTCTGTCTCTGACATCGGCCTCCGGCACGATTGACATTGACGCAGATATTTCCATCAGCGGCAGCCTCACGATCAACGCGCACACGCTTGATACGTCTGACCGCGCTCTGTCGATCAGCGCGGCTAATATCGATATAGAGATCACGACGGGCGAAGTCGTTTTGGGAGCTAACGATCTCACTGTTGCGGCCAGCGGCACTTTGCGGTTCGTCGTTACAGGCGGCTTGAGCGCCGTTGATGTCAGCGACGCCGTCACGGCCAACACGATCAGCTTGACCGCAGGCTCAGGCGCCATCGACGGCAGCGGCACATTGGAAGTCCAAACAATCGCCCTGACCCAAGAGAATACGTTTGGCGCTACCGCGCCGTTCACCTTTGATGCAGATGTAGCCGCGCTGGCTCTCACAGTCACGCGGTCATCGTCGGCGACGCAGGAGCTCCAGACTTGGATGGAGACTTCTGATCGCAGTCTCAGCCTCACCTTCACCAACGGCATCATTGAGTTCAGGCGCGTCCTTGACTTTGGCACGGCAGGCGACCTCACTTTGTCGGCGACGCAAATTCGCATTGGGAGCATCCGCACCACGTCAATCACAGTGGCCGCCAATAATATCAATCTCACTGGTACTAGAGATCGTTTTGGCATTGAAGCCTTTGCGACAAATGGGATGTCTGGCGACAATAATTTCAATGTTACCATAACAGCGCAGAGGAATTTGATGCTCGCCGCCAATTTTCTTGTCGCAAGAGGCACTCACAATGTCTTTACGCTGGAGGCGGGTGCAGGCGCAGGTGTTTCTGATGGCGCCATCACCACGACAGGTTCTTCTGAGGTCACTACAACAAGATTGAGACTCGTCCAAGATGCGGCCTTTGCTGATAATTTGTTCACAATGACGAGCGATAGTGGAGATTTCCCTGTTCCCAGAGTAGCTCGGCTTGAGCTGGACACCAAAGCAGCGCAGGTTATCCATGGCTGGATGCTTTTCCCCGACATTGATCTGGATTTGACAAGCACTGCGGAAATTATCATCAGGCGCAACATCGATCTTGTCCGAATCATAGGCACAACTCTTGGTGAGCCTGATAATCGGCGCAGCAATCTCGCTTTGAGCGGCACCGAGATTCAAATTGAACGCGATGCGAGTGCCACGCGCTTCATAGAGGCCAACAATATCAGCCTTACGGCCAGCGCTGCGGCGGGCATCAGAATTGGGACTTTCTCAGGCGCTACTTTCACGCCAGCGGTCGCAGCGGATGCTTTTGCTCTGGCTATCCGAGCTGACGGCAATTTGACGCTGGCGACCCCCAGCCTCAATGTTGGGGGAGGCGCTCTGACGCTCGTGGCTGGCAACGATGTCGATCTTCTCAGCACCGTCAGCCCCAATGTTAACGCCGACATTGATTTTGGCACCCTGCCTGACATCACGGCGTCGTCGGTTGCGCTGCGCAAGGGCGGAGCCGTCTTTGGTTCGAGCCCGCCTGCGACGTTCCAAGATGCTGACGGCACGGCTCTGTCTGAGGGCATGATAACGGCTAGATATACCGGAGATGCCGCCGCGCAAACAGATGAAAACTGGTTCACCATCGCATTTATTTCGAATCCCTTTGTTATGGAGCCGGGCGGCACTAACGATCTTGCGGTTTCCGGTGTCATTCAGCGCAGCGCCGCGATCACCATAGACATCGGCACAGGAACGCTCACTTTCAACGGCAGCGGCGGCATCATTTTGCAGGGGACGGCGATAGCGATCACAGCGGGCAGCATCGATCTTGAAGGCCGCGCCTTGACGATCACCGCCACGGGCACATTGATGATCACCGCGAACATAGCCAATGCGCAAATGATTGAAGTTGTCGGCGCCACCACTTTGTCTTTCCTGGGCGCGACGCGCACAATCACCGGCATGACCGGCGATATTGATGTTGTTCTCAATGTGAGCGCGATCACCCTTCCTGATGACGGCACTCTGACTGTTTCGTCGCAGGGCGGTTTGGAGATTGGCGGCGACATCACGATTGGCGGCGCTGGGGCGCTGACTTTGACAGCCGACTCAAATGACAATGCCACAGATGGAGCCATTACCAATGGCGGCGGCGCGGGCACGCTTTCTGCGGCGAGCGTGACCCTCACGCATGATGTTGGCTTTGGCACTGGCTTGTTTGCTCTGCCTGCCGCGGTGACTTCGCTGGCTCTCACGGCCAATGGCAGCACCGCGCAGTTCGTCCAAACGTGGATGTTGAATGACAGCGCCACTAGCTCTGCCGCCAACAATAGAGGCTTCACCTTCACGGCGGCTGGCGCGCAGATTTCGGTCGGGCTCGATATTGCCGCAGGCACCGCCGCTCTTGTTTTGAATGGCACCGGTCTGGCTTTTGGCACTGATCGCTCTTTGTCCGGCAGCAACATTAGGCTCAGCGGAGCAATGACCGCGACCAACTCACTCACCGTCGCCGCGAGCGGCAACTTAATGATTGGCGGCGATATAACTCTTGCGGCCAACTCCAATGGCGATGCCACCACGCTGACCCTCAATGCGGGCGTTGGCGGCACAGGAACAGTCTCCGAAACGCTGTCAACGGGAAGCCCAACCCTGACCGCAGGGACGGTCACTATCGATCATGATGGCGGTAGTTTTCCCTTTGATCTGTTCGCTACTGCCTCCGCTGTTGGCATGTGGGATCTTGCATCATCAAGCAGCGGCAGTTTCCCGATCTACAGATGGATGTTTGGGGTGGGAAAATCCTTGAAATTAAACGTTCCAAACGGCCTGATTACCATTGGCTTCCTTAATGTCACGAACATTAACGTTGGTTCTGCCGGGACCATTGATCTGAATGCTAACTCTATTACAATCAGTGATGGCAACCCAGGCACAACAGCAACAATCAGATTAAGCGGTGGAACTATAACGTTGAGGAGCGGCGTCAGCTTATCCAACGCTGCCTCAGGAAGCGAAAGCCTCGCCGTCGTCGCGCAAAACGTTTTGACGCTCGCTGCTTCAATTAACTTGAGATCCGGCACCCTCTCGCTGACGGGGGGCACAATAGTCAATGCCAGCGGCTCCCCCTTGAGGGTGACTGCGGCAATTGTCAATTTGACGCAAACCAGCACGGCGGCCACCGCGGTGTTTGCCTCAGATATATTCACGCTGACTGACGCCGTGAATGAGTTAAATATCACGCTTAGTGCGGCGTCCACGCAGTCCGAGACGGCGACGCAGATTCTCCATCCGTGGATGCTCCGGCAAGGCGGTTCGGATGATGCCGGCAGAGACGTAACACTCACTGCGACCGACGCTGTCATTCAAGTGGCGAGCACTTTCACCATCAGCGATCTCAATTTAAGCGGCGCTTCAATCACGACCGATGCTACCGCGCACACCGTGACTGCGGGAACGATCACGCTCGACGGGCCGGTTGAGCCGGGCAGCGCACTCACGCTCGCGGCGACAGGCACATCGAACGGCGCTCTGACACTAGGAAGCCGCACGACAGCCATCACGAGCTCGAATGACCTGACGCTGTCAACCAATGGCACGATCTCTTTTGCCGCCAGCAGTCTGGAGATCGTCGGTGATAACATCTCGCTCAATGGAGAGATCCCCGTGACCACTTCCGGCGCGCTTGCTGCGGCGCGCGTTATCACGGGAACGGCCTCTAACCCCGCGCTCACCATCACAGCCCTGCATGATGTTAGGATTAACATCCACATCAATATCGGCGGCGGCGCTTTGGAGATCACCGCTGGCAATCAGGCAGGCGATGGCACGGGCAGCACAAGTGAAACGGGTCTCATTGAGTTCCGGAACGGAGATACCGACACGTCTGTTACAAACACGCCTCTGCCGCCAGCCATCAATATCACGATGGGCAGCGTTGTGTTGGTGCAGGATGGCGCACTTTTCGTCAATGATCGTCCTGCGCTGTTCTTTGATTCTAATTTTGATCCTGCGAACGCGATAGAAAGCACCGGCAATCCTGATCAAATCATCATTTCTTATGGGGGGACTGAATCGCAATTGCAGGTTGACTGGGCTGCGTCGCTTCTGAGCGATGTTATTGAACAGTTGGGAGGCACCAGCTTAGAGATTGACTCGATGTTTGGCCCTAACAATGACGATTTGAGAATCTTAGATGACATCGGAGTGATCCGCGCTAGAATTCGTCTTGTATTGGATGCGGGCACGGGGACGATCAGCTTTGCGGCTTCTGAATTGGCAACGGCAAATGGCGGTGATGCTCTCACAGGGATCCTCATCCGTGCGCCGGTTGTCACCATCATAGCCGGGGCGATTGAGCTCGGCGACCTTGCTTTGACGATCATGGCCGACAAAGGCACACTCATACTCAATGGCGGCGGCACGGCGGGCATGACGATCACGACCACAGCGTCGATCACTTTGGCTGCTGCCACGACGATCGCCGCGTCGGGAAGCTACGATGTCTCTGACAACGGCGATATCATGTCGGCTATGGCCGATGGCACGACAGCGCCGATATTGACAGCGCCGAGCGTCTCGATCACGCAGCCGACCGCTTTTGCTGGAGATGATGCTGCGCCCTTTACATTGACCGATGTCACCTCGTTGAGTGTTGAGGTCGCTGATGCCAATGGCCAAGAAGTTTACGAATGGATGTCCGCCGCCGATCGAACTTTGTTTGTCACCAACACCGTCGGCAATGTGATGGTGATGTCAGATATCACGACCAGCGGCGCAATCACTTTGGACGGCACAGGGATCGTGTTATCTCGCGCGAGCAGCGGTGCGCTGTCCTTGATGGGCTCGGCGATCAATCTTGACGGCGATATCTCATCGGGCGATGGCGTTGATGTCACTTTGACAGCCACGACAGGCGATGTCACCTTTGGGTCCGGGGTGACGACGATCACAATCAACGGCGCTGATGGCACAGACGGCATATTCACGGTGAGCGCGAACGATATCATCACCGCAAGCGCCGTGCCGCTAACTTCAGCGACTATTACGCTCACGCAGGTTGAGCTGTTTGATAACGCTGCTTTGTTCACACTTGGCAGCAGTGTTATTCAGGCCAACATCACGACGACAGCCTCTTCTGGCAATCAGCCGATTCACAACTGGATGCTTGCGTCAGATAGAAGTTTGAACCTCGTCGCGAGCAGCGCCACGATTACAGCTGCGCAGAGCGTGATCTCCACCGGCGGCGCCGACTTCATTTTGAATGGCAGTGCACTGTCGTTCACCGCCGCGCTGGAATTGAGCGGCAATAACATCACGCTCACGGGTGCTGTCACCGCAACGACCTCGTTGAGGGTCATCGCGGACAACGATCTGATTGTCGGAGCTATTAACATTAGCACGGGCACTCTTTCTCTATCGGGTGTTGCAATCAACACCGGCGTCACCCCCGCGCCGCTGCTCACCGCACAGTCAGTGATCTTGGTTCAAGACGCTGCCTTCGGTGATGATGACAATGTGCCGTTTATGTTTGCAGGCGCCACCGCGCTGACACTCACCACAGCCGCGACGCAGACAATCTACAATTGGATGATCGTCGCGGATCGGGGTTTGACTCTTACTTCCAACAGCGGCGATGTTGTGGTTGGTGCCGCCATTGTGAATACGCCCAGCGACAGTACCGACATTCGCGATATTGGCACGGGCACACTCACTTTGAGGAGTGTGACAGGTCAGGTTCAGATCAATGCGGACATCACGAGCGGCGGGGATCTGTCTGTGGACGGCAGTACAGGGATCGTGTTTGCGCCTTCAGACACCGACTCTGATGTTGCCACCGCGCTGCCCGCAACCTTGATCGGCGCGTCGATAACCCTTAACGGCAACATCTCATCGAGTGATGGCGTTGATCTCACGCTTTTGACCGCAGGCGCTTTGGTGTTCAGCAGCGGTGTCACCACGATCACAATCAACGGCGCTGATGGTGCAGGCGGCACATTTACGATCGGCAGAGCCGCTTCGGGAACAGGCCCAACCGCGGTTTTGGCAATTTTGCCGAGCGGCATCACGTCGAGTAATCCGGCGCTGATCGCACAAAATGCGGTTTTGATGCAGGGCGCGGCGTTTGGAGATGATTTATTCACACTGCTGGCTGATTCTGGCATGCCCACTGTGAGTTCGCTCATGCTCACTGCAGGCGCGGATCAAACTTTCTACAATTGGATGGATGAGCTCGGCATAGATTTGACTCTCGCCTGCGCTAGCTGTGATATCCTGATACCGTCAGGCACGAATATCGATATCGGCAGCAGCAGCCTTGTTTTGACCGCAGCCGGAATCCAGCTGACGCAATCAGCCGCGAATGATGTTTTTGAGGTTAAAGGCAATGACATCAATATCACAGGAGCGATCACTGCTCCTGATGGTCCTGCCGAGCTTGTCATCACGGCGTTAAATAATTTGACGCTCAACAGCGCCATCACTCTCGGCACGACGAGTGCTGATTTGCTTGTTTTGACGGCAGGCAACAGCGTCATCAATGGCAATATCGTTAGTGACAATGTTGTTCCGGTTGGGATATCAGCATTTTCCTTCGCTCTATCGCAGGCTGTCGTGTTTGAGTCTGAACGGCTATTCGATTTTGTCGGAGCCAATATGAGAGTGCTTTTGACAAGAACGGAGGGAAGCACCGATGCACAGCCAGTTCACCCTTGGATGTTCACGCTGACTTCTAATGATGGCAGTGGCTCTGCTCATTTAGGCTTTTTCTCCTTAACCTGCGCAGGCTGTCCGATTGAGATTGGAGCTAATATCGACAAGATGGGAGGCGGAGGATTGTCTTTAACAGGCTCTGAGATCATGCTCACTGCGGCGGCTGTGATGATTAATGGCGCTTCCGGCAGAGTGATGATCGGGGGTGATATCTCTGGCGCGGCGATGAATACAAATCTGACTGTGATGACCAGCAATTCTGCCAGCGATGCTATAGCCGTTGATGGCAACATTGATGTCGGCACCGGGGTTCTCACATTGGCTGCGTCAGCTACAAATGGAGGTATTTTAATATCGGGTGATGACCGTCGATTGAGCGGCAGCATGGTTGCGATCACGGGGAGCATCACGAGGTCTGTGGCTGACGGCGAGAGCAGCGATCTCGCCATTACCGCGGCGACGGGCGATTTGACGGTGGATAATATCAATATCGACGAAGGCGAACTCACGCTTTCGGCAGACGCAGGAGGCACCGGGACTGGCGGCATCATGTTCCGTCGCAGCGGCAGCACGACGCAAATCATCGCAAGCCGCGTCGTTTTGCTGCAGAGCGCGGTTTTTGCCGCAAGTGCGCCTGCAACGTTTATCGATGGCGCAGATGACACAACTCCGCTGACGAGGGAGAATGAGGGAATTGTCGCCATTTATCGCGGGGCTGTAACTGATGGCAGCGAAGACAATTCCGACAACTGGGCAGTTTCGTTTCTGCCGACGGTTATTGTTGAAGGTGATGCTGCCACCCCGCTTGATCCAGCATCGACCGTCGGTTTTTCAGCTGATGGCGTGTTGCGCGCCCTAGACCTTCTCACTTTCAACTTTGGCGCAGACATGATCACGTTCGCTGCTGGAGCTGCCGATGCAATTATATTCCGCGCCCGAGCTGTGGTCATCAACGCATCGGGTATTGCGCTCGGTGCGCGCACTTTGACGATCATCTCCGATGGAGGCGCGATCACGCTCAATGGCGGCGTCAATGGCTTGATGATCGCGAGCACCGCCGATCCTGTCGGCGCTGCTGCGCATGGGCTGACTTTGCAGAGCACAGGCAACATCATCACAGGCGCAGGCGTCGGCGCGCCAACTCTTAATGTGCCGAGCGTCTCAATCATGCAGGCGGGCGCTTTGGGTGGTGATGACGATGTCCCATTTATATTGACCGGCGTGACCAAGCTAACGCTGGAAACTGCTGACGCCAATGGTCAAACAATCCACAATTGGATGAGGGCAGCCGACCGGACTCTATCTGTCACCAACATGGGCGGCAATCTCGTGATTGCGGCCGACATTGCCACTAGCGGCAGTCTCACCTTGAACGGTTCAACCGGGATCATGCTGAGCGGCAGCGTCGCATTGAGTGCCGACACCATTAATCTGACAGGCGCAGTGACAGCGAGCGGCACAGATCTCACACTCACTGCGGCAAATAATATTGCGATCAATAACGATATCAACCTTGGCGCAGGCGCGCTCTCAATGACGGCAGGCGCGGGTGATAGCGTTGTAACCGGTGTGATCACCACTGGCGGGAGTCCTCCGATGCTGACTGCTGCCGCGATCACTCTCGCGCAAGATGTCGCGTTTGTTGATAATCAGTTTATTTTGACGGGGTCGGTTGGCTCACTCACGCTCACCACATCGGCGGCGCAAACCGTCTTTGATTGGATGGAGCAAGACGGCACAACTCTGTCGCTCACTTGCCTCAGTTGCGATATCACGATCGCAGGCGATATTGCGACAGGCGCGGGTGATCTCATTTTGAATGGCACCGCGCTTATGCTCACTGCCGCCGCCCGATTGAGCGGCAATAACATCACGCTCACAGGTGCTGCCACCGCGACCAATACAGCTCTGATGGCCATCGCGACAGGCGATTTGGCTGTGGGCAGCATCAATGTTGGCACGGCGACCCTGACGCTGACTGCGACAGGAGGCGAAATCACCACCACCGGCGATACCACGCCAACCTTGAGCGTCGGCTCGGCAACTTTGACGCAGGGAAGCGTTTTTGGCTCTGCAGATTTGTTCATGTTCACCCTGATGGGCACAAGCCAGTCGCTGACCTTTAATACCACCAGCATTGAAACCCAGAATATTCAAGATTGGATGATTGTCCAAGACGTAGATTTAACTATCACCAATTCACGCGGCAATGTGGGGGTTGCAGCATCTATCGTCAATACGGGCGACGGCGCGCCGCGCAATATCGGCACGGGCAGCCTCACTTTGGCGAGCACAGCGCTCTCGCTTCTGATTAGCGCCGACATCACCCTCACCGGCACACTCTCTTTGACAGCGACTGCCCAAGGCGGCGCGATCGTTTTGGGTGCCTCCGCCATCGAGCTCGAGGGCGGCAGCATCGCGCTTGCCGGTGATGTGATCGGCAGTAGCAATAGCCTCACCCTGACCGCCTCGACGGCTGCAACTGGCGCGATCACCGCAGCGAGCGCCGTGACGTTCCAGGTGATGAGCATCACGATGATTCAAGATGCCGCGTTTGGTGATATCGACTTCACGCTGGAGGGTGTGGATACGCTCACGCTCACCACAAGAATAGCGGCGACGCAAAGCTTCCAAGATTGGATGTCTGTGCCCGACACGTCTTTGTCTCTTGCTTGCGCCGTCGATAATTGCGTGATCGTGATCCCAGGCGGTGCGGACATCAATACCGGGTCAGGCGATCTCACTTTGGCGTCCGCAAGCACGGGCGGGCAGATCAACTTTGCCGGAGGCATACAAACACTTGGGGGCATGAACATTATGCTCACCGGCCTGATTGGCACGACAGGCACGGGCAAGAGAACGATCACCATTGCGGCCGCCAACAGCTTGACGCTCAGCGCCAACATCATTTTGAGTGTGTCAGATGTTGATGAGCTCACCTTGAGCGCAAATGGCAGCATTGGAGATAGCGCCAATGTTCGAGAGATCACCGCCGCCGCACTGACCTTAGAGCAAACGGATGCGTTTGGCTCTGATCGGGAGTTCGTCTTTACGAATGAGGCCATGGATCTGACTTTGACGACATCTGGCGCAGGCGCAACAGAGGCTGATCCGGCGCAGCAGGCGATTCAGGATTGGATGTCAATGAGTGGCAAGACTACCGATACGTCTCTCACGGGCAGCTTTAATCTTACCTGCACAAACTGCCCAATCATCGTTGGGGGCAACCTCGGCAGAGATCCCGGCTCAATTAATTTGGACGGCAGCGAGATTCAACTCACTGCGGATGTGGTGCTGTCTGCCACAAGAGTTGCGATCACAGGCAATATCATATCAGATGACCCATTAGCGGCTAGGGCGCTGACCATCTCGACTGCCGAAACCACCGCGGCTAACAGCATCACGATTGATGGCGATATTGATACTAGCGGCGGTGCGCTCACGCTCATGACGGCAAGTTCTCATGCGCAAGATATTCAGATCATAGGCGACGACAGGGAGTTAACTGGCGGGGTGATTATGATCACAGGCGGGATCACAAGGGAGGCCACTATAAATCATCTCAGGATCACCGCTGTAGGCAATTTGACGGTGGGCGACATTGATATCAATGATGGCGTCCTCAGGCTTGCGGCGATGGCGACTTCAGATTCCGATACGACGAGCGCCATCGACTTTGGTGCCACCAGCACTCGGATTTTGGCGAGTCGCGTCATTCTGGCGCAGGCTGCCGACTTTACAGGTGATGCCAACACGCCGCCTGCGATGTTCCTGCTATATTCTGCCCCTTCTGAGCTGCTGTTTGCTTCAGGCAATCTTATTGCCGCTGCTGCTTGGGCTGATAACACGACGCCGCTTGATAATAATGGTGAGGGCAGATTCATTGCGGAAAGCGCCTTTGAGTTTGCTGCTACTGATTTCCCTGCTGGGTTGCTTCGCGGCATAGACAGCATCACATTGGACGCGGGCAGCGGCGCGATTACGTTCGCTGCGGCTATTCCTACGGCGATCACATTTCAAGCTGATCGTGTGCTCATCACAGCGGGGAGCATTGATCTTGCAGGGCGCACTTTGACAATCATCACCGACAGCGGTGCGCTCACACTCAATGGTGGTGTCAATATCATGAGCAGCATGATGGACGCTGGCGGCTTGGTTTTGAACCTCGCAGGCGGGATCACCAGCACCGATGACACCGTCGCGACGGTGATTTTGCCCAGCGTGACGATCACGCAGGCTGGCGCCTTTGGCAGCACGGCTCCCCTTACGCTGGTTGGCGCCGATGGCGCAAGCACGGTTGGTTCACTGACCCTCAACACAGAAGCGGCGCAGACTGTTTATTCATGGATGATCGCCGATGGCCGGACTGTGTCGCTGACCAGCGCCGTGGATGTGACCGTGGCGACGTCGCTTAATAATGGCGGGGAGGGCGACTTCACTTTAATAAGCATGGGGGGTGTGGTTGCGATCAATGCCAACATCACAATTGGCGGCGCTCTTGATTTGAATGGCAGTACTGGGATTACGATCAGTGGCACACGCATTTTGAGCGCGGGCAGCATCGATCTTTTGAGCGAGGTAACGGCGTCAACGGATAGTGCGAACCTCACTGTCATTGCGACGGGCGATATCACGCTCAGCAACAACATCAATGTTGGCGCTGCGGGCAGCCTCGTGCTGACGGCAGGAGACACCGCGACGACAGGCAATATCTCCAATAGCGGCGCGACCCGCACGCTCACGGCGGGGACAATTG